>NZ_JH417599.1:79036-109557 GCF_000239275.1 Megasphaera geminata F0357 | reverse complement strand
CAGGCCGTTCCGGAGCTTTTATGCTATTCGGTACACATCGCATTGTATTTTGCCAATACGCCGTCAAATTCTTCATCGGTCGGCGCAACGTAAACCGTTTCGCCGTTTTCCGTATCAACGCGGGTGATAATGGCCTCACCGTCTTCAGCCGCATCCCCTTCTTCACCGACGGGAACGAGAACCGTAAATGTTTTGCCGTTAAAGTCAATGGCTACGTCTTCAATATAATACTCTTCTTCACCGTTATCATCGGTAATGGTAATAACCTGTACTTCTTCCAGCATTTCTTCGTCAGCCATGGTTTCCTCCTTGGGCATCTAAATAATTTTGCAGTATAAATACGGCAGCTATCGTGTCAATAACGCCTTTCCGTTTCTCGCGGCGCACGCCCGCCGCAATGAGTTGACGTCGGGCCATTGCCGTAGTCAGGCGTTCATCCCAGTAAACAATATCGGGTTCCGGCACCGCCTCTTTCAGCTCGCTCACGAACCGTTCTATCTTCTCCATATTTTCGCTCCGCTCACCGTTCATATGGCTCGGTTTACCGACGACGATACAATGTACCTCCCGTTCCCGGCAGACGGCGGCCAGCTGAGCAAAATCTTTTTTCTTCGACTGCCGTTTAATCGTCCCTACAGCCTGGGCCGTCATTAAAAGGGCATCACTGCAGGCGACGCCGATAGTCTTTTCCCCTACATCCAATCCGAGAATACGCATAATTTACAGATTCCGATGCCTTACGTAGGAACTGAGCAGTTCTTCCACCAGTTCATCCCGCTCAAGACGGCGAATATTGCTGCGAGCATTATTATGGCTCGTAATATATGTCGGGTCGCCCGAAAGAAGGTACCCCGCCATCTGGCTGATCGGGTTATACCCCTTTTCTTTCAACGCGTTATACACGTCTTCTAAAATCATAGACGCCACGTTTTGTTCATCGTCTTTTTTCTTTACGATCATCGTTTCATCATTTACTGCCATTATACTCACTCTCCCTTGTCAAAAGCAGGGTCAATTGCGGTGAAGCTCTTTCACGGCCTGTATACCCGCGGCCAGCGCGGCTTCCAGCTTTTGCGGTTCTTTACCTCCCGCCTGGGCCATATCGGGCCTGCCGCCGCCGCCGCCGCCTGCGGCCGCCGCCGCGGCTTTAACGATCTTGCCGGCATGTAAGCCCGTCTTTGTAAGTCCTTTAGACACTTTACAGACGAAATTCACTTTATCTTCATGTACGGCGCCTAAAAGGACAACGCCGTCACCTGTTTTTTCCGGCACCGAACCGTCCATCTGCATTTCCGCTGTGTATTGTAACTTTGCCAGTACCATGTCGGCCAAATTGCGCAGGCCTTCCATGGAATCGGCCTGTACGGCCGTCGCGACAACAACGACCCCGTTCACATCTTTCTTCACGGCCAGAATATCCGCAAGGGACGAAGACGCCACTTTCCTCTGAAGCTGCTGCAATTCCCGTTCGCTGTGCTTCAATTCAGCCATAAGCTGTTCGATCTTGGCGGGAATATCCGCTTCTTTCACTTTTAAAAGGCCGGCGGCACGCTGCAGGAGAAGAGCATCGGCAACGGCTTGTTCATGAGCGGCCTTACCCGTTACGGCTTCAATACGGCGTATACCCGTACCGGTGCCGGATTCGCTGAGGATACGGAAGGAACCGATTACGGCCGTATTCGGCACGTGGGAGCCGCCGCAGAGTTCACAGCTGAAAGACGGTACGCTGACAACGCGAACGATATCACCGTACTTTTCGCCGAAGAGGGCCATTGCTCCCTTTTTCCTTGCTTCATCAAGCGGCATTTCCTCTATTTCCACAGCAACATTTTTCAGAATCTGTTCGTTCACTTTTTCTTCAACGGCCCTGAGCTCGTCTGCCGTCATCGGCGAAAAATGAGTGAAATCAAAGCGGAGGCGTTCGGGTTCTACCAATGAACCCGCCTGGTTGACATGATTTCCCAAAACGCCGCGGAGGGCCGCCTGTAAGAGATGTGTTGCCGTATGATTTCTCGCAATGGCAAGGTTGCGGACGCGGTCAACCGTAATTTTGACAGCCTCTCCTTTTTTTAACGAACCGGCCGTCACGACAGCAATCACATAACTGAGGCCGTTCGGCAAAAGCTTCGTATCCGTGACTTGGCCCGTGCCGTTTTCGCTTTGCAAAACCCCCGTATCACCGACTTGACCGCCGCCTTCCGCATGGAAAGGCGTTTTATCAAGAATGATCGTAACAACGTCATCTTTTTTCGCCTCATCGACAGCCGCACCGTCATTACCTAAGAGGACAATAGTCGCAGATGTCGCCGTTTCATCAATGACAAGTCCTTCCTGAGCAAGCCCGGTCGTATCGGGAGTGGCGACTTTGGCGGAAACTTTGGCACGGGCCGCGCGGGCACGTTCCTGCTCTGTTCTTTCATGGACGCGTCAAATCCGGCGTGATCGATCGTCAGTCCCTCTTCCTGCGCAATTTCTTCCGTAAGTTCCACAGGAAACCCGAACGTATCATATAATTTGAATACTTTATCTCCGGCCAGCACCTTGTCTTGTCCCGTTTCAGCAATCATGCCGTTGAGAAGTTCAAGCCCCTGCGCGAGAGTCGCACTGAACTGAGCTTCCTCCGTCGCAATAACGGTCCGGATCAGATCCTTGTGTTCAAGCAGTTCCGGATACGCGTCCCGGTACATGCGGACAACGACATCGACGAGATCCGCGAGAAAGGTGTTTTTAATGCCGAGAACATGGCCGAAACGGACAGCACGGCGGAGAATACGGCGCAGGACGTAACCGCGGCCCTCGTTGGACGGCAGAATGCCGTCACTGATCATCATCGTCACGGCCCGGATATGGTCGCCGATAACCTTTATGGCAATCTTCTGCTGCGGGTCGTCGTAGTCGCCGTGACAGATCCGGATAACTTCTTCCATAACGGGGAACAGGAGATCCGTTTCAAAATTGGATTCTTTTTCCTGAATTACGGAAGCCAGCCGTTCAAGACCGGCACCCGTATCAATATTTTTCTTTTCAAGCGGTTCATATGTACCTTCTTTTGTGCGGTCAAATTGCGTGAACACGAGATTCCATATTTCCAGATACCTGTCGCAGTCGCAACCTACGGCACAGGTCGGTTCCCCGCAGCCGCGGGTTTCGCCGAGATCATAGAAAATCTCCGTATCGGGACCGCACGGCCCTTCTCCTATTTCCCAAAAATTATCTTCCAATTTTGAAATATGAGTGGCGGGAACGCCGACCGTATCGTGCCATAAATCGTAGGCTTCCGTATCGTCCGGATAAACGGTTACGTAAAGCCTCTCCTTATCAAGCTCCAGGACTTCCGTCAAAAATTCCCAAGCCCACGTAATGGCTTCTTTTTTAAAATAATCGCCGAAAGAAAAATTGCCGAGCATTTCAAAAAATGTATGGTGGCGGGCCGTACGGCCTACATTGTCGATATCGCCCGTACGGATGCACTTCTGGCTCGTCGTCACGCGATACGAAGGAGGCACCAGTTTACCTGTAAAATACGGTTTCAACGGAGCCATGCCGGCGCCGATCAGAAGTAAGCTCGGATCGTCTTCCGGAACGAGGGAAAAACTGTGCAGTTTCAAATGTTTCTTACTTTCGAAAAAGTCTAAATACGCTTTACGAATTTCATTGCCCGTCATGTATTTCATTACTGGTAGCACTCCTTATATCCCGACTCCCCGGAAGTCGGGTCGTTATAGTTACCGTCCCTCTGCCCGCCGGGGCGAAAGGACGGCCTTATTCAGCGCTTAATGCGTTTAGCGCCGATATAATGTGAACCCCAATACTCACTGTTCAGGCTGTCCACATGAATGCCGTTGCTCGATGTAGCGCTGATAAACTGATTATTGCCGACATAAATGCCCGCATGAGAAACGCCCGGCTCATAGGTGGAGAAAAACACCAGGTCCCCCGGCACGAGTTCCGCCCTGGCAACGGCCGAACCGAGCCGATACTGTTCATCAGCCATACGCGGCAGGGTTATCCCGTTACGGGCAAACACGAATTTTGTAAAGCCCGAACAATCGAAGCCGCTCGGTGTATTGCCGCCGAACACATACGGCACGCCGATGTACTGATAGGCCTGATTGACAACCTTACTGCCGAACGCGTTGTGCCTGACATCGCTCTTTCCGGCTTTACCCTTACCGTAATCCTGAATGGTCACCGCTTTTTTCTTTTTTGCGGGCGCCGCTTTTTTCGCCTGCTCCTGCGGCATGGTTTTGCCCGTTAAAAGTTTATACGTTTTGCCGTCGACACTGCCGCTGACGGCGAGGCCTTTATCCGCCTGAAAACGTTCGACGGCACGGCGCGTATCGTTGCCGAAAATACCGTCCACACCGATTTTATACCCACGTTTGACAAGCTGTTTCTGCAAAAAGGTAACGTCAGGTCCCTGCGAACCTACCGAATACGCTCCCACAGGCAATACGGCAAGTGCCGCAAAGGCGCATACCGCGGCAGCCTTAGAAATTTTTCTCCACATAAAAACTCCTCTCCGCCTCCGAGGTTAACTGACGGGTTAGGCTTGAAGGCAGCCCGCCGCTTAGCGGCTTCACCCCTAAAAACTGGTTCCCCCGTACCCGGAAACCGGGATTCGGCACTGCATCTTTACCATGGAGCATCGTCCTTACGCCGATGTCCTAACTCGGCCTTTACCCAATATAAAGGCCGGTTCTTCACTTCTTCAAAGATCCGGCCGATATACTCGCCGATAATTCCTAAAAAAGTCAATTGCAGACCGCCCACAAGGCAGACGACGATCATCGTCGTCGTCCAGCCCGGCGTCGTCTGATCGGTCAAATTACAATAAAGTACATGCACAATCATGAGCAGGCTCAGCAGGCCGCTGAATACGCCCGTATAGAAAGATATGCGCAACGGTGTTTTAGAATAGGCCATGATGCCGTCCAGTGCAAAGCTGAACATCTTGTGCAGAGAAAACTTTGACTTTCCGGCATACCGTTTCGGTGCGACAAATTCAACAGTCGTCTGTTTATACCCGATATCGCCGATCATACCGCGGATAAACCGGTCATGTTCACGGAAGAGTTTAAATGTTTCCAAAACCCGTTTGTCCATAAGGCGGAAATCGGAACCGCCCGGCCTGATATATACAGGCGACAGCGCATTCAACAAGCTGTAATACATTTTTGAAGTAAGCGTTTTCATAAGGCCCGCGTCATCGGTTGAAAGGCGTATGGTCTGAACGACATCATACCCCTCGCGCCACTTTCTGATAAGATCCGGCAGCATCGCCGGCGGATGCTGCAAATCTCCGTCCATCGTAATGACGGCATCGCCCCGGGCATGTTCCATGCCGCAGGTTATGGCCAGTTGATGGCCGAAATTACGGGCCAGTATCAGGGCGCGCACACGGTCATCCTGCCGGGTCAGACGGCTGAGTACAAGCGGTGTTGCATCGCCGGAGCCGTCGTCGACAAAGATGATTTCATACTTATAGTCCGTCGTCTCCATCGCCCCGGTCACTTCTTCATAAAACTTCTCAATATTCAGATGTTCATTATAAACGGGAACGACTATAGAAACCGTCTTTTTTTCCCCGTTCTCCCGAAAACTCATTTTATATTATACCATCCGCGTAAAATCACTGTCAAAACAAGGTCCCGAGCCGTCTTCCGCAGGACACGGGACTTCGTGTTGAGCTACATTATTATACCACTTTATATATATCGTCGCTACTCCCGATACGCCTTTGATATCCATATGTTCTTGCCAGACAGCCGCACCCCGTATATTATAATTTTCGGACCGTATAATTACCAGGGAGGTGTATTATGATACAATCTTTAGGTTACTTTCTCCTCGCCGGACTCTGCGAAATAGGCGGCGGTTATCTTGTCTGGCTGTATATGCGCGCCGGCCGGAGCCCGTTTTATTTTTTAGCCGGTTCGGTCATCCTCATTTTTTACGGGATCGTACCGACCTTCCAGCCGGCAGGCTTCGGTAAGGTCTATGCGGCATACGGCGGCATCTTCATCGTACTTTCTCTTCTCTGGGGCTGGCTGATCGACGGCACCGTGCCGGATCTGTATGACCGGCTGGGCGGCTTCGTCTGCCTTATGGGCGTTTGGATTATCATGTACACTCCCCGATAGCCGGAGCACGCAAAAAGTATTTTCAGTTATCCGTGAATCACGGCACTCATTACTTCGGGGGCGGGAAGCTCAGGAAAGAGCCGCCACGGCTCCTGTTCCGCCAGCGCCTGCCCGGTATAATGCCCCGTGGCGACGGACACGGTCTTGGCGCCTATGGCCTTACCGCACCGGATATCGTAAACAGTATCACCGATAACGTACATGTCTTCTATTTTGTCATGCCAATAGGCCTGCGCCGTCATCAGGGCATTGCGGGCCAGGTCGTCGCGGGCATAGAACGTTTCGGCGAAACCGGAGTGCTCAAAATCAAAATAACCGTCCAGGCCGAAAACTTCCAGTTTCATTTTTGCACCGACACGGCTGTTTCCCGTCATTAAAAGCTGTACCACATCCGGATCCCGGTCAAAATGTTCCAGGTTTTCCCGTACGTTATGTAAAACCGCGCTTTCTTCACGGGTCTTTTGCAGCCACAGCAAAAGATTCCGTTCGTATTCACGGCAAAAGGTGAAAACTTCCTCATCCGTCGGCATAACGCCCCTGGCCTGATACAGAAGCTGTTGACAAATATAGTTATCCGTTCTGCCGCCGGCCGAAATATTCGGCACGGCCCGATCATCGCCCATAAGGCGGTGAAACACGTCATAAATAGCGTACATGCCGGCTTTTCCTGTATTTATCATCGTGCCGTCTATATCCCAATAAATAAGCTTCATACGTTCCTCCGCAACACTATAAAGAAAGCGGCAACTTCACCGCGAAGCTGCCGCATCTCAACTGCTCAACTATCGGGAAACGATATCCTTCGTGTCGCGAGCAATCATGATTTCTTCATTTGTCGGAATGACATACACCTTGCAGGCGGAATCATCCGTACTGATAAGAGCATCTTTACCGCGCACGTTATTGCGTTCCGCATCAAGTTCGGCGCCCATGTACTCCAGTCCTTCGCAGATAGCCACCCGATCTTCAATGCCGTTCTCGCCGACACCGGCCGTAAAGGTAATGACATCTACACCGCCCATAGCGGCCGCAAGAGCGCCGATCAGCTTGCGGACCTGATAATGGAACATATCAAGTGCGAGCCGGGCACGTTCATTGCCTGCGGCAGCCGCTTCACCGAGGTCGCGGAAGTCGCTGGAAACGCCGGAAATGCCGAGAACGCCGGATTTCTTATTCATCAGGGTATCCATTTCCTGCGCGGAAAGATTATGTTTATCCATAACAGTGCAGACAATGGCCGGGTCAATATCCCCGCAGCGCGTACCCATAAGCATACCTGCAAGCGGCGTAAAGCCCATCGTCGTGTCGATGCTCCTGCCGCCCTTAATGGCCGCCAAAGAAGAGCCGTTGCCGAGGTGGCAGCTGATGATGCGGAGATCTTCTTTCTTAACGCCCATAACCTCGGCAATCCGGTCGGCAACGTAACGATGGCTCGTGCCGTGGAAGCCGTAACGGCGAATACCGTCTTCCTTGTACAGTTCATAAGGGAGCCCGTACATATACGCCTCAGGCGGCATGGTCTGATGGAACGACGTATCAAACACGCCGACCTGCGGGACCTCCGGCATAATGGCCCGGCACGCCTTGATGCCGATGATATTGGGCGGATTGTGAAGCGGCGCAAAGGCGGAGCATCTTTCCAACGCTTTCATCACTTCGTCCGTAATCAGCGTGGAAGAGGCGAATTCTTCGCCGCCGTGTACGACGCGATGCCCGACGGCGTCAATTTCTTTCATCGATTTGATAACGCCCGCTTCGGGATCCGTTAAAAGATCAAGAACCAGTTTGACGGCGACCTTATGATCCGGAATAGGCTGTACGATTTCCTTCTTCCGGCCGTTCCACTTGTGCGTCAATCGGGCATCGGGAAGGGTGATCTTTTCTACCAGCCCCTTTGCCATTACTTCTTCGTTGTCCATGTTCACCAGTTGGTATTTCAAGGATGAACTGCCGCAGTTTACAACTAATACGATCATGAATGTACCTTCTTTCGTAAATGGTGTTTATTGAAGCTTTTCAAAGACAAAATCCGTTACCGCTTTTCCCGTTTCGTCATCCCGGCGGTAGGTATACCGGACGGTCCAGATATACCCCTGATTTTCGAAAACAAGCAGGCGTTCGACGACGGGGATCTTTTGTCCCTTCGCGGACAGGATATATTCGATATCCCCGGTTAACGCGGGTCCGCCATGTACGGTCGTCTGCCCGACGTTCCTGCCCGTAAGCGATACTTCCGCAAGACGCGACAACTCCGCAACGGCTTTGTCAACAGCTCCGTCCAAGGTCAAGCCTGCAGCCTGTTCGTATGTGGCGGTAATTTGCAGATGTTGGTCCTGATTACCGTAGACGGTGCTGTCCGAACCCTGAATTTTCGCCTGTCCCAATTCAAAAGGAGAGAAAAGAAGAACCTGCGTATTGCCGGCATGCATTGTCATTTCTCCGAAACTGTACTCTTCCTGCACCGTCGCCGTACCGCAGCCGGAAAGGCCGAGCATGGCAGTTATCAATACTGCCGCACCTATGAATGTTAAGGACCTCATACTATCACCTACAAGCTTTCTTACAGACTGGCATTATTATAGCACAGTTTAAAATGAGTGACCAGAAAAAAGCCCGCACGGTCGTTCTCCGCGCCTGACTGGTCATGGCGGATATAACCGTATATAATGATACGGAAGGAGAAAACCATGAAACATATCGGCCTGATAGCGGAATTCAACCCGCTTCATACGGGACATGCCTATATTTTACAAAAAACACGGGACCGATACGGTTCGGAGGCCGTAATCACCGTCATCATGAGCGGCGCCTTTGTACAGCGCGGCGAGCCGGCGCTTTTCGACAAATTCGACCGGGCGTCCTTTGCCCTGACCTGCGGTGCCGATACCGTATTTGAACTGCCTGCGGCTTACGCGCTCTCTCATGCGGACGACTTCGCGTCCGGCGCCGTGCGTCTGGCAGCATCCCTCGGTATTGACACTCTTGTCTGCGGCAGTGAAAAGGGCACGGGACCGGAATTCATGGAAATTGTGAAATTATGGCGGACCGAAAAGGCGCAGGATCTCATTACCGCTTACACGAAAAAACACATACCTTACGGAACGGCCGTAACGACGGCTCTCTCGGAGTTGGACAAACAGGCCGCCCTGCTGCTCACTACGCCCAATGCGCTCCTCGCCTTCACCTATGCGAAAGCGGTTCAAAAGCACAGCCCGTCTATGCACTTGGATATAGTGCGGCGCCATATGTCGGACACGGCCCTGTACACGACAGGCTCCTCCATTCGCAAGGCCGTCACGGCCGGCGCGCCGCCGGACGGCTACCTGCCTTATATACCTCCGGCCATTGCGGCTGCCGTGCGGGAACTCATCCGCAACGGCGCTTACACGGACTACGGCAGATACGAAGAACTCGTTCTCTACCGGGGCCGCACGGCCGTCCCCGGCCGGCTGAAAACCGTAGCCGCCTTTGCTGAAGGCCTGAATAACAGATGGCATCTCGTCATGAGCGAAGCCTCCTCCCTGACAGAGGGACTGGAGCGGCTGAAAACAAAACGTTATATGTACAGCCGCCTTTGCCGTATGGCGGCCTGCACCGTCCTGGAGATCGACCGGGCCGACATGAACGAATGGCTGGAAAGCGGCCCGGCCTACGGCAGATTATTGGGCGCGAATAAAAAGGGCCGCACCCTATTGAAAAAGTTCCGTAACGGCAAGACGCCGCAGATTATCACTAAAACGGCTGACGCGGCCCTTACAGGCGCCGCCGCAAAAATGCTGGCACTGGATATCAGAGCCGCCGATATCCAGCATCTCTGCTTCCATAACAAAGAGGCGAGAATGGGACGGACGGACTATAGACAAATGCCGATCATACGCGACCTGTAAAAACAGAGCCTGGACGAAAAGTCCGGGCCCCGCTTTTATAGGAAGTTAGCCGATTCTTTGCGCAGCACTTTTTCCCGCAATTCAGAAAGTTTCGCACTGCGCTGCACGCGCATCTGTTCCGGATTGATAAGGCGCGTATATTCGGGCCAAAGCGTGCCGATCTCTTTTTCGGCGTATGTTCTGATTTCCTGCAGCCCGGGCCGTTCATACACGAGGCGGCCTTCTTTAAAGATCGGCTCCAGCATAGTCCGCACATCATATGTACCGCCCTGTACGGAACGGTACCGCCAGGGCATATCATCGGCAACAAGATGGAACGCTTCGGTCGTGTCGATCGTTTCGCCTTCAAGCACGATAATATCCGCCTTCATTTTTCCCGTCGTTTTATCGTAAAGGCGCAGTACGTTCTTGCGGCCGGGGTTGGAAATTTTTTCCGCATTATCGCTCAGCTTGATTTTCGGTACAAATTCACCGCCCTCATACTGTCCGACCAGCTTAAACACGCCGCCCAAAGAAGGACTGTCCTTGGAGGTGATCAAATGCGTGCCGACGCCCCAGGAATTGATGGCGCTTCCCTGCAGTTTTAAGCCGCTGATCAGATTTTCATCCAAATCATTCGACGCCGCAATAATCGCATCGTCAAAGCCGGCCGCCGTAAACATTTTATGAGCTTCCTTCGACAAGTATGCCAAATCGCCGCTGTCGAGACGGATACCGTAATGAGGCGGCAGCCTGCGGGCGGCTTTTAATTCCTTAAAGACGGTAATCGCATCGGGTACGCCCTGCTTCAACGTATTATACGTGTCCGCCAGGAGGATGAGATTGTCGTCATACTGACGGCAGTAGGCGCGGAAGGCTTCAAGTTCCGTCGGGAAACTCATGATCCAGCTGTGCGCCATTGTCCCGAATACGGGGAGGCCGAAGCGGGCGCCTGCATATACATTGCTCGTGCCGTTAAAGCCGCCGATAACGGCCGCTCTCGCGCCATAGACGCCGGCGGACTTGCCCTGGGCGCGGCGCAGGCCGAATTCCATGAGCGTATCGTCGCCCGCGGCGGTACGGACACGGCGCGCCTTAGTAGCGATAAGGCTTTCATGATTCATGATCATGGACATGCACGTTTCCAAAACAAGGGCTTCCGCCTTTTTCGTTTCCACCCGCAAAAGCACTTCCTGCGGAAAGGCGATCGTCCCTTCAGGCATGGCGTAAATATCGCCGGTAAAACGCAATGTGCGCAAGTATGCTAAAAATTCGGGCCTGAACATGCCCGTGCTCCGCAAATAGTCGATATCCCCGTCATTAAAATGCAGATTACCCACGTAATCGATCAAATGGTCGAGACCCGCTACAATCGTATACCCGCCGTTAAAAGGATTATTGCGGTAATACCGGTCAAAGATACATCGCTGCTCGTGTTTGCCTTCGTAATACAGACCTTGAATCATCGTAAGCTGGTACAAGTCCGTCAAAAGGGCATTTGTGTACACTCTATCGCCTCCCATGTTATATTTTATCTATTATAACTCAATCGCATAATTAGAGGAAATGTATTTTTACCGTGCATTTTATATTTTTTCCTCATTATATTTCCATCATATATGTTTATAAGTAATCACAACGTTGATTTGCCGAGGATACGTGCTATAATGATGAGATTATTACAGCATTATTCAGTTTTGTTTCCGGAGGGTTTCTATGCGTGAACGCATACTGCTGTTAATAGCCGCTTTTGTCTGGGGCTGCGCTTTCGTCGCGCAACGGGTCAGTACGGACATCATCGGCCCCTTTGCCTTTAACGGGCTTCGTTTCTGGTTGGGCGCGCTGTCCATTTTGCCGGCTGCATATTTTTTATCGCGAAAAACCAAAAGCCTGCCTAAGCGGAGCGCCGCCCCCGTTTCCCTGTTTACCGCGACCTGCATACTCGGTTTTCTTCTCTTTACGGGAGCGGCATTACAGCAGATCGGGCTCATCTACACGACTGCCGGAAAATCCGGGTTCATTACGGCCTTATATATTGTTCTCGTACCGATAATCAGCCTTATTTTCGGCAACGCGCTGCGCCTTTCCCATATCATCGGCTGCATCACTGCCGTTACGGGCGTTTATTTCCTCTCCTTCACGGGCTCGTATGACGCCGTTAATGCGGGCGACGTCCTCACCTTGGCGGGGGCCCTGTTCTGGACACTTCATATCGTCACGGTCTCAAGGTTCGTCCGCTATCATGACGGGTTAAAGCTTTCTATCGGTCAATTCTTTATCTGCGGCTTTCTGAATTTCGCAGCCATGATCCTCGTCGGCGAACCGCTGACACCGACCATTATCACGGCTGCCGCCTGGCCTATTATCTACTGCGCCGTATTTTCCACAGGTATCGGCTTTACCTTTCAAATACTCGGTCAGAAAGGCGTGCCGCCCACGGAAGCATCTCTTATCTGCAGCCTGGAAATGGTATTCAGCCTTCTGTCCGGCTACATTATCTTAAATGAACGGCTGACATTATGGGAAATTGCGGGCGTTGTTCTCATGTCCATAGGGATCGTAGCGGCACAGCTGCCGAGCCGCACCGTTTACGGACGCCGGGAAGTACCGGAAAAATCATAAAAGCAAAGCTCCCTTATCCGTCAGGGAGCTTTTATTATACCCGCATACGGGGCACCGTTTTCCGTCCGTGACCGGTAATACCGATCTTCCCGTTCGTCACGTCCACCAAATCCTGTCTGAACTTCTCCGTTTCTTCCGTCGGTATTGCGACATGAAGAATAACCTTATCCGTAAACGCCCGCTCCGTAATGACGGCGCCGCACTCGGACGCCGCCCGCTCTACGGATGTGACGGAAGAATATTCCGTTTCCAGCGTCACGCTGTCACAAAGGAGATAATCATCGATTCGCGCCGCTTCCAGGCCGAGCGTCGCGGCTGTCCCGTATGCGCGGACAAGCCCGCCGGCGCCGAGTTTTATACCGCCGAAATAGCGTGTGACCACGATGAGCGTATCCGTCAGTTCCCATGCTTTCAACACTTCCAAAACGGGCTTTCCGGCCGTGCCTGAAGGCTCGCCGTCATCACTCGCCTTCTGTAAAGAAAATACGGGGCCCAGCCGATATGCATAGCAATTGTGCCGCGCATCCCAATACTTTTTTTTCATTTCGGCAACGCGCCGCTGCGCTTCTTCTTCCGTCGTGACATGAAAGAGATTGGAAATAAAGCGCGACTTCTTAATCACATATTCGGCTGTAGCCGTTTCATGAACGGACGACATATACGGTTTCGTCATGGCTGCCTCCGCATATACAAAAAATCCATCGCATGAACGATGGATTTATATTATGGTGGTCGGTAATGGATTCGAACCATCGACCCCCTCGATGTCAACGAGATACTCTAACCAACTGAGCTAACCGACCGTATGAATACTTGTTTAGTATACAGGAAAAAACGGAGCCGTGTCAAGAAAAAAGGAGTCCCCCTGTCTTACACGGGGCTACCCCTTTCTTCCTTCTCTTTTTCCTAACGGCAATCTCATCGGGCCTTTTTCAAGGGATAAATTCCCTTAAACCACGGTAACCCGCTCCGTAACCCGGGTACGCAAGCCGGGTTTATGCCGGCAGTTCACCGGTGACGGAAAGATAAAAAATAATTACGGCATGATGACTGCCAATACGTCTCCCGTTTTCACGCTGTCGCCTACCGCCACGCGAACCTCCGTAAGCGTGCCGTCCTGAGGAGCCGTAATATCATTCTGCATTTTCATGGCTTCCAATACGACAATAACAGCGCCGTGTTCTACGGCACCGCGCTCCTGTTTAACCGCCGAAATTTTGCCGGGCATAGGAGCCTTGACAACTACCGCATTATCGGGAATCGGCCCTTTCGGTGCGGCAGAAACGGCCTCGGCCGCCGGCTCCGGAGCTGCCGCTTTCACCGGTTCAGATGCCGCTGCAGGTATCGGAGCCGCTGCAGGCGCCGCCGGCACACTGCCCATTTCTTCCACTTCCACTTCATATGTCTTGCCGTTTACGGTAACTTTAAATTTTTTCATTCTGTCCTCCACGCTCTTTTACTGTTCTTTATCGCATGCCTGCCAAACGTCCTGCCAGCAGCCAGCGTTTGTTTTGCCGTTTCCTTTGCCGTACGGGCCTGATCGCCGTAGGCATATACCCGCAAGCCGTTACGGCCGCCATAACGGCCGCCACAACCTCGGGCTCCACACCGTCCGCGGCAACGGCAGCTGACGGTGCCGGCACTACTGCAGGCTTGCGTTCGCCTAACGGCGCAAGTTCGGCCCGCTTTACCGGTTCTTTCCCCTTGCCTTCAGGCAAAGCGGCTATTTTCCCGGGTTCTTTCATTTCAGAAGCGTCATACCGGCTCTTTAGAGCCGCCAGTTCGGAATGCAGTCCGTTAAGTCTCCTGATCAGGGTGAGCACCGTCACGGCAAAGGCGAAGGCTGCGACGGCGAGGACAGCCAACACTATTTCAACGTACATAAACGTCGTTTCGTCCATTCCTTCCCCTCCTTTTACAACGGCATGTTACCGTGCTTTTTAGCCGGGCGATCTTCACGCTTGCTGTATAACATAGCCAGTGCGTTGATAATGCGCGGGCGCGTTTCCTTCGGTTCGATAATGCAGTCCACATAACCGTGTTCCGCAGCCTTGTAAGGCGTCGCAAATTCTTCGACATACGCTTTTTTTCTGGCTTCTTTATCTTCATCACGTTTGAAGATAATATTTGCCGCCCCGTCAGGCCCCATGACGGCAATTTCGGCGGAAGGCCAGGCAAATACCATATCGGCGCCGAGCTGGCGGCAGCACATGGCGATGTACGCGCCGCCGTAAGCTTTACGTACAACTACCGTTACCTTCGGTACCGTCGCTTCGCAATACGCGTAAAGCATCTTTGCGCCGTGCCGGATAATGCCGCCGAATTCCTGTGTCGTGCCCGGCAGGAAACCGGGTACGTCGACAAAGGTCACCAGGGGGATATTGAAGCTGTCACACATACGGATAAAACGCGCCGCTTTATCGGAGGCGTTAATATCGAGGCAGCCGGCAAGAAACTTCGGCTGGTTTGCGATAATGCCCACGGCCTGCCCGTCATAACGGGCAAAGCAGGTAATGATGTTTCGCGCGTAATCCGCCAGGACCTCATACACTTCCCCGCCATCGACCGTCCTTTTAACGACGTCGAGCATATCATAGGGCATATTGCTGTTATCGGGAATTACAGCATTCAATCCTTCATCCGTACGCTCGGGATCATCATCCGTTTCCGCGAGCGGAGCCTCTTCCATATTATTGCTCGGCAAATACGAAAGAAGATGTCTGATCTGTGCAAGGCAGTCGTCCTCGTTCTCGCAGGCGAAATGAGCTACCCCCGAAACAGTGTTATGCGTCACGGCGCCGCCCAGCTCTTCCGCCGTTACTTCTTCGGCCGTAACCGATTTAATGACTGCCGGCCCCGTGATAAACATGTTACTCGTATTCTTGACCATGAAAATAAAGTCCGTCAAGGCGGGACTGTAAACGGCCCCGCCGGCGCAAGGCCCCATAATAACGGAAATCTGGGGAATAACTCCGGACGCGGCCGTATTGTTCATAAAAATACGGCCGAAACCGGCGAGCGCATCGACACCTTCCTGGATACGCGCCCCGCCCGAATCATTAATGCCGACGCAGGGAGCGCCCATTTTCAGGGCCATTTCCTGGACCTGGCAAATCTTATGGGCATGCATTTCCCCGAGAGATCCTCCTTCAACGGTAAAATCTTCGGCATACGCATAGACAAGCCGGCCGTCGACCGTGCCGTAGCCCGTGACGACGCCGTCACCGGGAAGCTCCTTTTCCTGCATATTAAAATTCGTACACCGGTGCTGTATGAATTGGCTGATTTCCGTAAAGCTGCCGGCGTCAAAGAGTCGTTCCAACCGTTCACGAGCCGTATATTTTCCTTTTTCGTGCTGCTTATCGATTTTGGCCTGCCCGCCGCCCATCTCGATTTTCGCGAGCTTTTGGTGAAACCGTTCGATCTTTTCCTGGACTGTAGCCATCAGTTACCTCCGTTACACTTCAATGACAAGTAAATCCTTTCGTTGCTGTCCTTTATTATATTACATTTCGTCCTATTGAAAAAGGGGTTACGCTTTTCCGAAAAAGTCGTAACCCCGTATCCGGCTTATGCTTCATCCATGTCGTCAGGAATATCCCCGTTGTGGTAAACATCCTGCACATCGTCGAGATCATCAAACGCGTCAATCATATTTTCAAGCTTCTGCGCATCGTCTTTGCCGAGAGCGACGAAATTATCCGGCACCATCGTGATCTGCGCATGCTCTACAGGGATCCGGTTGTCCGCCAATGCTTTTTCCACATCGTCATAGGCTTCGGGAACGGTAATGATCTCATACTCGTCGCCGTCCGCCCTGATATCGTCGGCTCCGGCTTCCAACGCAATTTCCATCAGTCTGTCTTCGTCCGCCGCCTCCCCGGCTACGATAAAAACGCCCCGGTTCTTAAACATCCATGCGACGCAACCCGTTTCACCCATGTTACCGCCGTATTTAGAGAAAATATGGCGTACTTCGGCTGCCGTACGGTTGCGATTGTCCGTGAGGACGCTGAGCGTGAGGGCAACTCCTGCCGGGCCATATCCTTCATACACGATTTCCTCATAGCTCTGTCCTTCAAGCGTACCCGCCCCTTTCTGGACGGCGCGATTAATATTTTCCTTGGGGATATTGTTTTCTTTGGCTTTCTGCAGCGCCAGTTTCAAGCGCATATTGCCTGTCGGATCGGCCCCGCCCATACGCACGGCAATCGTGATCTCACGGCTGATTTTAGTCGTAATTTTACCGCGGACGGCATCATTTTTTCCTTTCTTACGTTTAATGTTGGCCCACTTTGAATGTCCCGACATCGGTTATTGCCTCCTCTGCTGCCACCACGCTTCGCCGGCCAGCCTGTCCAAAATAACAGCGACGGCCGAGCGGACGGAAAGGTGGTTGTATTCGCCTGTGCCGTGAATCGGCTCCAGTATAAAATCAAATTGTTCCATCATATCCCGGGTCATGCCGTACCCGGTGCCGAAAAGAAGAAGTACGGGCCTGTTCCCGCATTCTCTCTTCAGCCGCAATTCCTTGTAGGAAACGGTATTGGCATAGGTCCGCGCATCGGTCGTTACTACATACGGGCGCACCCCCTCCGTCTCCGTTATCTTTTCAATAACGCGTTCCACGGAAGGCTGCGTTTCCACGATATCAAACGCTTCCGTCCGATACGCGTTGTAGTTGCGGCCGACCTTGCTGCGCCAGAACGATAAAATTTTATGAATCATATCCAGCTGGCCGGCAACATGATGGATAAGAAAATATTTCCTGACGCCGAAGGTCTTCGACGTTCTGGAAATATCGTGCAAATCATAGTTCGTTACGGCCGTTGCAACGATATTGAAGTTCTTATCATATACAGGATAATGTACCAGCCCTACATATAACGGTGCGCTCATTCCCTCATCTCCCGTTCAAGAGAGTCCAGCAGTTCCCTGTCCCCGTCGGACAACCGGGCCGTTCTCAACAAATCGGGACGGACGGCAAGGGTCCTCCGTAAAGAAGCCCGTTTACGCCATGCCGCAATTTTCATATGGTCACCGTTACGCAATACGTCCGGCACGGCGCTATGGCGAAAAACGGCGGGTTTTGTGTACTGCGGATATTCCAACAGCGACATTGCGAACGAATCTTCCGCCGCACCGGCGGTCGCGCCCAGCACGCCCGGAATCATCCGCGCTACCGCATCCGTCACGGTCATGGCCGGAAGTTCACCGCCGGTGAGAACATAATCGCCGACAGAAACGGTTTCATCGGCTAATTCCGACTCGACGCGGTAATCAACACCCTCATAATGGCCGCAAATGAGAATAATCTGATCATAAGCAGCCAGCTCCGCGGCCTTTGCCTGCGTAAAGGTTTCTCCCGCAGGCCCCAGAAACACAACGCGACGTTTCGGCACGGCCCGCCGCACGGTTTCAACGGCCGCAAATAACGGCCCGGCCTTCATGAGCATGCCGCAGCCGCCGCCGTAAACCGTATCGTCCACCATGCGGTGCCGATCATACGTGAAGGCGCGAGGATTCGTCACATCCAGCTCCAACAGCCCGGCGGCCCGTGCGCGGCCGATAATGCTGTGCCCGTAAAAAGCTTCTATAAATTCGGGAAAAAGAGAAATTATATCTATTCGCATCAGTCTATATCCATTCCGGCGGATCGGCAATAATTTTTTTTGCCCCCACGTCGACGGACAGGATGACATCGGGAATAACCGCCAGGAGCACTTCATTCCCGTCCTCGCCCGTAACGACATAGACATCATTACTGCCCGTTCTGAGAATATCCGTTACCTCGCCGAGAAGGTTGCCGTTTTTGTCGAAGACGGAACAGCCGATAATATCAAAAATATAGTACTGCCCTTCTGCCAGGGGCATAAGCTCCGTGCGGGGAATCTGAATTTCCTTTTTTACCAGAGCTGCCGCGCCGTTTCTGTCATCACGTTCCGTCAAATTTTACCAGGACGACCCGTTTATGAAAACGCGCTTCTTTCACTGCATATTTCACACCGTCTATATAGGCGTACTTCATTTCCAAAAATCGTTCGGGGAAATCCGTATCGGGGTAAATACGAACATCACCCCGCACACCGTGCGGGGCAACTATATGTCCTATTGTGAAAAATTCCGTATCAGCCATGGTATTATTGACGGAACGTGATAATTTTGCCGTCTTCCAGGAGAATTTCCATCCCCATCAGCTTATTAAGGTCGTCACCGACTTTAACGGTGACAGTCTGTTCCAACTGGCCCTGAGAAATTTCGGAGCCGATTTCCAATTGTTCCGCCTGAGCGTGATCGCTCGTCGCCTTTTCTTTGGCATTGGCAAGGCGCTGTTTTTGTTCTTCGACCTGAGCGCGCAGGGAAATCAATCCCTGTGCATCCAATTTAGCCTGTTCGGCCATCATGCGTTTCGCCTGAAATTCGAGGTTTTGCATCTCCCGATCAATATCGGTCAAGATCTGAGCCGTTTCATTCAGGATTTTGTCTTTCAACTCCTGCGTAACTTTGGATTTGACAGTTACAGGAATACGAAGCGTAATCTGATCCATGGATCCTCCCTACACGATGTCTACAGCGACCTTCACGTCGGCCCGCACGGCCGCGGCTTTGACAACAAGGCGTATTGCCCGAGCAATTTTGCCTTGTTTGCCGATAACTTTGCCCATATCCTCGGAAGCTACGTGAAGCCGGTAGACCTCAATATCTGCTTTTTGAATCTTTGTAACCGTGACTGCCTCGGGGTGGTTGACCAACGCCCTGGCAATACATATAATCAATTCTTCCATCGTATCCGACCCCACTTACTTCTTGGACGCTTCAAACTGAGCCATGATGCCGGCTCTCTTAAAGAGAGAACGAATTGTATCGGTCGGCTGAGCACCCTTGCCGAGCCATTCCAGCGCTGCCTCCGTATCAACCGTCAAAGCTTCCGACAAGCTTTTCGCGGGATCATACTGGCCGATGGTCGCAACGGGACGCCCGTTGTTGCGGGCATTGCGAACGTCCGCTACGACAACGCGGTAGATCGGTTTCTTTTTGGCGCCTAAACGGGCCAAACGGATTTTAATCATTGTATCTCACCTCCTCCATAGAATTTCCCTGCTAGAGGGCCTTACGTTAAAACGGAAGTTTAGGCATAAACTTCCGCCCTTTCTTCTGTGATTTCTGCGCCTGCTTCATCATTTTCTGGAATTCCGTGAATTGTTTCAAGAGGCGGTTTACGTCCTGTACACGCGTGCCGCTGCCAGCCGCAATACGCCGTTTCCGGCTGTCTTTGATGAGCATTTTCGGATTGCTGCTGGTTCTTTCCTGTATCGTCATGGATGTGATAATCGCTTCGATCTGTTTGAATTCCTTCCCGTCCGCGTCTACCTTGTCCAATTCCTTTTTATATTTGCCGATACCCGGGATAAGGCTCAGGATACCGCCCAAATTGCCCATTTTTTTAATCATCTGCAGCTGCTTGAAAAAATCGTCAAAGGTGAAGGAATTACTCTTCATGGCCTTTTGCATATCGGCTACGGACTCTGCGTCAAAAGCCTGCTGGGCCTTTTCGATAATCGTTTCGACATCCCCCAGGTCAAGGATACGCGACGCATATCGATCCGGATGAAATTCTTCAAGGCCGTCCATTTTTTCACTGACACCGATAAACTTAATCGGTTTTCCCGTTACGGCCTTAATGGAGAGGGCCGCACCGCCGCGGGCATCGCCGTCGAGCTTGGTCATAATCAGGCCGTCGATGCCGAGAGCCTTGTCAAAAGCCGTAGCCGCCGTCACCGCATCCTGGCCGGTCATGGCATCGACGACAAGAAGTATTTCATGAGGGTGAACCTTATTTTTAATGCGAACGAGTTCATCCATCAGCGCTTCGTCTATGTGGAGACGGCCGGCCGTATCGATGATAACGACATCACAAAGATGGCTCGTCGCATAAGGAACGGAATTTTCCGCGATGGCAACGGCATCCTTGCCGCCTTCTTCCGCATAGACGGGAACATTCAGTTCGCGTCCCAACACTTGCAGCTGTTCAACGGCGGCGGGCCTGTACACGTCACAGGCCGCGAGCAGGGGACGCTTGCCCCGGCGGACGAACGCCTTCGCCAGCTTGGCGGCGGTCGTCGTCTTGCCGGCGCCCTGTAAGCCTGCGAGCATGACTATCGTCGGCGGCCGCGAAGAAACGCTTATGCGGCTCTGCGTACCGCCCAACAGCTCGGTCAGCTCGTCGCGGACAATTTTGATAACCGTCTGCGACGCGTTCAGGCTGCTGAATACTTCTTCACCGACAGCCTTTTCTCCGACCTTCTTTATAAAATCTTTCGTTACGGCAAAATTAACATCCGCTTCCAAAAGAGCCCTGCGCATCTCTTTCAGCGCCTCGCTTACGTCCTCTTCCGTCAGCTTGCCCTTGCCGCGAAGCTTCCTGAATGCCGCCTGAAATCGTTCGGAAAGACTTTCGAATGGCATGTAAAGCTCCTCCTTTGACTGCTTATATATCCAACTCTGTCAGTACGCGTTTCGCTTCTTTTATGTCCTCTGCGCCGCCCTTGTCCAGGCACAGCAGGGCATGTTCCACTTCCGCCCGTATCCGTTCGGACCTTTCGGCTATATGGAGCTTCGCTTCATAATGCTCCAATCCCTGTGAGGCGCGCTGCAAAAGGTCGTGCACGCCCTGACGGGAAATATGAAGCTCCGCGCCTATTTCGGCGAGGGACAGGTCATCGTAAAAATATAATATCGCCATGCACCGCTGCTGGTGCGGTGTCAAAAGCGGGCCGTATGTATCGAGCAGGCGTCCCGTTCGAACAACATCTTCAACCATAGGTTCACCGCCTTCATTTTCACACTTCGTCAGTATACAGCAAGGAACTGCCGTGTGTCAAGTATTTCTCCTTGTCAGGTTCACCCTCATGAAATCCTAATGATGAAAGAGGCGGACGCCCGTCATGGCCATGGCGATATTATATTTATCACAGGTTGCAATAACATGATCATCACGGATAGAGCCGCCCGACTGCGCAATATAGGCCACGCCACTGCGATGAGCCCGTTCGATATTGTCGCCGAAAGGGAAAAACGCATCGCTGCCGAGAGCCACGCCGCGCAGCTCTTTAAGCCACGCCTTTTTCTCGTCCCGCGTGAGCGGTTCGGGACGGTCCGTAAATACGGCCTGCCACATGCCGTCGGCAAGAACGTCTTCATAATCATCGGAAATATATACATCAATCGTATTGTCGCGCTCCGGGCGGCGGCTACGGCTTTAAAGGGAAGGGCCAGCACTTTCGGATGCTGACGCAGCCACCAGATATCGGCCTTGTTTCCGGCCAGGCGCGTACAGTGGACGCGCGACTGCTGGCCGGCGCCGACACCGACGGTCATGCCGTCTTTTACATAGCAGACCGAGTTGGACTGCGTGTATTTGAGAGTAATCAGGGCGATGAGCAAATCACGCTGTGCCGCTGCGGGAATATCCCTGTTCCGCGTCGGCCGTTTTGTAAATAAATCGGTCGTAATTTTTATGTTGTTCCGGTTCTGTTCGAACATAACGCCGAACACTTCTTTGTGTTCCGTTTCTGCAGGCACATAGGACGCGTCGATTTTTAATACGCAGTATGTCCCCTTTCTTTTTTCCTTTAAAATGCGCAAGGCTTCGTCCGTATAGGCGGGAGCAATAACGCCGTCCGACACTTCACGCTTGAGAAGCGCCGCCGTTTCCGCATCGCATACGTCGGACAGGGCCGCGAAGTCGCCGTACGAACTCATGCGGTCCGCACCGCGAGCACAGGCATAGGCCGCCGCCTGGGGCGACAGAGGGAGATCGTCTACATAATATATTTTCTTCAACGCATCGCTCATCTGCACGGCGACGGCCGCGCCGGCAGGGCTGACATGCTTAAAAGAGGTCGCCGCGGCCAGGCCGGTCGCTTCCTTCAATTCTTTTACGAGCTGCCAGCTGTTAAAGGCGTCAAGAAGATTAATATACCCGGGGCGGCCGTTCATTACCTCAAGGGGCAACTCACCGCCGTCGCGCATATAAATCCGGGCCGCCGCCTGGTTGGGGTTGCAGCCGTATTTCAAAGCCAATTCCTTCATATATACCTCCCGCAAAAGCGCAAATAAAAAAACCGACACTTCCGGACGCAACTGCCCAGACGGTCGGCTGTCATACGTCATGCTCCCCGTGGGTATCCCCACTTTCCGCCAGTTACATGACTCTTTTTGTATTATACAGAAAGGACGGAGCCGCTGTCAACGGCAGCCCCTTGCCTGCGTTACAAAAGTCCCTACTCCGCGACGACATCTTTGATCGTTACCTGCAACACGTCAATACCCATTCCCGTCGTAAAAGCCACTTCCTTTTCTACGGCACGACGCAGCTCGGCCGTTAATTTTTTCAGGTTCTCCCCGTAGCGCACGGTGACGGTCAGATCGATACGCAGCCCGTTTACGCGGGAATCGCGGTTTTTCCGGATACGTATTTTATTGATTTTCACCACGCCCTGCAAGGCGCTCGTCGTATGCCGCACAAGCGAAAGCAGGACGGCATCGGAAAAGACGAGTTTGCCGTAATAACTGAATACGGGCCGGACGACGGAGTGTTCAAACTCGGATGATTCCTTACCGCCGCTTCTGTTAAAAAGAGAACGCACCGAATCGAGAAGATACCCGTGGAAATGTGATTTAAGTTCCATTGTCGGCACGGGAATGATGTGACGCCCTTCCTTTACGCGTTGTTCCCGGGCCACCGCCATATCTTCCGGCGTCGATACTTCTTCGATGGTAATAAAACGGGCCGGCGCCGGCAGCTGCAAGACCGCGACAATACGTTCAATCATGTGCTTTGACGTGCCGAGGATGAGGAGCCTGTCCGTCTTGATACGGCGCAACGCCCCGCGCATGGCGGCGGCATCTTCCTTATTTGAGAAAATGGCCGTTTTCACGGCCTTCATATAATTGGTCTCGTCCTTTGCCGAATGACCGGCAACGATACGGTTGCGATAAATCAAAAGGCCGTCATCTATAATCGCTTCAATTTTTTCGTCATAGGCAACGACGAGGGCATGGTGGCTTTTTCCCGTACCGCTGGGCCCGACAAACCCGATTATCTTCATTTACTCTTCGCCTTTCCTTAGATCCAATATAGCTCGGACATCCCTGCCGTCGACAGTATATACGCCGATTTGTTCAGGGTATCTTCCCGCTGTACCGTGAAAGTCGGAGCCGCCGCTGACAAGACGCCCCCGCCTGTGCGCCCCGGCAAGAAACTCGTCATATCTGCCGCGGTTGCGCGGATGATACACTTCCACCCCGTCAAAAGGCTTGCCGAGAACTTCGGCAAGTCCCGACTTCACCAATGACGGATGAGCCAGGACGGCGATACCGCCGGCTCCGTGAATAAGGTCGATGCACTCTTCAATACTGCACCGTTTATAGGGTACATACGCCGGGCCGCCGCGATAAAGGAGCGCATTGAATACGGTCTTCACATCGGGGAAATAGCCGCGGCTGATAAGCACGCGCGCAATATGAGGACGTCCTACGGTGCCGCCTTTGTCCAGGATACGTTCGATTTCCCGCCGCTCCAAGGTATAGCCGAGAGCCGTACAACGGGCGATCATTTCCCAGGCCCTGTCCAGGCGCCGCCTTTTAAAATCGCGGCAGTAGCCGCTCATGTCCGGATCTGCGGGGTCAATATAATAACCGAGGAATGGACATCACCGCCGTCGTATTCGCTGCTCATCTCAATTCCCGTAATAACGCGCAGCCCGTCGGGAAAACGGCAGGTTCCGTCATAAGCGGCAAGAGTATCATGATCGGTTACGGCAATCGTATCCAGGCCCGCCGCAAACGCTTTTTCAGCCAGGTCCTCCGGCGCCAAGACACCGTCGGAACAGTTCGTGTGCATGTGTAAGTCGACCTTCACTGTGTATCGCCTTTCAACAATTCGAGGATTGTTTTAATGCCGACACCGGTCGCGCCGTAATAGCCGTTCTCGTCCTTCTTGTCGCAAAAGGCCGTACCGGCAATATCCAAATGAATCCACGAGGTTTGTTCCTTAATGAAATGTTTGATAAAAAGTCCCGCCGTGATAGCGCCCGCATCGGGGCCGCCGACATTTTTGATATCGGCGATTTCACTTTGCAACTGCTTTTCATACTCTTCGTCGGCCGGCAGCTGCCATACTTTTTCATGCACCCGCGCGGCGGCTGAAAAAAGCCGGTTCATCCATTCCTGGTCATTGCCCAGCATACCGCTTCTGACCGTCCCCAGGGCGGTGACGCAGGCGCCGGTAAGAGTCGCCAAATCAATGATCTTCCTGGCGCCCTTGGACTGTGCGTAAGCGACGGCGTCGGCCAGGACGAGGCGGCCCTCCGCATCGGTATTCTTTACTTCCACGGTTGCTCCGTTGAACATGGTAATGACGTCGTCCACATGATAGGACATACCGGACGGGACATTTTCAGCCAGGGGCATTACCGCCAGGACATTTACAGGGTATTTGAGGAGCATAAGGGCCCGAATAACGCCGAGCGCCGTTGCCGCGCCGGCCATATCCGATTTCATATGTTCCATGCCGGCGCGGCTTTTCAGGGATAGTCCGCCCGAATCGTACGTAATGCCCTTACCCACGACAGCCAGGACATCACGGCTTTCCGGATCGCCCGTATAGGCGACGGAAAGGAGCTGCGGCGGGTTCATGCTGCCTTTGCCGACGGAAACAATACCGCCCATGTTGCGCTTTTCCAGATTCCACTTATTCAGCACTTCTATGAAAATAGCGTCTCCCTTGCAAAGAGCCGTAGCCGTATCAACGAACTTCCGCGGCGTCAATTCATTAGGCGGCATGTTGACGAGATCGCGGACAAAATAAATACATTCGTAAATGGAAGAGTAGATATAGCAAAGGGTGTTGAAATCTTTGCTCTTTAAACCGGAGGTTATAAGATTAATGTTTTTAATGACCTTGGACCCGTCCTCCGTCTTATACCGATTGAACTCGTAGTTACCGTACAGAAGACCGTCAATGAGTGTTTCCGCCTCCATATCGAGGGTGTCGATATAAACGGCCAGCTCACTTACGCCTTCACGCATGGCGGCAGCCATGATCCGTTTGGCTCTCTCGAATTCACGGAATGTTCCCCGTTCCGTGGAACTGTCCTCAATGCCTGCAAGAAAATAGGTTTTCACCGTATCGTCGACAACGGAACGCAGAACATTGACACTGCCCGCTCTAAGGGCGGCAGGGCGGCGATCCGTGTAGGCGCGGATGAGCGCGCTCTCTTCTTCCGATACGTGCGCCAGGGCACGCAGACGATGATCAACGCCTAAAACGATTGCATCGGGATTACCGCTTCCGTTACAAGTAATCATGCTATCCTCCTCCATGTTACGAAATAAAAACCATACTTTGTATTATACTGGTAAGGCCCTTTGTAAATCAAGATTTACGCGCCTTTCGCCTTTTGTTTCTTCATGTGCAGCACAGTGCGGTAATCCCCGTAATCCTGCAAAAACGCCCCGTCCCGTACTTGATTTTTATTAGTGAATAGTGTAATATATTGCCTGTGCCGAAGGTCGGCTCATATATACGGACCATTAGCTCAGCTGGCAGAGCACCTGACTCTTAATCAGGGTGTCCAGGGTTCGATCCCCTGATGGTCCACCATTACATACACAATAACCGCGCCGGAAACAGCGCGGTTATTTTTTTGACGTCAGTACGCCATCTTCTTTATATTTCCCCTCTTCTTTTCAACATAAAGTATGATATGATAAGCATAATGATATATACAATAATTAATGCTTTATAAAGGAGTATTCTATGACCATTACTGTCAGCAAAAAATTTATCGCGATTTTTATCGCCCTCGTCATTATTATCGCCGGCGCTTACGGGTATTATCACTTTGTCTTTACGCGCACGCCCGAATATTCCGTCAACATTATCCGCACGGCCGTAAAAAACCATGATGCGGAAACTTTCAACAAACATGTCGACATAGACAGCATCGTCAACGATTGGATTGACAAGGAAGTGGAAAAAGATGCATCCGTAAAGAATGATCCGCTCGCTTCCGCCCTCGTCCCGGTAACCAAAAATATTCTCGCCGGCTCCATCAAAAATGCCGTTACGGCGGCTGTTGCCGATACGCAGGCAAACAGCTCGAAGACCGGCGCCGCAACAAGTTCTCCCATTGATAACGTAACCGCCGACAAAGGCGATCTTTCCCTCAAAGACGTATCATCCGTAAAAAATGCGGATGACACGGCGGAAATCACGTTAGTCGTTGAAAACACGACGAAAAAAACGTCTGCCACAATTAAACTGAAAGCAAGCCGGCTCACAGACGGCACATGGAAAATCATCGCATTGGAAAATCCCGAAGAATTGGAAAAATTATAGAACGGTGAAAGCGCTCGACTGAAGCCCATGCACCGGTCAGACGCTTATTTACAGGGAATGGCTATGAACGTGTTAATCAGCGCCTGCCTCCTCGGCATGACTTGCCGGTACGACGGCAAAATCAAAACATACGAAGCAATTGACGCCCTCATGGAAGAGGCGCAAATCACTTTTATCCCCGTCTGTCCGGAACAGGCAGGCGGCCTCGCCACACCGAGAGCGGCGGCGGAGCGTTCCGGCAAACTGGTCATAACGGCTGACGGAAAAGACGTGACGGCACAATACGAACGCGGTGCCGCCGAAGCCTTGCGGCTGGCCGTGCGGTATCACTGCGCCTACGCCGTTTTAAAAGAAAGATCCCCGTCTTGCGGCAGCAAACGTATTTATGACGGTACCTTCACGCGAACTCTCAGGGACGGAACGGGAGTAACCGCAGCCCTGCTCACCGCTAACGGCATCACCGTGTTCGACGAAACGGAGACGGCAAAACTTTTACATACATTGCGTACATAAAAAGCCCTTGTATTTACAATGCAAACGGCCTTTGATACAATGAAAAAGTACGCAAGGAGGTAATATTTTGAGCAGATTTGTACGGGAAATTTACGAATGGGTGTATTCTATTATCATCGCTCTGGCTATTGCCATGGTCATTCACATCTTTTTTATCCAGCCGACACGGGTATCCGGTGAATCAATGGTACCGACCCTTCATAACGGGGAATATTTAGCCGTTGAAAAGGTTGATCATATTCTCGGCAGAGAACCGGATTACGGCGACATCGTCATCATTGACAGCCGCGTCCTTTACAACCGCACGTGGATCGACGATGCCATCGAACCCTTACATAACTACATGGCTTTCTTCGATCATAAGCTGCAGACAAAAAATGTGTGGGTCAAACGCGTTATCGGCAAGGGCGGCGACACGCTTGCCTTCCATGACGGCAAGGTATGGCGCAACGGTACGGCCCTGGACGAACCGTATATCAATAACGGCGAAATGGATTACAGCCGCGAAGGCGAAGTTACCGTTCCGGAGGGATATGTCTTCTGTATGGGCGACAACCGCAATCACAGTACGGACAGCCGCTTTATCGGCCCCGTCCCCCTGGACCATGTCCTCGGCAAGGTCATTTGGTAGCCCTTATGTTTCGTTCGTGATATAATTACCGTATTGATACTAGAAAACGGCGGTGTTTTACGTGAAAGCAAAAAAAATTCTTCTCTCTTTAGGCCTGGCAGTCGTTATGTCCGTTTCCGTTTGTGCGGCAAAAGCCAATATCTGGCAGTATAACCCGAACATTGCCATTGACATGAACTCGGCCAAAGTGACGACTGAAAACGGCATGACTATCCTCACCTTCCAGACAACGGAAACATTCGGCGAATCTACGGACCAGTGTACATACGTGTACAATGTCGACGAACAGACGATTCAGCTGAAAGAACTCGTTTCCAAAATCGGTAAAAAGAAATTTAAACAGCAATTCTATCCTCAGTCCATCGCCGACGGCAACGACGTTGTAAAAGGCCGTGCTCATATGGCAACGCTCGTACTTCAGAAAGTACAATACAAATGACCCCCGTTTTTCAAAGACCGTCTCTTTACGAGGCGGTTTCTTTTTATGCCTCCTGACCGCCGTTTTTCGTTTTATGCACACGCTTCCCGTCATATGAAATTGCCAAAAGATTTGTTACATACTATAATTTAAAGTGTTGTTTTCGTTATAACAAAACCGTAAAGGAGCGCTTCAGATGACAGAAAAGAAAAAGCAACGCAATACTGCGGACCTCCTGGTCGAATGTTTGGAAGAAGAAGGAGTTCATTATATTTTCGGGATTCCCGGCGAAGAAAATTTGGCCGTTATGAATGCGTTGGAGCACTCGAAAATTGAGTTTATAACAGTACGTCACGAACAAGGCGCCGCTTTCATGGCCGATATTTACGGCCGGCTCACCGGCGAAGCCGGCGTCTGCATGGCGACCCTCGGACCGGGAGCAACCAATTTGATAACCGGAGTCGCCGATGCCGACAGCGACGGCGCACCGCTTGTGGCCATTTCCGGTCAGGTCAGTACGGACAAGATGCACATCACGGCTCATCAGTATTTGGATTTACGCGCTATGTTCGAACCGATTACGCGCCGTGCCTATACGGTCGTCCGCCCCGACACCATTGCCGAAATCACGCGCCTTGCGTTTAAATATGCCGAACGGGAGAAACCGGGCGCAACCTTTATCGATCTGCCCGTAAATATCGGCCTGATGCCCGTAAGCGACGAAGAACGGCCGCTGCATCATAAATGTATCAGGCCGGAAACGGCTCTGGAAAGTTCAATTGACGCTGCGGCGGAACTCATTTCTTATGCCCGCACTCCGGTTATTCTTGCCGGCAGCGGCGTTATCCGCAGCAAATCGGCGCAGAAACTGACGGCCTTTGCGGAGAAATTGAAACTGCCCGTCATCAACACGATGATGGCCAAAGGAGCCGTTCCCTTCGACAACCCCTACTCGCTTTGGACCGTCGGTATCCCTATGGCCGACTACCAGACCAAAGTCCTCGAAAACGCGAGCCTTGTCATCTGCGTCGGCTACGACATCATCGAATATGCACCGAACAAGTGGCACCGCAGCAATGCCGACATCATCCATATCGATACGCTGCCGGCCGACATCAATAAGACCTACCAGCCGGAAGTTGAGGTCGTCGGCGATATTACGGATTCGCTCGACCGGATCATGCATAAGGCGGCCCGCCTCCTTGAACCGAATTATGCGCTCACTGTCCGCAAAAAAATGGTTGCCGAGCATGAACAGTACCGCCATGACGCGTCCTTTCCCATGAAACCGCAAAAAGTACTCATCGATGCGCGCGAAGTCATGGGTCCCGACGACATTGTCATCACGGATGTCGGCGCCAACAAAGTATGGGCGGCCCGCCACTACAACTGTTACAAGCCGAACACCTGTATTATTTCCAACGGCTTCGCCACAATGGGTCTTGCCGTTCCCGGCGCCATCGCGGCCAATCTCGTCCATCCGGATCGCAAAGTCCTCGCCATCACGGGCGATGCCGGCTTCATGATGAACTGCCAGGAATTTGAAACGGCGCATCGTCTGGGTTCCCGCTTCGTCACGCTTATTTTCAACGACCGAAGTTACGGGCTCATCAAATGGAAGCAGGAAATGCACTACGGCCATCCCTGCTACGTTGACTTTACCAATCCCGATTTCGTCAAACTCGCGGAAAGTATGGGCGCCGTCGGCTATCGCATCACAAAAGCCGAAGACCTCCTGCCGACATTGAAAAAAGCTTTTACCCTGGATAAACCGGTCATTATCGATTGCCCCGTAGACTACGGCGAAAACATGAAGCTCACGGCTCATTTGGAAGAATTGGAAGAAACCTTATAAAGGCGTTGCGGAACTGAGACGTTCCGGATACGTATACAAAAAGCAGCCCCTGCGCCGATCGGCACAGGG
>NZ_JH417599.1:70500-78860 GCF_000239275.1 Megasphaera geminata F0357 | reverse complement strand
GATCGGCACAGGGGCTGCTTCTTTTATCTTATTCATCCTGTTCGGGCTTATTTGTCAGATAATAGGATATACGGCTGAGACCGATGGACAGGTCTTCACGGAAAACATAAACATGCGGCGGCAAATTGAGCCGAATCGGCGCAAACGAGAGGATCCCGCGTATGCCGCCGGCAACCATCTGATCGGCGACCTGCTGCGCCACGGAGGCGGGAGTCGTGATAATACCGATTTGGATACCTGCGCGGCGGATGGTTTCTTCCATTTCCGAGATAGGGGTAACGACGATACCGCCGACATTTTGACCGATAATCCGATGATCCACGTCAAAGAGGCCTTCCGTTCGGAAACCGAGCCTCCCGAAAGTTTTATAATTCGCAAGGGCCCAGCCTAAATGGCCGATGCCGGCAATACCGACCTTCCAGTGCTGCTGCAGGCCGATAATTTCGACAATCTGCTGGCCCAGCTCACTGACATAGTAGCCGACGCCCTTTTTACCGAACGCACCGAAGCAGGTCAGATCCTTTCGGATCTGTTCCGGCGTAATGCCGAGCCGTTCACCGAGCTTTTCCGAAGAAATGATATCGATGCCGGCATCCTGTAATAATAATAAATCTCTATAATATAGCGGCAGCCGTTCGATGACGGCGTCAGATATAACTTTTTTCTGTCTCATAATCGGCTCCTTCCGGGCTTCACATAGCTTATATATCAGACGGCCTTCCGTCCGGTTAAAGTTCACTGCATACATGAACATTATATATTAATGTGAATTTTTTCGCAAACCGTTTTCGTTACTTCCCGTATGCTTTATTGTTATTACAAAACAAAGAACTAATCAGCCAAAACATCATGGATACTTGCGTGCTGAATAAATCATCGTCGCTGATCCCCGTCACGGCGACGGTGGCGACAACCGTAATAATAATGGTTGCCGTCATATACTCAAAAGAATCTTCAGCAGTACCGCGCAGTATGTCCCGACCGTAACGCAGATGCCCGAAAAAGAAGGAAAAGAACGTGCAGAAACCGAAAATACCCGTTTCCGCGAGGATATTAAGAAAGAGATTGTGACAGTGAAAGATCACAATGCCCGCCTTTTGTATCAATTCGTTATAAGCGGGATACGCAAATTTAAAAGCGCCCCAGCCGATACCGAAAAAGGGATGGTCCAACCACATGATAACGGCGTCACTCCACATATCAAGACGCATAGCGAAGGACGTATCCGCTTCTCTGTACGAAAAGATGGACACCAGCCTGTCGGCAATACCGCCGTGGTAAAAAGCCAGCACTAACGGCACCGTTAAAAAGAAAAGCCAGAGGCGCTTATCACGGACAAGTCCGAAAATAAAGACGAGCACTGCCGCCCCCATCCAGGCACCGCGCGAGTACGTAAGCAGGAGGCACAAACCCAGGAGGCAGAAGAGCCCTGCCGACATAGCGCGTTCACGCCCGTCCTTCGTCCAAAATGTATACCCGCCGGCAACCGACATGGCCATGAGCAGATAACAGGATAAGAGATTCGGATTATAAAGGGTCGAATACATCCGGCGCCGCAGCAGGGGAAAGGCCGAACGATCAACCCATTCCGTCTCCTGCAGGGTCAGCATATGAACGTATTGATAGAGCCCGTACAAAGCGACAAAGAAAGCGCCCGCCAGAATAACGCGCAGGAAAAGCCGCTTTTCCTCTTCTCCTTTGACGAAAAGCACGATTCCCAGAAAAAGCACGGTATACTGTAAAACCGTAAAGACGTAAAAAGCCAGGCCCAGCCACGCCTGCGGCGCCCCGGCAAGGGAAACCAGGGCCGTTGCCGCAAAAGCCAGGGCCGGGTAGACGAGAGGTTTGCCCGTATATGCGGGCACGCCGTATTTCACAAAGTAGAAAATCCCCAGAATAAAGGCCGCGCTGAAGAAGATCTCCATTATATACAGCTGTAACGGCACAAAAAAAGCGGTCCCCAAGAGAGCATATACAATACGTATTCTGGCTTTCTCCCGAGGACCGTCGCCGTGTAAAGTCAAGAGGTTCATGCGGTTATACTCCTTCCGACTCCAATTATACGGGCTTACGATATTCTTGTCTATACTGACGCGGCGTATTGCTGCCGCAGGCAGCGGCGGATATCGCCCTGCATATAAAGAGAGCCGACAACGCAGCACACGGCATCCGCTCCGGTTACGGTCAGCGCCTGTACCAACGCTTTCGCAGGCGACGAAGCCGTCGCCGCGCGGGGACCGATAAGACCGGCAATAAGAGCCGGATCGGCCGTGCGGGGACTGGGCGCCGGCGCACAGAACACCTTGTCGTCGCTGCGGAACAGCCTCTTTATAACAGCCCTGTACTCCTTGTCGGCAAGGACGGAAAAAATGAATACCCGCTTCATCTCTCCGAATACTTCATCAAAGGTCCGACAGAACGTTTCGATGCCTGCCGGATTATGAGCGCCGTCAATGACGACGGTCTTACCGCCGGCCCGCACGACCTGGAAACGCCCCGGCCAGGACACGGTACGGATCCCCTCTCTGACGGCCCTGTCCGTCACGGCCGCATCAACCGTACCGATATACTGCAGCGCGGCGGCGGCCACCGCACAGTTATCCGCCTGGTGCGCTCCCAAAAGCGGCAGTTCGAGATTTGTTTCTTTACCGCCCGTGAACCGCAGCCGCAAATGCTGGACGAGTTCGCCGGCAGCCGTCTTTTCAAGGGACCGCCGGGTAACGGCAATATCTTTGCCGAGCACGCAAAGCGGCGCACCCTTGGCCGCCGCCCTTTCGGCAACTGTGTCGAGGGCCGCCCCGTCCGCCGCCGTAATAACGGGGACACCGTCTTTAATAATACCCGCTTTGTGACGGGCGATCTCCTCGACGGTCGTACCGCAATATGCCGTATGATCCAGGGCAACGTTCGTAATGACCGACACGACGGGCAGAATGACGTTGGTCGAATCGAGAAGCCCTCCCATGCCGACTTCAATAACCGCATAGGCTACGTCCTGTTCGGCAAAATAAAGAAAGGCCATAGCCGTGAGCATTTCAAACTCCGTCGGCTGTTCCGTTCCCGCCGCTTTCATCGCTTCCACGGCACGGCTGATTTTTTCCGTCACGGCGGCAAAATCTTCCCGGCTGATTTCTCTGCCGTCAACACTCATCCGTTCCGTATACGCTTCCAAATGAGGCGAGGTGTACCGGCCCGTTTTACGGCCAGCGGCCGTAAGGCCGTTGGCGATGAGAGCCGTTACCGAACCCTTGCCGTTCGTTCCCGTTATATGCACGGTTTTATATCGGTTCTGCGGATTGCCCAAACGTTCCAGGAGCTCATGAATTCTCATGAGCCCCGGTTTTATCCCGAACGTGCAGGCATTCTCCAAATAACAAATCGCTTCTTCGTATGTCATATGCCCCGTTCCCTTATAATTTTTCCAACTCTTCCCCGCGCTTCATCAAGGCCTTCATTTTTTCCCGATATGCGGCAAGCTTTTCTTTTTCCTTTTCTACAACCGTTTCGGGAGCTTTGTCCGTAAACCCCCTGTTGGCCAGTTTCTTTTCCAGCCGCTCGATTTCGCCCCGCGCTTTTTCCTGCTCCTTCATAATGCGGGCCCTTTCCTTTTCCACGTCAATGATGTCCTTCAAGAGAAGATACACTTCAATATGCGGTACGACCGCGACAACGGCATTTTCCGGTTTTTTATCCGCCGGTGCGAGAAAATGAACTTCATCGACAAAAGCGAGCGTCTTGAAATAGCTTTCATACGTATGCAGGGTTTCAGCCATTCCGGCATCAGCCGGCACGAGCGTAACGGGAGCTTTTCTGCCCGTCGGTACGTTCGCCTCGGCACGCATATTACGGACGGCCTTAACCGCTTCCATTATGATATTCATAGCAGCGGCGGCGTCCGTAAAGTCCCATTCTTTTCTCGGCTGCGGCCACGGCGCGGCAATAAGGCTTTTTCCTTCATGCGGCAGGTGCTGCCACAGATGTTCCGTAACAAACGGCATGAACGGATGCAAAAGAGCCAGTGTATGCGTCAGTACGTAGACAAGAATGTACCGGGCCGTCTTCCCGCTCCGCTCGTCGTCGGATTTATAAAGACGCTGTTTGGCAAGTTCAATATACCAGTCGCAGAAACAGTTCCATGAAAAATCGTATACGCAGGCGGCGGCATCGCCCAATTCATAGGCGTCGAGACGTTTTGTCACGGTGCGGACAAGATTGTTGTACGACGCGAGGATCCAGCGGTCCGACAACGTAAGATCAGCGTCCGCCGGTACGAAGTCCGGATCATACTTTTCAAGGTTCATAATGACAAACTTTGCGGCATTCCAAATCTTGTTGGCAAAATTACGGTTTGCTTCAACACGTTCCATATAAAAACGCATGTCGTTACCCGGCGTATTGCCGGTGACAAGAGTAAACCGAAGCGCATCGGCGCCGAACCGGTCGCTTACTTCCAAGGGATCGATGCCGTTGCCGAGAGATTTGCTCATCTTGCGGCCCTGACTGTCGCGAACGAGACCGTGAATAAAGACATCGCGGAACGGGACGTCTTTCATGAATTCACAGGTGGCAAACATCATGCGCGCAACCCAGAAGAAAATAATATCATATCCCGTTACGAGTACGCTCGTCGGAAAGAACCGCTCAAGATCCGGCGTTTCATCGGGCCAGCCCAGCGTCGAGAAAGGCCAGAGGGCCGAGCTGAACCACGTATCCAGCACATCCGGATCCTGGCGGATATGCGTGCTGCGGCAGTGCGGACATGTTGTCAGATCCGTACGGCTGACACTGATCTCGCCGCAGTCGTCGCAATACCATGCCGGAATCTGATGCCCCCACCAGAGCTGACGGGAAATACACCAGTCATGGATAGTTTCGAGCCAGTGATTGTAGATTTTCGTGAAGCGTTCAGGAATGAATCTCGTACTGCCGTCGGCGACCGCCCCGAGAGCCGCCGGTGTAAGCGGTTTCATTTTAACGAACCATTGTTTTGTCGAAAGCGGTTCGACGGTCGTTTTACAGCGAGAGCAATGCCCGACGGCATGATTCAGTTCTTCCCTATGGTCGAGAAGCCCCAATTCCCGAAGATCTTCCACAACGGCCCGGCGGCATTCCCTGATCGTCATGCCCTCATATTTTGCACCGGCCCGTTCATTCATCGTACCGTCCAGGTTCATGATCATAACCTCTTCGAGATGATGCCGTTCGCCTACTTCAAAGTCGTTCGGGTCATGGGCCGGCGTAATCTTAACGGCGCCCGTACCGAATTCACTGTCCACGTACTCGTCGCTGATAACTTCCGCCTCTCTGTTGACAAGGGGGATGAGGACCTTTTTGCCGATGTATTTTTTCATCTTTTCATCATGCGGGTTGACTGCGACAGCCGTATCGCCCATGATCGTTTCCGGGCGGGTCGTCGCGATCATGACGTAATCGTCTTCACCGATTACGGGGTATTTGATATACCACAAATGCCCGGCTTCATCCTTATGATCGACTTCAATATCGCTAAGCGCCGTATGGCAATGAGGGCACCAGTTCGTAATCCGCCGTCCCTGATAGATAAGCCCTTTTTCATAGAGAGAAACGAATACTTCGCGGACGGCACGCGCGCATGTATCGTCCATGGTAAACCGTTTACGGCTCCAATCGCAGGACGAACCGAGGCGGCGGACCTGCTGTTCAATACGGCTGCCGTATTTTTCTTTCCACGCCCAAACGCGTTTCAGAAATTCTTCACGCCCTATATCATAACGTGTTTTCCCTTCTTCTTCAGCAAGCTGTTCTTCCACCTTGACCTGCGTTGCGATCCCCGCATGATCCGTACCGGGGATCCAGACCACGTTATAGCCTTCCATCCGTTTAAAACGCACGAGGATATCCTGGAGCGTATTATCGAGCGCATGGCCCATATGAAGCTGCCCCGTTATGTTCGGAGGGGGCATGACGATGCTGAAGGGCTTACGCGACGGTTCGGGCTCCTGATGGAAATACCCTTCTTTTTCCCAAAAATCATACCACTTCTGTTCGATTTCTCCGGGATTATACCCTTCGAGTTTTTCCTTATCCCATTTCATAGCCGTCTCCTCCTTTACAATAAATAAAAAACGCTCTTTCATCCCAAGTCCCCTTAGGACGAAAGAACGTATGTCTTCCGCGGTACCACCTAATTTGCCGTATGCTGTCCACGGCCTCTCATGGCAGATAACGGCTGCATCCGGGCAGGCTTTTTCTCCTGCCGGCTCACGGGTGACTCGCCTATGCCTTTATCAATACCGTTGCACCGTGCCGGTATCTCTCTGCCATAAAGGAAAATAAGCTTCTTCCGCTCATCGCTTTTATTGTGATTTATAGTAACAATTTAAATTTACGTTGTCAAGACAAGAAAGCCCTTAATCCGAAGCGCCGGCCCTTTTTTCCTCTCAGATACGTTTCGCGCCTTCATTGCACGCCTTCAGGATATGCCCCGCCGACGTGAAACCGGCATCTGAAAAAGCGGTTTCCATAGCCTTGCGTATGTCTTCTTCATGATCCGTCGCAAAGGCGATAACCGTCGAGCCGGAACCGCTCACGGTGGCGCCGAGCGCTCCCGCCTCCACTGCCGCCTGCAAGGCCCGTTCACCGCCGGGAATAAGAGGCAGGCGATAGGGCATATGCAGCCGATCTTCCAGCCCGTAGCGGATATTGTCATACTGTTTATTTATGAATGCCGTTACCAGGAAGGCGACACGGCTGACATTGAAAACGCCGTCTTTATATGGCAACGTCTGCGGCAATACGGCCCTGGCCCGTTCCGTTGACACTTCCAGGGAAGGGCTGACCGTAATAAAGAAAGCGGCCTTACCGAGAGGGACGCGTTGCGTAACCGGATTGCCGCCGTCCAGGACGGACATGCAAAGACCGCCGCAAAAGGCCGGCACCACATTATCGGGATGCCCTTCCATTTCGTTTGCCAGGTTAAGCATGGCCTGTCTGTCCATGCCGTTTCCCGTAAGCACATTCCCGAGAATAATACCGCCGACCAAAGCGGCCGAGCTGCTGCCCAGACCGCGTGCCACGGGAATGCGGTTAACAAGATGCAGTATACCGCTTTTCGGTAATTTTCCGCCGTTTACGGCAGCGGCCCTCACCATGGCTTTGCCGACCATATTATCGGCAAAACCGTCCGGTATCGACTCCTTGCCGAGCCCTTCGATTTCGACGCGGACGGCGGAGCCGTCATCCTCCGTAAAGTAAACTTCGTTATATAAAGTCAGGGCCAGTCCCAACGCGTCAAAGCCCGAGCCGAGGTTAGCCGTCGTCGCGGGGACCCGCACCCCTATAGTTGGCTTCATGCTTACACCTCGATGACGCGGATAGCGTGCCGCAGACGATCTATGCACCGAAGCCGTTCAATTTCCGTGAGAGCCGTGCGGATAACGGCATCGGCCGAACTGTCGACGAGGATGACGATTTCGGCAACTTCCTTCGTTTCATCTTTCTGAATGAGAGACCGAATACTGATACCGTGCCCGGCAAAGACCCCGGAAATACTCGACAAAACACCGGGAGCATTGGCCGCAATAAGGCGAATATAATAAGGCGCCTTAATTTTTCCCGCATCTTTAAGCGGCGCTTCGCGCCACAAGTAAGGCCGCTTTCCCGTCATTTCGTTATTTACGTGCTGAATGACATTCATAATATCGCTGACAACGGCGCTCGCCGTCGGCAGAGCGCCCGCACCCTGACCGTATAACATAATATCGCCGACACAGTTGCCCCGCACATAAACGGCGTTATAAGCGCCGCCGACATTGGCAAGAGGGTGCCCTTTGCGGATAAAAGCGGGATGGACGGCCAGAGAAATGCCGTCGTCCTCCTGCCGCGCTACGGCAAGTAATTTAATGACGTAGCCCATCGCTGTCGCGTGGGCAATATCGTCTTTCGTAATATGCTGGATCCCTTCAACGGAAACGTCGTTGAACGTAACGTACGCATGGAAGCCGAGCTTGGCGAGAATGGCTATTTTACGGGCCGCATCAAAACCGCCGACATCATTGGCCGGATCCGCTTCGGCATAGCCCTTTTCCTGCGCCTCCCGCAGCGCGTCTTCATAAGAAAGGCCGCGGTCGGTCATGCTGCTCAGGATAAAGTTCGTCCTGCCGTTCATAATACCGATGATTTCTTCGATTTTATTGCTGTTCAGCGACGAATACATAGGACGTACAATGGGAATCCCGCCGGCGACGCTCGCCTCGAACTGAAAATCCGCGCCGTGTTCGTGAGCCAGCTTCAATAACGGAATCCCGTAGTCGGCAATGACATCCTTATTGGCGCTGACAACGCTCTTACCGCGCCGGAACGCTTCTTCAATACATTCTCGC
>NZ_JH417599.1:46727-70490 GCF_000239275.1 Megasphaera geminata F0357 | reverse complement strand
CCGCGCCGGACGCTTCTTCAATACATTCTTTCGCAAAATCGGCGCTGCCCATAACCTCAACAATGATTTCCACGGCATCGTCTTCAACAATGTCCCTGAAGTCGTCGGTTAGGTTTATGCTCGCCGGCAAATCTGCCGCCTCATATTTCGGTACGTCCCTGACAAGAACGTGTTTAATCGTAATGGCCGTATTCAATTGCTCCGAAATGAGCTGCCCGTTCATTTGCAATAAGTCGATTACGCCTTTTCCTACAGTACCGCAACCGAGTAACGCGATTGATACGTTTTTCATTACACCTTCCTCCTATACTTGTCCGATTATATGTACATGCTGTACGCCCTGCAAGGCTTCCAGCCGTTTTATCAACGCTTCGACGGTAATATCCATTTCCTTCGTTTCAATGGAAATACTCACGTCGGCCATTCCCTGGAGCGGAATACCCTGGTTGATGGTTAAAATACTGCCGTTGCTGTCGGCAACCGTGTTCAGGACCTGCGACAGCTTGCCGGGGCGATCAGAGAGAATGATCGACAAGGTGACGAGTTTCCCCTGCATGACATCATAAAACGGCAGGACGAAATCCTTATACTTATAGTATGCGCTGCGGCTGAGATCCATCATGCGGACGGCGTCATTAATCGTGCGCGCTTCGCCGTGCTTTAAAATTTCCTTCACTTTAATGGTCTTTTTAATAGCTTCGGGCAGAATATCTTCACGGACTAAATAAAATTTAAAATCTTTCCGTTCTTTACTCACGGGCTACCTCCTGTGCAAAATATGCGTACGTCGCGGTCAGGCCCGGCATGAGTTTCTTTTGCGGGCGCCACCGCAAGAACTCCTCGGCTTTGCCGTTAGCCAGGGCGGAGCGGACAATGTCGCCGTCCCGTTTGTCTTCATAACGGACGGCGGCTGCCCTGCCGGACAGATAGAGCAGGATCTCTTTCAGCGCGTTGACCGTCGTTTCAACAGCCGTGCTGATATTATAAATCCCCGGTTTCACATCGGCATGAAGGGCTGCCAGGTTGGCCTGCGCCACGTCCTTAACATAGACGAAGTCGCGCGTCTGTTCACCGTCGCCGAAAATACTGATGTCTTCACCTGCCGCCAGGGCTTTGGAGAATACATAAACGACGCCGCCCTCACCGCGGCTGCCCTGCCGTTCCCCGTATACATTGGCATAGCGGAGAATCACATATTCGAGGCCGAACACCTTATAATACATCTGCAGATACTGTTCCGAAACGACCTTGGAAAGACCGTAGAAAGAAGTCGGCGCCGCCGGTTCGTCTTCCTTCAGGGGGACAGCCGTATTATCGCCGTACACGGCGGCGGATGAGGAAAAAACAATGCGTTTCACGCCGGTTTTGCGGGCGCTTTCCAATACGGAAAGCAGCCCCATAATATTCTCATCCGCATCGGCCTGCGGATGGGTCTGGGAATAAGGAACCATGGTTTGCGCGGCCTCGTGAAAAACGGCGGCAAACTTTTCCGATTCACAAAGAGCGTAGAGGCGGTCCCGTTCGCGTATGTCAAAGCAATGGAACGTCGCTTTTCCGTTTACATGTTCCCTGACGCCGGCACTGAGATTATCGACGACAACCACGTCATGGCCCGCTTCAACGAGTACATCCGTAATGTGCGAACCGATAAATCCGGCACCGCCTGTTACCAATACTTTCATAATCCGGCCTCCCTTACAGCAATTTACGGCAAATCACCGTAATTGATCAGCTCAAGTTTACGCGCTTCTGTTACCGCCCGTATACGCGGCGACAGGAGCGCCGCCAATTCTTCCTGCCAGTGATATCCCCAGGAAAAAGATCTGCCGAGGACATCGTTGCTCGCCCCGGGGTGCATCATGATTTCATGAATGCCGAAAGGCAATCCTTGCAGGATATATCGCAAATTAGTTTCCGTCATATCACCGCCGTCAACCATACCCCAAAAGTAATCGGTCACGGAAAAACAGAGCCTTGCCGCATCAGGCGCCGCTTTTACGGCGAGAGCCGTCAGGCCGCCGCGGCCGACAACACGGCCGGGCCGGGCCGTAAACAGCTTGAACCGGTACGCTTCACGCGGCAGGCGCAGCCGATGAAGCCCGTGCTTTTTCATAAGTGCCGTCGTAATCTTCCAAACGGGCGGCAGCACGTGTAAATGCTGGTGGCTGTCAAGGTGCGTTATAGTCAGCCCTGTAGCCGAAACCTTTTCAATCTGCGCGTCCAGTTCGGCATAAACCTGGGAAAAGTCTATCTTACCCGTATACGCCTTACTGATAAATTCAATATAATTATCCGGCAGAAGCCCGTCGCGGCCGACAAGAGTCGGCACTTCACGCGGCGAGAGCACGGGCGGCAAGCCGCCGACAAGACAAAGATGGATGCCCACGCCGAGGCGGGGACAGGTTCCGGCCAGCTCAACGGCTTCGTCAAACGCCGCTCCCTGGGCCAGAAGGCTCGTACTCGTAAGTATGCCTTTGGTATGGCCTTCGTAGACGGCTTTATTCACTTCGCCGTGAATACCGAAATCGTCGGCATTTATAATTACTCTGTTCATCCGCCGTCACCGCAAAAAATCAAAAGTCCGGAAGTTAAGCTTGCCTACTTCATGCAGGCGGTTGTCACCGTAGGTCAGGCGGAACGCCTGAAGGGCCGTGTCAATACCGGCAAAAGCTCCTTTCGGGAAGGACATTTCATATTTTTCTTCCAGTCTGTCCATGGCTCGTACAAAGGCGGCCCGCGCCAGAACGGACGCCGCCGCCACCGCCGTATCCCGCTCGCCCTTAGGCACCTGAATAACCGTCCTGCCTTGCGCAGCCTTGCCCAAAGCGTTGAGGACATAGTCGTCCCTGCCGAACTTATCGACTATTATACACGGACATTTGTACTTATTCAATAGACTTCTTATGTTCATCCCGTGCAGATCCCCCAATAAATGATTAAGGTTCTGCCCCTTCGCTCTGTACTCTCCGTAAAGACGGTTATATTCTTCCGGCATATACACGGTTACGACAGCTCTGTCACCGAGCATATCCCTGATTTTGCCGACCATGTCGTGTACGGCCGCGTCCGTCAACAGCTTGCTGTCCGTCACGCCGGCAGTACGCAGGACGGCCGCTTCCGCTGCCGTCACCAGGCAGGCCGCCGCCGCGAGAGGCCCGAAGACATCGCCCTTTCCCGATTCATCGGCGCCTATCCAACAGTCCGCCCCGGACGGTTTCAGATCGGCTCCGGACGGTGCGAAGGACGCCCGTTTCGTCGAAGATACGCGCTTTACGGCCGTCGCTTCGCCTGCACAAAGAATCTCCACTTCTTCCTTCAATGCGCTCTCTTTCCCCTGAACGACAAAGCGGATACCCTTCTTGCCGTTATAAACGGCGATTTTCACGGTCTCCCCGTCCCGCTCGCCGGTCAACTGCCAACCGTAATTTATAGTCGCGCCGGCATCGGTACGGACGTTTACAGCGGCTAATTTTCGCTTTATTTCCGCAACAGTGCGTTGCAACACCTTATCCATGTATCTTATATGCCTCTTCTTCCGCCCTTCTTCGCCATTCTTTCAGGGGCGTTCCCGTTTCAGCCGCCGCCGTGCGGCATTCGTCATATTCAGCCGTAATAGTCGTGACGGTACCGTCGTAACGGCTTACTTTACAGTGAATATCCCGGCCGTCCACACGGACCGCCACGATTTCACGGCTGCATTCTTTCCTCTCTACGGGAAAACAGCGCACGCCGATAGACGTCGTCTCCGTCAGGATCACGGTGCTGACGTCCTGAAGCAGCCGTTCTTCACAAAGAGCGCACAGCATAATGCCGGGCCGTCCCTTTTTCATAATGACCGGCGTTGCCCAGACATCTTTGGCGCCGGTTTCCAAAAGACGGGCAAAAACATATTCCGTACCTTGCGGACTCATATCATCTATATTCGTTTCCACTTGCCATATCCCGTTCACAGGTTACCTCATTTCATTGATCATCGCCGCCAGCCTGCCGGCGCCGAAGCCGTTGTCTATGTTGACGACGGAAACGCCTGCGGCGCAGCTGTTCAGCATGGACAGCAGGGCCGACAGGCCGTGAAAATTCGCGCCGTAGCCGATACTCGTCGGAACGGCGATAACCGGTTTATCGACAAGACCGCCGACAACGCTCGCCAGGGCGCCTTCCATGCCGGCAACGACGACACAAACATTGGCGGCCCGGATTTCGCCCTGACGTGCCAGGAGACGATGCAGCCCCGCCACGCCTACATCATAGATACGCCGTACACGGTTTCCCATGATTTCGGCGGTAAGTGCCGCTTCTTCGGCAACGGGAATATCGCCGGTTCCCGCCGTAATGACGGCAATCGTCCGTTCTCCGTTGCGAATCCGGTTATCCTTATGCTGATAGATCATGGCTGCCGTGCTGTCATATAAAACATGGGGGATTTTATTTTTCAGACGATCATATATACCTGCATCGGCACGCGTGCCGATAACATTGTCATACTTTTTCATGAGAGCCGACAAAATTTCAACGCACTGCCCTTCCGTCTTGCCGGCGCAAAAAACGACTTCCGGAAAACCGCAGCGCTCGGCCCGATCCAGGTCAAGGGAAGCAAAGCCGAGGTGTAACGTTTCTTCCCTGTATTTTTCCTGTAAGGCGGCTAAGACGGCGGTATCGGTCAGCTTACCGGCCCTGTACGCTTCAAGTATCTCTTTTGCTTCCATAATTACTCCTTAAAGCCTGCGCATTCCCAGGCCTTATATAAGACGATACCGACGGATATCGCCAAATTAAGCGATTCCGTGCCGGCTTTCATGGGAATCGTCAAAGTTTCCCCGCAGCGGGCCGTAAAATCAGCCGTAAGGCCTGCCCCTTCATTCCCGAAAGCGACGACTGCCGGCCGAGTCCAATCGGTCTGTGTATATGATGTTTCCGCACCCGGCACGGCCGCTATAAGACGGCGGCCCGTACTGTCGCAGTATCTCAGAAGATCCGCCGTTTTCACCTGCTGCACCACAGGCACCTTGAAAACGGCGCCCATTGCGCTGCGCACCGTCTTGCCGTTATAAAAATCGACGCAGTCCGTACTGAGAAGCACGGCGCCCGCGTTGGCCGCCGCCGCCGTACGGATAACGGTTCCCAAATTGCCGGGGTCCTGTACTCCTTCCAGGTACAGGACCGCCTGCTCATGCCGTACGGGCGGCAATGTATCCAACGTATACTCGAAAAAGGGTAGAACAGCCGCGATACCTTGCGGCGAGCGGGTATCCCTGATTTTCTCATACACGCTGTCCGTAACGGCATAAACGTCCCAGCCTGCCCTTTCGGCGCGGATCCGGAGCGCGTCAAATTCCGGCCGTGCCGCAACGGTTTCCGTAACCAGGCAGACACCGTCGGTCACACCGTTATCCACGGCATCACCGACAAGGCGGAACCCTTCGGCCAAAAGCCGGTGCCGTTCATACCTGTATTTTTTCTGTTTCAGCGACACGGCCAGTTTAACCCACTGATTATCGCGTGACGTAATTTTCTTCATCACAGTTCCCGCCTTATGAAAACATCCCTTACAGTCAGCAAGGGGATGTGACAGAATGGGTCCTCACTCTGCTACATCCCCTCGGTGCGCCTTACTTGTTTGAGTCCTGGCGGTTAGACTGTAATAAACTATCTCGGTTCTGCTTGATGCTGGACAAGGTTTTTTCCAATGTCGTTTCCACATATTTCAAAACATCGCCCGCATAGGTAATGGAGCTGTTCTTCAACTCTTCAGAAGACTGGTTGGCGTTTTGGATGATCTGACTTGCATGTTCCTGCGATTGACGGACGATTTCACTTTCTTCCGTAAGCTTGGCAATGTAATCTTTCGCCTGAGCTACCATACTGTCCGCATGGCGCTGCGCGTCGGCAATGATTTTATCGCGCTCCGCCAATACTTTGCGGGACTGTTCCACTTCTTCGGGCATGGCCCCTTTCAGCTCGTCGACAATAGCCAACAGTTCCTCTTCGTCTACGACCTTTTTATTGGTAAAAGGCATTTTAGACGCGTTCATTACGACACTTTCCAAATCTTCTAACAGCTTCTCTGCGTTCATCTAATTCCACACCCTTATCTCTGATATTTATCTTTGAATTTTTCTTTTAAGCGCTTTACCACACAATCGGGCACGAGCCCGTCCAACCTGCCGCCGAAGCAGGCAAGCTCGCGTATACCCGACGAACTGAGATACGAATAATTCGTATTGGTCATAATAAATACGGTTTCTATATCCGGTTCCAGATACTTCATAAGCAGAGCCCGCTGGAACTCGTATTCAAAGTCCGTTACGGCCCGCAACCCGCGCAGGATAACGGTAGCACCGCGTTCCACGGCATACTGATTTAAAAGGCCCTGAAAACTGACAACTTCAACATGGGGAATATGTTCAACCGACTGCCGCAGCAATTCTTCCCGTTCCGTCATAGTAAAGAGAGGCTTTTTACCCGGATTTTCAAAGATCGCAATAATAAGTTTATCAACTAACCGACTGCCTCGCTCAAAGATGTCCACATGCCCGTTCGTCACAGGATCGAAACTGCCCGGACAGATACCGATTCGCAAATCTATTCCCCTTCTCTTCGATTGACCAAAAAAGTCATACGCGTCTCCCGGCCGTATGCCTTTTCCCTGACAATCGTGAACGCTCCGCCCGCTTCAATATCTTCGCGCCCTGAATGTTCCACGACACAAAGCCCGTCAGGAGCCAGCAATCGATATGCAAAGACGGCGGCAAGCGTTTCGTTTACCAAATCATTGTCGTACGGAGGATCCGCAAAAATATAATCAAAAGTACGCCCCTGCAGCGATGCCAGAGCGCGCCGATGATTCATCGACAACACGGTGCAGGCACGGCTAACCCCGCAAAGAGCGGCGTTTTCCCTGATAAGGCTCCCTGTACGGATATCAATAAACACGCCCTCCACGGCGCCGCGGCTCATCGCTTCCAGGCCGAGAGCTCCCGTGCCGGCGAAGATATCCAATATCCGCGCCTGCCCGAACGGACGGGCCGCCAGAATATTGAATAAACTTTCACGTGTACGATCCGAAGTCGGACGCGTCGCCGTTCCCCGCGGTGATTTAAGAATGCGGCCGCGGGCGCGGCCTGAAATAATTCTCACCTGACCACCTGCTTGTACATAATCAATTATACACAATTTTACGCGTATATCAAATGAATTTCGCCGATTTTAACAGCTTTTACATCAGATTTATTTTTTTTCAAGACGCTTCACTTTGAGTTCTTTGCCGTGTAACAGCCGGATAATGTTGTCTTTGTGACGAATGACCACAATCACTGCCGCTGTAATGCCGAAAATAAGAACCGCTGTCGGTTCGTCGAAGACCCACATTAAAATCGGCATGAGAACGGCCGCAACAACGGAGCCCAGCGAAACGAAACGGGTTGCGGCGACAACGGCACACCATACGGCAAAGACGATGAGTGTTTCCCACGGCGCCAGATAGAGCATAATGCCGAGCCCCGTCGCCACGCCCTTGCCTCCTTTAAACTTCAGAAAGATCGAAGCGGAGTGTCCGACAAGAGCCAGGAGCCCGCCGAGAATCATAAAGTAAATCGTATCGTGGAGCGAAAAAAGGTGACCTGCCGTTTGGCCCAGCCAGACCCCCGCAAGGCCCTTGCCCGTGTCCATAAGTAAGACGACAAGGCCCGCAAACGCGCCCAAGACCCGGTAAGCATTGGTAGCGCCTATATTTTTACTGCCGTATTCGCGCAGATCCGTACGGTAGAAGACCCTGCCGATAATGAGCCCGCTCGGCACGGACCCGATCAAATAAGCGGCAAAGAGAAAAACAAAAGGATACATTACTCATCCTCCCCTTTTTTACCGCGCGCGATGATGCGGACAGGCGTGCCTTCAAAGCCGAAGGTTTCCCGCAAACGGTTCTCAATATACCGTTTGTACGAAAAATGGAGCAACGCCGGATCATTGACGAAAAGGACGAATGTCGGCGGCGCCACCGACGCCTGGGTGAGATAATAAATTTTGAGCGGCCTGCCGCCCCTGGTCGGCGGCGGATTGGTAAGCTGCGCGTCGGCTATAAGCTCATTCAGCACACTCGTCGAAACGCGCATGTGCTGCTGTTCGGAACGTATTTGACAAGATCCGCCAATCGTTCCACACGCTGGTGCGTAAGTGCCGACGCATAAAGGACAGGTGCATACTGCAGAAAGGCCAATTCGCGTCGTATGTCGTCCGTATAGCGCAGGGAAGTCTTACTGTCTTTCGTGACGAGGTCCCATTTATTGACGATAATAATACATCCCTTGCCCGCTTCGTGAATGTAGCCGGCGATCTTCTTATCCTGCTCCGTCACGCCTTCCGTCCCGTCGAGGACGAGAACCGCCACGTCCGAACGATCAATGGCGCGCAGCGCGCGTACAACGCTGTACCGTTCAACGGGCAAATCTATTTTGCCTTTGCGGCGCATACCTGCCGTATCAATGAGGACGAACTCGGTACCGTCGTGCCGCCAATGCGTATCAATGGAGTCGCGGGTCGTACCGGCCATATCGCTGACAATAACACGTTCCTTGCCGAGCAGCGCGTTCGTCAATGACGACTTGCCCACATTCGGACGGCCGACAAGAGCCACATGCACGGCACTTTCATCCTCTTCACGCACGGGAACTTCTTTAATATTCTTCAACACTTCATCGAGAAGATCGCCCAGATTCATGAGATTAACCGCCGAAACGCCTACAGGATCGCCCAGGCCGAGTCCGTAGAACTCGTAAATATTCATTTCCTGTTCAACACTGTCTATTTTATTGACGACGAGGATAACAGGCTTGCCGGACGAGCGCAGAAGCGAGGCGATTTCCCTGTCCTGCGGCTGAATCCCCGTCTTGCCGTCAACCACATAAAGGATGACATCCGCTTCACGGATAGCCAGCTCCGCCTGATAACGCATGGAAGTAAAAATCCGGTTGTCCTTATCGACAAACTCGATGCCGCCCGTATCGATCAGCGTAAATTCACGCCCCAGCCATTCGGCATCAAAATAAATCCGGTCACGCGTTACACCCGGAATATCTTCCACGATGGAAACACGTTTCTTGACGATAGCGTTAAACAACGTGGATTTACCAACGTTCGGCCGTCCCACGACGGCAACCAGCGGTTTATACATGTGGATCTCCTTCTACTCATTCCAGTTATACAGTATATCTTTCAACTGCGGCGCAAACTCGCTCACTTTCACGGGAACGCCGACTTTTTCCGCAAACTCTTTAAGCGTCACATCGTCGAGAAAAACATCCTCGCCCTTACGCAATGCCGTCCCGGGAATAATCAGGCCGTCGTACCCGCCCTTTATGTCTTCCCAGGCAGTCAGCATATCCTGCGACGTCAAAAGGCCGGCCACATTGATCTGCGTGCCGAAGTAATGATTTTTAACGGCAATTAAATCGACGCTAGATTTTCCACGTCTATTTCCTCAATGAGCTCTTTCAGACAGTCGTACGCCAGGCTTCCCGTAAAGAGAGCCAGCCGCAGAGGCTTATCATAGGCCTTGCGGGCCTTACCGTCCCAACGGTGCCACTCCTGCTCAAAATACCGCAGCATGCCGACGCCGTCTTCAATCTGTGCGTACCCGTCGTAATATTCGTTGCCGGGAACGGGGACGCCGGCTTTGAGGAAAAATTCATCGGCCAAATAAACAAAACTGCCTGTGTCTTCTTTTCGTCCTTTTTCAATAAACGGCCGGGACCGCCTGATGATATCGGCAGCAATTTCTTTTGTTACCGGCTTCAGTTCTTTACAGCCGGCCCGGAATTTCGTCGTACCCAGCGGTACGACGGCAACACCGAGCACCTGCGGCTGCAGCGACGCCAAATCATGAAGCGTTTTCGTGAATTCGGCGCCGTCATTATAACCCGGGACGAGGACGATTTGGCAGTATAATTCAATGTCATTTTCCGTCAAACGGCGCAGCTGCGCCATAATATTTTCCGTCTCGTCCTGACGCATCATGCGCTTGCGCAGTTCACCGTTCGTCGTATGGACGGACACATGGAGGGGCGAGAGATGGAACCGTACAATCCGTTCAATATCGGCTTCATTCATATTGGAGAGCGTAATAAAACTGCCCGTCAGAAAAGACATGCGATAGTCGTCATCGCGGACGTACAGGGACGGGCGCATCCCCTGCGGCATCTGCGCGATAAAGCAGAATATGCAATTATTGCGACACTGCCGGATGCGGTCAAAAACGGCCGCTTCCATCGTAATGCCGATATCCTCGCCGAACCGTTTTTGAAAATAGCATTCCTTCAGCGTATCTCCTTCTTGTACAACAAGACGGACATCTTCATCGGCAAGGGCAAAATTCAAGTCACAATGAGATCCTCCACCTTCTGCCCGTTGACGGATACAATCGTACTCCCTGCGCGGAGGCCCTGTCTTTCGGCACGGCTGCCGGTTGCCACTCCTGCTATAACCGCTTTCGTTTCTTGTTTCTCCATACATGTCTCCCGCTGTATAACAAAAAGAGGGTAATCGATAAGCGGCGATTACCCTCCGGTGTTGCTGTTAGTTTTCTTCTACTGCATCTCCAATAGTTGCGCCCCTGTCAGCCTGTTCGTTATCCATGTAATCGCGGGCCTCTTTGTCCGCTTCATCCCGCGTGACGGCAAGAGCGCTCAAGGAAATCTTTTTCTTATCTCTGTCAATGCCGATAATCTTGACTTCCAACGTATCGCCCGTTTCAATGAGATCTTTGACGACGGCGCCGCGTTTATCCGTCAATTCGGAAACGTGGAGCAAGCCCTGCAATTCCGGATCGATCGCCAAAATGGCACCGAAGGGCAGGAGTTTTTTAACCTCACCTTTAACGACGTCTCCGACTTCGAATTTTTCTATGGCGGCGGAAATCCACGGATTTTTCTGCAGCACTTTCATGGAAAGAGAAATACGGTCGCGTTCTTCATCAAACTTCTGTACCAGCACTTCGACTTTTTCGCCGGCAGACAATACGTCTTCAACGGAATTGATACGTTTCCATGAAATATCGGAAATATGCAAAAGGCCTTCCACGCCGCCGAGGTTATAAATGCGCCGTACGGCATAATTTTAACAACAGTGCCTTCAACAACGGATCCTTCTTCGATCGTCTTCAATACTTCAGCGCGTTTACGTTCTCTTTACGCTTCAAGAACGGCCTTGCGGGAAAGGACGAGACGGTTTTTATGTTCATCCATATCGATAACCTTAGCCCGGAAGGTTTCACCGACGAGGTAATCAAGCGATTTGACGAAACGGACATCACCCTGGGAAAGGGGGATGAACCCGCGAAGCGATTTAATCGTAACGACAAGGCCCGCTTTATTGATTTCTTTGCCGATACATTCAACAAGCTCGCCCGCTTCATACGCGGCGCGGACTTCTCTCCAGTCTTCCACTTTTTTCATGCGCACGAGAGAAACTACGATAGAGCCTTCTTCTTTAATGTTGTTAGCAATTTCAACCGTCAATTGCTGACCTACTTTTACAAAATCGCTTGCTTTTTCCGGTGCCGGTACGGCCATTTCCTTTTTAGGTAAAACGGCTTCAGCTTTCGTGCCGATGGAAACATAGGCTGCATCATCATTCACAGAAATAACCGTGCCCGTTACCACGTCGCCCTTCTTCGGATTTTCTTCGTAGTCGTACTGATCCAACAACTCTTCACTCATTACCTCTGTGCCTTCAGTTTGCAAATCTTCCATCATCTTAACAACCTCCTGTATTATCCAATCCGTTGTTGAAGCACCGGCAGTAACGCCTATATCATGCATACCCGCGAAATCGTCCGGATTGATTTCCGCCGCCGTTTCGACATGATAGGTAGGGCACCCCTGTTCCGCGCAGACCTGTGCCAGACGGCCCGTGTTGGCGCTGTTCCTGCCGCCGATGACGATCATGGCGTCAACCTTCCCCGCCAGTTCGACAGCCGCTTCCTGCCGCTGCCGCGTAGCCGCGCAAATAGTCATGTACACGTCAAGGTGTCCCGTCTTCCCGGCCAATACAGATTCAATCTGTTTGAACCGCGACTGAGAAAACGTTGTCTGCACTACAACTCCCATAGTTTCACAATAGGGAATTTCCTCCGCTTCTTCAACCTTATCTATTATAATAGCACGATTACCGCCCCATTGTGAAATACTAATTACTTCGGGATGGTCCTTTTCGCCTATTATAACCAATACTTTTTTCGCATTTATAACCTTACGGGCATCTTGCTGTGCTTTTTTAACATGAGGACACGTTGCGTCAACAATATGTAAGCGCCTTTTTTCCGCTTCGTCATACACATCCGGGCCGACACCGTGGGAACGGATGAGCAACCTGGAACCGTCGGCAACTTCCTCCAGGCTGTTTACAGGCGTAACGCCCTTTTCGCTGAGTGAATCAACGAGCTGCGGGTTGTGTATTATGGGCCCCAGCGTATGAGTTCCCGCCTCGGCCTGCGCAGCCAGTTCAACCGCCCTGCGGACGCCGTAGCAGAAGCCGCAGGCTGCTGCTATATGTACTCTCACCGGGCCATACCTCCGTGCTCATATAACAATCGCGCAACTTCATTGCGTACCTTTTCAGTCAATGCGGCTATATCCTCTTTATCGGACGCATTGCCGTCCGGCATAATGAGTTTTCCGAATGATACACTCACAGGGCCGCTTTTTTTCGGCAGCCTGCCCGAATTGGCAATCGCCGCCGGCAGTACAGGAACTCCCGCTTTCAGGGCGATAGCCGCCATACCTTCATGGAATTTGCCCAGACGGCCGTTGTTTTGGGTCGTGCCTTCCGGATAGATGCCGAGAACGTGCCCGTCGCGCAAGGTTTTCATCGCTTCGGCAATGGCCTTGCGATCCAGCCTGCCGCGCCGTACCGGAAACGTGTGCACATAACGGAGGAACCACCCCATAAGAGGGTTCCTGAAAAGCTCTTCTTTGGCCATAAAATGAATGAGCCTGTTGTTCATGGCCGTTCCCAGCAATGGCGGATCAAAGTAGCTGGCATGATTGGACGCTACGATAAAAGCCCCTTTATTCGGGATATTTTCACGTCCGAATACTTTCATGCCGAGCCATATATACGTTATTACATTAAATATGGAACGAATTACGGAATACCAGAAACTTCTCATGCTTCCCTTTCTTTTATGAGGCGGCATAACAAGTCGGCCGTTTCTTCCAGATCCATATCGCTGTTATCGATATGAACCGCGTCAGCCGCTTCACGCAACGGGGAAATCTCCCGTTCACTGTCCATCTTATCGCGGGCGGCGATGTTTGCCTCTATTTCGGCCAGTGATTCCGTGCCGCCCTTCGCCCGCAGCTCCAGCCAGCGTCGTTTCGCACGGGAAGCAATGGAGGCTGTCAGGAACACTTTCAATTCGGCATCCGGCAAAACCACCGTGCCGATGTCCCGTCCGTCCAAAATAACGCCGCCTGTCGAAGCCGTCTTCCGTTGTAATTGTACCAGTTTTTCGCGAACCGGTGCAAGCGCGGCAACGGCGGAGACATGTCCGGACACTGCCGGTTCGCGTATAGATGCGGTCACATCCGTCCCGTTGACAAAAACACCGTCCCGCTCCGCCGTTATTTCCGTCGTTTCCACAATCCGCTGAACGGCGGCGGCATCGCCAAGATCGGTACGGGCCCGCAAAAAAGCCCAGGTGAAGGCGCGATACATGGCTCCCGTGTCCAAGTATACATACCCCGTCCGTTCAGCCGCGATCCTGGCGACACTGCTCTTGCCGGCACCGGCCGGACCGTCTATAGCCACACTAATTTTACCCATCCCGCATCTCCTTAACGGCTGCCGCCCTGCCGGCCACATAACCGGTGGAAAACGCAGCCTGTAAATTATACCCGCCCGTAAAAGCGTCAATATCGATTACTTCGCCGGCAAAATAAAGTCCCGGCACAAGTTTCGACTCCATCGTCTGCGGCGTAATTTCCGCCACCTTCACGCCGCCTGCCGTAACGACAGCTTCCGCAACGGGGCGCGTGCCGCTTACAGTGAGCCGCAAATTCTGCAGCGCCTGTGCGATTTGCAGGCGTCCGGCCCCGGACAGCCGGCAGGCCGGTAGATCCGGCGAAACGTTCGCCTGAGCCAGGACGACGGGAATAAGGCGACGGGGCAATGCATCTTTCATCGCCTTCTCCATCTGCCTGCGCCCATATATTTCAAAATCCCGTTCCAAGCGATGAACCAGCTTTTCCTCCGACAAAGCGGGCTTCAGGTTAATCGACAGCTCCATAGGAAATTCGGCCTTGCGGTTATGTGCCGCAGCCGTGCTGAGCGTGAGGATAATCGGGCCGGACACGCCGAAATGGGTAAAGAGCATTTCACCGAAACAGGAACCGATTTTCTTCTTGCCTTTCCACAGGGACGCCTCCACGTTTTTCAGCGATACGCCCGATAATTCGTGCACCCACTTGTCCGGCGACGTAAAGGGGACGAGGGACGCTTTTAAATCGGTAACCGTATGTCCCTGACTGCGGGCAAAGGCATACCCGTCTCCGGTCGATCCGGTTACGGGATAGGACATGCCGCCGGTCGTAATGATAACCGCATCGCCTTCGTACCGCCCCTTTCCGGTACGGACGAACCAACGCCCGCCGTCCGTATAAACGGACGTTACGCTTTCCTTAAAACGGATAACCGCGCCAATATCCCTCAGCTTGAAATAAAGGAGTTTACGCACTTCAACGGCGCTGTCCGATCGGGGAAAAACACGGCCGCCCCGTTCCACTTTCGTTTCCAGGCCCCAGCCGTGCAGTTTTTCCAAAAGATCTTCATTTGAAAACTGTCTGTACGCACTGAAAAGAAATTTCCCGTTTCCCGGCGTATACGAAATAAAATCGCCGATAGGGGCGGCATTGGTAATATTGCACCGTCCCTTTCCCGTAATGCCCATCTTTTTGCCGACAATATCGTTTTTTTCAAAGAGTTCGACTTTCGCCCCGGCTTCCGCCGCGGCAACGGCCGCCATAATACCGGCCGCGCCGGCACCGACAACCAATACGGTATTCATGGGTCTCCCCTTATTTATACTTATATAATTCAGCTATTTCTTCGCGTGTCAGTTTGCGATAAGAGCCGCGCTTAACGCCGCTGAGCGTGAGGAAAGCGTACTGCGTCCGGCGCAGATTGTGGATCCGGATGCCGAAATATTCGAACATGCGCCGCCCCTGCCTGTTGCGGCCCTCATGAATCGTAATTTCCACTTCCGTCATGTCCGTCTTTACGTCATAGCCGTTATAGACAACGACCGCCGGTGCGGTCATTCCGTCTTTTAAGGCCACGCCCCGGGCAAGCTTTTCCAGTGTCATATCGGCAATACGGCCTTTGATACGAACTTCATAGGTCTTGTCGACGAGTTTACTCGGATGCATGAGAATATTCGCGAGATCACCGTCATTGGTCATAATAAGGAGGCCTTCCGTATTCTGATCCAGACGGCCTACCGGATAAATACGGTCTTTGACATTCTTGAAATAACTCATGACCGTAGTTCTGTCACGCTCGTCTTTAGCCGTCGTAATAACGCCCTTCGGCTTATTGAAAAGGTAATACTGCTTCAGCGGCTTTTCCAGCCGCCGGCCGTCGACGACAATAACGTCCTTATCGGGATTTACTTTAACGCCGGCCGTCCTGACAATGACTCCGTTTACGCGCACCCGGCCTGCCGCAATCATTTCTTCCGACGCGCGGCGCGACGCGACGCCGCAATTACTCATCACTTTCTGCAACCGTTCCGCCATTATCTTCCCCTCCTTCCCTACGGCCCGCATCCGTCAATACCGCTTCTGTTTCCGATGCCGGTATATGCGCCGCCAGTTCCTCCAGCGAATCAATTCCCAGGCATTCGAGGAAATACGGTGACGTTCCGTATAAAATGGGCCGGCCCGGACTCTCTTTACGCCCTAAATCAACGATCAGGCCCTGCTGCAACAAATTTTGTATGCTGCGCTCCGACGAAACGCCGCGCATCTTTTCAATATCCGCTCTGGTTACAGGCTGGCGAAACGCGATGATAGCCAGTACTTCCATAGCCATCGCCGAAAGATCGCCGACCCGTTCATACTCCCAATGAAGGTCTTCATTGAGTTCCGCTTTCGTAGCCAGCTGATAGCCGCCGGCTACACGGAGGAGCGTAATTCCGCTCGCCGCATCGGAAAGCCTGTTTTCCAACGTTTCCGCCGCCGTTTCCACACGGTCCTTAGACCAGCCCGTATGCGCCGCCAGAGAATCGACGCTCATGGACCGGCCGCTTAAAAAGAGAAGCCCTTCCAGAAGAGCCGCATCTTTAATTAATGTACTGTAAGGCAAGCGTGTTTCCTCCCTCTCCGTCGGCAAGAGTCCGACAGCGGCCGGTCCTCAGCAACTCCAACACGGCCAAAAAGGTAACAACCAATTCAAGGCGGGTACGGCACCGTGTAAAAACGGCCATAACCGTGCGGGGCTTTGCCGACTGCCGCAGGAAGTCAAGGACCGTATCCATACATTCATCAACACTGTATATTTCCCGTTCAATACGAACAGGCGGCGGTTCTTTTTCCGTCAACGCCCGGCAAACGAGACGAAACGCATGGAAAAGGGCGTTTTTTTCAATGGTTCCTGAAAATTTCGGTTCATACGCAAAAGGAGTCCGTTCCCGACTGTGCATAAGCTGTCGTTTTTCCCACAGGCCGGCCATGACGGACGAGGCTTCTTTCATACGTTTATATTCAAGAAGCTGACGCACCAGTTCTTCTTCCGGATCGTCTTCCTCTTCCGCCTCGACAGCCTTCACCTTCGGTAAAAGATGACGTGATTTGATCTGCAAAAGCGTCGCCGCCATAAGAAAGAATTTGCTGCCGTAATTGACATCGAAAGCTTCTATCTGAGCAACATATTCATTAAACTGATCGGCAATTTCCGCAATGGGAATATTGTAGATATCGACTTTATTTTTTTCGATTAAATATAGGAGAAGATCCAACGGACCTTCAAAATCGGAAACCTTATACCGGTATTCTTCCATGACGGCCTTTCTTTACTCTCTTCAGACAACCTAAAAAGAGTGCAACAGAATGGGTTTCTCATCCTGTTACACTCCCTCCGCTGCAAGTAAAAGAAGTCGGCCCGGATGCATCCGGGCCGGCTTTTCTCTCGCTTTCGACTGGTGCCGGGGACCGGAATCGAACCGGTACGGATATTGCTATCCGACGGATTTTAAGTCCGTTGCGTCTGCCAGTTCCGCCACCTCGGCATGACAAACCAAGAAGCTTATGGAGGCGGCACCCAGAATCGAACTGGGGATGAAGGTTTTGCAGACCTCTGCCTTACCGCTTGGCTATGCCGCCATACTATGGAGCGGAAAACGAGGCTCGAACTCGCGACCCCCACCTTGGCAAGGTGGTGCTCTACCACTGAGCTACTTCCGCGTATGTGGTGCTCAGGGACGGAATTGAACCGCCGACACGGGGATTTTCAGTCCCCTGCTCTACCGACTGAGCTACCTGAGCAACTATGGCGACCTCGATCGGATTTGAACCGACGATCTTCGCCGTGACAGGGCGACATGTTAACCGCTACACCACGAGGCCGTATAACGTTCAGAGTCTGCAAGCAGTCCGAACAAGGAAAATTATAGCATGATACATTTTATTTGGCAAGTAGGCAATCTCATTTATCTGCATTTATATGATAACGCAAAAAAGCCTGTTTCACTATAAAAAATATAAGTAAATAAAACATATATTTAGCCTATGCTATCCCATAGTTTACTGTTATAATGAACACATGTTCTCTGAATAAATGAGTACAGTAAAAAACACGGTAAATCGACAGCCGCCGGTTTTGTATATAAAGGAGTTTTGCCGCATGAAAATCATCGACATTTTAAACAGTAAAAACGTGACCCTGTCTTTTGAAGTATTCCCGCCCAAAACAGCCGCTGCCGTCCCGGCGGCGGAAAAGGCGGCCCTGGATATTGCGGCCCTCCGCCCCGACTTTATGTCCGTCACTTACGGCGCCGGCGGCGGTACATCCGATTTCACGGTTCATATTGCCGAAAAAATCAAAGGCGTTGCAGGCGTGGAAGTCATGCCCCATTTGACCTGCATATCGAGTACAAAGGAAAAAGTCCGCACTATGCTGGAAAGTTTCCGTAACGGCGGGTTTGAGACGGTCATGGCCCTGCGCGGCGATATTCCCGCCGAAGGCATACCGCACCGTGATTACGGCTATGCCTCCGAACTTGTTGCAGATATCAGAAAATATTGCCCCGGCATGTGCATCGGCGGCGCCTGTTATCCCGACGGCCATTACGAGGCGCCTAACAAAGACGCGGATATTGAAAATCTGAAAAAAAAGGTGGATGCGGGCGTGGAATTTCTGTCGACACAGATGTTTTTCGACAACGCCGTTTTCTACAATTATCTCTACCGGCTCCGGGCCGAAGGTATTACCGTACCCGTTCTCGCCGGCATCATGCCGATCACCGGCGCGAAGCTCCTCGGCCGTTCCGTCACCATGTCCGGCACGACCGTACCGGCACGTTATAAAGCGATCATTGATGCCTACGGCGATTCGCCCGAAGCGATCAAACAGGCCGGCATCATTTATGCTTCCGAACAGATTACGGACCTTCTCGCCAACGGCGTGAAAAATATTCATGTTTTCACTATGAACAAGCCGGATGTTGCCGAAGCCGTTTACAGCAACATCAAACCGGCGCTTGATTACTTGAACGGCAATTGAGGACTGAACCTACATGTTTGAATTGCGTCTACGAGAAATATACCGCTACCTGGGCTTTCGCGGCACCGAACCGCCTGCAGATACGGTAAAGCGCATACAGCAGTGTGTTGACAGGATGTATGCCGCCATGACGCTGCGGACAACACACAGAAAGTTTCCCGTATCCGTCAAAAAGCCGGATACAGTGGAAATCGCCGGACTGACAATTCACTCCCGGAATCTCTGTAAAAACCTGGACGGCTGCGATCAGGCCTATATGTTTGCCGCCACTGTCGGCGTCGGTATCGACCGTCTCATCAAGCGCGGCGAAATAGGCGGCATGATCGACGCCCTCATCTATCAGGCGGCCGGTGCGGAAATGATTGAGGCCTATGCGGATGAACTGAACGGCGCGCTGCGCAGGACGGAAGCAAAACGGGGCTGCCGGCTGCGTCCCCGCTTCTCGCCCGGCTACGGGGATGTGCCGCTTGCCCTGCAAAAGGATTTTTCCCGTATTCTCGAACTGCCGAAAACATGCGGCATCACCTTGACGGATACCCTTCTCATGGTACCGTCAAAATCGGTAACGGCTTTCATCGGCTGTACGAAAAATTTCGATACGGAAACGGAAGACGCTTTTTTGGCGGATGTCGCCAACCCGCTCGACGCGACGGGTAAGTCGGCGGCGGAAGCATCCGGTACGGACACCGTATCGGGGGAACGCGAAAATAAATGCCGCCGCTGTACGAAAAACGACTGCCAATTCCGCAACTGAAACTGCCAGGGGGGAGACATTATACATGAAAAAGAAGTTACTTGATCGCCTCGGCAAAGAATGGCTCTTCTTTGACGGCGGCACAGGTTCTATCCTGCAGGCGGAAGGGCTGCAGCCCGGAGAACTGCCGGAAACGTGGAACCTCATTCATCCCGATAAAATCATCAGCCTCCACGAACACTACCTGGAAGCGGGCTGTCATATATTTAATACGAATACGTTCGGCGCCAACCGGCTCAAATTCCCCGACACGATAGATGAAATTGTCACCGCGGCCGTACGGCTGGCCAAAAAAGCACGCCGACGGGCAGGCCGTGATGATGCCTACATTGCCCTTGACATCGGCCCGACGGGCAAACTTTTAAAACCGATGGGCGATCTGCCTTTTGAAGACGCCGTCAGTATCTTTGCGGAAATCGTCCGTATCGGAGCCCGTGAAGGAGCCGATCTTGTCCTCATCGAAACGATGAACGACTCCTATGAAGCCAAAGCAGCCGTTTTGGCAGCAAAAGAAAATTGTGATTTACCCGTTCTTTTAACATGCGTTTTTGACGAAAAAGGCAAGATGCTTACCGGCGGCACACCTGAGTCGATCGTCGCCGTGATGGAAGGACTGGGGATCGACGGCATCGGCATCAACTGTTCCCTCGGGCCGAAAGAAATGCTTCCGACAGTAAAACGGCTTACAGCGGCAGCTTCCGTCCCCGTTCTCGTCAACCCGAACGCGGGCCTGCCCGAATCAATAGACGGGGAAACGGTCTATACTATAGGCCCCGACGAATTTGCAACCTGCATGAAAGAAATCGCCCGGCTCGGGGCGAGTGCCGTCGGCGGGTGCTGCGGGACGACGCCCGAACATATAAAAAAAGTGATCGCCGCCGTATCTCCTCTTCCCTTTATGCCCGTAAAGCCCAAACACCGCACCGTCATTTCCTCTTTCTCACGGACGGTAACCATCGGCAGGGACACTGCACCCGTCATTATCGGCGAACGCATTAACCCGACAGGCAAAAAGCGGTTTAAACAGGCTCTCCTCGATCATGATATCGACTACATCGTCGGTCAAGGGCTTGAGCAGGAAGAAGCGGGAGCACATGTGCTCGACGTCAACGTCGGCTCTCCGGAAACAGATGAAGTCGAGCTCATACAGGAAGTCGTCGGCAAACTTCAGTCCATCCTGCCTTTGCCGTTACAGATCGACACCTCTAATCCGGAAGCGATGGAGAAAGCCTTGCGCATGTATAACGGGAAGGCCCTTATCAACTCGGTAAACGGAAAAGAAGAAACCATGAAAGCGGTCTTTCCTCTCGTCAAAAAATACGGCGGTGTCGTCGTTGCGCTGGCGCTCGATGAAGACGGCATTCCGCCGACGGCGGACGGACGCGTCGCCATTGCCGGGAAAATTTACGACAAAGCCGCCTTTTACGGGATCGCCAAAGAAAATATCATTATCGACGGCCTCTGCATGACTGTCTCGGCCGACCCGGCATCGGCGCTCGTCACGCTGGAGACAGTGCGCCGTATCCACGATGAGCTCGGCGGCAATACGATTCTCGGCGTGTCTAATATCTCCTTCGGCCTGCCCGCACGCGAGCTGATAAACTCGTATTTCTTCGCCATGGCGTTACAGTCGGGGCTCACATCGGCCATTATCAATCCGAACAACACGGCCATGATGCAGGCGTATCGAACTTACTGCGTCCTGACCGATAAAGATCCGAACTTTACTGAGTTTATCGGCGCCTACCGGGACTACAAAACTCCGGATAAACGCGTTGACGAAGCGGTCAGCGCCTATAAGAAAAAAATCCTTCGTGCCCTCGATTTCGACTTGGGGGAGATTAAAGCCGTCACAGTGAAACCCGTTGCATCGAAAACGATCGAACCTTCTCCCACTGCCGACGGAAGAAAGGAGTCAACCGGAAAAGGTTCGAAACTGATGGATGCCATTGAGCGCGGCCTTGCCAATCCCGCGGCGGAAGCGACCAGAAACGCCCTGCTTACACGCGATGCCCTGGCGATTATCAATGAAGACCTGGTACCGGCCCTCGACAACGTCGGCCATGGGTTTGAAAAAGGGACGATCTTTCTGCCGCAGCTCCTTATGGCCGCGGAAGCTGCCAAAGCGGCCTTTTCCGTCGTCAAAGAATCAATGAAAGATATTGCGCAGGACGTAAAAGGCAAGGTCATCCTGGCTACCGTTAAAGGCGATATTCACGACATCGGCAAAAATATTGTCAAAGTCCTTTTAGAAAACTACGGCTACAAAGTCGTCGACCTCGGCCGTGACGTAAGTCCCGAACTCATCGTCGAGACCGCCGTCAAAGACGATGTAAAACTCGTCGGCCTCTCAGCCCTCATGACAACAACAGTAGTCAATATGGAAGAAACCATTAACCAGCTGCATGCCAAAAAACCGGATTGTAAAATCGTCGTCGGCGGTGCCGTCATGACCAAGCAATACGCCGACTCCATCGGTGCGGATTGCTACGGCAAAGACGCCATGAGTACCGTTCGCTACGCCGATGAACTCGTAGCGGCCGGGTTACTGTAAAAAAGAACGGGCAGAAATCATACATGACCGCTTTTATACAATGCCGGAATGGAGAAATATACCTCCTCGGCGTTATATAAAAGAGGTCTCATTTGCATGGATTCACAATTACTTCTGCGAGTATAGGGGATAACTGCCAGAGCAATTAACACAACCGCACTCCATTGTATTAAAGTATTTAACAAGAAAAATAGCTCGCACAGCAGTAATTTCTAAACTGCCTGTTCGGCAGTTTACTGACTATTTTTCTGAATTTTGTAAACGATATTTTTCTAAACTGCCTATTCGGCAGTTTACAACGCCTATCCACGCATACGTGATGGGAGTGTTTTCTAAACTGCCTATTCGGCAGTTTACTCTATGAGTTATCCAGAAATCATGAGTTATGTTTTCTAAACTGCCTATTCGGCAGTTTACCCTTCTTCAAATTAAAACGATACACGGCCCTCTTTCTAAACTGCCGAATAGGCAGTTTACTGCCGGGTAAAAAGCGCAATATTACATATCCATTTCTAAACTGCCTATTCGGCAGTTTACCAGAGAAGACGCCAATAGCCGCGGTAACTATATTTCTAAACTGCCTATTCGGCAGTTTACCAGAACCATATCCAGTATACGCACTCGTAACATTTCTAAACTGCCTATTCGGCAGTTTACTCGCTTAAAAACAGCTTTAATTTACGTCTCACTTTCTAAACTGCCTATTCGGCAGTTTACGTACCTCGTGTACTGGGCTGTCTCCGACGACTTTTCTAAACTGCCTATTCGGCAGTTTACCGCCGACTAACGTACAAGCGAGGAGCCTGTTCTTTCTAAACTGCCTATTCGGCAGTTTACTTGGCGCCGATGCCTTTAACCAGTATCTTGATTTTCTAAACTGCCTATTCGGCAGTTTACGACTCGTCATAATGCCGGTGCCACCTGGTGCGTTTTCTAAACTGCCTATTCGGCAGTTTACACCAACCATACAACATCTTCTGCCAAGCGTTTTTTCTAAACTGCCTATTCGGCAGTTTACCAAACGTAAAACCGACAGGGGTACTGGCAACAATTTCTAAACTGCCTATTCGGCAGTTTACGCCAGGTTATCATGAGTACGAACGTGGGTTTATTTCTAAACTGCCTATTCGGCAGTTTACTGGGCGTATATTAACGAAGAATTATCGATATTTTTCTAAACTGCCTATTCGGCAGTTTACGACTACTACAAGAATGATTGGCCGTTTGATATTTTCTAAACTGCCTATTCGGCAGTTTACGCATTCTTTACCGCCTCAGGCATCGTCTTAAATTTCTAAACTGCCTATTCGGCAGTTTACAAAAGAGACCAAATAGGCGGCGTGCCGATAATTTTCTAAACTGCCTATTCGGCAGTTTACAGTCGCTCTCATGGTTTTTCGCAGAGTTTTACTTTCTAAACTGCCTATTCGGCAGTTTACTGCCTACGGCGACGGCCACTAATGCTTCCGTATTTCTAAACTGCCTATTCGGCAGTTTACTAATTCCTTTTTATATCGATGAAGTATATCCCTTTCTAAACTGCCTATTCGGCAGTTTACTCTATCGGGGCGGCCGCTGCTGTTACCGGCGCTTTCTAAACTGCCTATTCGGCAGTTTACTTCCTGATTTTGCACAACTTGCTCGCCAAGATTTTCTAAACTGCCTATTCGGCAGTTTACCAAAC
>NZ_JH417599.1:0-46717 GCF_000239275.1 Megasphaera geminata F0357 | reverse complement strand
TTCTAAACTGCCTATTCGGCAGTTTACCAAACGTCTGCAACGTCGGATAAGACGCCACATTTCTAAACTGCCTATTCGGCAGTTTACGTTATCGAGCACCGGGACGATTGGAGTATTCTTTTCTAAACTGCCTATTCGGCAGTTTACTAAATGTAAGGACTGATTTGTCATATCAGCAATTTCTAAACTGCCTATTCGGCAGTTTACGACAAAAACGGCACCGAGTACTTACTGTGCTGTTTCTAAACTGCCTATTCGGCAGTTTACTTTGGATTTTTCGGCGGGGATTTAAGCAACGATTTCTAAACTGCCTATTCGGCAGTTTACAAGGAGACAATTGATAGAATCATTGATGATATTTTCTAAACTGCCTATTCGGCAGTTTACCGCGTTGCTTGCGTTTCGGCCAGTACTTTATCTTTCTAAACTGCCTATTCGGCAGTTTACCTGACGTCTGCATAACGGGATTAACAATAATTTTTCTAAACTGCCTATTCGGCAGTTTACCGCAGAAGGGCGCAGGTGTTGAATTACCACTTTTTCTAAACTGCCTATTCGGCAGTTTACTTGGTCTCTTCGTCGCTCTTGTATATGCCGCACTTTCTAAACTGCCTATTCGGCAGTTTACCTCCAGGCAGAGCTTTAGGCCGTCTTTATATATTTCTAAACTGCCTATTCGGCAGTTTACATACAGCTTCCAGTGTTCTTTCTGATGTATTGTTTCTAAACTGCCTATTCGGCAGTTTACAAAACTTTGAATATGGCGAAAAAGATTCTACTTTTCTAAACTGCCTATTCGGCAGTTTACTGAATGCACAGCAAGTTATGTCCGGCACTGAATTTCTAAACTGCCTATTCGGCAGTTTACTTGGAGCGGGCATGTGATGCGGTGTTGATGATTTTCTAAACTGCCTATTCGGCAGTTTACTAGAGTAGTATTAGCGTCGAGGTTGCCAGTTTTTTCTAAACTGCCTATTCGGCAGTTTACAAGCGCTTTCGGAAGCGCAAATACGTAATATATTTCTAAACTGCCTATTCGGCAGTTTACGATAACGAGAAATCCACTGTAGGCCAATGCCATTTCTAAACTGCCTATTCGGCAGTTTACACGATGCCGCCGTCCAAGCGCCAAGCTGTCAATTTCTAAACTGCCTATTCGGCAGTTTACACTGAAAAGGATAATGAAGTATTTGGATATCATTTCTAAACTGCCTATTCGGCAGTTTACATAAGACCAGCGATGGATTCATCGGGCATGGCTTTCTAAACTGCCTATTCGGCAGTTTACTCTGCTGTGGCCCTTTCCTTGTCAACATTAAATTTCTAAACTGCCTATTCGGCAGTTTACTATTGGTTGTCGTTTGGCATATTCCCGTCAATTTTCTAAACTGCCTATTCGGCAGTTTACTAATAGGTCATAAAAGTAACAGATTGGCCGAATTTCTAAACTGCCTATTCGGCAGTTTACTTTTTTTTCTTTTTCGCCCCGGTTTTTTCTTTTTTCTAAACTGCCTATTCGGCAGTTTACTACCTCCTTGCCATGTAACGCCATCTTATCAATTTCTAAACTGCCTATTCGGCAGTTTACACAAGGATGACCAAGCGGGACGAGTTTATTCATTTCTAAACTGCCTATTCGGCAGTTTACGACGTGTTGCGGCAACCGCGCGCGGTGATGTATTTCTAAACTGCCTATTCGGCAGTTTACCGGCGATGAGGATATGGCTCACGCCGCCGACTTTTCTAAACTGCCTATTCGGCAGTTTACGTATCTCGGTACCGAGCAGGTAAGCCGGCGCTGTTTCTAAACTGCCTATTCGGCAGTTTACGACTTCCAGGATCTGGAAGTGGGCGACCTCAATTTCTAAACTGCCTATTCGGCAGTTTACAATTCTTTTATGATGAGATCCTCCGCCCATTCTTTCTAAACTGCCTATTCGGCAGTTTACGACGACGTTATTAAAAAACATGAAAAGCATAATTTCTAAACTGCCTATTCGGCAGTTTACTCGCTCTCACCTCCTAACCTATAAGGGTACAGGTTTCTAAACTGCCTATTCGGCAGTTTACTGTTCCACCAAAACACTTCACTCCAGACACAGACTTATGCTATTGAGATTTGTCTTATTAATACCCAATTATTTTCGTCTCTTATTTCAACCGCTATTTTATGCAATTCCAACGAGTTTCAGAAATTTTTGGTTAAAATTTAGGTATTGCACATTGTAAACTTAGTCCATAAGATCCACATTCTCCTTGTAAGGGACTGTTAACTGTCGTCCTTTTGACAAACAGTCTAAAGTGGTTGCGGTTGGATAAGCTAATCATCTGTATGTACGGTAGTTTTGTTTTACTTACTTTTTGCTGCAAAAATTTCACGGCTTCTTCATACGTAACTCCGTCATGGCGTTTCACATATTGGTTCGCTTTTTGATGTACGGATCCATCTACCTGATAACGGCTGAATATTTCATATTCTTTAACATTCGTAGGAACATCTCTAATTCTTGTTATATGTATATAATCTTCAAACTTACTTAGCTTTATTCTCAAATCTAATTTCTCTAATTCAGCCTTTTCATTGCTAAAAATCCGTAATTTAGTGCCTAATGTGTTTTCCCCATATTCCGGAAAGGAAAGGGCGTACGGTATATTCCCTTCTCTATTTTTTACTTCTGCAAATTCAAGATGAATTTGTGAAAAAACTTTGGACAAGAGAAAATGTAAAGGAATTTCCGTATCAGGCAATAACGTAATATCCTGATAATATTTCATCTCTACTCCTTCTCACTTTGTCCGAATACACCACCGCGAACCAATATAGCCATAACATAATGCTTATCAGCTTCTTCAGCTAACTCTCCACTTTAGACTGTTTGTCAAATAAAGTATAAAAATCTTTTTTATCCGAAGTTCTTCTATATGCACACCCTAAATTAGTAACAGCCCCATATGTTTCCACTGCAATTGCTCTACCTTCATTACTTTCACATTCAGGATACCAAGTATCTATCGTGCGAACAGCATTCCCAAGCTTTTGTGAATGCATAGCGGCGATTCCATCTATACTATATAGAATTTTACTTTTCCGCCCGCGTCCTTTATCCAAGACTAATTCTTCACTGGGATAAATTTCTTGCCCTTTACCAACCTTGGCATAAGAAGTTACTTCCAACAACACCGTCTCATTCTTTCCGGATAAAGTTTTTGCAATTATTTCCGCCAATTCACTCAAATTCGAGATCCGTACATCAAAATCATTTAATTGGAAATTATACGAGTCAAATTTCCATTCCTGAGACGAATTATTTAAGACACGAATACATGTTTCAATTTTTTCCGCTCCCACTCTATTTCTCCAGAGGAAACGTGCATTAGCAATATTGATAGCATACCGTTTCGCCAATATATCAAACCCATAGTTCTCGATATAACTGATAACCATTTTATAAATATTTTCTTGATGAGTTTTATCATTACATGCAGAAGGAAATTCAATCCCAGGTAATATTTTTAATGTAAATACTAATTTCAGTGTATCTTGTGCCAAATCTAAAGCTGCTGCATCAACCAACTGCAAATTAGCTTTTTCTACTTCAGCATTTAGTTTCACAGGGTCATCGGTAATCGCCTTCTTTAATCGATTAGAAATCGTGCCTCTCACAGCTTTTTCCATCAATTTAATCGGAGATGCCTTACTTTCCCTTTCCTCCCAAGTTGTACCGTACATATACCCGTCCGAAAAAACCAATTTTTTCTCAAATGCTAATACCGATGCCACTCCGTCTTTTTTCTTTGTCATTGTCCATTCCTCCTATTGTTGATTTACACACAAATAAAGTTTTTCATTTTCTTTATACTCATAGTGCCACATCATGTCATCAATTGATTCAAAACGATAAGCCATTTTAAATTCACCGATAGTTACAACCGGCTCCACAAAGCAATGGTTTTTGCTTTTATCTCTCTGCCCTTTAATCTTCCCTATCTCTGAAATCCGTTTAAATCCAACTGCTATAGGAACTAACCAACCGGATTCTTTTTTACTTTTAATCCATTCAGCATTTCCTTCATGCTGTTCTTTTGTATTGTAAACAGCCAAATAATTCAACAATCGCTCTAACGCATCCTCATCACTATTATCTAAAACGAAATTTACGCTCTACTACAACAAACCCCGGCATGAGCATTGATACTATCTTTCTGGTATCATGTACGTCTCCATTACTATAAACAAGTCGTACACGTTCAAAATCCATTACATCGCCACCGGCAAACTTACTTTTATATAATTCTTTTGAAAAAATCTCTATAAATTTATCTTCACAGTCCCCGGCAAGGCCTTCAGTTTCTATTAATAGAGATACCTTCAAATGAATTCTCGGTTCCTCTATAAAGGAGGCACGTTTACCCTTATCATCTAAAGGGTTTGCCGTACCTATAATTGAATTGGCATAATCCCCGTGACCTTTATACACCTGTAGATCTGTTTTTAAATAAGACACAGTTGTACACGGAAATTGCACTCCTTCAAATTTATATGATTTATTTATTTTCCTTTCTAATGCATGTACCGCTCCAAGCCAAGCGGTCATAGCTGGCACGCCAATTGTAATAGTACTGCTCATAGCATTAGCATTATGTATCGCCAGTTCAGATATAAGAATATACTTTTTCATAATCTATCTCATCACCTCCTTCTTAAGCACATCTTCCATACAATGTGCAAAATATCTAAACTCTTCACTACCTAGAGAAAGGCTGTCTTTCTTTAACACTCTTCCGTAAGTGTGTATCAGCCACCTTGAGAATGCCTTACTAAGAGTATCAATCATCTCGCTATTAAGATCCATATCATTTTCAAGGTCTAGCCATACTATCTGTTCTTTAGGCAGCTGTCCATATATATCGTGCTTTATCCAACAAGGATACTCTGACCAAAGTTTATATTTCATTTGAAGCACCCTATCTATTAGACTATGTATATTCTCCTTAATTCTATTTCTTATGGTCAAATTATTCCGATCATTACATAAGTTTAAATGAAGTTCCTTCATAATCCCCGAAACATAGTAATACCTCATCGTTTCATTCCAGAAGTCTTTCTTAGGATATCGTAAATTTCGTTTTTCAATCATAGGAGGCAAGCTCTCTAACAAAGTATACTTACCTACATTCATGGAATTTAAGACACTAACGTTTTGAGGTTGTGCCCCACCAAAACCAATAATTGTTCTATTTAGTATTTCTTTATACTGCCCTATATCCGACTCCTTCTTAGTATCTCGTGCATCATTTCGTATACTTATCATCTCCCTAATTCGGCGAGAAAGCTCACACATTACAGACGAATTAGGCAATATTGTTAACAAGTGATATTGTCGCTCATTTATAGGGAAATACACTTGCTTTAATATACTTTCGGTGCTACTATTTTCTATCAAATTAGTTGCCATTTTTAATTTTTCTAAAAGTATATTATAATTTCCACCATATTGTTCAACCAAAGTCTGAACTTCCATATCATTATTAACAATATGATCAATCACTCTATTGCCGTCTTCCAACATTAAATCTAAAAACTTAGCCGCCGCCATATATGCTGCACTTTCATAAACGATATCCTCTTTGCATTTAACTGATTCTGTAATAACATATTTTATATTAGTATTAAATCCGTTGAAAATTCTTATCGAAACCTTAGACTTTGAATGAGTAAATTTACCTACATGGGTTGCCACTCGGCATTTTCCAATATTTTCAATAATATTATCCATCCAAGTTATCGGCTTATTCTTTTTACTCCACGCCTCCGACTCCTTCATTATATATTCTTCTAATGTGTTCATAACTCTTCTTCGCCACCTTTCTTTTTAAATAATCCGAATTGATCAGAATACAACCATTCATTTTTGCTGGATTGATTTTTATCGGGAAGTACAATCTCTCCATATAGCTTTGCCACCGCTAGCAATTTTTCTTCCTCATCTTCACCGACTTCCGATCGCTCACGCAATGCCGCCTCATAATCTCTACTTATCCATAATCGGTTTTCTGCTAAAGGCGATAATGCAGCATCTTGTGATATATTATAAATTTCTGTCTTATCAACGACACCATTTATCCCGCTATATTCTTTAAACCTGATTCTCCCATCTTCAAATACAGCAAATAATTTTACATCCTTATCAGAACTTTCTCTAAATCGATTGATGTATTGCGGCATTCCTGTCAACCACCAGCCTTCATTAATCCATCCGTTTATCACTTCCGGACCGGCGTTGTCCAAGCGGTTTAATTCTTCCATTACACAGTGTTCTAAATCAATGAGTTTATCATGGGGACATAGCTTTTTAGGTTTGTTAATACGAGGGACTGCATCGATTCGTTCTCTTAATTGCTGCTCATTAAGACATTTTTTTAAATCATGTTCTACTGTTAACACACTTGTTTCATATCCGGGGTGTGTAAAGGCTACTTTCTGTTTCCGTAGTCCGGCTAGATTAAACTGCATGACAGCAATATTAGGTTCCACATTATCCCTATTTCTATGCCGCCTTACTCGTCCAGCCAATTGGATAATAGAGCGATAGGACGAAGGTTCTATGACCGCCCAATCGGCATCATGGTCACGCCCCACTTCTTCAACCGGAGTCGCTACTACAATAAATAAGATATTGTCAGTCGAGCAATTATCTATATGAGATCTGACAATCGGTTCAACAAAATCCACGATGCGTTCTTGTTGTTCCTTTCGTTTCAGTACAGAATCCAAGTACTTTTCCTGCTCATGCCGCAATAATAAGATTTGTCGACTGTGATAAGCCATCAGACGTACAGATATATCTTTACTCCAAAGACAATCCAGTAAATACTTGCAAAGCCGCACACATGCATCAATATGAGCTACGCGTATAATGCCGAAAGAAACCTGTTTGCCCGTTTTTTTATCCGTAACGTGCTGAGCATAATGAAGTTGTTCGGCCGCATCTTTCATACATGCGAAATATTGTTCCTCCATAGTCGACAAATCTTCTTGTGATATATTTTTTGCTCGATTGATCTCTTGAATAATTCCCCTGCGTTTTACCGGTTGCTGCCCCAAATTTTTCACACGTTTCTGAATAAATCGCTCATGGCACGGCTTAAAATCTCCTTTACGTGCTGCAGGCATTACTTGGCAGCCGAATTCATCACAATGAATAACTACCAGCCGTTTAATAGACCCATAAAACGATGAAAAACAGTCTAACCCGGCTGCATACGATCGATATAATACTTCGGCTAAATCCGGAGGAATGGTAGCTGATGAAATCGTTACATTTCTACCGAATAAACCTGCTAAATGAACCAATCTGCAAATGGCTATTAAATCCTTCTGGCTAAAATCATCAATTTCATCAATTACCAGGTCGGAAGACATTAACCGTAAGCTCGGCAAAATAAATTTCCCGCCGCGAATGCTTTCCGTCGCTCCCATAATATGGTCAATAGTGGCTACCAACACCGGCTTGTACATGAGGGCATGATTCTTCTGTGCCTGTTTCTTACTTAACATGCGACTGGTTTGTGTATCAAAAAATATATCACAAGAATTGAATCTGTTCCCCATCTTCCGTATCTTTATACCAAACTTCTTCCGTAAGAAGGGATTCCGGTTCATCAACAAGTGCAGGTTCGTACTCGTTTTTTTCTTCATCATGTAATTTGCTGATAGCCGAAGACCCAATTAATACGGCCAATTCAGATTCATTGTGATGAATTCGTTCTTTATACTCGTCCCCTGTTTGTAAAGTCAATGATCGTAGTCCTAACGCTAAGATATATCGTAATGAATTGCCTTTTTTAGAAAGAGCTTGCATAATTTTTGCATTGGCATATGTTTTCCCGCATCCGGTGCTGGCTGCATTAATTACAAAAAAGGCATTATCATGTTCCGATTGTTTTCTAAATAATTTAATTTTGTCAACTGCCATATCTTGCCATTTATATGCCTTAGGACTTTTCTTACTTAAAGCCTTGTTATCTTGAACGGCTTCCATATTTTCAGACAGACGCGGTAAATTATGAGCAATTCGCACGGCCTGTTCACATACACGTACTAAGTGTTCTTCTAATCCTTGATTCATTTTCCCGTTTCGCGTATTAGCCCATAATGTATTTTTTTCTGCCTTGAATTTTGTGCCGTCACTGACCGTAGAAGACACATAATGATCTGCTAACACCAGACATAAGCGACTATACGTCATAAGGCTTCTAAAATCTCCGCTATGGTCTTCTTGTCTAACAAAAATATCTGGATTGTACACAAAACACGCATATAACCGTGCAGACCATTTTTTTACACTTTTCGCCCATAAAGGGGTATTTACACCAATTAATCCTTTGGAAAAAGTAAAACAAGATACAACATCAACATTATCCTTTTCAATGTCCGAATTATCATTCCTATATCCCCATCGTGCATTTATACTTTTCCATAAATCCGCTACTGACTTTTTCTCTCCGCTATATCTTTTCCAGTCTTGTTTATCTTCCTTCTGCTCCCATTCGTTTTTACCGGATGATTTTCCACCAAATACCGGCAATCTATGGTGTCCCAAAATTAAATGACATACGGCTTGAGCCAAAGGCGGTAATTGCATCCAATAATCAAACGTTGGTTTCAAAGATTTTGCTTTAAAGTCTACTACATTCTTATCTATATAATTACGTAATTCAAAAAAGTCCACACGTCCTTCCTTTAATGCCATTAACCACTTCATATCGTCATTTACCGAATCAGTACTATTTACCAATGCCTCTACAATCTTACAGGAAATCCATTCATGACGATACGGATCAGCTTTCAATGATTTTTGTGCTAACTTTTTTTGAAAATGGTCTGACGCTTTACCTAAATCATGAAAAAGTGCAGCCACAGCAACGAGGGCTTTCAACAACGGCATGTAATGCCAGTTATTTTCCCAGTCAAGACGATTTATATTCTTACTTGTCTGATTTACCGGTACCGCCCCCGCTTCATTAAAAGCGTCCCTGTTACCCACAACCCAAACCAATTCACTTCGACTGCGCGATCGTATCCAATGACAAGATACCGCTGTACTTTTGGTCGCACTCTTGCGCAATAAGGTATGAACGGCCTCAAGACCGTCTGCCGTTATAACCGTTTTCCAAGTATTATCCCCGATTCTATCGGCAAAGCTGTCAAGAATGCGCCTAACCGTAGAGATAGATTTTTTCTCGCTAAGACTGGTAAATAAAACCATCATAATATATCATCCGCCTTAAATAGAGCGCTCACATTTTTGACTTCTTCAAACATAAAATCCAACGCCTTATGTTCCGTAAATTTTTGTAAACAAGTTTGCCTGAACTCTTGTTCTTTGCGTCCTTCTAATGCTGATATAAAAGCCCACGGCAATACTAGGGTGTCTTTCACTAAATCTGCGACATCAAATACCAAAGCCCCTCGTCTCGTTTTCCCGTGCATCACGGCCAATCCGTGCGGTATACCTAAAACCCACAAAGTACACGCCCCTAGTCCATAAGCCAAATAATTTCCGTGATTTAAAAATGTATTGGAACTATCCGCTCCGTCATGATTTCTTATAAATTCATTATTGTCTGTTTTCTGTGCCGCATATTTATATAGTCTTTTAGTAAATTCAGCTTCCGATGTCAGCAGCTTTGTAACATCTCCAGCAACTTCAATATTCCTTTTATATATTGTCAATGCCTGTTCTACAGCTTTATCATCTAAGTAGAATTGATATTGCCCCAATTCACGATCTTTGTCCCAAATTTTTTCTAAATATTCACATCGCTTGCGTTGAAAATATTTGGCTGCTTCTAATCGTTTATTTTCATTGAACCAAAAAGATATCCACCGTTGCAAATATTCAGTCGGCCGATATTCACTTTGAGGGTTTAGCCATTCTATCTCCCCACCTGAGAATAAGGGCGTACAGCCCCCACCACAAAATCCGACAAGGACTCCTGCTGCAGCCAACAACCTCATGGCTGCCTGAGTGATAGAGGTTCCTGTTCCGAGTAAAATAACCGTTGTATTGGCAATCGGTATATTCCAATATAAATTGGCTTTTTTACCGTCTGTAAGATATAGCACTCGTCCGTCTTTTTGCATAATACGACACTTTTCAAGATAATATATATTAGCCCTTTTAGAGTGCAAAATAGCTTTTAACTCCGATTTTCCCAAATCTTCCATTCTAAATTCACCTCACATTATACATGAATTACATATAGCTATTGTAACATTCCTGTAATAATAGTTCTATATTAATTATTCATTATTTTCCCTTCGCCTTTAACTAAAACTTATTTTTATACTATACAAATAATCACATATTTATTGCTACCTATATTCACGGCCCCTAATTTCCCCACACAAAAAGAGAGCCTTGCGGCTCTCTTTTATGTGACTGTTGTAGGTTAGAACTTATAGCCCATGCCTACCTGCCAGCCTTTTACATCATCATCATAGTTGTTTACGTCAATGTCGTCGCGACGGTATTTTACGTGGGCATCGAGGTTCTCGTTGAAGTTGTAGCCTACGCCTATTTCGTAAGTGTTAACGTCGTCACCGATGCCGACGGAGCCGAAGCCCGTTACTTTATCGGCAATGGGCACCCGGCCTTCAAGGCCCACCTGACCGCCCCAATCGTGTTCGCGATGGCCTGCGAATTTCGTATCGACCTTTGTAGCGCCGCCGAACGCGGAAACATACGGGTTAAAATGGTAGATGGCGCGTAAGCCGTGTTCATTTACACGGTCGCCGTTGCTGCTTGCTTTCGTATTGTTATTGTCATACTGGACGTCAACTTTATCATTGAGTACATAGGTCACGTCACCGCCGGAGAAATGAGAACGCGCATCGCGATGGCCCATTTTCTGGTTGAACCCGTAGTTAAGATCAACTTTCAGGTCGCCTGTCTGACGATTCTGAACAGGTGTACCGGCAGCATATACCATGGCGCCGGCCGAAACGAGGGTAGCCACCACCGCCGCTGTGAATACTTTTTTCATAGTTCTGCACCTCCGAAATTAAATTGCAATACCAAACTTCAAGTTACATTATCTATATTATACGGTACTTTCACCGAAACTTCAATTATCGGTATTGACACAACATTGTCTCAGCCGCTTCAATAACATGTTTCGTTGTAATGATCGAAATACCGCGATAGGTACCTTCCCGTATAATTTTTTTCATGCTCTTGCCGGTCGCGTATGTATCCGTCGACTCCAGGACAATGGCTTTTTTCGTGTACGGACCGTAGAATTTGGGATTGCTCGGCCCGTAGAGGGCGACGACGGGAACGTCCTGACTGACAGCCACGTGCATGGGGCCGCTGTCGTTGGTAATAAAAAGGCTGCACCGTCTCACGGCCGCCGCCAGCTCGCCGACGGAAAACTTCCCGGTCGCCACGATGGCCTGTGATTCCATAAGAGATACGGCATCATTGACCATTTCTCTGTCCATAGCGCCGCCGAAAAAAACGCATGTATATCCTTGGAGCGCAAAATAATCGGCCACGGCGGCAAACCGTTTGGGCGGCCACCGTTTTTGCGGCACGGCACTGCCGATATTAAAACCGATAAGCCGATCGCCGTCCGCCACGCCGCACGAGGCATAAAAAGCCGCCGCCTTCTCATCCCACGCGGAGCACGTGAAGATTTGCAGCCCGTCATTACGGCAATCGTCGATGCCCAGTTGTTTCAATACATCGACATACATATCGGCCGCATGAAGATGTATGCGGTCGAGGCGGGTATATTTATCCATCATGGGACGGAAGAGAAAATGACTCATGCCGACGAATTCTTTAGCCCCTATAGCTGCCGCCAGAAAAGACGTCCGCTCATTGGGATGGAGATTGATGAGAAGGTCATAGCCGTGTCCGTGCAGTTTCCTGCCAATGCGCCAAAGGGCACCGATCGAGTTGTCCCTTCCTTTTTTATCTATTTCCACGAGTTTGTCTATATTCGGATTATAACGTACAACATCGGCAACTTTTTTATCGACGGCCAGCGTTATTTCCGAATTGTACGCATGACGGCGCAGAACCTGTAAAAACGGCGTGACCAGGATAAGGTCTCCCAGATGCATCAAAAAGGTAACTATAATCCGTTTATCTTTCAAATTAATCATTTCAGTGTTTTCTCCATAATAGAGGCATAGGTTTGCCATACGCTGTCAACGGTTATCCGTGCCATGCAGTCCGGATCGTCCACGAGGGGACGGTCCGCAGTGGCGACGGACGTGGGAGATACGAGAAGATGAATGTACGCCGCCTCTTTGCCGCCGTACGGTCCCGTCCGTTCCGGGCTGGTCGGCCCGAAAAGAGCGATGAGCTCCTTTTTCAGCGCATTAGCCAAATGAAGCGGTCCCGTATCCGCACTGACGTATAAAACGGCGTCCGCAATGAGGGCCGTCAACTCTTTTAAGGTCGTCCGGCCCGTATAATTGAAAAGCAGCGGGGAAGCCGCAGACTCTTCTATGACCCGTCCTTTCGACACATCGTCGCGGCCGCCGAGGAGAACGACGTGCATACCGCTGTCCGTCACGCGCCGCACAAAAACTTGCCAATACGCAAGAGGCCACTCTTTGACAGCCCACCGTGCGCCGGGGACGACGGCAATATAGGGTTTTCCTCCCGTCCGCATCCTAAGCGCCTCACGCATGCGGGCCCGTTCCTGTTCAATGGAAGGTAAGGGAAATTCCACGGCCTCAACGGTCCCGCCGAGACAACGGACCACATCCAGATACCGTTCAATGACATGTCCCTTTTTATGGGGACCGGCCAGCCCCTTGCTGACGAGGAAGCTGCCCTCGCGCATTTCCCAATAACCGACTTTTTTCCCGGCGCCGCTGTAAAGCGACGACGGCGCTTTTAGCCAGTCCTTGTAAGTCGATGGAAATATCAAAATGATAGGGATGCAGGATACTTCTCAATTTGCGCCAGTAGGACAGTTTCTTCAATTTTTTCTTATCTATACGGATAACTTCATCAATATAAGGCGCCGCCGGCAGGAGAGCCGCGAATTCCTCATGCACTGCCCAGACAATACGTGCATTCGGCTGATTTTGCCGCAGCGCATAGAGAGTCGGCAAGGCATGCAAGACGTCACCGAGTGAGCTCATCTTAATGATCAATATATTGTTATACTGCTCCACCCTTATGTCTCTCCTCTGCAATATGCACAACAAAGTCTTTCAACGAACCGCCCGTAAATAAATACCCGTCCAGGCCGGCACGCCGGGCCGCCTCAAGATCGCGGGGGCTGTCGCCGATTAAAAAGGACTGCGCTTTGTCAATATCAAAATCGGCAAATGCCTGCAAAATCATCCCCGGCTCCGGTTTACGCCATGAACTCCTGCGGTCATACGCTTTGACAGGCGCGCCTTCCAGATAGGGACAATAATATACGGCCGTAATGGCGCCGCCTGCCGCCTTTGCTTCGGCACAAAGCCAATCATGCAGGCGGCGCACCTCTTCTTCCGTATAATAACCGCGGGCCACGCCGCTTTGATTGGTAACGATAAAAACGGCATAGCCCGCGTCGGTCAGCCACGCAAGAGCCTCCCTGGCACCTTCCGTCCAAACAAAATCCTCTTTTTTGTATACATAGCCGGCGTCGACATTCAACACGCCGTCACGATCAAAAAAAACAGCTTTCATCAGGAGAAATATCCGTCGTTCTTTGCAAGGATCCCGCAATATTCTTCAACCGCTTCTTCAAGAGGGGTAAATCCTTTATCATAACCCGCTTCCATGAGTTTTGCAGTGTCGGCGGTCGTATAGCTTTGATACTTGCCCTTGAGAATTTCCGGGAACGGGATATATTCAATAGAACCTTTACCGCAATAATCGATAATACCCGTAACAAATTCATTGAACGTATGGCCCGTACCGGTGCCGCAGTTATAAATTCCGGACAGTTCGGGATGTTCCCAGAAATAGAAGAGTACATTAACGACATCGTTGACGTAAATGAAATCGCGGATCTGACCGCCGTTTTCATAGCCCGCCGTGCCTTCAAAGAGAGTGATTTTCCCCTTTTCCTGCAGTTCATGATACTTTTGGAAAATAAGTGACGCCATCCGGTCTTTGTGGTTTTCCTGCGGGCCGAAAACATTGAAATACCTGAAACCCGCTACCTGTCCTTTTACCAACGGCAAAACACGGCGCACATACCGGTCGAATTGAAGTTTTGAGTACGCATAGGGATTCAACGCCTCTTCACAGGCAGGCTCTTCACGGAAGCCGTTTTTGCCGCTGCCGTAAGTCGAAGCGGAAGATGCATAGAGGAAGGGAATCGCCCGTTCCGCACAGTAATGAAGAACGGCCTTGCTGCCTTCGTAGTTATTTTTCATCATATACCGGCCGTCATAGTTCATCGTGTCGGAGCATGCCCCTTCATGGAAGACCACGTCAACCGGGCCGTAAGAAAAGGTATCGTCCGCCATATCGGCGGTGAAATCCTCATAATCCATATAATCGAAAAAGTCCAGTCCCTGAAGGTTGCGGCATTTACGGCCGTCCGTCAAATCATCGACGACAAGGATAGTATCAATGCCCCGTTCATTTAATTTTCTGACAATATTGCTGCCGATAAAGCCGGCGCCGCCTGTTACGATAATCATAGCTTCCCTTTCTTCACTGAATCAGCGATTTTCCGCACCAGCTCCGTCGTCGAATAGCCGCTTTCAAAGCGAATGACTTCAACGCGCTCCGCATACTCACGGCCGATAATCTCTTCAACCCGGTAGTCGCCGCCCTTGACGAGAATATCCGGACGCAACTGTGCCAACAGTTCTTTCGGCGTATCTTCTTCAAAGATGACCACGTCATCGACACATCCGAGAGCATTTAAAAGAACGGCCCTGTCTTCCTGTTTATTGAAAGGCCTCGTTTCCCCTTTCAAACGACGCGCCGACGCATCCGAATTAAGGCCGACAACAAGATGCTGCCCCAGCATAGCCGCTTGCTGCAGGTAAAGGATATGCCCCCGGTGGAGGACGTCAAACACGCCGTTGGTAAAGACGACGGTCTCGCCCTTATCCTGCCACATCCGAATCTTTTCGGCCATTGTTTCCCGCGTCAACGGCCGGTACGGTTCCCAGCGCAGCGGCCGCCAGTTCGACCAAAGCTGTAAAAGCTCACTGCGATGGACCGGATAGGTGCCGACCTTGGCGACAACAATACCGGCAGCCGCATTGGCAATATTTAGAGCCGTACGGATGGACAGTTTGCCGGCAATGGCGGCGATAAACGAAGCTGCTACGGTATCACCCGCGCCGGACACATCAAATACTTCCTGCGATATGGCCGGATTATTCCAAACCTTACCGTCTTTACTGACCAGGGTAATCCCCATTTCGGAGCGCGTGATCATGAGATTGAGGAAATTATACAGCTTGTGCAGGGATACCGCCGCTTTAACGACCGCTTCCGTTTCATTCGCCACGTCATATCCGATGCATTGTGAGATTTCCTTTATATTGGGCGTGACAAAATCGGCACCGTTATACTGGGACCAATCGCTGCCCTTCGGATCGACAAGAACGGGGATACCGGCCTTGCCGGCTGCCGCAATAACGAGCGCGGCAACGCCGTTCGTGAAAACGCCCTTACTGTAATCCGACAGGACGATACCGTCCAGACCGGCTGAAATCCGATCGTCAAGCCATCCCGTCAATTCGGCCTGTTCCTGCGCCGTAAAGGATGTAATTTCCTCAAAATCGAGACGCGCCATTTGCTGCCGCGCACCGAGGATGCGCATCTTTGTCGTCGTCGCATGGCCCGTTCGTGTCACAAGGCCCGAACCGTCAATGCCCGCTTCCGCGAGGAGCCCTTTTAAAAGGCCGCCGTTGTCATCTTCCCCGATAAGGCCGGCCAAGTAGACATTGCAATCCAGCTGCGCCAGATTGGCAGCCACATTGGCGGCGCCGCCCAGGACGGAGGTCACTTTATTGACCTTGTTAATCGGCACGGGCGCTTCCGGAGAAATGCGCTCCACCTTGCCGTATACGTACCGGTCCACCATGACATCCCCGATAACGGCAATGCGCAGCTGCGGATTGATTATTTAAAAAGTTGTCGATATACCGTTCCGTCACCAACACCTCCTACTCGCCGGGATATTTAAGCGTTGTTATTATTACCCATCAAAGACTTGAGTTCCGCCATGAAGCTGTCCAGATCGGCAAACTGCCGATACACGGAAGCAAAGCGGATGTAAGCAACCGCATCAATACTCTTTAACTCGCAAAGTACCATTTCGCCGATTTTTACGCTCGGCACTTCCTGTGCCAATGTGTTGCGTATGTTCCGCTCCACTTTGAGAACGATATCGTCCAGTTGCTGGCGCGTAACACGCCGCTTATTGCAGGCCCGTAAAAGGCCGTTTAAAATCTTATTCCGGTCAAAAAGCTGCCTGCTTCCGTCTTTCTTTACGACATAAAGCGGGACCTCTTCAACCATTTCATACGTAGTAAAGCGGTCGTTACCAAGCCTGGCATTCGCGGCGGCGGCGTATGGCGCGGCCGTCATCGGTAGCCCGTGAATCCGTTACCCTTGTATCGTCATGTTTACAAAAAGGACAACGCATGTTGCTTCCCTCCCCTCACGTGCCTATTCTAAAAAAAGCGGGTCCGTTGCGGATCCGCTTTCTCAGTGTCTCTTATTATCTCATCCACGCCGGAATTTCCACGGCACCTGTATCTTTGGGTTCCGCAATACCTGCACCTTTACCGAAAGTGGGGACGGAAGAAGCATCCTTGCCAAAGCCGGTCGCGACAACAGTAATGCGGATGGAATCTTTCATATCCGGATCGATAACGGAGCCGAAGATAATATTGGCATCGGGAGATACGGCTTCCGATACTTTTTCAGCGGCCTCATTGATTTCGTAAAGGCTGATATCGGGACCGCCCGTCACATTCAACAGGATACTCTGTGCGCCGTCAATGCCCGTTTCCAGCAGGGGGCTCTTAATAGCGCTTTCCACAGCGTCGACGGCGCGATTTTCACCGGTCGCTACACCGATACCCATAATGGCTTCGCCCTGATCCTCCATAATCGTGCGGACATCGGCAAAATCAAGGTTGATAAGGCCTGTCGTCGTAATGAGATCGGAAATACCCTGTACACCCTGGCGGAGAATATCATCGGCAACTTTGAACGCTTCATTGAGCGGCGTTTTCTTGTCGATAATCTGCAACAGTTTATCGTTTTGAATCGTAATGATCGTATCTACTTTTTCTTTTAAATATGCCGCGCCCTTTTCAGCTTGTTCTTTACGGCGTTTACCTTCAAAAGCAAACGGCTTGGTAACGACCGCTACGGTAAGAGCGCCCATTTCTTTGGCGATTTCCGCAACAATCGGGGCCGCGCCCGTACCCGTGCCGCCGCCCATGCCGGCCGTTACGAATACCATGTCCGCACTTTGGAGGGCTTTCATAATATCTTCTTTGCTTTCCAGGGCGGCCTGCTCTCCCTTCTGCGGATTAGCGCCGGCGCCGAGACCGCGCGTCAGCTTCTCACCGATCTGGACTTTCAAATCGGCCTGAGAAACTTCCAGTACCTGGTTTTCCGTATTTACAGAGATAAATTCGACGCCCTGCAAGCCGCTTTCTATCATTCGCGGTTAACGGCATTGTTCCCTCCGCCGCCGACACCAATTACTTTAATTTTTGCAAACTCGGCCATTTATAATATCCTCCTTCAGTATCCTGTGTTACGTGTACAGACTCAAAGTTCTCTTACATAATACACTAAAAGAACGGGTTTGTCGATAATCGGGCTGCCTTTATCCGTAATACCCGGGCAAAAATCTATGCCTGCCGATATATCATTATATCGCCGGCGGGGCATTGTTTATTTTTCTTTTATAATCGGGGCGTCCGGATTAACGTCGATGTACTGTACGGATAAACGGTTGTTCCTGATTTCTTCCAGGAGGCCCTGCGTCACGGCAGCGCGTTCGGCCGTCCTGTCACCGTTTCCGAGGTGAATGGACAGGCCGTCCGTCGTATAGGCGATCAGCTCTTTCGGATTGCCCACATTGATTTCGGCGATTTGCGACGATATTTCCGGGGACAGTTCTTCCAAATATGCCATTGCATGCTTCATGGGTATATCATCGAGCCGGTCCCCCAATAAAAGAGTATCCACTTTCTTGCCGGTAATAATCGGCACGGCAACTCCTTTAATTTGCGGTTCCAGGCCGATAACCGTTCCCGTATCGTCTATGTAGGCAAAACCGTACAGTGTCATGACGACGGCTACGGCCTTGCGTTCCTTCACAAAAATATGAATGGTTGCCGGCAGTTCACGTTCTACGCTGACATCGCCCACACGCAGGTCGCGTAACAGCCGTTCTCTAATTTCACTCGTCGAAAGCCGGACTACGTTTACTGTCGACGGTATGCCGCCGACACGGAGAACATCTTCATCGGGCATAATGCCGTTACCGTCAATAACAACAGTGCCGAAAGGGATCGGCAAGACACGCAGCAACAGCAAACAAATGAAAATAATAACGGCCGCGCCGATAATCTGCAGCCGGCGTTTACGTCTGCGCAGGGCCGCTTCTCTTTTCAATCGTTTCCTGTGCCGCCTGGCAATGCGTTCCTGTGTTTCTGTCCGTACCGCCTCGGGATCCATGTGCGGACTGTAATGCGTTTCTTCCGAAATATCCTGTGCCGCAAACGGCTTGAAGCCGTCGGTATGCCGATTATGGTTATATTCGCCGGAGCGGGTGTCGTCGAAATGTGTATGTAACATATAGTAAAACCTTATATATAAAATTAAAATTTACCGGTCGATGCTTCCGCCAGAATCCGTTCACACAAATCCTCAAAAGGCATCCCCATAGCACGGGACGCGTCGGGAACAAGACTGGTTTCAGTCATGCCGGGCATCGTATTAATTTCCAGGACAAAAGGCCTGCCCTCGCCGTTCGTCATCAGGTCGACACGGGCAATCCCCCGGCAATGGAGGAGGCGAAAAACGGCGACGGATAAATCCTGCATTTCTCGTGTCAGCGCGGCGGAAATCGCGGCCGGACAAATATGTTCCGTCAGTCCCGGCGTATATTTGGAGCGGTAATCGTATTTACCTGTTTTAGAAATGATTTCAATAACCGGAAAGGCCAGATCGTCCATGACGGCAACCGTAAATTCACGGCCGGAGAGAAACATTTCCGCCACAACGGATTTCCCGTACGTGAACGCTTCTTTTAAAGCAGGCTTTATATCCTTCTCGTCACGCACGATAACCGTACCGATACTGGATCCCTGTGCCGCCGACTTGATAACGACGGGCAGGGGGAATTCTCTGCTCATATCGGCGGCAATTTCATCAAGGCCCTGTTCAATAAAATAATAGGCGAAAGGCGCCGTTGAAATACCGGCGCCGCGGAAAGCGCTCTTGCTGATTATCTTGTTCATTCCGACGGCGCTGGCCATAACTCCCGGCCCCGTATAGGGGATATTCATCATTTCGCACATGCCCTGAAGAACTCCGTCCTCACCGTATTGTCCGTGCAGGGCGTTAAAAACGATATCAAACCGCTTGTCCTGCAAGGTTGCCGCCAATTCTGCCGGCACCAGTTCAACAATTTCCGCCTGATACCCTTTTTTTTGCAATGCGTCCGTAACGGCCTTGCCTGTACGACGTGAAACTTCCGCTTCCGTCGACGGCCCGCCGACGACCACGGCAATTTTCCGGGCTTTCATAGCTTTCATATCCGTCATTTATCTTTCAGACCCCTCCGCCGCAACAAAGGCTTCACCGACTTTATAAATATCGCCGGCGCCCATAGTGAGAATTAAATCGCGCGGTCTCGCATTTTCGCGCAAGTAGTTCAGTAACCCGTCTTTCGTCGCCACATATGCCACATCCTGCCCGGTGGCGGCTTTGACTTTCTCCGTCAGGAACGCACCGTCCACACCGGGGATAGGTTCTTCACCGGCGCCGTAAATATCCGTCAGGATCAATTTATCGGCACAGACAAACGCTCTGCTGAATTCATCCGCCAAAAGCTGCGTCCGCGTATACCGGTGCGGCTGGAAGAGACAGACAACACGATGCGTCCCCATGCTGCGGGCCGCCGAGAGAGTGGCATTGATTTCCGTCGGATGATGGGCATAGTCATCGACAACCCATATATCCCTGACATGCCCCTTTGTCTGAAACCGGCGTTTAGCACCGTGGAAATGAGACAACGCGCCGGCGATTTCATCGAATCCGATACCGCAGGAGCGAGCCGCGGCCACTGTTGCGAGCGCATTGAGGATGTTATGATTACCCGGGACATTCAAGGCCAGCGGACCGAGGAGCTGCTCATGATAAAAAACGTCAAAAACCAGCTTTCCCTCTTCATACCCGATATTCCCGGCCCTGTAATCGGCCTCGGCCTCTATGCCGTAGGTCACATACAAACGGTCCACTTCCGGCAGGAGGGCGCGCACCCTGTCATCGTCGGCGCACAGTACGGCAAGCCCTTCCACCGGGTCGAGGCGATTAATGAATTCTTTAAATGCATGGATAACATTGGCAAGCGTACCGTAGTAATCCATGTGGTCCGCGTCAATATTCGTGATGACGGCAATATACGGGTGCTCCTTTAAAAAAGAACCGTCGCTTTCATCCGCTTCGGCAATAACATATTCGCCCTTGCCGAGAACGGAATTACTGTGCAGGTAATCCACTTCTCCGCCGATAACGAGCGTCGGATCCGTGCCGCTTTCCAAAAACACCTGACCGAGCATGGATGAAGTTGTCGTTTTCCCGTGAGCGCCGGCAACGGCAATAGCTTTGCCCCAGCCCATAATATGAACGAGCGCATCCGAACGATGGATGACGGGGATGCGGCGTTCTCGCGCCGCCGTCAGTTCTTCATTCGTACGGCGGATGGCCGAGGAAATAACAACCGCTTCGGCATCTTTCAAGTTATCCGCACTGTGTCCGATATGGACACGCGCGCCCTTTTCACGTAACCGCGCCGTAGCGGCCGATTCTTTTGCATCCGAACCGGACACGCTGTATCCCTTATCAATAAATATATTGGCAATGGCGCGCATACCCACGCCGCCGATGCCGATAAAATGGATACGGCTCACTTTATCTAAATCAACCATCGTTATCCCTCGTTTTCTTTTCAGCGAATTTACTTTTTCCCGCCAGCTCCAGGGCAATATCGGCAATCGCCTGCGCCGCGTCGGTTCTGCCCATGGCGAGACTGGCCGTTGCCATCTGTTGCAAGAGGCGGCGGTCCTCTTTTACCCGTACAATTTCATCCAACAGTTCTTCCCCCGTCAGAAGTTTGTCAAGAATCATCCGGGCCGCGCCGTTCATAACAAAGGCCTGCGCATTATAGCGCTGGTGATCTTCAGCCGCATAGGGATAGGGGATAAGGATGGACGGCAAGCCCCGTGCGGCAAGTTCCGCCAACCCGACCGCACCGGCGCGATAGACAACAAGATCGGCGGCCGCCAGGACGGCCGGCATATGGTGGGAATACGGGATAATACGGCTCGTCTTGCCGTAAAACCCGTGATAATTCACACTGCCGAGCTGTTTTGTCACTCTGTCGTATTCATGGTCACCCGTAATGTGAAGGATTTGAATATCATCGGCATCTTTAAAATGCTCGTGCACTTTAATCATCGCCGTATTGATACTCCGCGCGCCGCGGCTGCCGCCGGCGGCGATAAGGGTGAATTTGGCCGGGTCAAACCCGAAAAAAGCGAGCCCTTCACTGCGGCTGACCGTCAGGATATCGTTGCGTACGGGATTTCCCGTAAAGACGAGTTTATGCTTTTGTTTAAACCGTTTCGCCGCTTCTTCATATCCTAAGGCAATGCGATTGACAAAACACGCCAGAACCGTATTGGTCACACCGGGAATGACATTCTGCTCCTGAATAAGCGTCGGGATACCGCTGAGGCTCGCCGCCAGGAGAACGGGACCGCAGACAAAACCGCCCGTACCGATAACAACCTGCGGTTTAAATTTACGGATAATTCGTTCCGCCTGAAAGAGGCTGCCTGCCGTCTTACCGAGAGTCACCAGATTGCGGACGGATAGGTTACGCTCCAATCCGCGTACATCAAGGGTCACGAAATTATACCCTTGCTTGGGGATCAATGTGTTTTCCAGTCCCGTTTTCGAACCGACATATAGAATCTCTGTCGGTTCCGTCGCCTTGATGGCTTCGGCAATCGTTATGGCGGGATATATATGTCCGCCCGTACCGCCTCCGGATATAATTACACGGCGCATGAAACTTTTTCCTCCTCGTTCATTTAAAAAGCAAAGGTATATCTATAAGGAACGGACGATATTTTTAAAGTCGTTCCCCCGTTCTTCAAAATGATGATACATATCATAGCTTGAACACGCCGGGGACAACAGCACGGTCTGCGGCGGTTTTGCGATTGTATACGCCGACTGCACGGCTTTTTCCATGGAAAACCCGGCCCGGCGGATATCCGTCACGCCCGCTTTGCGGGCTTCTTCTTCGAAACGGTCCGCCGCCTCGCCTAAAAGGATGAGTGTGTCGACTTTCTCTTTTACCAGCCCCATAAAGCGGCCGAGATCCGTCAGTTTATCATGGCCGCCGGCAATGAGAATGAGATGGCCGTCGGGGAAGGCTTCCAATGCCTTTTCCGACGCATCCGTGTTCGTTCCTTTCGAGTCATTGTAATAGGGAACACCGGCAACAGTACGGACCCATTCAAGTCTATGTTCCACGCCGCGGAATTGTTTCAGGACCGCGCGAATCGTCTCGAACGGGAACGCCCACTACATACGTCAGCAACGCCGCGGCAAGACAATTCTGAATATTGTGTTTGCCGAAAAGATGCAGATCCGTTTCCGCACAGACAAAAATATCTTTATCTTGTAACCGGATATAAAGATCGCCGCCTTTCGCATAAGCTCCGGCCGGCACTTCCGTATATACGGAAATATAAAGGACCGTCCCGGTCAAATCCTTTCCCATGGAACGGACGAGAGGATCGTCATAATTGAGAACGGCATAATCCGAAGCGTCCTGATTACGGAAAATCCGTTTTTTGGCTTCACCGTATGCGGCCATTGTATGATGACGTTCGAGATGATCCGGCGTAAGGTTCAAAATTACGGCGCTTTTTGCCTTTAAAGATTGTGTGAATTCAAGCTGGAAGCTTGACAGTTCCGCTACGACGACAGCCGTATGCGGCAAATCTTCCGCCTGTTCGGATAAGCCCGAACCGATATTGCCGCCGACTGCTGTTTGCCTGCCTGAAGCTTTCATAATCTCACCCGCGAGGGTTGTTGTCGTCGTCTTGCCGTTCGTCCCCGTAATGCCGATAAAATCGGCATCCGTTACCCGGCAGGCGACTTCCACTTCGCTCCAAACGGGCAGATTACGCTTCACCGCTTCCCTCATGATCGGAATTTCCGGTGAAATAACGGGTGAAGGCACGACAATATCGGCCCCGTCCAGAACGGAACTGTCCTGCCGTCCGAAAATGCAGGTTATACCCCGGGCCCGCAACGTGCGCCACGGTTCGGCATTTTCGTCATGTCCTTTAATATCATTTAAAACAACCGTCCCGCCATGGCGCTTTAAAACGGCGGCCGCCGCTCTGCCGCTGATACCGGCGCCGATGACAACTATTCGTTTGCCCGAAAAATCCGTTACGCTCATATTGACACCCTCTTTATCCGCTATTTACCGGCAAGGACAATGATAATGGAGAAAACGGCCGCTATCGCCGAGAACACCCAAAACACGGTAACAACCTTTACTTCGCTCCAGCCGGACAGTTTTAAATGATGATGAATAGGGCTCATTTTAAAAATCCGGACCCCTCTCGTCTTAAAGGAAATAACCTGTAAAATAACGGAAAGTGCTTCCATGACATAGAGGGCGCCTGCCGGAATGAGCAGTATTTCCGTCTTCGTCAAAACAGCCATAGCCGCCAGGCCGCCGCCCAAAGCAAGAGATCCCGTATCTCCCATAAACAGCTTCGCAGGATGTTGATTGTAAAAGAGAAAGCTTCAGGCAGGCGCCGGCCAAAGCCGCGCCGAAAACGGCAATATTGCCGTACCCGAGAGCCACGGCAATAACTACATAGGCTACGGACGTAATGGCACAGGAACCTGCAGCCAGACCGTCCAACCCGTCCGTCAGATTTACGGCATTCGTCGCGCCGACAATCATGAAGAATACGAGAATATAATAGAAAGGCCCCAAATCCACGGTAACGGCAGTGAGAGGAATCCAAAGGGTCGTCGGAAAATCGAGGACCCCCTTCAGGATAAAGCAGAAAATAACGGAAACGGCCGCCTGTGCGGCCAGTTTCTGTTTCGCCGTCAGCCCGAGATTACGTTTTTTCAGCGCTTTTACGGAATCGTCGAGAAACCCGATACAACCGTTGCCCAGGGTAAGGAAAAGTGCCAGAAGTTTCGATATATCCGCACCGTTGAAAACAAGGCACGAAACGGTCAGCGCGACGAGAATTAAAATACCGCCCATTGTAGGTGTGCCGGCCTTATACTTATGACTTTCCGGTCCTTCTTCACGTTCTTCCTGACGAGCGTGGAATTCCTTCAGTTTTTTGATAACAATCGGTCCTAAAGCCAGACCGACGACGAGGCTGACGACAAAACCCAAAATAAGCGTATTAAACATTCACATTACTTCCTTTCGATGTAAGGCAAAATCTTTTCCATGGCAAAGCCGCGCGACCCTTTGAGGAGAACCGTATCCCCCTGCCTCATTATGCGGCGGAGAACAGCTGCGGCTTCCGCATGCGTCGTAACAGTATATACCTCATTCATGCCCGCCGCTTTAGCCGCTTTTGCCATGAATCGCGCCTCATCGCCCAGGGCGATAAGAATATCCACCTTTTTGTCGGCTAAATAGGTGCCTATCTTTTCATGCTCTTTTTCCGCCCAGTCTCCCAGTTCGAGCATACCGCCGAGAACCGCTATCTTCCGTCCTCCCGTCAGCGTGACGAGCGTATCGACGGCTTCCTTCATCGAGGCGGGATTGGCATTATACGCATCATTAACAAAGACTACATTATCGATATTGACGAGTTCCTGACGCATAGGCACGCCCTTATACTCGGCAAGCCCCTTTTGCATCTGATGTTCGCTCAGGCCGAGAAGACGGCCGACCGCCACGGCGGCCAGCGCATTGTATACGTTATGCGTACCGATAACGGCCATATGTACATCGATAACCTGATCGAAACAACGGCACGTGAAAGACAGGCCCTTTTCGCTGTTTTTGATCGTGCCGGCCATAACGGGCGCATCGTTAATAATGCCGAAGCCGACAACCTTGCCTTTGCACTTGCCTGCCATAGCGGCAACGCGTTTATCGTCCTGGTTAAGAACGGCCGTGCCGTCACTGCCGAGAGCTTCGACAAGCTCCCCCTTGGCTTTGGCAATCTGGGCCTGCGAACCGAGCAGCTCAATATGGCTCTTACCGACATTGGTAACGACACCGACGGTCGGTTCGGCTATATCGACAAGTTCCTTAATCTGTCCCAACCCGCGCATTCCCAGTTCCACGACGCAGGCACCGTGTTCCTTCGTCAGCTGCAACAGGGTACGCGGCAAGCCGATTTCATTGTTAAAATTCTTTTCGGTCTGCAATACATTGTACTTCTGTTCGAGGACCGTGGCAATAAGCGCACGTGTCGATGTCTTCCCGGCCGAGCCGGTGACGGCCACGACGGGAATGGAAAAACGGCGGCGATGGAAAAGCGCCAGATCCTGATATGCCTTACGTGTATTCTTGACGACAAAAATCGTATAATCGCCGTCCGGGTAAAGGCGCGCCGCATCTTCCACGATAACGCCGGCAGCGCCGTCACTGACGGCCTGCTCAATGAAATCATGGCCGTCGAACTTTTCCCCCTTCAACGCCGCAAAAAGATCGTCTTCACCGACAGTACGCGTATCTGTCGTGACATTCCGATAAAGCATATCCCTGCGACCTTGCTGCAGAATCCGCGCACCCGTCGCGAGAACGACTTCCGCATCCGTAAACATGGCCATCTTTATCTCTCCTTCAACCGCTGCACCGCTTCGCGGGCAACTTCTCTATCGTCAAAATGTATCGTCCCGTCTTTTAAAATCTGGTATGTTTCATGCCCCTTGCCGGCAATGAGGACAATATCACCGCTTTCGGCTATTTCCACGGCACGCATAATGGCGGCCCGTCTATCCGTAATGACTTCATAGTGCCTTCCTTGTTTAAGTCCGGTCACGACGCCCGCCTCTATTTCGGAAACAATGCATTCAGGATCTTCAGAGCGGGGATTATCGGAAGTCACAATGAGAATATCCGCGTTTTCCGCACCGATTTTACCCATGATGGGGCGTTTCGTCCTGTCGCGGTCGCCGCCGCAGCCGAAGACGGCAATGATGCGCCTCGGGTTCATTGCACGCGCCGTCGTCAATGCTTTTTCCAGACTGTCCGGCGTATGAGAATAGTCGACGACAATGGCAAAATCCTGACCGGCTTCAACCAATTCAAAACGGCCCGGTACGGAGCGGAAGGACTGAACGGCGCCGGCGACGGTTTCCGACGGAATACCTTCGGCATAGGCCGCGCCGATGGCAGCCAGCGTATTATAAACATTGAAAAGGCCTGTAATATGCATATGGAGGGAAACACGGCCGAAAGGGCCCGTAACGGTAAAAGAAGAGTTCTTCAAGCCGACTTTCAAGTCAGCCCCTTTAAGGTCGGCATCATTCTCGACACCATACGTGAGGATCCGGCAATGCGCGGCTCGCAAAATTTCTTTTGCATGAGAGTCGTCGCTATTGATAACGGCCGTCTTATTGTCTTTGCAATGCTGTTCTGTCGTCAGGCTCGTAAAAAGCTTGGCCTTGGCGGCTACATAATTTTCAAAGCTCTTGTGGAAATCCAGATGGTCCTGTGTAAGGTTGGTGAATACGGCCGTATCATATTCGATGCCGGCTACGCGGTTAAGCGCCAGCGCATGACTCGACACTTCCATCACCACATAGTCCATACCCTTCTCCCGCATGAGAAACAGAAGCTTCTGCAATTCAACGACATCGGGCGTTGTATTGCGGATTTCCAATTCTTCATCGTCAATGAGTGCATGGATTGTGCCTATAACGCCGACATGATAGCCGGCCGTGCGCAGAATATGCGCAATAATATGCGATGTCGTCGTCTTGCCGTTGGTGCCGGTAACACCGATCATACGCATACTTTTGCCGGGATAATCGTAGTAAAAAGGTACCATATCTTCAATAGCCCCGTGAATATCGGCAACAGTAATCTGCGTAACCTGCTGCGGCAGATCGAGATGTTGTCGTGAGTACGGCCACGGCGCCCTTTTCCGCGGCTTGCCCCGCAAATACGGCTCCGTCTACATGGGCACCGGCAATGCAGACAAAAAGATCCCCCCGTTCGATTTCCCGGGAATCGGCCGAAATGCCCGTGATTTCCACTCCGTCATTGCCTTCTATATTGTAAACGCCCTTAATCTCCCTGCAAAGTTCCCGGACCGTTTTCATACAACATCCCTCCTCAATCTATAGTCCTACAGCAAACAACAATAGCAGCCTTCGCAAAAAGGCTGCTCCCTTGTCGTTCAGCGTTGTTTCGAATCACGTTGCTGTTTATATAAAATCGTCGCCGGCGTAACCATTCCCAAATCGGTCGTCGCCGTCCTGTAAATCCGTTCGGGTGATTCGAGCTTGGCTATTTCGACACGTAAAATCTCGTTATCCCGCTGTAATTGCTGCACCTGTCTTTTTTCCTGCATCAGCGAATAGCCGTAATGGGTCCTTGTGGCGGATAAAGCGACATATACAATAAGGAAAAAAGCAATAAGGAAAATAATTGACACGGACTGTGCGATAAGCCGGTTAAACCGCTGTTTCTCTCCGCCCGCAGGCACGGAAACGCTGCGACCGCCCCGATACCCCATATATCCAGCTTTTCTTGCCAACATAATTATAACACATCCGTTTCCGCAACAACTTAACCTTTACAACAGTTCTATATGCGCGTACCGACACGCAGTTTAGCGCTTCGTGCGCGGGGATTCGCCGCCAATTCGGCTGCCGACGGTACAATCCCCTTCCCTTCTATTTTAAGGACAGCCTGATGATTACACGTACAGACGGGAATGCCGGGCGGACAAATACAATCTGTCGCCAGACGTTTCAGCGTCTGTTTGGCAATCCTGTCCTCCAATGAGTGAAAGGTAATGATGCCCATATGGCCGCCCCGCTTTAATCGTCCGGCAGCCGTTTCAAAGGCGTTACGTAAAATTGACAGTTCTTCATTTACTTCTATACGAATAGCCTGAAAGGTACGTTTTGCCGGATGAGGGCCGTCTTTTCTGGCGGCTGCCGGCACGGCCTGTTTGATTATCCGTACCAGTTCTCCCGTTCGTTCAAGAGGTTTTTCACGACGGGCGGCTACAATGAACCGGGCGATTCGCCTTGCCCACCGCTCTTCGCCGTAATCCCTGATAACGCGGTATAATCCGGCTTCATCATACGTATTGACAACATCATAGGCGCTGCGTTTTGCCTCCGTATCCATACGCATGTCGAGAGGCCCGTCATGTTGGTACGAAAATCCTCTTTCCGGCGTATCGAGCTGATAACTTGACACACCTAAATCGAACATAACGCCGTCTATGCGTTCAATATCCAATTCGTCCAACACGGCACCCATATCTTTGAAATTACGTTGTACCGGAATAAACCGGCAGGCGGCATCTTTCATTCTTTCCGATGCGGCGGCGACAGCGTTTTTATCCCGATCGAGACCGATGATCGTTCCCGTCGGCGCGAGCAGCTCCGCCAACGCGCGACTGTGCCCGCCGCCGCCGAGGGTACAATCGACATAAATCCCCGTCGGGTCACCGGCGACGGCATGTACGATTTCAGCCTGAAGGACACTGACATGATGAAATTCCATGTGACCTCCTAAAAGTCCAAATCGCCGAAGCCTTCCAGATTTTCAGCAATGGCCTCCATTGCGGGAACCGTCTTGGCCGCATAGGCTTCATACGCACCCTTGCTCCAGATTTCAATTTTATCGCCTGTACCGAGGATAATCACATCCTTAACGAGTTCCGCATAATCCCGCAATGTGGAGGGAATAAGAATCCGCCCTTGTTTGTCGAACTCCAGTTCGGCGGCGCTGCCGAAGAGGAAACGTTTGAATGCACGCACGTTTTCCTTGGATGCCTGGAGTTTTTTCATCGCTTCCGCAAATCGGCTCCAGGCTTCCTGCGTATATACGGAAAGGCAGCCTTCGAGCCCGCGGGTCACAACAAAAACCGAACCCAGTTCTTCACGAAATTTTGCCGGCATGATAACGCGGCCTTTCGCATCGACGGTGTGTGCATATTCACCCATAAACATCGGACTCTCAACTCCTTTCCTGTCATTCGTTTCACTTTTCACCACATTCTACCACATATAAACACTTTATGACAATATAAAGAGTGTAATTATTTTTGCTTTTTTTCCGATACCTATGCGATTTACAAGCGTTCCGAACCGGTCCTGTCAATAAATATAGTAGTTTTTTATGTAATATTATTGTATGTGTACTATATATTGATTTAATATATTCGTTAAATTTTCGGAAAATTTTGTCGGTAATCTCAGGGATATTTCGGTATGCACTAAAAATTCCCCGCTTTCCGTTAAAAGGAGGGCGTATATTGCCACAAAAAAAGAAGTATAAGAACAGGTACCTGTTCCTATACTTCCGCAATACTTATATAAATGTTTTTATTATGTCTGCCGGTGCGGCATCGATGGAAATATCGGTACAGGCGATCTTCGCCGTGTCAAAACGTTGAACCAATTCACCCAACCCGTATCGTCCGGGCGTGTCCACAAGGCCGCCTTTATAGGCCAAATAGCCGAGAATCTGCTGTGAGTCGGCGCCGGCCGCCCACAGGTCACGTACGGTCATGCCGTGTTGACGCTTGGAAAGACGGCGGCCTTCACTGTCAACGAGAAGAGGGACATGCGTATACTCGATCCTGTTCTTATAGCCGAGAAGGCGCATTAACGCGATCTGCCGTCCCGTTGAATTGAGCAGGTCCCTGCCCCGTAAGACATGCGTTATGCCCATGGCGCCGTCATCGACCGAAACCGCCAATTGATACGCGTACATGCCGTCGGCCCGGTGAACGACAAAATCACCGCAGTCTCGGCGCAGGTTTTCACATTGTTCGCCGTAAACGCCGTCTTGATAAGAAATAACGCAATCGGGAACATGCACGCGCAGAGAAGGCGGCTTATTGTTCTTCTCCCGTTCCGCCTCGCTCATGCCGTAGCAACGGCCGTCATAGACAGGCATGTCCCCGTCATGAGGGGCCCCGGCAACGGCTTGAAGTCTGGCGCGGCTGCAATAGCAAGGATAAATAAGGCCCATTCCCGCGAGTCGTTCTATCGCCTCATGATAACGGCCATATCGTTCCCGCTGAATATACGGCCCGTACGGGCCGCCCACATCCGGCCCTTCGTCCCATGTCAGGCCGAGACGAAGCATATCTTCCGTAAAGGCCGTCATATATTCGGTCTTTGAACGTTGCTCGTCAATGTCCTCCACCCGAAGGACAAGAATTCCGCCGGCCTTTTTCGTCTGCAGCCAGCCGAGCATAGCCGTCCAGACATTGCCCAGGTGGAGATATCCCGTCGGGCTGGGCGCGAAACGACTGCGCATATATAACCACCTACTTCGGTAAGAAAACGGTTTCTTTAAAGAAGCGGCTTTCTTCTTTGATCTTGCGTTCGCTGCCCATGACGCAAACGGTATTGTCCTTCATAACCGCTTTGACAAGCGGAGCCAGCGCACGGATATCCTCAGCGTCGGCCGTCAGGATCTGATCCCGGCGTTGCTGATTTTCTTCCTTCGTATCGTTATTGAAATAATTGGCCATAGCCGCTACCGTGCGGAGCTGCGGGGTAAGAGGCACATCGATGCGGCTGAGCGTGCCGATAACGTACTTTGTCATTTCCCGTTCGGACACGGAAAATGTCGCCAAATAATCGGCCAAATCGTCATACGCTTTAAGCGTGGCGGCAAGATGAGGATCTCTATATGAGCAGAAGACCATATGCCCGTTAAAATTAAACCGCGTATGGGCTCCGTACGCCCCGCCCTGAACGCGGACCTTAATCCACAAATACTCATACTGGAGGATAGTGCCGAGCACCGCCATAGCGCCCGTATACGCATAACCGTGGCTGCAGAAGTTGCCGCCTTTGGCAACATACTGCACGTTGCCGCTTGTCATAATGCCTTCATTTTTACGCTCCAAATCAAAATCGAAAAGCGAATCCCCGACAGTGCCGGCCGGCATGGCATCAAGCCATTGCGGCAATGCCGCCACAAGTGTCTCCGCTTCGTCTTTCCCGCCCGTTACCGCTACGGTAAGACGGGCACGGACGAAAAGTTTTTTCATGATTTCGTCAAGCTTATTGCCGATACGCGGCGTCTCTTCACGGACAGTTGCGGCGATTTTACTGAGAAACTGATAATAGGACAGTTCGCCGGCCTCATCAAAAGCCGCCTGCTGCGAAACATAGGAGAGCAGCCGTTTTGTCACCAATGTCTGGCCGTTACGGAAGGCATCCGCATCCCAGCCGGTTTTTTCTTCTTCAATAAGCTCGGCCAGACGGGAGCCTTTCGTATAAACGGTTTGTAATGTAATTTCCTGCAAAAGCTCCACGGCCTTTTCCGTATTACAGGTCAAGGCCTTTGCTTTTATGCGGAAAAAGGGCATGTAATCACTGCCGTCGCCCCGCTTTGAAATGGAACCGACGCTGTACAGGATGCCGCCCGTATGAAGATCGATTAACGCGGAAAGCTCGCTGTAGTCACGGCTTTTTGTATCCAAATCGCCAAGCACGTCGGCAAGTAGATAGACATAGGGCAATTCGTCCTTAGTAAAACCGTGCAAATCAAAGAAGGCGTTAATATAGATGATACCGTTCGTCCTATCCTCCACATGGCAGAAAGGTACGCCGCCGGCTTCGGAGACAGCCGCTTCTTCATAGTCCGCTTCCTTTTTTAAATCGCCACGTGACAACATGGGAATTGACGCCAGCGCCTCCGCCGAATCGGGTGTCTCCTGACGTTTTTTCAACGCCTTTGCGGCCGCCATGATATCTTCCAGTTCCTTCTCGGATAAGGTTGCTTTATACGCCGCGAGCTTATCAGCCAGGGCCTTTTCTTTCTGCTCCGTGAGTCCCGGTTCTGGCACGAGGGACACAAGCGCATAGTGGGGATTATGGAGAATATATTTTTCAATAATCCGTTCAAAATAGTCCGTTTCAATACCGGCGCGCAGGATCTTCAGAGAATCTTCGTAGCGGATAGCATCTCCCGGCGCGCGGTCATAAAGCCATGTATTCATGCAGCAGATACCGTAGATCAACCCCTTCGGACGACCGGAAAAATCCGCTTCGCGAAGAGCGAATTCAAGGCGGTTTAAGGAAGCGGTAAAAAGAGTCCTGTCAATCCCCTGTGCGACAACTTTGCGGAAGAAATCCCGCATAAGCGGCAAAATCCGTTTCTGCGCATCCGGCTCGGAACCGTTAATCCTGATCCCCCACAACGGCTGTAAAATACCGTCCTGGAAATCGCCGGAAATATCTTTGCCCAGTCCTTCATCGACAAACACCTTTTTCAGGGGAGCGGCCGGCGAAGTGAGATATACATAAGTCAGTACCCTCATAGCCAGCCCCAGCGTCGTATCGAGAGCGTCGTCAATGACATATGTCAGAGAATGCAGCGTCCCGTGTTCCGTACTTTCATCGGAAGCGATGCCGTAGGGATATGTTTTTACGACACTGCCCGGGCATGCCTGCCGCGTAATTTCCGTATGAACATCTTCAGCCGAAAAAGCGCTCAAATATTCACGGTCAATGAAAGCCAGCGTATCATCGATATCCAGATCGCCGTAAAGGAAGATGTAGCTGTTCGACGGATGATAATACCGTCTGTGGAAAGCGACGAAATCTTTTTGCGTCAAATCGGGAATATCATCGGGATCGCCGCCGGATTCGACACCATACGTCGTATCCGGAAACAGATGCTGCATCACCCTGCATTCAAGCTGCGCATCGGGCGACGAGAACACACCCTTCATTTCATTATACACGACACCGCTGTATGTGAGCGGAGCGTCCGGAGCTTCCAGCTCATAATGCCAGCCTTCCTGACTGAGAATCTGCGGATCTTTCAAAAAATTCGGAAAGAACACGGCATCCAGATAAACATCCATCAAATTCTTAAAATCAACGGCGTTGCGGCTGGCCACGGGATACATCGTCTTGTCGGGAAAAGTCATGGCGTTAAGAAATGTATTGAGCGAGCCCTTTACGAGCTCGACAAACGGCTCTTTCAGAGGGAATTTGCGCGAACCGCAGAGCGTCGAATGTTCACAAATATGAGGCACGCCCGTACTGTCTGTCGGCGTTGTCCGGAACGAGACGGAGAACACCTTGTTATCATCGTCGTTTGCAAGATAAAACACCCTTGCGCCCGACTGTTCATGAATCATCTCGTACGCCGTGCTCTGCGCCTCTTTTATATATTCAACCTTATCCACGCGAAAACCGTGATGTTTTGCGGAAACTTCCCAACCTGACTTATGTACCATTAAATTATCTCCTTATTCAGTAAAATATCCCGAAGCGCCGCTACGGTAGGCGCATAATAATCGGGAGTAAATTCTTCCCGTTCCTTTTCATTGCCGTAACCGAAACCGACACCGATAACGGGAATGTCACACCTGCGGGCCCCGATGACATCAAACCTGCGATCACCGACCATGACGGTCTCGCCGTTTCGCCGGTCCGGGATCCCCTTCAGGATGCCCTCCATAATAGCGGTTTTATCTTCCTCGCCGCCGAATTCGGCGCCGGCGATCTTCGATAAATAAGGGGTCAGGCCGAATGCATCACAAATGGCAACGGCATGAACGCGCGGCTTCGATGTCGCCACATAAGACCGGATGCCCGCATCATGAAGACTCTTCAGCAATGCCGGAATACCGTCATACGGGTGATTTTCAAACAAGCCGATTGTGCCGTACCGCTCCTGAAAATACCCGTACACACGCCGGGCCTTCTCTTTCGGGAAACGGTATGTATGAGTAAACGTATACATAAGCGGCGGGCCGATAACAATCTTCCGATCAAGGCGGCCGTCCGTCGGCTCCCCTTCTTTCTCCAATGCATACGCGACGGATCTGAGGATACCTTCATGCGACTCCGTCAGCGTCCCGTCGAGGTCAAACAACACATGCCTAAACATTTATTCCTCCTACAAGACGATACACCACATCATACCATCACCGTCCCTTTTTCGCAAAGGGCAGCAATTCTAAAATTTCACAGCTTCTACGAAGCCGTGAAATTTTAGAATTGCGCCCGCAAGGTTTATGCGCGTTCTGACGACTCGCAGAGGAGGAGGAACGCCATAAACTACTGCGCTTTTCTTCCTCTGTATCCCAAAGCCAACCGCGTCGGGATACTTAGAATTGCGCCCACAAGATACAAGACTGAATGGTTTCAAATAAAAACGGAGAGACCGTCCGAACACAGTCTCTCCCTAAAACATAAAAGACGAACAGTTTACCGCCGCCCGTTTATTTCTTCAGCAAGGCATCGGCTTTTTCGATATTGGCGCGGATTTTATCGCAGCAACCGTGAAATTCCTTTAATTCTTCCGGCGTAAGGGTATATTCCATAATGCGTTCCACGCCGCCGGCCCCGATAACGGCAGGTACGCCGCAGTAAATGCCGGATTCGCCGTACTGTCCGTCAAGCTTGACGCTGGCGGCCATAATGACCTGTTCATCATGGAGAACGGCTTCGGCAATGCGGACACCTGTAGAAGCAATGCCGTATTCCGTGCACTGTTTGCCGACGAATGTTACCCAGCCGCCTTTGATGGCGCGTTCCTGCAATTCCTTCCGATCAAAGCGGAACCGTTCGTCATGCTCCGCAATTTCCAAATACGGCTGCCCCGCAAATGTGACTACAGACCACGGCGTCATCTGAGAATTGCCGTGTTCGCCGAACATAAAGGCCGAGAAAGAATGATGATCCAAACCCGTCTGCTGAGAGATGGCGCTGATCAGGCGGGAGCTGTCGAGGCCTGTGCCCGTACCTATAACCTTACGGGCCGGCAGACCGCTCAGGCGTTGGATCAGGTTTGTAATAACATCACAGGGATTCGTAATATTTATAAAGCAGCCGTTGAACCCGCCGGCCATGATTTTGGAGATATACCCGGCGACTCCGGGAACGGTAAAGCCCATTTCGTCATCACGGCTGCCGGTGGCACAGAGCGCGACCTTACCCATGGCGTTGATGATGATATCGCAATCCCCGAGTTCTTCATATGCAGCCGGCACATATTCAACCCGATGAGGCATGAACATGACGGCATCCATTAAATCCTGACGTTCACTGACAGCTTTCTGTTCATTAATGTCGCAGAGTTTAACAACATCGGCAGCACCGCGCATACCCAGGACAAAGGCGACGTGTGCGCCTACATGTCCCAGCCCGACTACACCGACGATTCTTTTTTTCATGATGAATCCCCCTCTGAGTTAAATTTTTATCGTTATTTAGTAATACTTTTATTATAATACCACTATTCAGTACCGTTGTCATGAAAACTGTTACCGGCTGCGCATGGAAGCGCATGCCCGGTCCGCCATTGCTATCGGTTACTTATCCCTCGTAAACGGGTCATCATAATTCAATGTCAGTTGTTCTGACATCTCCTCTTCCTTTAATTGATTAGCTGTATACGTGTCTATCTTTTTCTACCATATCAACATAATATCCGCTGCACCAAAATCGGTGATTTCTATACGTATACTTCCTATTGCCCCATGTTTCATATATCATTAAACTGCCTTTATAATCGGCCCTGCGGCCCGGAGCCAAAATATTCAATTTCAAATCGCAAGGTATCCTCCCTTATGAATTTTGTGTTTTTTCTCATTTAAGGGGGCGGCAATCATGAACGAAAGGGCTGTAGAGCTTGGCATCCTCCTACCCTTAATCAAACTGTATAGCAATAGTAAAACATTGTCATTCTTTATATTGCTATTTTCCTATTTATACTTTATAATTAAGTCAATAGTTAAAGAAAGAGGTGGACGCTATGACTACTGCTAACATCAATGTCCGTGTAGACGAAAATCTCAAAAAAGAAGCTGAAAGATTGTTTAATGACTTGGGACTGAACATGTCTTCTGCCATTACTATGTTCCTGAAAAGTGCGGTTCGGTGTGACGGGATTCCATTTGACGTCCGCCGTAATACATTCAATGCGGAACCCCGCAACGCCCTAGCTGAATATAACGAAATGAAAGCACATCCGGAAAAATATAAACGGTACCACAGCTTCTCGGATTTGGTAAAGGATGTAGACAATGAAGCTGGATATCATCGCATCCAACAGATTTAGGAAAGATTTAAAGCTCGCTAAAGAACTATTTCTTGTTCGCACAGGTTCCCACACCGATTTATTTTAATACTTGTACTTGACATTCCGGTCTTCCGTCATCGTCTTATGGTCATGGCAGCTCTTGCACAAGGGCTGCCAGTTTTTTGTAGTAAGTAAGCCCCCTTGGCCTAGCCGGGGGGCCTTACTTACTACAAAAATAACCGGCCCTGCGGCCGGTTATGCATAAAATACGCTCAGTTTTTCTTTGCGGCCCTCTTGCGGTCATGTTTGTCAAGAATAGCCTTGCGGAGCCGAATGCTCTTCGGCGTAACTTCGACCAGTTCGTCATCGTTAATCCATTCAAGCGCCTGTTCCAAACTCATGATACGGGGCGGTACGAGACGCAGCGCTTCATCGGAGGCGGAGGAACGGGTATTGCTGAGATGCTTCTTCTTGCACGGGTTAACGTCAATATCGACATCACGATTACTTTCACCGATGACCTGACCCAAATAAATAATCCTGTGCCGGTGAGATGAACATAGTACCGCGGTCCTGCAGGTTATAAATGCCGTAAGCCGTCGTTTCGCCCCCTTCAAAAGCAACAAGGCTGCCGCGCGTACGGCCCGGGATTTCCCCTTTCCAGGGCGCATAGCCGTGAAAGACATGATACATAATACCGTTGCCTTTCGTAGCCGTAAGGAATTCGCTGCGGAACCCGATAAGCCCGCGGGCGGGAATGATAAATTCAAGGCGCGTATAGCCGGCGAGGTCAACCATATTGACCATCTCCGCTTTGCGTGTGCCGAGACGTTCCATAACGGCTCCCATGAATTCCTGCGGTACATCGATCGTCAACGCTTCCAACGGCTCACATTTCTGCCCGTGAATTTCTTTTGTAATGACGCTCGGTTTACCGATCTGCATTTCATATCCCTGACGGCGCATCTCTTCAATGAGGACGGCAATATGGAGCTCGCCACGCCCCGACACCTTGAACGCGTCGGCGGATCCCGTTTCTTCGACGCGCAGGGATACGTTGGTCTGTACTTCGCGGAAAAGCCGGTCACGAAGATGGCGGCTCGTTACAAGATCGCCTTCCTGTCCGGCAAAAGGACTGTCATTTACATAAAAAATCATGGACAATGTCGGTTCGTCAATATCTATTTTGGGCAGTGCTTCCGGATTGGTCGGGTCCGCTACGGTCTCACCGATTTTAATATCGGGAATACCGACGATACAAGCTATATCCCCCATCGAGGCGCCGTTTTCCCGTTCGATGCGGTTCAACCCTTCATAAGTATAAACGCGGGCGATCTTCGCTTTGCGCTGACTTTCCCCGTCAACGACAAGGACATTCTGATTCGGCTTCATATTGCCGCGCACAATGCGGCCGACAGCAATTTTCCCTACATAATCGTCATAGTCCAGGGTCGTAACCATGAATTGGAGGGGGCCTTCAAGGTCACCCTTCGGGCACGGGCAGTGTTCCACAATCGCCTTGAAGAGAGGTTGCAAATCCACAGCTTCGTCAGCCATATCCGTCTTAGCCACGCCGTCACGGCCGTTAGCATAAATAACGGGGAAATCGAGCTGTTCATCGCTTGCATCAAGTTCCATGAAAAGCTCCAGCACTTCGTCTTCAACTTCTTCAATACGCGCGTCAGGTTTGTCAATTTTATTGATAACGACGATAGGTTTCAAATTCTGTTCCAAGGCCTTGCGCAGTACGTATTTCGTCTGCGGCATCGGGCCTTCAAACGCGTCGACGAGAAGAAGCACCCCGTCAACCATGTTGAGGACACGTTCCACTTCGCCGCCGAAATCGGCATGGCCCGGAGTGTCGACAATATTTATTTTAACGCCGTCGTGCATGACGGATGTATTTTTAGATAAAATCGTAATGCCTCTTTCACGTTCAATATCGCCGGAGTCCATGACCCGTTCGGCGATTTTTTCGTTGGAGCGGAAAACGTGGCTCTGTTTGAGCATCGCATCGACGAGCGTCGTTTTACCGTGGTCAACGTGGGCAATGATTGCAATGTTGCGGATATCCTTACGTTCCATGTATTTCTCTCCTATCAGAAAACTCTGCTTTTATATAACTGTATCAGTATAGCACAGAAAATGCATTATATCCAATAAACCTATGGGGGTTCCACATTCTTAACGTGAGGGATGATACCCCGATGTGCAACAAAAATATTCCCCGGGAATATCACAAGACCCGTAAGGCGGTGCCTTACGGGTCTTGTCTATCCTGAGCGGGGCTTTACTTTTTTAATAAAACCGGGGCGTACGGCCTTTAAGCTGCGGCGGCTTATTCCGCCGCTTCGCCAATAATGCGTACTTCCGTTTCCAAATCAACGCCGTGCATTTCTTTGACACATTGCTGCACTTCATGGATGACGGCAAGAATATCCGCCGCGGTCGCATTGCCTTTATTGACGACAAAGCCCGCATGCTTCGTCGACACTTCCGCATCGCCGTGTGACAGGCCCTTCAAACCGGTCTGATCAATAAGCGTCCCTGCGAAATATCCGGGCGGCCGCTTAAAGGTACTGCCGGCACTATGCATTTCAAGGGGCTGCTTACTCATCCGACGCTCCGTCAGGTCATCCATCATCGCCTGAATTTCCGCCCTGTCGCCGTGTTGTAACTGTAATTCCACTTCGACCACGTATTCCTGCAGCTCCTGAAACACGCTGGTCCGATAAGCGAAGCCGAATGTGCCGCGTTCATAGGTCGTAACGCCGCCATGCCCGTTAACCGTACGTACGCGGGAAACAATATGGCTCATTTCACCGCCGTACGCCCCGGCATTCATAAAAACGGCGCCGCCGAGCGTACCGGGAATGCCGCAGGCAAACTCCGCCCCTGTCAGTGAATTGTCGCGCGCAAACCTACAGACATCGGCAAGCATATACCCGGACGCGGCGTGTATTCTGTCATCATGACAGGACAAGACACGCTTCATATCGTTCAGCTGGATGACGACACCGCGGATCCCGCCGTCAAGAACGAGAACGTTGGAACCGCCGCCCAGAACGGTCAAAGGGATATGCAGGGCCCGTGCCGCACGAATGGCCAACGACAACTCCTTTACGGAGCGGGGCAGGACGAGAACATCCGCGGGACCGCCGACGGCAAAGGTCGTATGCTCGCGCATAGGTTCATCAATAAAAACACGGTCTGACGGCACCTCTTTTGCAAGGCGCTCCTCAAACGCCGCAATAGCCTTACTGGTCAAGAATGCTCATCCCTTCCGCCATGGAATTCTGAATAATCTGATAAATTTCGCCGGCCTTCGACTGCCATGCGTTATACGCCTGTAAATATTCCATGGCTACAGGTTTATTTTTAAGAATTTCCGCCAAACGGTTCAAGTCTTCAACCTTTTTCTTAATCGGCTTATCGCCCATGGACTGTGCGTACGCAAGCTTAGCCTGCAAGACGAGAAAATCGCGTACGTTCTTGCGTGTCGGTTCTTCCCCCGCCAATTTTTCGCCGGCGGCAAGGAGCTTTTTATACCCTTCGCACGCACCGATTGCCGTAGCCAACTCATTTGCTTTCACATATACTTCTTCCATGCCGGAACCCTCTCTTATTACAAATTCTCTATTCCCCTGCCGCTTTTGGCAAGGTCGGGGAAATCAAGCTGACGCAGCGCTTCATACGAAACAATGGCAACCGCGTTGGACAAATTGAGACTCCGCGCCTCGTCAATCATGGGAATACGGAAACAGTGCTCCCTATTGGCCTTCAACAACTCTTCGGGCAGCCCTTTCGTTTCCTTTCCGAAAACAAGCATATCCTCAGGGAGAAACGCAATATCCGCATAGCACCGTTCAGCCTTCGTCGTTAAATAAAAATATCGATTATCCGGGTACTTCATTTGAAGCGCCGCAAAGTTCTCATGCACTTCCAGCCTGAGCAGATCCCAATAATCAAGCCCGGCCCGTTTCAAATATCTGTCTTCCAAAGAAAAACCCAACGGCTTTACAAGATGCAAGGTTATATGATTAGCCGCGCACAGGCGGGAAATATTACCTGTATTGCCGGGAATCTCCGGTTCCACCATTACAATATGCATTGCGTCACGCTCCATTTGTAATTGTACAGGATACAGAGTGCAAAGACAAGAAATCGCGCTTCTTTTCAGAACCGTTCTTTCATAAATCCTCTGGACATTTTATCATAAAATATCATAAGAAAGCCAACTGCCCGCTTAACAGGGAGGTTCAATGAAGAAACGGCTCATGCCGCCAGAAAAAGAGATGTGTAATCATACAAAAGGACCGCACCGTTACGTGCGGTCCATGCTTCAGTATATTACTGCGCTTTTGCCAATTCCACCAGTTTAGTAAATGCAGCCGCATCGTTTACAGCAAGATCAGCCAACATTTTACGGTTGACGATCACGCCGGCCTTCATCAAACCGTTAATAAAGCGGCTGTAACTCATGCCGTTTGCGCGGGTTGCCGCATTGATACGCGTAATCCATAACTTGCGGAATTCACGTTTTTTCTGGCGCCGGTCGCGACGCGCATAAAAGAGCGCCTTCATTACGCTTTCATTAGCTTTTTTGAAAAGACGGCTGCGTGTACCGCGATACCCTTTTGCCATCTTAATGATTTTTTTATGACGGGCGTGTGCTGTAACGCCAACTTTAATTCTGGCCATTATATATTCCTCCCACTCTTACAGTACTGTCAAACGGATTAAACAAACGGGCACATCTTGCGCACTGTTTCAATGTAGCTCTTGGCGACAAGAGTCGCTTTGCGAAGATTACGTTTACGCTTCGGAGACTTCTTTTCCAAAATATGGCTCTTATAAGCCTTGGCGCGTTTGAATTTACCTGTACCTGTCACATTAAAACGTTTTGCCGCAGCACGGCGGGTTTTCAATTTCCCCATTATAAAATTCCTCCTCTTACTTCGCCTTATTGGCAGCAATGACCATGGTCATATTTCTGCCTTCTATCTTAGGCGCCTTTTCAACATGGGCGACTTCTTTCAACTCATCTGCAAAACGGACGAGCAGCTTTTCGCCCAATTCGGGATGGCTCATTTCACGGCCCCTGAACATAATCGTAACCTTCACCTTGCTGCCTTCGTCCAGGAAACGCTGCGCCGCCTTCATCTTCACGTAAAAATCATGGTCTTCAATATTGGGACGCAGCTTAACTTCCTTAAGGGTAAACACTTTCTGTTTCTTTTTTGCTTCCTTTTCCCGTTTCTGCTGTTCATAACGGTACTTACCGTAATTCATAATGCGGCATACGGGCGGGTTCGCGTTGGAAGCCACTTCCACCAAATCCAGACGGCGTTCTTCCGCAATCTGGCGTGCAGAGCGCAAAGACATAACACCGAGCTGTTCATTCGTATCACTGACCAAGCGCACATCCTTGGCTCTGATTTGTTCGTTGATACGCAATTCCTTACTAATAATCTTTCACCTCCGCAAAAAAAGAGCGAATAGCATGGCTATCCGCTCATATCTGCGCAAGAGACGACCTTAGTAACACGAACGCCATGTAAGGTGAGAAGCGGACGGCTTCTGCTTAATCTTTAACATAAGAAATTATACCAATACGACTCATTAAAGTCAAGGTTTCTTCTCTAAAAGGTCGTCATTTCCCCGAAAATTTTCTCGGCATACGTGTCGGTCATGCCCGCAATATAGTCTATGCAGGCTTTCTTGTAATCGGCCTCGCTTTCGCCGATGTGATAAATAACGTCATTCCCGTATTCCTCAGGGTTCGCCTCGGCCCGGCCGATATCGGAAAATTTCATCATTCTCTTTTCAAAATGCCGCCCTAAAGTCGGATACGCTTCGCTGAGGCGGCGAATATTATCCATCGTGCGGGTACTGCCGTAACATTCCTGAAGCAGATTATAAATGGATTCCAAAATAAGCTGCGCGTAGTTATGATAAATTTCCAAGCGCTTGTTTTTATATATATACTCATAATTAAAGCGCATAACCGTATCCATCAACTTAATATGCGCTTCAGACAAGACGATCCCCTTATCCGGTGAGCTCTCCCGGCAAATATCCGTAATCAACGGGTACATAATGGACGTATTGGTGACGGACTGCATATTTTCATGGAAGTGGCTGTTCAACTCGCAGAGCAGGTCCTGCAAGGGCTTGCCGTCTTCCTTTAAAATACGCAAACGCACGGCATCTTCAATATCCCTGCCCAGATAAGCTATTTTATCGGCTATTTTTACAACGCATCCTTCCCACGTGTACGGCGCATACTGACTCGGCCGCGTAATATCGACCAGGTCCATCGCTTCCTCCCGCGGCCTGATAACCGTAGAACTCACTTCGCCGCAATGGCTGATAATGCCGTCCCGCACGGCATACGTCAACATGAGATTCTGCGTCTTTCCCGCCGGATCAAGAAGCGTTTCAATTTCATCGACAACACGCAGTCCCTGCTGCTCATGCCAGAACGTTTTGCCCAGCTCATCCCGGCTGATTTTCTGCAATACCCGTTCACCGAGATGTCCGAAGGGCGAATGGCCCAAATCATGACCGAGGGCAATGGCGCTGATAAGCTCCGTGTTTAGCCCCAAATAAACGCCGATCGTATTGCTTACGGAATTGACTTGGTTCACATGGTCGATCCGCGTCGAAATATGATCATTTTTCGTCGTAAAAAATACCTGTGTCTTATGTTTTAAACGGCTGTATGCGAGCGAATGGATAATACGCGTATAATCTCTGCCGAATTCAGTACGGAAATCACCGTGCCGCGTGTAGAGATTCCCCTTGCGGGCAGAAGCATATGACCAGTTCGGATGGCGTTCATCCATCCGAACGGCGGCAAAAGCATTTTTCATTGTGCCTCCTTTCGGCGCGAAGCGTTTCCAGGCCGGCAAGGGCCTGCTCCGTGTCAATGTATTTACTTTCCTTATCGGCCACCTTCACGTGGAGCCGCCGCTTCGCCTCTTTCAGTATTTCCCTATACAAGCCTTTCGGGAAAGTATCGGCCGTCGTCGTTATACCCCGCGGCAATACGGCTTCCCTTTCCAGAATATATCCTTCCGGGACATTATGCGACCGACGCGGATGACAGAGGCTGAACCACAGATCGAAAGCGTTACTGCCGCTGCGGCTGATCACTTCAAACAGCGCCAGCGAACCGTCCCGCTCCGCCAGTTGGAAATAAACGGGCCCGCCCGTCCGCAGGGAACGAAGACGCGACAGATACGACCATGCTCCGAACAACCCGTTCACCGGAACGGGATTGGTTCGGGCAAATCCGAACTCCCCCTCTCCGTCAGGCAAAGTGTCACAACACAACCCGTTAACAATACTGCGCCTCTCGACCTCCTCCGCGGTCGCATTCTGCGCCGCTTCGTCATTAAACAGAGCTAACGCCTCATCATATATTTTTGTATCCACAGGCTCTAAGGACAGTTTTCCGAAAATGCCGTTTAAAAATCCCATTTCTGTTTCCTCCCGCTGTTATGTTTTATTATATAGACCGTACTTCATGCTGTCGAGCTCAGTTGCCCGGAAATACAATCGCAGGGACATGATACTTTTATCACGACCCCGATTAATCCATTATATTTTAAGGTATTTTCTTTTTAATTTTAATTTCCACATAATTAATGATCTTATATAAATTTTTATTACTTAAATTTTTAAATTAAATCTTCGTCCATATCCTTATAGATTAAACAAAGCAGCCTATGAATCGCCTATTATAGCAATTTCTCCTGTCCGTCCATTACTTTATATCATTTTGAAGGGGTAACAATAACTTTTTAGGTCGTTGATTTTATTTACATGCGTGGTAAGATATAGACAAATAAAGGATGTTCTTCATAGAACTTACTTTATCTGCAACTTTTAAACAATATTTATGTGAAGATACAATTCCAGGAAAGGGGATCTTAACATGACACACGTCAGCGATAACACAAAATTGATTGTTTCCATGGCGATCTTATTGGGATACAGCTTCATCGCAAATCTTTTCTAAGCATAACTTCCATCAATCCTTAAAAAGCATCTTCTGCGGAAGATGCTTTTTTTGTCTTCTTGTATGTGATATTTCGCACATATGCATCTGGACATATTTTATATACGGCTTTAGTTTTTATGTATTACCTATAATGGATGTTTTCCTTTTATGATGATAATTCGGCATAAGGATATTATATTTTTCCCTTGTAATTACAGATGAAAAAATATACTATATAGACATAGAGATTGTGAAATCAAGAACAAGTTTTGATTCCGGTCTGCTTATTACCTTACTTATGTGTTTGTTTAATCTATAAGATATGACGAGAAAGGGTGGTATTCAATGAAAGATGTAGTAATCGTAAGCGCATGCCGTACAGCTATCGGTAAATATGGCGGTGCTTTCAAAGATGTCTCTGCCGTCGAACTCGGCGCGGTCGTAATCGAAGAAGCCATTAAACGCGCGGGCATTGCCAAAGACGCCGTCGACGAAGTGGTCATGGGCAATGTATTGCAGGCCGGCCTCGGTCAGAACCCGGCTCGTCAGGCTATGATCAAAGTCGGCATGCCCGTTGAAACTCCGGCAATGACGATTAACAAAGTCTGCGGTTCCGGCCTCCGTTGCGTATCTCTGGCAGCACAAATGATCAAAGCCGGCGACGTTGACGTTGTTGTGGCGGGCGGCATGGAAAACATGTCCCAGGCTCCCTACCTCGTACAGAAAGCCCGTTGGGGCTATCGTATGGGCGACGGCAAACTCGTGGACGGAATGATTAAAGACGGGTTGTGGGACGCATTCAACAACTACCACATGGGTATTACGGCTGAAAACGTAGCTGAAAAATTCGGTATAACCCGTGAAATGCAGGATGAATTGTCCGCAACCTCTCAGGCCAGAGCTGTCGAAGCCATTAAATCGGGTACGTTTAAAGATCAAATCGTTCCTGTCGTCATTCACGGCAAGAAGGGCGATATCATTGTAGATACGGATGAATTCCCGCGCGAAGGCGTAACGGCGGAAGCCCTGGGCAAATTAAAACCGGCCTTCAAACGCGACGGCGGTACGGTCACGGCAGGTAATGCATCCGGCATCAACGACGGCGCGGCCGCATTTGTCATCATGTCCGCCGACAAGGCAAAAGAACTCGGCATCAAACCGCTCGCAACGATTAAGAGCTATGCATCTGCAGGCGTTGATCCCGCTATCATGGGTACGGGCCCCGTTCCCTCTTCCCGCAAAGCGCTTGAAAAAGCGGGCCTCAAGGGCAGCGATCTCGACCTCATTGAAGCTAACGAAGCGTTCGGTGCACAGGCGGCATACTGCTGCAGGGAACTCGGCTTCGATATGAGCAAAGTCAACATCCACGGCGGCGCTATCGCTCTCGGTCATCCGATCGGTGCGTCCGGTGCCCGGATTCTCGTAACCCTGCTCTACGGCCTTAAAGAAAAAGGTGGCAAATACGGCCTGGCAACACTTTGCATCGGCGGCGGCCAGGGCACGGCCTGCATAGTGGAAAACAATCAGTAACCTATCCTCCGGAGCGCCCGCTTCGCCGGATAGCAGTCTAAAAGAGTTCCCTTCAATGGGGAACTCTTTTTTTGTAGTTGTAAAACAAGAGCACCGCCCCGTATGGGTCGGTGCTCTTGTTTTTAGATATTCTCCGGCATCTGCCGGAAGTTTTACGGGCAATACATTATTTCATTTCGGCGGAAATACGGGAGCCGTACACATCACGATAATCATTGTTATCCTTGTTATCGTCATTGTTGATGTGTACACGTTCCACCTTATTCCGGTCATTGTCCTTACCGGAAACGCGATCCACACGGATGCGGTCTGCACGGATCTGACGCAATTCCGGCTCGAACTCATTCATAGCCCTGTCCATCGTGTCATCGACGGGAGCCCCGTTCTTCAGCGCCCTGTAAAGGAGAGCGGCAAATTCATACCGCGTCATGGAACGATCGCCGCCGAAGGTACCGTCGGGATACCCCTGGATGAGGCCGTTGCCGGCAAGAACACGGATATATTCATAAGCCCAGTGGTTTTCCGGTACATCCGGGAAATCCCTGGTTTTGCCTGCATCAAGCAGGCCGAGAACCGCATTCAGCCGGTCATTCATTTCTTCCACCTGCTTGCGCAGTTCTTTATTGTCGGCCTTCAGGTCGACGATTTCCTTGGCCATGGCCACCT
>NZ_JH417598.1 GCF_000239275.1 Megasphaera geminata F0357 | reverse complement strand
AGTTGTGATGTAACACATGTATTGTAATCCTACAGAACAAGTGCGGATGGAAATATCATAAGGCTTGACAATGCTCTTGATAAACTGCCTGAGAAACTTAGCCGTTTGGAAGAAAAGCTTATTAGCACCAAGGAGCAACTGGAAAACGCCAAGGAGGAGCTGACAAAGTCTTTTGAAAAGGCGGACGAGCTAAGGACAAAAGTGCTAAGGCTTGCAGAACTCAACAAGCTTCTTGATATGGGTGAAGTGGAAGAAAAAGAAAATCCGAACCCTCTTATTGAAGATGTGAAAAGAGCAATTGTAGACTTTTGCAACAGAGAGTATGAGGGAAATCACAGCTATGAAGAGTTTAACGCCTTGTTTCTAGACCTTAAACACATCGGCATTGCTTATACGAATACGCCTGATGAAAAGCACGATATACAGTTTGAGCTGAATCTTGAGGACTTTACGGCTACTCAGCTGGTGGATGGAAAAGAGATAAGCCATTACGATTATGTCAAAGAAAACGGCAGCGAAGAAAAGGCTCTGGAGTGTATGAAGTTTGAAATGGAAAACGCCGAATTTGCAACCTTTGTTTCCGTATCGGGAGAAGAGCTAAAAAACGTCTTAGGACTTGAGATAGACGATGAAGGCAATTTCTATGATCCGCTTTCTAAAGACATGGATAATGACGGCGTTCCCGACAGGTATGATAATGACTTTAGGGATAGCGATTACTTTGAAACCACCTACGATGTGGAAAATAATCTCCATGCAAAGGAAGAAAAGCCGTCAATCTTAGGGCAGATTAGGTCTTTCCAGTCTGAGGAAAGAGAAAAAGAAGTTAAAGACACAAAATCAAAAGAACATGATGAAAGATAAGGGGCTTAGAAAAGTCCCTTTTCTATTTCAAAAATAAAAATACGGAGGTACGAAAATGAATTACAAGGGAATGAGAAACACTATCGAGAAGATGGCAAACGAAAACCACGAAGACTTTGCAAAAGCACTTATCAGCTTTGAAAAAGGCATTAACGACAAGGCCGCCCTTGATAAGCTCTATGCCGATTATATGGAAAATGACTCTATGAGCCTACTGAATGACGAATTTGACTACATGATTGATGAGCTTCGTGAAAGCGGTCAGATTAAGGAAAATGAGAGCCTTGAAAAGGAAGATAACGACCTTCTCAACATTGTGGGCAATGTAGTCAGCGAAGTGGATGTGGTGGAAAGAGAAAACAAAAACGGAGAAGCCTTTACTGTAGTTAATTTCTCCGTAGTATCCAAAGACGATGAGGGAAATAAGCATTACACAAACTGCTCGGCTTATGGAGAAAAAGGCGATATTCCAAAGGACTTTAAGCAAGGGGATTTTGTAAAGCTCTTCGGTCAGGAAAGAAAATCCATTGACGAAAACGGCAAGGAGCATACCAATGTGAGGATACTTTCTTCTAAGCTTCTAAAAGCCAAAGAGCAGATGAAAAATCAGGAAGAAAAGAAAGAATCCGTCCTTGGCGCAATCAAGAAGTATAAGGCGGAAGAAAAAGCAAAGCCAACAGAAAAGAAAGAGGCTTCCAAAGAAGCCGAGTTATAAGGAATTGTCGGTGCGGTCTTCGGACTACACCGATTTTTTTGCACCAAAGTACAGAAGAAAAGTAATTTACGGAAAGATAAGAGTAGACATAGGGAAAATATTAAGGCTTCTGTGTAAAAGAAAAGGAATACATATAATCGAAGCAGAATGTTGTCCGGATCACATACATATGCTTGTAGAGATACCATCCAAATACAGTGTGTCCCAAATTGTTGGTTATCTCAAAGGGAAAAGCTCGTTGATGATTTTCGACAAACATGCAAATTTGAAATATAAATATGGAAATAGACATTTTTGGTGTCGAGGCTATTTTGTTGATGCAGTAGGGAAGAATAAGAAAAGAATAGAGGAGTACATACGTACATAACTTCAGGAAGATATAGCAGAGGACCAAATAAGTCTGAAAGAGTATATAGATCCATTCACAGGAAAGAAAAATAAATAGCCCTTTAGGGCTTGTAGAAAAAGATGTGCGGTTGGCGAACCATTCAGTACATCTTGAGATGTTGCTGGCAAAAGCCCCTTATAGGGGCAGTACAAACCACCGGCTCAGCCGGTGGTTATGATTGTTTTGTTTTAAACTTATAATATACGGTAGCATAATCTAAATTAAAGATTGCTTCTATGGCTTTCTGATAACGAAAAATTACTTGAATTTAATAAGATTTTTTTATTTTACTCGAAGATTAAGCGGTTAGAGATGTGTTATAATTAAAGATTGATACTTATCGTCTGTAGACTCATAGTCTATAACAGCTATAAAATAATAATACTATAGGAGGCATATACTTATGGACGTTATTAAGGTGTTTGGCACCAATTTACGAAGATATCGAACTGAAAAAGGTCTTTCACAAGAGAAGTTTGCGGAAATTTGTGGACTTCACAGAACCTATATCAGTGATATTGAATGTTTTCAAAGAAATATTTCTTTGGAGAACGTGCAGAAGATTGCTGATGCACTCGAAATAAAATCCTATATGCTACTACAAGAAAGTGAGGAAATTAAATGATTTATACTCTTGATGACTTTATCCGTGAATATGAAAAGATAGTTGATATGGGATGGGTAAGAACGCATCGTGCTGGACCAACCGGTATAGGTAAAACGCTTGAAGACCTTTTAGAAATACCAGAGAACAACATTGATGGACCTGATTTTGGCGAGTACGAGCTTAAGTCTTGCCGCATCAATTCTAATAGCATGCTAACTATGTTTACATTGTCTCCTCTTCCAAGAGGAGCAAATACAACACTACGTCTCAAATACGGCTATTCCAGCGAAGCCTACGACAACGATGAAAAAGTGCTTCATGCTACACTTTCTGGCGATAGATTTATTCGTATTGCTGACACCGGACACTTTTTGAAATTTACATGTAGGAATAATGGCATTTATATTGAGTCCGAAAATGGAGTGGAAAGCATTTATTGGTCGAGAGAAAACCTAAAAAAACAGTTTGAAAAGAAATATAAAAACAAGTTTGTATATGCTAAAGCTGATTCGCGCGGTGAAGGCGTCAACGAAGAATTTCGATTTAAAGAGGCATGGGAAGTTTCAGGTTTTAATTATGACTCTTTCATCAAAATGCTTGAAGCTGGAAAAATCTATGTTGATCTTCGCATCGGACAGTATCATGGTGGGTCGAATAATGGAAAGACGCATGATCATGGAACTGGTTTTAGAGTCCGAGAATATGATCAACAGTTCTTATTTACGGTCAATAATAGAATCGTTTAATTATAAGCGGAGAAAAAATTATCCGCTTTATTGCTTATCTTTTACGCAGAATGACAATGTGTTCATTTGTCATTGTTTCAGATTTTTGACCGGTTTCATTGGTCGGAGAATTGAGGGATGGTATTACCTTATTGATTATGTTTCTGTCTATAGTGTAAACATAGTCCATGTCATGAATTTCAGCTATTTCAGCAATAATCTTATCCGTGAGTAAAAGTTCTCCTTTAACTGTTCGATTTCCGACAACCCAAAACTGATAGCCTCCGCTTCTACTCTTGCTCGCAACGGCTGAGATTGATTTTTCTAAGTCAAGATAAAAACTATAAACATCTCCAGCCCTCTCGAGGTCAATGTCTTTTATTCTTTCTAAAGACTCTCTTAAACATTCACTATGAATTGTATACTCAAAGCCATTTCTGAACTTAGTACCACCCATCAATGACTTGTCTATGCCCATTATATCCTTATCAGCAAGGTTATATAACCCTAACCACTGCAAAGATAAACGACTATATTCACCATAAGCAACTGTTGTACGACTATCTCCGTATGGTGGGGATGTAATAACAAGGTCAATAGAATTATTTGGCACATCGTGTAGCTGTCCGGCATCGTTTCTATAGATTGTAACATTGGTTGCACAATCATTATCAGAGCATGCTTCCACAAATGAATTCATCTTCTCAACATTACGATTTAGGATAACTGTAAATTCCTTGATAACATCCGGGGAAAATGTCGCGACTTTATCTGGACGCATTCTAAACATCTTGAACTCACCGTTTCTGCGATTTGAAACAAGACGGATGGATTCGCTAAAAGCTATACATATAAAATCTTTTATGTTTTTGTCTGAAATTTCCTCAATGGCATTTTTAATGAGTTGAAGGAATAATATTGTTCTTGGTTTAAACCAATATCCTATATTTTTGAACGATGGTGTTTTAAAAAAAAATGCTTTGTGGAAAAGGTTATATTCTGCAAGATACTTAGGTGCATCTGAGCCCCAACCATTTTTAGCAGTCAAATCAAGTCCAAGAGTATCTGTCATATATGAATCCGCTTCATCAAAAAATGCTTTTTGTTGTTCGTAACGCTCTGCAATTTTTTTCAGTAATATAATGGTCTCCCTCTGTAGATCGTTCATATTAAGTCTCGTAGTTTTTACTTTGCTTAAAAATAATGCAAGAGGATTAATATCATTTCCGTATACTGTATTGATATTAGCAAGCATACCCTCAACAAGTACAGTTCCGGAACCTGAAAATGGATCAAATAGAGATTGAACTGGCATTACCTGTTTAACTGTGTTGATTATATTTCTGCTTATTGGACAAACCATCATCGCAGGATAGCTATGAATTCCATGAGTATATTCTCTTGTGTCATCTTCTTTGAAGTCCCAATAATCATCTGGATATGTTTGTAAAATTTCAACGAGTTTTTTATCGTTTGAAGTAGATTTTTGATTTTTTAAAGCTATAGATTTATCTTCTTTCTTTTGATATTGAATGTACGGTTCATGTGTTTTTACTTCCACAGTGCAAATAGTATCGTTATGCCAACCGCCGTGTGGGACTAGCAGAATTCTTTGAATTTCAAAGCCATATTTATAGCCGATGCCTCCGCTATTCCATCCGAAGGTAATGACTTTTCCACCTATTTTTACAATTCTTGATATTTCTCTTTTGTGGTTACCCCAAAAAGAAGCTTTTGTTGTATCCCATGTAACGCTAAAACCTACATTATTGTAGCATTCACTAACCTGTCTCGGAGAGTACGGTGGATCGTATAAAACGCCATCAACTGACTTGTTGTCAAATATTTTCATAAAATCAAGTGCATCAAGATGATAGTCCGTGTCGAATTCTATGCTTAAATCATTGGTAATAGTTGCAAGTTTGTTTCTGTTAGCAAATGGATCAATCCAAATTCCTTCGGTAAGTTCATCCTCAATAAGATCATGAATTGGCTTTATTTCAAAAGTGTTTTTATTTGGCATAGCCCAAACACGTTCAATTAAAACATCTGAATTAATTTTCTTTTTTCTGTCTTGAACTTTTTTCCTTGCATCTTCAGGCTTTTCTGCATTCTCAGGAATTGTCCATACATTTCCGACTCGTTGCACTCCTTCAATTCGCTCTTGACTGCATAGAACTTGCACTCTCCTCGGTGTCATTCCCCATCTTGATGCAGCTTGTTTTACACTCATGGAATTCATATTACTCCTCCTTGAAAGGCTATTTATATTATATACTGAAATGCGAACAATTACAAGGGGAATTATAAAATATGTCTGCACTTTTTGTAGGTTTGTCAAACATATGTTACACTT
>NZ_JH417597.1 GCF_000239275.1 Megasphaera geminata F0357 | reverse complement strand
TCAAACGAATAGAAGGAATGAGTGGCATAAAAGCGTTCATTATCCTTGCGGTGGCTGCGCTCAACTTTTCCATTATGGCGAGGAGTAAACGGTCGGATCCGCTTGTGTCGAATGCCATACTGCATTAAGCGAGACTCAAACAGAGTGGGTTTGTCCCTGTGAGAGGTGAAGCGATTAGTAAATTCTGTCCCGTTATCTGTCTGTACACATTCTATGGGTAGGGGGAACACCTTTACAAGATGATCCAGAAAGACAGCGGAAGAATAGGTACTATGCTCCTCGAAGGCCTCTACATAGCGCCAGCGAGAATACTCATCTATAGCTGTATATTGGAAGAAACGGGTACGGATGACGTTGGGATTCTTCAGACAAGCAGAAGGGACGAATTTCACATCGATTGGGAATCGTTGGCCCGGATACTGCATGGGCTCATAGGGCTTAGGAATATACTTGGGGTTGGGTGGCTTCACCGCCATGATTCCCTGTCTTCTGAGCACGCGATAGAGGCCTGCAATAGAACGCGTGTAGCCACGCTGCATAAGCTTTACCCAGAAGACAACAAGGCCGGCATGGGGATTTCTACGGCGCATATCAGCGATAAGCTTAAGTTCGGCAGGCGTATGTTGATTGGGGTGGCTGTGGGGTTTTCTGGAGCGATAGCGGAGAGAATCCGGAGACCCGTCA
>NZ_JH417596.1 GCF_000239275.1 Megasphaera geminata F0357 | reverse complement strand
GGGACTCTGTTTGCGGGGTTTGCTCCGGATCGCTCCTTCGCTTCCCTCTATTTAGAGCCATTGTAGTACGTGTGTAGCCCAAGCCATAAGGGGCATGATGACTTGACGTCGTCCCCGCCTTCCTCCGCATTGTCTGCGGCAGTCTCTCCTGAGTCCCCACCTCTACGTGCTGGTAACTGAAGATAGGGGTTGCGCTCGTTGCGGGACTTAACCCAACATCTCACGACACGAGCTGACGACAGCCGTGCACCACCTGTTGTCTCGTCTTCCGAAGAAGAACCAGGTATCTCTACCCGTTGCGAGCAATGTCAAGGCTTGGTAAGGTTCTTCGCGTTGCGTCGAATTAAACCACATACTCCACCGCTTGTGCGGGCCCCCGTCAATTCCTTTGAGTTTCAGCCTTGCGGCCGTACTCCCCAGGCGGGGTACTTATTGCGTTAACTCCGGCACAGGAGGGGTCGATACCTCCTACACCTAGTACCCATCGTTTACGGCCAGGACTACCGGGGTATCTAATCCCGTTTGCTCCCCTGGCTTTCGCGCCTCAGCGTCAGTTGTCGTCCAGAAAGCCGCTTTCGCCACCGGTGTTCCTCCTAATATCTACGCATTTCACCGCTACACTAGGAATTCCGCTTTCCTCTCCGACACTCTCAGCTGTCCAGTTTCCATCCTCTCACGGGGTTTAGCCCCGCACTTTCTAGACAGACTTACACAGCCGCCAAGCGCCCTTTACGCCCAATCATTCCGGACAACGCTTGCCACCTACGTATTACCGCGGCTGCTGGCACGTAGTTAGCCGTGGCTTTCTCTTACGGTACCGTCATGCCGGCTCCCTCTTCGCTACCCGGCCGTTCGTCCCCTATAACAGAGCTTTACAACCCGAAGGCCGTCTTCACTCACGCGGCGTTGCTCCGTCAGGCTTTCGCCCATTGCGGAAGATTCCCCACTGCTGCCTCCCGTAGGAGTCTGGACCGTGTCTCAGTTCCAATGTGGCCGTTCATCCTCTCAGACCGGCTACTGATCGTCGCCTTGGTGGGCCGTTACCCCTCCAACCAGCTAATCAGACGCAAACCCCTCCCACAGCGGTAGCTTGTTCCAGAGGCCACCCTTTCTTCCTCTTACCATGCGCTAAGAGGACCGTATTCGGTATTAGCAGCCGTTTCCAGCTGTTGTCCCCATCTGCGGGGCAGGTTGTTTACGCGTTACTCACCCGTTTGCCACTCGATTGTAAGAAAAGCAAGCTTCTCTCACTCTCTCGTTCGACTTGCATGTGTTACGCACGCCGCCAGCGTTGTCCTGAGCCAGGATCAAACTCTCCATGATAGCTTCATCAGAGAGTGTCGGCTCGTTTCTTTTCGTTCTTTCGTTCTTCCTGAAATCTTATCTGCATAAGACCTCGCACTCTGGCGTTTGGTTTGTTGTATTGTTTAGTTTTGAAAGGTCATCCGCCGCTTGGCGACTCGTTTATCTTACCAAA
>NZ_JH417595.1 GCF_000239275.1 Megasphaera geminata F0357 | reverse complement strand
TTACGGATACATCCAAGCTGACGGACGATGACAATCTCGGCGTCGTATCCGACGGCAACGACAACCTGAAAGTCCGTCTCGCCAAAGCCCTGAAAGGCCTCGAAAGCGTAACGACCGGTGATACGGTCATCAACAATACCGGGTTGACTGTAGGCGGAAAGACCTATGTGACGAATAACGGCTTCAATGCCAATAACCAGGTCATCACTAACGTGGCGGACGGTGTCAACGGTACCGATGCGGTTAATGTTGACCAGCTGAAAAAAGCGGCAGCCGGTGCTACCACAAAAGTAGCGGACGGTAAAAATACAACGGTGACTTCTGAAGACAATGCCGACGGATCCAAAACGTACCATGTAAATCTGAATGATAATATTACGCTGGGGACCGATCCGACCAAACAGGTATCCATCGACGGCACGACAGGTATCATCAAAGCCGGAGACAAAGTGACCATTGACGGCACGACAGGGAACATTGATGCCGGAAAAGTGAAAATCAACGGGAAAGATGGCACCGTCAACGGACTGACCAATAAAACCTGGGATCCGAACAACATCACCAGCGGACAGGCGGCTACGGAAGACCAGCTCAAAGCAGTAGACCAAAAGATTACCAATACGTCTGAAGAACTGACGAAAAAAGGCATGGATTTTGCCGGCAATGAAGGGGAATTCCACCGGAACCTGGGAGAAAAAGTCACTATCAAGGGAGAAGGGACAAAAGCCGCTTCCGAATACTCCGGCGAAAACATCAAGACCTTTGCCGACGCAAACGGTAACGTCGTCGTCAAGATGGACAAGAACCTGAAAACTGAAACCATCGTCGCTACAGGTAAAGACGGTAAAGACGGCAAGATCGGTATCAACGGCAAAGACGGCGTAACGACAGACATCTCCGTCACCCGTGACGGCAAACCCGGAGTAGACGGTGCGCCGGGCACGACCACGACCCGTATCGTATACGAGAAACCAGACGGTACCAAAGAAGAAGTGGCTACCTTAAATGACGGCATGAAATACGGCGGCGATACAGGAA
>NZ_JH417594.1 GCF_000239275.1 Megasphaera geminata F0357 | reverse complement strand
TTTCTTTTGGGGGAGGGTGCTGTCCTATATAAAGAATATGGTTTAGAATTTATACGTCGCCTGCACACGCGCATAATCGCCGAGCTTGAAATCCTCGCTGCCAAAGAGCGTGGCTCGCTTCGCCGTTCCCTTGGCATCGAACGTATAGAAGAAGTCAACGCGCAGATTGTCGATCGGAACATAGCCCGCACCGACGGTAAAGCTGCGGATGCCGTCGATGTAGCGGTCGGGCAAAGACTCCGTGCCGTTGCCGCCGAGGAAGGAGCCGTGTGCAAAACGCTTGTAGTCGAAGAACGCGTTCCAGCTCCCCTTCTCCCAGCTGTCGGGCGTCCCGCAGTCGAGGCGGAGCACATGATAAGCAGGCGTAGAGCCGCCGTTCAGGCCTTTTGCAAAGTCGGAGGAATTTTGCCCCCATTCATAGGAGAGCTTCGCCATCGCACCCAGGCGCAGGCTCGCGCCGAGACCGTACACCGAGGCGATCTTGCCGCCGTAGTCCGAGTCTTGCAGCGACTTCATATAGTGCGCCTGCACGCCGAGATCGTCCGTCAACAGATGCTTGACCTGCACATATCCCGCCGTCTTGACGGCGGGCGTCGTATCGCGCATGAGAAGCTGCCCGTCGGGGACGGGAATCACCTTCGGCCCCTTCGACAGCGGCAGATACGAAGTGCCGTCCGGATTCCATAGAGCGGACAAATTGAAGATCATATACCCGATCGTCGTTGCATACCCGCCGCGTTTTGACAAATTATTCGCATCGCCGTTGCTGAGGCCGTAGGCGCCGAACCAACGGCGGAAATTCTCCGGCGTAAGATCCGCCTCATGAACGGGCGTATAGCTGCCGTCCTGCAAATAGAGAACGCCGCCATTCTCCTTCATCGCGTTCTTTATCTCATTGAGGTATTCCGCACTGTTGAAATACGTATCGAGATCCTTTGTCGGATCGAATTTATCCATCGTGACGCCGATACTGCCGCCGGTTTTTCGGGTAAGCCCCGAATGCAGGCTGAATCGGTCGTGCTCATCCGTAACGGAGGGATCGATTTCCTTCAGCAGCGTATAAAACTCACGCAGGACCTTCATGCGATGCTCTATACTGCCGCCGCCCACCGCCTGATCCTGCTGCTGGGCATCGAGGAACTTCTGATGATAATTCATCTTGTCCAGATTCGGCAGAATGAGGCGATCGGATACCGTATTCCCCTCCGCATCTTCGAACACCCAGCCAAGCAGCTCGTCCTTCGTCGCGCTTCGCAGGAACGCCATCGGCGTGAGCTTCGTATACGCCGTATCCGTTATGCCCGTCGTATGCGAGAAATCGCCAACGCCCGCGCGCACCTGCGTACGTTCGCCCGTCCAGACAGCGCGCGCCCCGTCGTAGTCCTTCCCGAAGAAGTACCCCGTAAGACCGATGCGCTCCTCCAGCCTACCGAGAGAAACATCCACGGCTCCTGCTTCGTGGCGCAGCTCCGCACGCTCGATGCGAGCTTTATTCAGCCCCCGGCTCGGAGAGATGTCCTCCTGCCCGTCCATGCCGCCTGCCGCACCGGCGACGATCGTCGCTGACGTATGCGCGCCAAGCCCTGCATCCGCACGCACGCGCAGACGCTGCGCATAGCCGTGCGCGGGCTTATCCTCAAGATTCTTCTGCGCATCGCCGACATCCCGCTTGTCCGTGACGCGTATGCCGCTCCGCGCTTCGCCCGTATGACTGTCCTGACGCAATCGGTAATCCCCCGAAACGCGGAACTCTCCCGGGCGCAGCGTTTCCGTATCGCGCCGGATAAACCAATCGGAGCGATCGAAAGAAGAGAGCAGCGCGGCATCCTCCGGATCCTCCCGCTGCGCGGCCCGACCGCCAGCGCTGTCAAAGGCGAAATTCATGCCTAAACGATAGACACGCCCCTGGAACGCACGGTCATCGTCACGCTTCGCGAAGAGATTGTCCACGCCGATATACGCCATGGCGTCCTTGCCGAACTTCTTCTGTACCATGAGATTCCAGATGCCAAAGCTTTTACGCTTGTAATCCGCCGCGTGTTCCGCTTCCGCCTGCTTGGACATATCCACAGAATTGCTGTCGAGCATGTTCAGGTAGTAATCCGCCCACAGCGAACCGCTCCAGCCGGTTTTTTCATCCATATAGTGAATGCCGAAATCGATCTTATGGCGCGGACGATCGAGAAGCTCACGCGGCATGTGGTTCTCCTCCGCATCCTTGTTGATCGCGTGCAGGTACGTATAGCCGAGTTTCACCGACCAATGACGGCTGAATGCATGATCGAGCTCCGCCTCCAGCCCTGTAATCGCGACATTGCCCAGATTGCGGAAGGAATAGAGACGATCGCGCGAGCTCGGATCCGGATCGCCGATGCCCCCGGGCGTCGTCGGAGCGTTCATCCGCAGATACAGGATAATGCCCGCTGAAATAATGCGTCAGATAGTCCTTAATGCGGTTGTGGAAGATGCTCACGCGCGCAAAGGTGTTCTTTGTTTCCCCTTCAAGGGACAGCGAAAGATTTACGGACTTTTCCGGCTTGAGCTGCGCGTTGCCGACCCAATACCAGCCGGGCGCGTGTTCGCTCATCGCAGGATACATCTCCCAGTTGTAGTAAAGCTCGCCCATGCCCGGTTCCGCATACCCCGTCCCCACATTCGCCTTGAAGCGGCGGTGAGGATTGCCGCCGACATTGTGCGTCATGCCGACGCCCGCCGTGACATGGCTGCCGAAAAGGGTGCTGTGATCCAAACGGACGATGGGTGTAAAAATGGTGTCTTTGTCATACTGCCATGTATCCATCAGGTAGGCATGCCATTTTTGAATCTGCGCCTTGCCGATGGTCAAGGTGTTCTGACGGGCATTGTATTCTTCCTTGTATCCAAAGCCGTTGATGCGGGCAAGGTACGGCATCGTTGGATTATCCCCGAATTTATAAGCGTAATATACCATACCGGCGCCTAATGTCGTCAAAGGATCGGCGATTTCCGCGCCCGTCCGCTTTATCTATGACCGTGATGTGATTGTTCGGCTTGAGCATATCGCTTGCCTGCACTTCTTTGTAGTTGTCCAAGTCCGCCGTGCCGCGATACTCGTATGCCTCATCCCAGTACACATTGCCGCTTGCATCCCGATTGAACTTATAATCGTGTACATACGATTTTCCTTCCGGAGAAATCAGCGCGGTGCCCGGCACCGATTGATGCCAGAGATTTGAATCGTAATCGTCCGGCCGGATTTTTTTCTTATACGATGTGGGCGCATCTTGAATGCGGGATCCTTCTCCATGTTCATCGGAGTAGCCGAATCCGAAGGTCAGAAGATGGTCATCATTGACCGCAGCGTTGATCTTCGTGTCCAAATTCCACTGCCGATGCTCAACGTCATTGAGGGAAAACAGCATATTATATCCCGTATACTGCGTACTTTTCGCCAGGGATAAAATTCCGATGTCATTCTCCGTTCGTTTTCCGTAATTGTAGTCTACGACCCAGTCGTATTTTCCGTTTCTCCCACGATAAGAGAGGTCGTATGTATCACGTTTGATCTCCCGACGCAGATTTTGCTCGGGTTCTTCCTCCTCATTACTGTATTTGACATGCTTTTTCATATCTTCGATCTCTTTGCCCAGAGAAAACCGGAGCGTTTGTTGCCTGCCAAGATCATACGTCCCCTGGAGGCCGACATTCTTTATGCTGCCAAAGTAACGCAGCGACGAGCGAAAATCCGAATCCCAGCTCGTCGAGACATTCTTCGCCGCATAAATCGGCAGAACGTCGCGCTTGCTGCCCCATGCAGAAAGGCGCAGTCTGCCGACCGTACCCGCATCGGCGCGCAGGAAGAAATTGCTGAACGGCGTATTTTCTCTGCCGTCCTGTGCCCGCAGGCCTTCCACATTGAGCGCAAGTGCAGGTTTCTTGCCTGCGGTCTTCGTGATGATATTGATGACGCCGCCGATGGCATCAGCGCCGTACTTCGCGCTCGCCGCCCCGCGAATGATCTCGATGCGTTCGATATTCTCCGCGCCGAGCCGCATCACTTCGTCGCCTGCGCCGCGATACTTCGCCACATCACCGAGAACCGGATGTCCGTCCACCATGATCAGCGTATGCCGCGGCTCCGCGCCGCGGATCGATACGCCGACATTCCCCATCGCATCGACCGTGCGCGTCACGCCGACCTCGCTGAAGATAATGTCCTCGACCGACTTGGCCTGCTTCTTCTCAATGTCCTCCCTGGTGATAACCGTCGTGCTCTGACTTTCGTACTTGGCCTCTTCCTTGGCCGCGTTGACCTTAACGACAATGTCTCCCGTTTCGACCCGATTGTCCCCCCCCCTGCGGACTGTCCGCCGCACAGACGGGCAGGCTCAGCCAGGTAAAGACGGCACAGGTAAGCAGCGCATAACGTCCGCCCCGCCGTACAGACTTGTTCATAACTCCTTCCTCCCTCGTATGTTTTATATGTATACAGACATGTACTATATATTATGAGTACTGTTATCAGTATATATAATAAAAAAAGTTATCCTCTGTTTTCCACTCCATTCAGACCAAAAATAATCCATTTGGACAAAAATTTAAAAATACAATACCGTTTATGCATAACATCTGGTTTCTCTTATACAAATAAACATACCGCTATCTTCCGGAAACGCAAAAAACCATGGGAGAACAAACAAGATTGTTCTTCCATGGTTCTATTATCTTCGCTTCCCGCCCAAAGTGGACGTCTTATTTCGTGCCGAAAATGCGGTCGCCCGCATCGCCCAATCCGGGAACGATATAGCCGTGTTCATCGAGTTTTTCGTCCAACGCGGCAACGAAAATCTTGACATCCGGATGATCTGTATTGATAACGTCTATGCCGGCCGGCGCCGCTACAAGACACATCAGCTTAATGTGCTTAATGCCCCGTTCTTTAAGGAGTGTAATCGCCGCGGAAGCACTGCCGCCCGTTGCCAGCATAGGATCAACAATGATAAAATCACGGTCTTCCACATCCGGGAGCTTGCAGTAGTACTCGACAGGCTTCAGTGTCTCCGGATCGCGGTACAGGCCGACATGTCCGACTTTGGCCGTCGGAATAAGATTCAACATGCCCTGCACCATGCCGAGCCCGGCGCGTAGAACGGGGACGATGCCGAGTTTTTTGCCGCTGATCTGTTTGCCTGTCATCTTCGTAATGGGCGTTTCGATTGCCACGTCTTCCAAGGTGAGGTCCCGGGTGATTTCATACCCCATAAGCATCGTAATTTCTTCCAGCAATTCACGAAAATCTTTCGATCCCGTTTCTTTCATGCGCATTAACGTGACCTTGTGCTGAATAAGGGGGTGATCCATAATTTGTACCTGCATGCTGTACTCCTTCCGACTTCCTATTTATCCAATTCTTTGATCATATTGACACGTACTTCATGATACCCTCCGTCAAATCCCGTATGGAGGAACACGTTGACGACCGCCTTGGCAAGACCCGGTCCGATAACGCGTTCACCCATGGTGAGAATGTTCGCGTCATTGTGACGGCGGCTGTATTCCGCCGAGAACGTGTCTGACAAAGAGCGGCACGGATGCCGTGAATTTTATTAGCCGCAATCCCGATACCGATACCCGTCCCGCAGACGAGAATGCCTCTGTCAAAGGTTCCCGCCGCTACGGCACGAGCCGCTTTTTCCGCAATGAGCGGATAGTCACAGCGCTCCGGTGTATGCGTACCGTAATCGGTAAACTCGATCCCCTCTTCCGCAAGATATTGCTTGATGTCCTCTTTCAGTCTGAAGCCGCCGTGATCGGCCGCAATTACGAGTTTCATCTGGCATGCCTCCTCTTAATCCGTCTAACCTATTATACAACGCCGCTCAGACGTCGACAACAGCCCCACCGGCCGCTTTTTTCAGGCGGTTCATCACGGCCGTACCGATACCGCCTGTCGTTACGCCTTCGGCAAGAATCAAGTCGACAGGCTTATCGTCAAAGAACAATAACCCCGTATACACGTTTGCCGCCAGCTCTTCTTTCACGCCGTGGCGCCCCCACGTATAAAAGGGTTCATCGAAAAGGCCGAGCCGTTCCGCCGTTTCCGCACTGACAAGATAGCCCACGGCCTTTTTGTCCCCGGCGGCAGTATGGCGCGCCGCTTCCATGGCTGCCGCAACGGCAGTGACGGAGCCGACAAAAACCCGCATCGGCGCCGACGGCGCATAGTGACGATATTTCATGCCCGGAGCCTTGGGCACGCCCGTATCGGTGAGAAGATGGACATCCATGGTCACATACGGCGTAAATTCGGCAAGCATTTCTTCCGTTACACCGCCGGGACGAAGTATGGTTACGACCTGTTCGAGAACCTCCACAATCGTCGATTCGACGCCGATCGCTGCGGCGCCGCCGTCGATGATCATGTCGACGCGGCCGTCCATATCACGGAGTGCTTCCGCCGCCGTCGTCGGGCTGGGACGTCCCGAAAGATTGGCGCTCGGCCCGGCAACGGGTACGCCGGCGGCGCGCAGGAATTCACGGCAGCCCGCATGGGCGGGACAACGCAGAGCAACCGTATCAAGGCCGCCGGTTACCGCATCGGGCACGATCTCCCTGCGCGGCAAAACGACGGTCAGCGGACCGGGCCAAAAGGCTTGCATCAATTTTTCCGCTAACGGCGGGATGTAAGAAACGAGCTTCTTCCCCTCTGTTACATCGGGGACGGTCAAAATAAGCGGATTATCGCCCGGCCTGCCTTTGGCCGCATAGATAGAACGGCACGCGGCCTCATCAAGACCGTTGGCGCCGATGCCGTAGACCGTTTCCGTCGGGAAGACGACAAGGCCGCCGCCGCGGATAATCCGCCCCGCATCGTCAAAAACAGTTTTATCGGCAGCCGTCCCGGTAAGACGCGCCACTTTTGTATCTTTCATACCTTACCTCTTTTTCTCCAGGAGAACGAGCCGTTCTATACCGCCGTAGTCCTTACAGATACGAATAAGGCGGAAACGGTCCGTTGCCGTAAAAATATCGGCTACGGCCCGGGCCTGACCGGCACCCACTTCAAGGGCGCACTTGCCGCCGGCCTTTACATACGCCGCCCCGTCCGCAGCAATACGCCTGTATACGTCCAACCCGTCGGCGCCGCCGAAAAGGGCCTGTTCCGGATCGTGACTGACTTCCGGCTCGAGCCGTTCCATATCCTCTTGCGTCAAGTACGGCGGGTTGGAAACAAGCCAGTCATATTGTTCCGCCGGCACGTCGGCAAAAAGGTCGCTTTCCGTCCACTCGACGCGGTCAACACAAAAGCTTCACCGTTTTTTTTCGCAACGGCAAGGGCCTCTGCCGAAATGTCGACGCCCCGTCCCGTAGCCGTCGTAAAATGATGCAGGAGGCTGATGATAATAGCGCCGCTGCCCGTCCCCATGTCGAGGATACGCAGCGGGGCCTGTCTGTCCTCTTCTTTTTCCACGGTCTCAATGAGAAGCTCCGTTTCCGGTCTCGGTACGAGAACGGCTGCGGAAACAGAAAAATCAAGGCCCATAAAGGGTTGTACACCCAAAATACGGGCGACCGGGTAACGGGCCGCCCTTTTTTTTATTATATCCTTATATGCCGCCAGCTCTCCCGGCGTCATCGGTTCGTCATAATGGGCATAGAGATAGATACGTTCTTTCCCGAGTACATGGGCCAACAGGATTTCCGCATCCAAACGTGGCGTATCTATTTCCTTTTCCGCAAAGAACCGTTGTGTCCACTGCAGGATGCTCCCGACGGTCCACTGCTTATTCACGGCTTTCTTCGGCTTCTTTCATCAATTCGGTGCGGCGGGCTTCGGCAAGGGCCTGAATAAATTCGTCAATATCCCCGTTCATAATATTTTCGAGCTTGTACAGCGTCAGGTTAATGCGATGATCCGTCACGCGGCCCTGCGGATAATTGTACGTGCGCACGCGTTCGCTCCGGTCGCCCGTACCGACCTGACTGCGGCGGGCCTCCGTCATTTCCGCATCGGCAGCTTCCCGGGCCTGAGCCAACAGACGCGCTTTGAGGACGCGCACCGCCTTGGCCCTGTTTTCGAGCTGCGAGCGTTCATCCTGACATTCAACGACAATCCCCGACGGGATATGTGTCATCCGTACGGCGGAGGATGTCTTATTGACATGCTGGCCGCCCGCACCGGACGCACGGAAATAATCGACACGCACGTCTTCCATATTAAGCTCGACCTCCACGTCTTCCGCTTCGGGAAGCACGGCAACAGTTGCCGTCGATGTATGTATACGGCCGCCCGATTCCGTCACGGGTACGCGCTGTACACGATGAACGCCCGATTCATATTTTAATTTGCCATAGACACCGCTGCCCTCTACAGAGAAGATAATTTCCTTATATCCCCCCAATTCAGGTGCATTCGCGCTGATAATACCCGTTTTCCAGCCTTTTTGCTTTTCAATATATTTCATGTACATACGAAACAAATCACCCGCGAAAATCGCCGCTTCATCACCGCCCGCACCGCCGCGGATCTCCATGATGACGTTCTTGTCGTCATTCGGATCCTTCGGCAGCATAAGAAGGTGCAGTTCTTCTTCAAGGGCCGCCTGTTTCTGTACCAATTCGTTCAGTTCTTCCCTGGCCATGGCAACGAGTTCCGCATCGGAACCGTCAGCAATGATTTCCTTATCATCGGCAATAGTCGAAGAAATCTCTTTATACTTACGGAATACGTCGATAATCGGAGAAAGCGAAGCATGTTCCTTCGTCAACTTCTGCCATTCGTCCTGTCTGGCAATAACGGAAGGGTCACTGATGCGCTGCTCCAAGTCGATAAATTTGTTTTCTACGGCCTGTACCTTATCTATAAACATGCTTATTCCTCACTTTCGGCAATTATCGGGCATCTCCTGCAGCACGGGCGGCGTCATTTTCTTCCTCTGTATGAGGACGCACCGTTTCAAGCGCTTCAATGGCCACTTCGATCTGATCGTCATGAGGCTCACGCGTGGTCAGGTATTGGAGCCACAGCCCGGGTTTGAACATCGTCTTAATGACGGGGTTTGCCGTCCGGCCTGCAAGGCGAATCATTTCATAGCTGATACCGGCGACGACGGGCATCAGCAGGATACGCGATAAAATACGTTCGGCAATACCCGGCCAGCCCAGGAAAGCAAAGACGAAAATCGAGACTACCATGACGATGAGAAGGAAATTGGTCCCGCAGCGGGGATGGAGACGCACCTGGCCGCGCACATTTTCTACGGTCAAGGGCAGTTTTTTCTCATAAGCCCAGATGGTCTTATGTTCGGCGCCGTGATATTCAAAGACACGGCGTATATCGGCTGTAAAGGAAATCCCCCAGATATAGAGGAGAAAGATTATAAGCCGCAGTATCCCTTCAACAATATTAAGCAAGATCGGGTCCGTTGCCGAGCGGAAAAAAAACTTCGCCCCGAAAGTGGGCACGGCAACAAAAAAAACGATCGCCAACATGACGGAAAACAGCATCGTGCCGGCAATTTGTTTATTTGTTATCTGTTCCTCTTCTTCCCCCGCCGCCTGAGCCGAGTAAGAGAGGCTTTTCATGCCGTATACTAATGATTCTCCGAGCGCGACTGTACCGCGAATAAACGGTTTCTTCAAAAGCGGGAACCGTTCCGTCAAAGAATGGACTTTATCTTTTTTTACCGTAATTTCACCGGACGGTGTGCGAACGGCGGTTGCGATATATTCGGGACCGCGCATCATAACGCCTTCAATGACCGCCTGTCCGCCGACATATACAGGTTTATCCAAATGGACCTCCTACTCCTGTACAAACAAATAGAGCAGAGCATCCCTGCTCTGCCTACCGCTTGTTCTGCTGTTATTCAGCTGTCTAGCTTTTTTTACCGTAACGTTTATTAAACTGTTCAATACGGCCGCGAGCCGCTTGAGCACGCTGCTGACCTGTAAAGAACGGGTGGCATTTAGAGCAAATTTCAACACGCAGTTCCTGTTTTGTGGAACCCGTTTCAAACGTATTGCCGCACGCGCACGTTACTACGGCCTTGCCGTAATTCGGATGGATACCTTCCTTCACCATTCACATCTCTTCTCTAAACATACTTACCCCATACTGTGAGATTATAGCACAGAAATACGCTGTTTTGCAAGATAATCGACGCGGATTTGTCAGGCCCGCCTTCTCACGATATTAAAAAATCGGGACCTACTGCAATATATACGACCCTTTTTCCAAAATCCCTGCCAGCTCCCGCTGCAAATCCGGGCACGCCGTGATCCAGTATTTTTTATCCGCTAAAATAGTCTTCCTGCTGCCGATTAAATGAAAATACACTTTCGTTTCACCGGGATATTTTTTCAGCACGGCCGCGACATCCTCACCGAGGGATGACCGTTCCAGATAGGCAGGTATTTTGATAAAAAGCTTTTTACCCCGCCCGTCCTGCCAGAGGGCCTGCGGCGGGATATCCGCCTGCTGCCGGTTCTCCGCCGCCGCAGCGGCCGCTTCTTCATTGAGCGGCTGAATGCTGTCGGCGATGATCTGTACGTCGTCCTCCGTAATATCGGCCCTGCCCCTGACGGCGACGACTGTATCGACGGTCGCAAAAGCGCTGCATTGCCGATAGGTCTGCGGAAATACGACGACCGTCACCGTATGCGTAAAGTCTTCCAGCGTAAGGATCGCCATCAAGTCGACGCGCTTTGTCGTCACTTGCCGACGGGCCGTGACAAGGCCGCCGGCAAGCACGGTCCTGCCGTCATAATGCGCCTTATCTTCCCCGTAGAGAAGAGACAGGGGCGTCACCGTCTTCATGACATCTTCGTACGCATCAAGGGGGTGCCCGCTGAAGTAAAACCCGTCGTATTCTTTTTCCATGGCCAACCGCTTTGCCACGGGATACTCGTCCATGTCCGGATAGACGAGTTCCGTCACCGACGCAGCTTCTTCCATATCAAAGAGCCCCATCTGACCGGACGCATCGTCCTTCTGCCGTAACCCCCCCAGAGAAAGGGCCTGATCGAGTACGGCCATAAGCTGCGTCCGTTTCCTGCCGAATGAATCCATAGCGCCGCATTGAATCAGGCTTTCCAAGGCCCGTCTGTTGACGACGCGCGCGTCGACACGGCTGCAAAAATCTTCAAGCGAACGGAACGGCCCGTCCTTTTCGCGCGCTTCCAAAATAGCACGGATCGCATTTTCACCGACGCTCTTAATGCCGGCCAGGCCGAAGCGAATATTGCCGTTCTGTACGGAGAATACCGACTCCGACTCATTGACGTCCGGCGAAAGGACCGGTACGTGATGACGCTTGCATTCCGCCGCGTAAAAGCTGATTTTACTGACATCGTTAATCATGCTGGTCATGGTCGCCGCCATCAGTTCGGCACAATAATGCGCTTTCAGGTAGGCCGTCTGCCACGCCACATAGGCATAAGCGGCGGAATGAGATTTGTTGAAGCCGTAACCGGCAAAATACACCATCAGGTCAAAAACTTTACCGGCAATATCGTCGTCAATATTGTTTTTTCTCGTCCCTTCAAAAAAGTGTTCACGCTGCGCCTTCAGGACATCTTCCTTTTTCTTGCCCATGGCACGGCGCAGAAGATCGGCCTCGCCGAGGCTGAAACCGCCCATGGCGGAAGCGATCTGCATAACCTGTTCCTGATAAAGAATGACGCCGTACGTATCTTTAAGAATGGGTTCTAAAAGCGGATGGAAATACGTAACCTTTTTCTCGCCGTGGCTGCCTTTAATAAAATCTTCAACCATGCCGCTGCCGAGCGGGCCGGGACGATACAGGGCGACAAGAGGGATCATATCTTCAAAATGCTTCGGTGCCAACTCTTTGACAAGATTCGTAATGCCCTGCGATTCCATCTGGAATATGCCGGCCGTATCCCCCTCGGTGAGAAGCCTGCATGTCGCTTCATCATCAAGGGGTATCTTTTCGATGTCAAGCTCCGTACGGTAATTGCGATTGATCATCTTCACGGCATCACCGATGACCGTAAGGCGTTGCAGGCCCAAAAAGTCCATCTTGAGCAGGCCCAGTTCCTCAACGAGATCCTTATCGTACTGGGTCGTCAAATACCCTTCCTTTGAATACTGCATGGGCACGTAGTCATCAACGGGCGCCGCTGAAATAACGACACCCGCCGCATGCGTCGACGAATGCCGCACAAGGCCTTCAAGAACCTTGCCGTAATCGACAAGGCGGCGCACTTCTTCCTTCGTTTCATAGTCCTGTCTGAATTCTTTACTGGTCTGCAACGCCTTATCAAGAGTAATGCCCAGTTCATTAGGCACGGTCTTCATGATGCGGTTCACTTCGCCGAGCGGCATGTTCAGCACGCGGCCGACATCACGCAGAACCGCGCGGGCCGCCAGTGTACCGAAGGTGATGATCTGGGCCACATGATCCTTGCCGTATTTGCGCGTAACATAATCAATGATCTTATTACGGTTCTCATAGCAGAAATCCATATCAATATCGGGCATCGTAATGCGTTCGGGATTGAGGAAGCGTTCAAAAAGAAGATTGTACTTCAAGGGATCCAGCCCAGTAATGCCCAAAAGATAGGCGACGACCGAACCGGCCGCGGAA
>NZ_JH417593.1 GCF_000239275.1 Megasphaera geminata F0357 | reverse complement strand
TGATATGCTCCCCTTTAGGTAGACATGAGAAATAATAAAATCTCATGCAGCTTGAAGGGGAGTATTTTAAATGCGTAAAACAAAGATATGTGCGCAAGAGAAATTAAATACAGTGGAGAACGTCCTCCATGGAAAAGAATCTATCCGTGCGGCGGCTAAGCGTCTATCTGTGGGACTCTCTTCTATCACAGGATGGATTACTAGCTATAAAGGGAATGGAATCGAGGCATTTACACATACAAAGAACAAGCACTATTCCAGAGAATGCAAAGTTCAGGCGGTAACCGCTTATCTGAATCAGGAAGGATCTTTGTCTGCTATCAGTGAAAAAATGGGGTTGAGGTCATCAACACAACTACGCACATGGATTAAACGGTATAATAGTCATGAGAAACTGAACGCTTCCGGAACAGGAGGAACTTCTATCATGACTAAAGGCAGAAAAACAACATTCAATGAGCGGGTTGAAATGGTTCAGTATTGTATTGCCCATGCCCATAATTACTCAGAAACGGCACTAAAATATGGCATTTCCTACCAACAGGCTCGTAGTTATACGGTGAAATATGAAACCGGCGGGCTTGATGCATTACAAGATAATCGGGGAAAAAGAAAATCTGAAGATGCCCTTACGGAAGTAGAAAGACTACGTGCTGAACTCAAGTTGGAAAGAGTCAAGAGGAAGGAGGCGGAAATGGAGATCTCTTTCTTAAAAAAATGGGACGAAATAGAGAGGAGGCGAGACTGAGCCGGCTGAAGAAACTTCATATTTATCTGGCTATTCAGGAAGAACACGAGGAGCATGGGTATCCTATTTCAGCCTTATGTAACTTAGGGAAAATAACCCGAGCTGCCTATTACAAATGGCGTAACCGACAACGCCCTGCTACGGAACAAGAAAACAGGCTAATTGCGGAAAAAGTGGAAGCAATTCACAAGGCGTATCCGGACAAAGGCTACCGACGAATTCGGGACGATATGGAACGGTATTATGGCATGCACCTCAATGATAAGCGGGTACTCCGTATTTGTCGTGAGGCAAACATCAAATCCACCATGAAGTATCGCGGTCGCGGCTGCACTCGTCGAGCTTCAACTCCACAATTTATAGCAGAAAATATTCTTGGCAGAGACTTTACGGCGGGAACCCCCAATGAAAAATGGCTTACAGACGTTACCGAATTTTAAGTATTATCTTGGAAATGAGGTTCATAAAATATACCTGAGCGCCATCCTTGATCTGTATGACCGAAGAATTGTTTCTTTCGTAATTCGTGACAGAAATGATAACTCTTTAGTATTTGATACCTTCGAACAAGCCATCGCTTCCCATCCGGAAGCGCATCCACTATTTCATAGCGACCGAGGATACCAATATACGAACAGAACGTTTCATGCAAAACTGAAGGCTGCCGGGATGATACAAAGCATGTCCAGAGTGGGAAAATGTATCGACAATGGTCCCATGGAAGGGTTTTGGGGGATCATAAAGAGAGAACGTTACTATGGCCAGCGTTTTACAGATAGAGAAACACTG
>NZ_JH417592.1 GCF_000239275.1 Megasphaera geminata F0357 | reverse complement strand
TATACCACGTTCCAAATGGAACAATAAGAGGTTTATGGAATCTTTTAAACTTTTATTATTCTACTTATAGATTAATCTATTACAATCAATCTGTTTAAATCATGCTTCTACGAAATCGCACCGAGTTTTCATATATTAACGTAGACTGAGCAATGCTCCATAACAAGCACATCGTGAATCATATAACTTATATATTCCATTATAATCCCTTGCCCGTCAAGTTTATATAAATGACATAATACGAATTATATCGCAATCCATAATAAAAATTTTCAGCTGCCTTATATAAGAAAAGGCTGCCCGTTATGAGCAGTCTTTTCTTAACTCGTCAATCTATTTCTGTAACTGAACCACTTTGGCTGCCAATGCGGTGTTTTCCGCCTTCAAATCCTGAATTTCCCGTTCCATAGCCGCTAACCGCTGTTCTACAGTGGCTTTCTGCGCCTTACTCATATGGCTGTCCCTGCCGACTCGGAAAGTCGCGCCTATATTTCCCGACATCTTATGATTATCCCCGAAGCTTGAGGCTACACCGAAAGAGAGCAATGTATTCGGATTGGCATTATAGAAGCCGCCTATCGCGACTGCCTGCCTGCCGTCATACGTACCGAGCGCGGCGGCAATCTGAAACCTCGATTCGATACCGGTATAATCCAACGGATGCAGGCCTGCTAAAGCAGCTGAAGCCGCTCCGACATTTTTAATTTCCCGGCCAAGACTGTTCGTAAGATTTTCGCCGTATTGGTACAGCTGGTTCCCCGTCACGGCATCGTGAGAACCGGCAGCAATCCTACCGTCAGCAATATTGGTAATACGCCGCTCGCCGCCGACAGTACCTACTGAAACCACATTTTCTTCAGCTGCTGTACTGTTGCTGCCGATGGCAACACTGTTACTTGCTGTTACACTGGCATTGTGTCCCATTGCCAGCCCCTCTGCCGCAGGTTTCGTCACATTAGCACCGTTGCCGAAAGATGCGGAATAGGCGCCCTTCGCTTTTGCATTGGCCCCGAATGCGGAGCCTGTTTGTGTCGTATCCGTGTTTAACCCGAAATTCGTCCGTTCGCCGCGAATGAGGACACGCGCTGTATCAGGCGCATTTTTCCCCAGATTATCAGGATGCCCGCCGGGGTAAGATGCCGGTTTATAATCTTTATCAGGAGTCAAGAGTACTGTCGCACCCGTCGTTACATCGACCCGTGTACGATTAGGTTCGGATGTGGTCTGATTCGGTGTGGTACCGCCGACAAGGACACTGGCATTCGGATTAATATCAGTTGCCGCAAAAACAACACTGCCGGTAACTGCAACAGTTGTCAATAAAGCCGCAATTTTTTTACGTCTTTTCATCATTTTTCTCTCCCCTCGTAAATATAAATGACATTAAATCTCATTTATTATATCATTTTGATATGTATTGTCAATTTATGTGGCGGTAAGATTCATAAAGGTACGGTACAATTAGGTTATTTAATAATTTATTTTCTTGATGATAATAATTTATATTATTTTAATGTAATGTACCGGCTTATTTAAACAATATATTTTAAATCTGCTCAAAAAAGACATTAGCCGGCGTAGTACTACGCCGGCT
>NZ_JH417591.1 GCF_000239275.1 Megasphaera geminata F0357 | reverse complement strand
AGCCGGCGTAGTACTACGCCGGCTAATGTCTTTTCGTTATTCCGTTTACTTCCGCAATGCTTTAATTTCTTCTTTTAATGCTTCATTTTCTTTTATAAGTGCATCTATTTTCTGATTTAATGCATAGAGCTGCCCGCCTGTAACCGCGTCGTGCGATCCGTACGCCACCATACCGTCCGCTACATTCGTCACTTTACGAACAAGCAAATCGCTGCCGACAGAAACGGTATTAGCCGTCGTAACAATACTGCCTGCACCGAGGGCTACGCTATTGTCGGCCGTTACAGAGGCTTTATGTCCCAAAGCAAGCCCGTCTTCAGCCTTAACATTGGCCCCGTTTCCGAACGCGGAGGCATAAGAACCTTTAGCTCTAACATTGGCACCGACAGCCGTACCGTTTTTAGAAGCATTTGTATTTAACCCGAAATCAGTCCGTTCACCGCGAATAACGGCACGCGCCGTAGGAACTGCTTCTGTTGCGGGCGGAACCGGATGAAGATTATCGGGCACTCGTCTGCCTTCATGCAAAGGATACGACGCGGGTTCATAGTTTTGATCCGGCGTGATCATAATACTTGCTCCTGCTGTCGCATCAACACGAACTCTGCCGGCATCTTCCATACCGGTTGCACCGCCGATCGTTACATAGGCATCGGGATTAATCTGTTGAAGTCCCGCCGCCAACGCAGACGATCCCAGCAAAGATACGCTTAAAAGGATTGTTGCCGCCGTTTTCTTTGAGTGCGCCATAGTACATGCCTCCCACTTATCTGAATTTTATTATATAGCATAATTTACTTTGATATTTATTGTCAATAATCATCTTTACCCGTCATCACATCAATCAATCAGACTACAATACTGTAGTATCCCCGTACGCAAAATGAAGAACGGTCCGGCTTACGGTATGCTTTATCTATAAAAATTATTTACAAAAGGAAAACTTTCTCATGAGCAACAACGGCAAACAGATGCACAATATCAATGCAACCGTACGCATCCACAACGGGAATGCTAAAGCCTTTCCGTAACAGACCGGTCGCATACAGGCACTCACAAAATGACCAAAAGATAATGCCGGCCAACAGGTACAAATATTGAACGCCAAAAGTAACCGGCAACTATTTCCCGAGGATGCGGCATTTAACAGAATTTCACCCGCAATGTAACAAAATAAAAGACAGCGTCTCTCACCGTATGCGGAGATGCTGTCTTTCTTTATATATCTATGCAATACCCGTAATCATGTAGAAGAATACGGCGAAGAACGCAATGAATATTTTAATAAGTGTAATAGCAAACATATCTTTATATGCTTCGCGATGGGTCAGACCGCAAATGGCAAGGGTCGTGATAACGGCACCGTTATGCGGCAGACTATCCATCCCTCCCGAAGCCATAGCGGCAATACGATGGACAACTTCAGCCGGAATGCCTACAGCCGCCGTTTCTGCAAGAAAATGATTACCGAAGATATCAAGAGCAATACTGAGACCGCCCGATGCGGAGCCTGTAATCCCTGCAAGAATATTAACCATAAGTGCTACATTGAAGAGCGGCATTCCCTGACCGATGCCGAGGAGCGCATCAGCAACTTCAAGAAACCCCGGCAAGGAAGAAATAACGTTGCCATAGCCGACTTCGGATGCCGTGTTCATAATCGCGAGAAGGGAACCGAGAGCGCCTGCATTAAGCGCCGCTTTAACGCTCGTATTCTTGGACATAAACTTTCTGCCTGTAACGCACGCAATAATAATAGCCACAAGCAAACCTATGACTAAAGCCCAAATAGCGATGACGTTATGAACGTTTTTGGCGACAAGGGGCAGATTCATGGCGCGAAAAGGTTCTATCAACATATCCTGCCATTCAAACATTACAGAAAAATAGAAATTGAGGACAAGAACGACAATAAGCGGCACAAGAGACAAAGACCAAGGCGGCAACGGTGCGCTCGGGTCAATCGGTGTTTCATTGACTGTATGCTGGCCGTAGCCTTCGCCGGATTTTTGCATCCCTTTACGCCGCCATTCAAGGTAAATAAAACAGAGGATCATCAATAACGTCCCGCAAATAATGCCCAATACAGGCGCTGCAAAAGTCGTCGTACCCAAGTAAATGGTAGGAATAATATTCTGAATCTGAGGTGAGCCGGGATAACAATCCATCGTCGCCGTAAATACTCCGGCTACAAAGCAGGCGGGAATAAGTCGTTTCGGAATTTCCGCCTCTCTAAAAAGAGCGGCAGCAAACGGATATACGGCAAAGGCACAGACAAACATGGAAATACCGCCATAACAAAGGATCATGCAGGCAAATACTACTGCAAAAACGGCTTTGTCTTTACCGACAAGCTTAATCGTTTCCATAGCAATACTGCGTGCCATACCGGTTTCTTCCATGACCTTGCCGAAAACGGCACCTAAGAGAAAAATCGGGAAAAATGATTTGATATACATAACGGCCTTAACCATAAACAGTTCTGTATACCCCGGTAAAACGGGCAACCCCGAAACAAGCCGCCGCAAATAATGCAAAAACAGGTGCAAACAAAATAACTGAAAATCCGCGATACGCAAATGTTACTAAGAGAAATAAACTGAGAATGATAGCAACAATCTCCATAAAAATACACTCCTTTTCTTATTGTTACGGCCAGTAAGATATTCTGCAATTCATAATTTCATTATAAGGTTTTTCTTTGTGAATAAAATACTATAGTTCAGACAAAATTTGACTTTCTGGAATTCCTGAATTCCGTCTTGTATCTATGCCGTTTATACCCTGTTTGTCTGAATACATCAGGACACATATACAGAAATGAATAATCCGAAATCGCCCTTACTCGTTCTGTCGATAACAATCTTTTCGTGTATTTAAATATAATCCCGTCTTATACAAACAGCATTATACTGCAACACAACAAACAGGAGAAAGGCCTATCTGGCCTTTCTCCTGTTTGTTGTGTTGCATATTCATTTAGTTTCCGAAAGACAGTATCGGGCCTATTTCAGAATAACCCCGGAAATAACCATCTGCT
>NZ_JH417590.1 GCF_000239275.1 Megasphaera geminata F0357 | reverse complement strand
GATGGAGCGCCGCCAGTGCGGCCGCTCCCGCACCGACACGGTTCACGCGGGTATCCAGTTTATTCACCTTGTTGGTCACATTGCGGATATCCTGGGAAGAAGCGATGCCGGAAACGGAATAGGTACTGCCGTCATTGCGGGTGAAGTTCAACGTATCCCCGCTGAGCGAAGCGGACGACGTATACCGATCCTGCAGCCCGGTGATGGTCGCTTTCGTCCCGTCACTGTTTATCAAGGTAGCGGTACCTGTACCGTCCGCGGCATAAGTAGCCGTGCCGCCGGTCACTACCGTATCCTTGGCATTGACGGTATATGTCGTTGTATTCCCGGTCTTCTTGGAGGTCACGGTTACATTGTCTCCCGCTTCTACCGCCGTCTTTTCAATCCCCAGGCTGCTTGTATCGACGGACAGGTTATATCCGACTTTCTTGCCGTTTTCCACCTTATCCGTAATCCGTACCGTCCCGTCCGTAGATTCCATCTTGGGGCCGCTGACAGTGTATTCCTTCCCGCCGTCGGCATTGGCGGTTTCCGTTACGGTCGCATAATCTCCCGCTTTCACGGTAGTATGTTTCTTTTCCGCCGCTTCCGCCTTGGCTTCCACTTTCTTCAACTGTGCCACGTTGACGGCGTCCGTGTCTTCACTGCCTGCCGCCACACCGGTAATCTGGCGTGTCACATGTTTTGCCGCATCACCTACGGAAACAGCCGCCTCTGTGGCTTTCCATGTAGAAGAGGTATCTGTAGATGCCGCCTTGGTGGACGGGTCATAGCCCGCTACACCGGCATCAACGGCAGACACGGATCTCGCGCCGAGCGCCACGCCGCCCGATACGGTCACGTTGGCATTACGGCCGATAGATACGACATCCGATGCGCTTGTCGTGATCACACTGTCTCCGGAACCGAGGATAATGCTGCCGTGCGCCCCGGCAAGTTTTCGCTTATTGCCCAGCACGAGAGCGTCATTCGTATCGTCTACCATATTTTCGGAACCGATAACGGTCACGTGATTGATATCTTTGCCGATATTCAGATACCCGTCAATCATATTGTACTTACTTTCATGTCCGGCCGTACCTGTCAATGTATTCCCTATGCCGACCAGTTTGGAATGCGTCGCATAATCAGCTATATTACCGCCGCCGATGGCAAGGACGGCACCGCCGCTGGAGGAAACATATTCGCCCAGTTTTCTTGCCAGTGCTTCCGTATCTCCGGTTTTAGCTATGTTGGCAATTTCCGCCAGATTGAAGTCATTTCCATCTTTGTCTTTCAGGTCACCGTAGGAATTTTTGACGATATTTCCCGCTCCGAAAATAAGAGACGCATTCGCATGGTCGGTAACATTGACAGTACCGACAATGCTGTTTGCCACGCCGTCATACTGCTTACCGCTTTTCGCGTTGATCGTGTTCATCGTGCCGAAAATACTTGCAGTTGCTGCCTGAGGTTCACTGTTTATATTAATGGAAGATCCCAAACCGGCAACAATAGAAGCCGTTCCTCTTGCCCCCTCATTATTATAATTCGGAGCAAAATTCAATTGTCCATTTCTATCGTTCACGCTGTAATAATGCGTCTTGGCTGCCGCCGCTGCGGATTTCACCGCTTTCAGCTGCGCCACATTGACGGCGTCCGTATCCTGTGTACCGGCCGCTACATTCGTAATCTGACGGGTAATTGTACCTACCGAGGTCGGAGTTGCCGCTTTGCCTACGGAAACGGCAGCTGCCGTCGCTTTCCAAGTTGCTGACGTATCCGTAGAAGCCGCATCGGTCGACGGATCGAAACCGGCAACTCCCTTATCTACGGAAGCGACAGAATCCGCGCCGAGCGCCACACCGCCTTCTTTCTGCACGTTCGCGTTATGGCCGAGAATAGTTGCATTGGAAACGGTTGTTTCCATTTCACTGTCAGCCGAACCGATGATGACGCTGCGGGAAACGCCCGCCAGCTTCCTGCTGCTGCCGACGAGGGCATTCTGCGTACTGACGACGCCCGCGGTTCCGGTAACCGTATTATTGGAACCGACAATCTGAGAATCCCGCACATAATCGACGGTATTCGCATCCCCTACAGTTACGACGGCGCCGCCGCCCTTGGCGGTTTTAATGGCTCCGCGCAGTTTTTCCGCTACGCCTTTGGCGGAGGAAGCATAGTCTGTCCCTGTGTTAGGCAATTCAATTTTAGCGATCGAATTGGTCACTTCATTTCCGGAACCGAGAACCAAGGCTCCATTTGTATTAAATGTCCTGTTCGCCGTACCTAAAACGTTGGTCGCCACCCCGGCAAACGCCTCGGTTGCCGTTTGAGATTCGATAGTATTCAAAGATCCGGTAATGCCGGCGCCCAAGTTTCTCCACCGGCCCGCAGCATAATCTCCGGAAATAATGGAATAAGCGCCGGTCACAGTGGCAAACGCGCCGTTGCCGAAACTGTTGGTGCCCAAGATGGTCGCATTCATCTGCTGATTGGCGGCCGCCATTTTGTCAGCGTCGGAAGTGTCGACCGTAGTATCCCCTATTTGGCCGGTATATTTGTGGGTACCAAGCATCAGGCTGCCGGCGGGCATAAGCATTTTCACCGATAGCAATGCCGCCGGACATTTTCTGTACATCTGTTGCAATCTGGATCGTATTTCCTCCCGTGTCAGTTTCCGTCTTGGTTTCGTACTGATTCATAATGAACGTTGCTTCCGTGGAGCCGGTCATATTCTGTACATGAGAGTTCTGCCCGACAGCAATACTGCCGCCCTGATTAACGTAGTTTTCAATATAGCTGTTGTTACCGATAGCTACATGCCCGCCGGACCACTGCTGGACACCGCCGCTATGCTGTACGTTGGCATTGGTTCCAATTAAAACCATATTGGCCGCATTGGTTGTATTGTATGATCGAGCCGTCGCCGCGTCATGGGAACCGATCACGACCGTCCCATCCGCATGCTCATTAACGGTACGGTTGTCGCCGACCACAACGACATTCTTCACGGGATCCGTCGCAGACCCCTTGATGATGTTGTTGGAGCCGATGACGGATACATGCTCCACATTTTCGACGTCATTCTTAAAACCGGTGATGAAGTTGTAGGTACTCGGCCTATTGCCGGTACCTGTCACGGTGTTATTGACGCCGATGATGGATGTTTTCTGTGTGTAATCGGCTTTGTTGCCGCCGCCGATGGCAAGGGTAGCGCCACCGCTTTCGCTATTTCTTACAGCGCTGCGCAATGTATCTGCCAGATCTTTTGCTGAAGCGCCGCCGCTGGACGGGGCATTAATGCTTGTAACTGAATTGGTGATCTCATTACCGGCACCGAAAATCAGGGAACCGTTGGAGTTGAAAGCCCGGTTCGCCGTACCGACGATGCTGTTCGCCACGCCGGAATATCGAGAAGAAGCAGTGGCAGATTCAATGCTGTTCAGAGAACCGGTAATGGTGGCGCCGAAATTCTGTCCGGCATACGATGAAAAACCACCCCCATCATATTTACCGGAAATAATTGAATAAGCACCATTAACTGTGGAAAAGGCGCCTTGATTAAAGCTATTTGTTCCTAAGGTAGTTGCATTAATATTGATTCCATACTTGCTTGTATCAGATGTATCTACAGATTGGTCACCTATATTCCCCCTATAATTATGGGAACCAATCATAACACTCCCAGTCCGTGCATAGGTGTTATCGCCAATAGCTATACTTCCTGCCACATTCTCTGGATTGTCGGGAATTTGTAATGTCCCCAAAAGATTTCCAGAGTGATAGGTTGTTTGCCCCAATGCAAATAGTGATTCCTGCTTACCGGTCATATTATTAATCTTGGCATTTTTGCCGATGGCAATACTGCCACCCTGACTGGCATAGTTATCAATAACAGCCCCACTGCCCACAGCCACATCACCGGTAGCGTTGCTTGCACCGTTAGAATACTTAATAGTTGCACCCTTACCGACAGCCACATTTTCCGCTTTCGGTGCGTTACTGCCCGTACCATACGCCACGCCGTTGCCCGAACCTGTTGCCGTATCAGCAGCATCAGCCGCATAACCGCCCATGAGGAACCCTATCCCCACGGCAGTCGCCAACACCGCTTTCGCTGCTTTTCCCGAAGCGCTTTTCGTATGGCTCTTCGCCAGTTCCGACGTCACCACATAAGCATGTTTCACCTTGCTCCATACAACCTTGTAAATACGATTCATGAATCCACACTCCTTTGCCATATTTCCTTTTTCATCTACATTGAAGCGACTATAAATATATTAAAAAACGATACTTTATTGTAACATGAATATATAGAAATAGGAAGAAGGTAAATTCTTTCTTGAACGAGCTCCGTAGCGTAATCAGACATATGTGACAAGCCCTCATGCGGAATAAGTTAAGAAGAATTCTGTTGCCACTTCATTGGATGATTTAAATCCAAGTGTCCGTATGGTAATCCTCGCTTACTTTCGTTACTTTGGACACCTTACACTCCAAGGCCAAAGGAAGTTCCGAAAACACCGGTGCGTCCACAAACTCGCTCTTCGCCACATGAAGTCCGGTGCGCGCCACCTTATCAGGCACACGATTCTCCGACACAATTCCCAGATAATCCGCTTCCGCCATCATGGAAATAGTCGCTATGCTTACGTAACCGCTTTCTTTTTCAATAGATTCGCCACAGTCTTATGGGTATGGTCCAGCATTGAATCCTACCTGGTTTGCATCATAAATCCCGCCCCAGGCCGCCACCATCCCGTCCGCCGTGCCATCCGCGTCATAAGAGGCAATCACAAGTACCGGCTGAGGGCACAGTCAGGTATTCGGTTTAAAATTCTATTTCATGATTTTTCCTCCTGTTCTTAATTATCTATGTCTATTTTTTGATACAGCCGTCTTTATTACATTCAAATATTTTTTTCTCAATATCATCATCTTCTTCATTACGTTTGAACGCTTCAATAATATAAGGATATTCTTTCAAATGATATATACAATATCCTTCTTTATAGTGCTGTGTATTTTTCTGCATATAATTCCACACCTTTTCCCTATCATCACTCACATCACCTTTTTTCATTTCAATTACAAAAAGATTATTCTTTTTTCTATCATGGAAAATAATATCCGGACGAACTTTTTTCCCTTCACTATTATACTTCTCATCGCCTTTTTTACCGTAATCATTATTATATTCAAGATCAATATAATAACCCATTTTATCTTTTAATGCATTTGACAGATAATACCCCAATCGGAAACTTATACTTTGCTCATGCCCAATTTCTCTGCCTCTCTGATTAATAAGATTAGGAATTTCCCTATATACTTGATCCATACATTCTTTTATTACCGACAAATATTTAAAACCAAATCCATCCATTTTTCATTTTCCTCCTTAGTTCCTACCAGACGGCTTTTTTCAAATCATTTATTTTACACTTCAAGAACTATGGCATCTATTATTACAACTTACCGCTTCTTTCCTGTCCCTCAAATGCTTCTCTTCCAGCACCTCATAGGCTGCCGTTTTGTCTATAATCCGGTGCATGAGCGTGTCCATCTCGCTTCCTTTGGTGTAATCCGCCGGTACATAGTAGCGGATGCGTTCGTCCCGGATCATCCGGCGTACCGTATCTTTGCTGGCCGTATTTTCCAAATCATAGACGCCGACGGAATGGCCGCCCAATGAATTGACAAGGCGCATACAGGGGATATCCGTGACGCTGTTGCCGATGTATACAATATTCCTGAACGGAACGCGCAGCTCGCCTTCCGCAAAGTGGTCGTTCACCGCATTGTTATTGATATCCAGGGTTCCCTTCTCTATGCGGAAAAGAAACTGCGTCTTATTCGTGTAATTGATCACCTGCGCCGGCCAGCAGGGCTCTCCATGCTCATTGTAATAAAAGGAACTGGCGTAAATATGGGTAAAATCTTTCGCGATCGCCGTCCCTTCTATGATCTCCCGCAGACCGGAAGAAATGATGTAATGCTCCACAAGGATGCCCCGCTTTTCCCCATAGGCATTGATCCGGCGGAACCATCCTCTAATGCCGTCGTACAGCCTGACTTTACCGCCGTACTGTTTCAGCCTTTCCTTACTCAGTATTTCCTTCCCTCTGGCGCTCTGAAGCATTCTATACATGTACGCCAAATTCTGATCCATGCAGTGTACTTCCGCCAGCCGGTTCGATTCCGCCCAAAAGCTGTCCACATCATAGTCCACGGCACGGATATACCCGTCCTGCATATTTTCAGGGGAAAGCGTCCGATCAAAATCATAGCAGACCGCCAGCGCAGGCCAGTCCTCTATTTCTCTGCGCGCTGTTTTCATGATGTACACTTCCTTCCTACCCGTATCTTTTAAAATCATTATACTTCAATACAAAAAAAGAGCCCTTTAAAGCAAGACTCCTTCAATTTTCATATAAATATTTTACCCGCCGGTTAATAAACGAATTGAGTCCATGCCCCTGCGCCGCCTCTGTATCTGCAAATTCAACCTCAATATAGGTATCGCCAATCTCATATCCTGCTATACCGGAATTTCCATTTACATTTTGATAGATTTTCATCTATTCCCTCCATAACAAAATACAATAAATCATGCATGATTCAATACTTTTAAATAATCCCTTAAATAATATAATGAACTTTGTTCCGTATTAATGCATTCTTCCTGAGATATTCCTTTGAAGAAATCTCTTTTCATATAGAATAAAGGTCTTCCGGAAAAGTATCTTTCAGCTGTGGAAAAATTGCCTCCCGCACCTGTATACTTGGAAAACAAATGTTCATCCGCCTTTTGTCTTGCTTCATTAGCATATCCGAGCTGGGGATATAATGGCCTGTTATTACTGCCGGGCAAACCGCGGAGTAGCCATTGTTCAAAATCAGGAAATGACAAAAACATATTATTCCCAATATTTTCATTCTCCAGAAATTTAATAGTTGTAATAAGATTTTTTCTTTCCGTCTCTTCCTGTGCTCGGTCCAAATCACAAATAACAAAAACAATATCAAGGCTATCCCTTCGCTTTGTAATCCAATTCTTTATATCAACATATCCACCACCCTGATATTCCTTTACACTAAACGATATATTCAGATAATCCTTTTGGTCAAAAAGATAGAAAATGATATTTTTTTCAGTCTTCCCTTCCACCAGGAATAGAACCTTTTTCTTAGGTTTCCTTCTAGATGAAGCAGGTCTTCGAATGGATTTACTCACCGGCCCCACCAAACCTTCCTTTAAGATAATCTTCGTATAATTTATTTTTGTCATTACGAAGGTCAAAATCATCCAAAGAATAGACCTCTGATGACAAATCAGATTTTTTATTCACAATGTATAACTGCTGGGGATGAAAAACATTCTGATTCATCAAAAAAGGATTATGAGAAGTAATAATAAACTGCCCCTTATTTTCCTTCGTATTTATCAAATCATTAAACAACTCAAGCAAAGAACCCGTGCTGATGGAAGAATCCAATTCATCAATAGCCAGTACATCCCCATTGATCATATTGGTTATCAAAACATCCATTAAATGGCATATTTTTTGAATCCCTTTGGATTCTATTCCCAAATGGTAATTCTTTTTTCCCCGGAAAATAAGAACTTCATATCTGTCTGCCTGGATTTTTTCAAATCCGATATCCGTAATCGTTCCATCCAGCATATGAAAAACAGATAAAATACGCTTTTTATTATTTTCCCAAAAGCCCTTGTGTTCTTCGTTCACAACTCTGATGTCATTCCTATCCAGCAGAGGTACAACATCCCGGATATTTGTTTTTACGGTGGCTGCCAATTTTTGGAAAGAAGTAATATATTCCCCCATGTAGTCTTTCAGCTTCAGCAGATATAGTTCCGTAGAAACACCGGAAAATAACCGGATAAGGGCATCCCGCTCTTTTATACCGCTCAGATTTGCGATAGATAACTTCCCGTCAGAAAAAGAAAAAATTTCCTGTCCGTTTAAAACCAACTTTTCGGAAACGATTTTCTCACAGTCATAGGCAATTCGGTACACATAATCCTGATCACTTTTCACATCATATAAACCGATTTCAAAACCAACTGTTTCGCAGTCAAAATTAATCAGGTTCCGACGCATATCATCAACAGCACCTAAATTCAATCCGCGATTAATCATTGAAATGAGATGCTCCATGCCAAGCAGCACATTAGACTTGCCGGACGCATTCATTCCAAAAAGAACAACCGCTTTCATTAATTTATACTTTGGCGTGTGGATAAAATTATCTTCAAAACGGGTTTTTGTAATCCGTGTATGAGGTTTTGGCAGGAAATAAAGCTCCACCTTTTTCTTAACAGAAAGAAATCCTTCCATAGAAAAATATGTAATCATAACTATCACCTCCTGTCACTACTATATCAAATTGGTCCGATCAAAGTCAATAATATAAGCGTTTTTTTCGTTTATATTAATACGATCAAGATGAAGATTAGATCAATTCCCCTCCTGTAATCGTAATAGAAACAAAAGGTACGCCTCACGAAACATATGCCTTAAGACGAATCAAATGCAACAAAAAAGATGGTACAGCCACTCATGTATTATTTCCTGCCAATATTTTCCGTTTCAAAAAATGCCACCCCTTTTTCAGCCAGTCCCCATGTTCCAACATGACCACATCCGTCTCATAAATCTTTATATTCTGCTTTTCCAGCCATACATTAAAAAGACGTTCTGCAAGAAATCCAAATACTCTTTTTTCATATACGCTGCGCCCGGTCAGATCAATCCGTTTTTCCAACTCGAAAAGAATCGTAAAAAGCCAGGTGCAAAAGGAGTCTCCTGTTATCTTGTTGGGTTGGTCACTTGCAGTATAATAGAGTTCCTTCCTATTTTTTTTCACATATGGCCTGGTCTCTTACATTAAATCCTTTCTTGAACGGGTTCCAAAACACAACGACAGCATCGGCTTTAATGCACCGATGCTGTCGTTGCTTTTCGGGATGCGCGCATCCCCTGTATTATATGATTTTCCCGTCTGCCGGGTACTGTTCTCCGGTCAGGCAAGAAGGCGCTGCCCGTCATCGCATACAGCGATAATCGGGCTTACGCTTCAGGCGAAATATGGGAACCGTATATGTCACGGTAATCGCCTTTTTCCTTATTACTTTTATTATTGACACGGAGGCGTTCCACCTTATGCCGGTCGTTATCCTTGCCGGAAATACGATCGACACGGGTACGATCCAGATCCTTTATCCGATTGATTTCGGGTTCGAATTCTCCGATCGCTTTTGCCATGTTATTGTCAATCGGCGCGCCGTTCTGCAAAGCACGGTAGATGATAGCCGCAAATTCATAGCGGGTCATGGAACGCTCCCCTTTAAATTCACCGTCGGGGTATCCTACCAGAAGGCCCCTGTCGGCCAGAGATTTTACATAGCCATATGCCCAGTGATCCTGCGGCACATCCGGGAAGGTGACATCTTTCATTTCCGTCATGCCCGCCTGCATAGCCCCGCGCATAGCCTTTATTTCAGCGCTCTGCGCCTTGACAATCGCTTTTAAGTCTTCCACTTCTTTAGCCAAAGCGACCCGTGATGTGGACACGTGGTTACCCTGTCCCAGCTTGAGGCTGACACCGGCATTGACCATGTTTTCGCCGCCGCCGAAGGAGCCGCCCACGCTGAACATGGTGTCTTCATTCGGACGATAGAACGCCCCGATCGCCACGGCGCTGGCATCTTTGTAGTTGCCGTAGCCGGCTGCCACATCCCACTTGTCATCCGGATCAAAATCCAGCGGATGGAGCGCCGCCAGAGCCGCCGCCCCTGCGCCGACCCGATTCACGCGGTCTCCCAGTTCATTGACGGCACCGCCGATAGTGCGGATCGACTGGTTCGTGTTCCAGAGCTGAGCGCCGTTTACCGCATCGGTGGAGGTGGAGGAAACATCGCCTGCCGCCACATTGGTGATCTTCTTATTCCCTGCGTTGATGCCGCTGTTATCGATCTTCACGTCTCCCACCGTCAGGGTATTGGTGGTCACGCTATTAAGCCCTTTCAGGTCTTTGGCCATGCGGACTTTCAGGTTATTGCCGCCGTCGGATACGACACCGAGGTTGTCATCGTCCGTCAGTTTGGATGTATCCGTAA
>NZ_JH417589.1 GCF_000239275.1 Megasphaera geminata F0357 | reverse complement strand
GAACCGGCCCGGCTCTTATAGCTTTCAGAAACCGTCTTGGTTGTTTTATGATGTCCCTTTGTACGTATCAGTATGTTCTGAAGACGCCCGTGACGACGCCGAGGAGTTTACAATTGCGGGTAATAATGGGGTCGTACGCATCATTTTCCGGTTGAAGCCGGATATGATCTTTTTCCATGTAGTAGCGTTTGACCGTCGCTTCGTCTTCCAGCAGGGCGACCACGATCTGTCCGTTGCGCGCCATATCCTGTTGACGGACAATAAGTAAATCTCCTTCGAGAATACCTGCATCTTTCATACTGTCACCGCGGACGGTCAGCATGAAACAGTCATCCTCACCGACGAATTCGGCGGCAAAAGGGTAAACATCTTCAATACATTCTTCCGCCAATATAGGGGCGCCGGCGCGTATCGCCCCGATCAGGGGAAGGGGAACGACTTTCTTGGAACGCCACGAGCCTTCGTCAAGAAGCTCTATTTTTCTGTTTTTGGCCGGATCGCGACGGATAAAACCGAGATTCTCCAGGTCCGTTAAATACCCGTGTACAGTGGAAGTGGAACTAAGACCCACTTCGCTGCAGATTTCCCGGACGGACGGGGGATACCCGTACATATGCACGCATTTGCGTATATATTCTAAGATCTGCCGTTGTCTGGTAGTCAGGGACGTTTCCGAATTCAGCATATTTTTCACCACTCCCATGTCAAGTTATATGTTAATTATAATCAATGCCGCAAAGAAAAGCAAACATTTGTTTCCCTTTTGCTTGACAGAACAAGCGTTCGGCGATATAATAAAACCGTCGAAAGAACAATTGTTCGCTGAACATCCGTTCTCACCAGGCTACAGGAGTGATATGAAATGAAAAAGAAACTTCACAAATCCAATACTACATCCCGGAGGATCCGGTTTTTTCTCATTGCCGTTTTTCTTGCCGCGTCTTTTACCCAATTGGGTTGGACAGGGCCGTCCCATAAAGAATATATTTCCGTTCAGGTGCATCGGGGCGATACGCTTTGGCAGATTGCTTCCCGCGTGACTGCCGCCGACGCCGATGTTCGCAATACGGTTTTTGATATTGTGGAAGTAAACAGGCTCGGACATAATCAGGACATTTATCCCGGTCAGATACTTCAGGTACCCGTAGATCGTGCCGCTGCCGCACAAATTAACGATCATCCCGGAATTTCCGATTCATAAAATGAAGAGCCTCCGTTTAATAAAGAGCCCCGTTTCCTTGTATGGACAAAATACAGGATATGCGGCTCTTTTAATTTACAGGAGAAAAATTTTAAGCATAATTTCTCATGTATCTTCGCCCGTAATTTTAAAGACCGGATTATCAATCAGCCTGTCGGCTTCATCAATATAGCGCCGTACAACGGCCTGAGATTTATGGCGGGTCTGACGCATGATTTGCCGTTCTTCCACCTTGTGCTGCGCCGCAGAGGTGGCAAACCCGTGGCGTAAGCTGTGAGCACCGTAATCCTTCGGATCCATGCCGACCGCTTCCGCGTATTTTTTCACGATAAGAGCAATCGATTTATCGGATATATGCGTTTTTCGCACAGACCGTTTTTTTGTAAAGCCTCTGAAAACGGGGCCGGTTGTTATTCCGGCCGCCTGCAGCCAATGCCGCAGGGCCCGGACGGCGTCAACGGATTCGTCTCCTACGGCGGGTATGGCGACTATTTGGCCTTGGCCGGACTTGTCGGTCTTGGCGTTACGGATGGTGATTAAAAGGCCCAGCCGGGAAAAACGCAGGTCTTCCACATTAAGCGCGGCTATTTCGGAGCGTCTCATAGCCCCGTAGAAGCCTATAAGCAGAATAGCGCGGTCCCGCGCCTGTTCCAGTGCGTGCCCGTCCGCATGGCGGAGCATTTCTTTGAGATCGTCGAATAAAATCGGCATTTTTCCCTGCTGTAAAGTACCTTTCATGCGTTTGATGCCGCGTAATGCGTCTTTTACGAGCGGCATACGGCAGGGATTGTCGGTAAGGCCCGCCGCATCGTAATTTTCCGTTAACGCGCTGATGCGCCGGGCTACCGTATTGGCTTTGGCGTTGTCGGCCAGGTCGTTTATGTAATTGACGATCGTCTCCGGCGCGGCGGGGAAATAGGCTTGTCCCTGCTGCGAACACCAGTCACAGAAATCCTTCCAATCCGAGGCATACGCGTCAATCGTGTTGTCGGCACGGGCGACATAAATACTTTGCCGGGCCTTGGCGGACAGCCCTTTATTATTTTCGATGAGCACAGGTTGTCCTATGTAAAAGTGATCCAAGCCTTCATAAGCCATGATTTTGCCAGCTCCTTGAGATACATACAATTCTGTTACTTCCGATAATTTAACGTTATCGGAAGTAATTGCTTTCCCTGTTATCATACCATGAATCTTTAACGTTTTCACTACCCGTTTATAAAATAATCGCTTAGTGCAGGGATCTATGTATTAGCCGATGAATTTTTTCGAGCGGCTTCAATAACATTTCTAAAGTCATCCGTACTGTATACAAGACCCTTATACGTAAATATTTTGTCAAAAGGATTGATGCTCACATGATAATATACATGCCCCTCAGGATATATGCGAAAATCAATTTCCAATGAATCTTCCGTTTCTTCTACATGTTCCAAGTTATAGGAATAACATACGGGAATAATTTCATTTCCGGTTATGGCGTCAGACACGCCGAAACCGTTAATCCAAAGAGCCATTCTAAATTCGGTAGGATCTATGATGATTTTAATCCGTTCTTGCAGAAACAACCGTTCACAGCGGTATTCTCCCATAACGTGCGTCTCCTGTATAAAGTCATTCCATACAGTAAAGAATTTGTCCTGTATGGTCATTCTCTCCGGGCGCGATATTCCTTAACGCGCCAGATGGCGTGTTGCCGGAGTTCGTTTATCAATATTTCTGTCGATAAATCAATGATGTGCTCATTCGTGATCCAAACCGTATGTTTGTAATACACACTGCCGTCAAAGGATATTCGGCGGCACCAATGACCGTTTGTCTTAACGACCTGAAGATAACCGATATAGCCGCCAAGAGTGACTCGGCCTCTTGCAGGAGATTTAGAAAATCGCACCTCCGCAATGTCATTCAGCTTATACAGGAGACGCAAACAGTCCGTATCCTATGGTCAGCCGATCTTCTCTGAAGCGGAGAACGTTGTATCGTTCCCCGGGATCAAGAGCAAAGAGTTTTGATAAGGTATACAAAGCGGCTCCCGTGCCGACACCCGTTAACAACATAAATCCCGCTATTACCGATTTCATCATGTCATACCTCGCTATTTTTCAGATCAACTGTCCGTTACTATCTCATTGAGCGCTGTTTCTCCGATACCCCCTATATTCCTTTCAACATATCACTCCGGGAAAACGGTCCACCAACTCAATATTTCACTCAAGGGGACGTTGCCGACAAAATAGGCCATGAATCCCCATAATACGTAAGCGGCTCCGTATAAAAGCGCCTTGTAGAGAAACGGGAAAGATACAAAAAATGCGATAATTATGGCTCCTATGATAAAGGTGCGTTTTCGGTTATCCTTACGCTTCATCGTTTTTACCCTCAGTGTTACGCTCCGATTCGCCCGTTTCTTTTTCCGCGTTGCCGACAGCGCAGATTATGTCCCATGTATCCGTATGGGGAATTATATTTCGAACCATATAGTCTTTCATGGCACGCAGTACTTGGTCCTTAGTTTGCCCGCTTCGGCTGAAAACGGTACTCGTTATATCGTCCCCTTTGCTGACTTCCAAAGTAAAAAGCTGTCCGCCTTCGTAAGCGGCCTGCATGAAAGGTGACTTTAAAATCGAATGCGGCGGCATCAGAATCAGATAGTCGATACGGCCGGTTTCTAACCGATCCACCGCTTCTTTTACCTGCTCAAAAGTAACACGTCCCGTCACGCCTGAATCTGTTTCCATCCGCCAGTGACGGAATAATTTTTCTGTTTCTTTTCGGAGCAAAGGTTTTTTAAAAGCTGCCGTGAGAATCGGAACGGGGATCAGTACTGCCAGGATCAAAGGAAAAAGAACGGGCAGACCGGTAATAAGGGAAGCCATACGTCCGGATCGCGTGTTGCTGCGGTCAAAATTACTGTTGACCGTATCTGAAATATGATTCATATACTCCGCCAATTCGGGGTACTGAAACGATAGCCGGACGAAAAGGCACAAAATAATAATTACCGTTATAAAGGCTGTTATAATCAACCGCTTCGCTGCCCGATTGCAGACGGTTTTCTTTTCCTCCGGGGACAAGGCATCCATTTCCGGCATACCTTTACTCCACTTTACGGCACGTTCTTCTTCTGTCATACAGTCTTCCTCCGCGATATGCCCCGCAGGCGCTTAATAATGATGTCGATTTCCGGTTTATAAAGCGACATGCTTATGATACTCACAGTATGTATATTATACATGAGCCTGCGTCGTATGTAACGTGATTTATTGCCGGGTCTGTATGTTTTTTACGGGAGAGATTCGTTTATTTTATCATACAGTTTATTGTAATTACAGGAATATGATATAATGTACACAATTTTAAACCGTGCCGGAAAGGATTTATTTTTATGACATATATACTCATTTGTTCTTTTTCTTTCGTATTGACGATGTTGCCGCCGGTATATCTTCGCTATCTCCCGTTTCAGAAAATATTGCAGCCTGTGCAGAAAAAACGCCTGAAAACGGGATATGCCGTCATATCTTTGGGCGAAATCGCCGTTCTGGCAATTCTTACGCAGGCCGGCCTGATCGCTTTCAACTGGATATCCCTTAAAATATTGATCAGCGTCTGCTGGCTCCCGTATTTTTTCCTGAATGTACTGTTCATCCGTCAGCACCTGGCTCAGCATATTTTTATTCTGGGGATGCAGTCTATCTATACGATTACGATCCATACGCTGGCAGTCAATGTACTTTTTTTTCTCCTTCCTGACGCCTGTGATTTTTTTGATTACCTTCTGCCGTACCTGTTTTTGTACATAGCCCTGTTTTTCCTCTGTATGCCGATCATCCGGGATTTCTTCATAGAAATTTTTGTCCATTACCGGGCCGTTCAAAAGCAGTATTTCTGGAAACAGAGCTGCCTTTTGCCCTTCCTTCTTATCCTCAACCACAGCTTTTTCTGGATTAACCCGCTGCAGCTGGCACGGGAGCACCTCTTCCCGCGCCTGTGTATGGCCCTCTGCGCCCTCATTTTCGGAAAATGTGTACTCATCGGCCTCAGGGAGCTGGACGAGCGGTTGACCCTGTATAAAAATAATTATGATCTTAATGCTCAAATCAACGCGTTTACTCAATATGCCGATTCATTGAGGAACGCGGAAAAAAAGCTCGCCCTTTTCCGACATGACAGCCGCCATCAGCTGCATATCTTAGCGGCGATGATCGAAGAAAAAAAGAACGATGAAGCGCTTATGCTGATACATAAGCTTAATGAAGAAATAGATCAGACTAAAATCCGGCAGTTCTGCCGAAATACAATGGTCAATGCGGCACTTTCCGTTTACATACGCAAGGCGGAGGATGCCGGTATTCCCGTTCAGTGGCAGTTGGACATCCCCTCTTCCCCTCCCCACACAAAAACAACCGTAGACGCGGGGCTGGCCATTGTGTTATCAAACCTCATGGAGAATGCCGTTTATGCCAGTCTGCAGCAGCCGGCGGGACGCAGAAAAATTGAATTGGCCGCCCGGCATACTCACGGTACGTTAATGTTCATGATCAAAAACAGGTATGACGGTACTGTACAGTTCGATGTACGGGGATTGCCGATCACGAACAGGCAGGGACACGGTCTCGGCATGAAATCATTGGAACAATTCCGGAAAAAGACCGATGCCACTGTTCTCTGTACGCATGAAGGCGGCTGGTTTTCCGTTTATTTACAGTTCGATATCGAAAAAAATATCCGGTTGTTGTAAGATTTCCGGTAAAACGCCTGTCCGCCCTTTCCGCGGTAAAATCATAATAAGGGAATACCCCCGTCCC
>NZ_JH417588.1:53382-96078 GCF_000239275.1 Megasphaera geminata F0357 | reverse complement strand
TTCCAAGGTAAATAATAAATTTTATAGAAAAAGGTTACACGAAAAAACGTGTAGCCTTTTTTATAGACTACTGTTCGAAGATCATAAAGTTTTAGTGCCGTGCTTTTAAAATTAAGATATTCTATGATATGGGATGTAAATACGCTTCAGCAGTGCAATACTTTAGATATCAAAAACTGCTTGGGTCATGAATGATGAGCGGCGTTTAGTACGTACTGAATGGAACTTAAACTGCAAACATCAAACAGTAGGCGCCTGGATACAGAAGAACGGCAGCGTTATGAAATTGAAGAATGATACGTGAAGTCTGAAAAGGGGAAGATATAGAAAGCTGATTTATAGAGAGTCCGGAACATATTTCTCTTTTCCTTGTGACAGTACGCAAAATGGCAATATCATTTATGAGATATTTGGAAAGGGCCATGAAGTATAATAAAATTTGAATATGAATTAAAAGTTCAAAAAGTAACAACGACAATACAGTATATTTAGAAAATGAATATTACAGAAATGAATTTTAGTAGTGAGGACCATGGAAAAAATGCATGATACAGTAGAAGTAAAACATAAAAATAGTATTGATTAATAATGTGAAAAGTTATACAATTTATATAAAGGAAAAAAGGGGGTAAATATTTCTTTTCCTCATGATTGAAGTTTGTATGTGATTACATGGCGTAGCTGTTTATGCCGTGTATCGCTTTATTTATTAAATTAAAGGAGTGTGGCAAAACATGGATTACAACATGACTGAAGACCAACAGATGTTTGTGAAACTGGCTAAGGATTTTGGTGAAAAACGCTTATTGCCGACCGTAACGGAACGTGACCACAAACATGAATACGACGAAGCTATCGTAGCCGAAATGCTTGAAATGGGTCTGGCGGGAACGTATTTCCCCGAAGAGTACGGCGGTGCGGGGGCCGACATATTGAGCTATATTATGACGGTTGAAGAATTGGCAAAATATGATGCCGGCGTATCCATCACGCTGTCTGCCGATGTTTCTCTCTGTGCCAACCCGATTTATGAATACGGCACGGATGCGCAGAAAGAGAAATATTTGAAACCCCTCTGTGAAGGCACGATGTTGGGCGCATTTGCCCTGACCGAACCTAATGCCGGGACGGATGCGGCAGGACAGCAAACTGTCGCGGCTAAAGAAGGGGATCATTATATTCTGAACGGTTCTAAAATCTTCATTACCAACGGCGGTGCGGCTGATGTCTATATTGTTTTCGCGATGACCGATAAGTCTCAGGGTACAAAGGGGATCAGCGCATTCATCCTTGAAAAGGGCATGGAAGGCTTTACATTCGGTAAAAAAGAAGATAAAATGGGCATAAATACTTCCCAGACGATGGAATTGGTATTCCAGAACGTTAAAGTTCCGGCGGAAAATCTCCTCGGACAGGAAGGTAAGGGCTTTAAAATTGCAATGATGACGTTGGACGGCGGCCGTATCGGTGTTGCCGCTCAGGCTCTCGGCATTGCCGAAGCGGCTTTGGCGGATGCTGTTGAATACTCGAAACAGCGCGCTCAGTTCGGCAAACCTATCTGCAAATTCCAGTCTATTTCCTTCATGCTTGCCGACATGGCAACGAAGATCGAAGCGGCTCGTCACCTCGTATACAAAGCGGCTATGAAGAAACAGGAAGGCAAGCCCTATTCTGTCGATGCTGCTATGGCTAAGATGTTTGCTTCCGATATTGCTATGGAAGTTACGACGATGGCGGTTCAGATTTTCGGCGGCTACGGTTACAGCGAAGAATATCCTGTTGCACGTCATATGCGTGACGCCAAGATCACTCAGATTTACGAAGGTACTAATGAAGTACAGCGCATGGTTGTGTCCGGCGCAATCTTACGGTAAATTTGTTTATGACACGGGTCCGGCCTATTTATGCCGGGCCCGTGTGATATAAATACACTACTTTAGGAGGTAGACTTAATATGGAAATATTGGTATGTGTCAAACAGGTTCCGGACACGGCGGAAGTTAAGATTGATCCCGAAAAACATACGGTCATTCGCGCCGGCGTTCCTAATATATTCAATCCGTTTGACCAGAACGCGCTTGAAGCGGCACTTCAGTTGAAAGACAACCAGGGAGCACGTGTAACATTGCTTTCTATGGGCCCCCCGCAGGCTGATGAAGTTTTGCGTGAAGGGCTGGCTATGGGCGCCGATGATGCGTATCTCCTTACAGATAGAAAGGACGGCGGTTCCGATACGTTGGCGACAGGTTATTGTTTGGCACAGGCTGTAAAGAAAGTGGCGGAATTACAAGGTGTTGATAAATTCGACATCATACTTTGCGGTAAACAGGCTATCGACGGCGACACGGCTCAGGTCGGCCCGCAGATCGCTGCAGAACTCGGCATTCCGCAGATTACATACGCCGCTGAAATTACGGTTGAAGGTGAAACCGTTCGTGTAAAACAGCAAAATGAAGAAGGTTATATTGTTACGGAAGCTAATTTCCCCGTATTGATCACGGCCGTCAAAGAATTGAACGAACCCCGTTTTCCGACCATTCGCGGTACCATGAAAGCTAAACACCTTGTAATTCCGCATCTGTCTGCAGACGATATTAAAGTTGACGAAACCAAGATCGGTTTGAAAGGTTCGCCGACGATGGTTCGTAAAATTTTCACTCCGCCTCAGAGAACGCAGGGTCTTGTTATCAAAGAAGAAGATCCAACGTCATCATTGCAATTTTGATGGAAAAATTAACTGCACAGAAGATTATATAACCAAGGAGGAACGTGAAAATGGATTTGGCAGAATACAAAGGCGTATATGTCATCGCTGAAGAATTTGAAGGCAAATTACGTAACGTATCTTTAGAACTGTTGGGCCCATAGAAAGCAGCTGGCTGACGGTATCGGTGACGAGATCGGCGCCGTCCTTATCGGCCACAACGTTAAACCGTTGGCTCAGGAACTCATTGCACACGGCGCACGTAAAGTATATGTTTATGATGATCCGAAATTTGAACATTATAATACAACGGCTTTTACAAAAGCATTGGTACATTTTTTCAATGAAGTTAAACCGAACGTGTATCTTGTGGGCGCAACGAATATCGGCCGTGACCTCGGCCCGCGCGTTGCCAACTCATTACAGACGGGGCTGACTGCGGACTGCACGAATCTCTTTGTTGATGACGACGGCAAGACGATCGTTTGGACCCGTCCCGCATTGGGCGGCAATATTATGGCTGAAATCGTATGCCGCAACAACCGTCCGCAAATGGGTACCGTCCGTCCGAACGTATTCAAGAAACCGGAAGCCGATGCAAATGCAAAGGGTGAAGTTATCGACATGCATGTCGACCTTACGGAAGCAGATTTCCTCACGAAATTTGTCGAACTTATCAAGCTCGGCGGCGGCGGTGTCAAGATTGAAGAAGCTGACGTTATCGTTTCCGGCGGCCGCGGCATGAACAGCGCAGATCCTTTTAACGGTATGTTAAAAGAACTGGCTGACGTTCTCGGCGGTGCAGTGGGCGCTTCTCGTGCGGCTGTTGATGCCGGCTGGATCGATGCTCTCCATCAGGTAGGCCAGACCGGTAAAACGGTAGGCCCGAAGATTTACATTGCCTGCGGCATTTCCGGCGCTATTCAGCATTTGGCGGGAATGTCCGGTTCCGACTGCGTTATTGCCATCAACAAGGACGAAGACGCTCCTATCTTCCAGGTAGCGGACTTCGGCATCGTAGGCGACGCTTTTGAAATCGTTCCGAAACTGACGGCAGCTATTAAAGCGGCAAAGGGAATGTAATCCGTTTTCTGGACCCGCAGCAGTATTTGTATACTGTTGCGGGTTTTTTGTATTTACATAATAAGTATGTATGTGTTCAAATGAGAAATAACGGAAAAGAGAGTCGCGGAAAACATAATGTGCATAGTGTATCTGAAAAGTTGTGATATCGAGAAATTATCCGGTATGGTGTAAATGCGTTGCAACAGTTCCATTGACAATGGACAATGTAAAACGTATAGTTAACTTACAGGAATGAAACACGGACGGGCGGTTTGAACGTATCACTTAACTGATATAAGGGAGGAATACAGTATGGCTCAAGATTGCATAACGTTACCAATGATAGAAGAAGCCCGGGAGCGATTGAAGGGAGTAGCGCAGAAAACGGGCCTTTCTTATACGAACTCGGTCAGCAGGACGGCGGACTGCCGGGTATACTTGAAGTTGGAAAACCACCAGCGTACGGGTTCTTTCAAACTTCGCGGTGCTTATAATAAAGTGGCGACTTTGACGGATGAAGAACGGGACAGAGGCGTTATTGCGGCTTCCGCCGGAAATCACGCCCAGGGAGTGGCTTTGGCGGCGAGCAGTTACGGCTGTAAGTCGACTGTCTGTATGCCGAAACATGCTCCGCTTATGAAAATTGCCGCTACCAAAGGATACGGCGCCGATGTCGTTCTTCACGGCGACTTCTTTGATGAAGCGGCGGCTAAAGCCGCTGAACTGGCTGAAAAGCATGATTATACATTCGTTCACCCCTTTAACGACCCTTATGTCATGGCCGGGCAGGGGACTGTCGGCCTTGAAGTGTTGGAACAGCTGCCTGAAACGGAGGTTATTGTCGTACCCGTCGGCGGCGGAGGCCTTATTTCCGGTATAGCCGTTGCGGCAAAATCAATCAATCCGAAGATAAAAATCATAGGTGTTCAGGCTGCCAATATGCCGTCTATGCAGCGTTCCGTAAAAGACGGCAAAATTGCCGCATGCAACGGCAAGGCGACCTTGGCTGACGGTATAGCTGTCAAGACGCCCGGTGAGCTTACCTTTGATATTTGCCGCCGTTATGTGGATGATATCGTCACGGTTGACGAAGGGGAAATAGCCGAAGCCATCTTATGGCTTATCGAACGCGTTAAGACTGTCGCCGAGGGCGCCGGCGCTTCACCTGTGGCCGCGTTAATGAACGGTAAGATCTCCGGCATCCACAATAAGAACGTGGTCGCTCTTATCAGCGGCGGCAATATTGATGTCAACAATATGACACGCATTATTAACAGCGGGCTGACCAAGACATGGCGTAAAGCTTATATCAGCACCATTATTCCCGATAAACCGGGCGAACTTGTTAAATTGCTCTCTATTGTGGCCGATTCGGGTGCCAATATTCTCTCGGTCATACATGAGCGCAGCCAGCACGGTGTAGGGATTGGGTATACGGCCGTGACGCTCGAATTGGAGACGGCAAACGAAAAGCATGTGGAGCGCCTTGTGGAAACATTGAAAGACGATCGGTATCAAGTTACCTTGAAGTAGGGGGGTTATCGGTAACGGAATTTTCGCTGCCTGCCGGTGAAGCACAGGAGCCGGCAGCGGCGCATAAAACGATGCTATCCGTACAGAAAGGCCTGACTTTTGAAATCTTGCGGGTAAGAAGTGAAGATTTTAAGAAATATGACAAAAGCAGTATTTTTTTGCTATAATAAAACGGATCAATTTTTATATTAAAGGAGAGTGTTTTAAAATGGCAGTAAACGTTATCAAAACAGATAAAGCCCCCGGTGCGGTAGGACCGTATTCGCAGGGCATCAAAGCCGGTAATATCCTCTTTGCATCCGGACAAATCGCGTTAAATCCGGAAACGGGCAAACTCGTCGGCGGCGGTGTTGCGGCTGAAGCCGAGCAGTGCATGAAAAATGTCGGCGCTCTTCTTGAAGCGGCAGGCATGTCGTATGATAATGTTGTTAAAACTACCGTTTATCTTACGAATATGGACTTTTTCGGTACTGTCAACACAGTATACGGCAAGTATTTTGCCAGTACACTTCCTGCCCGTTCCTGCGTGGCGGTTGCGGCACTTCCGAAGGGTGCTCTCGTGGAAGTGGAAGTTACGGCATATGCCGAATAACACGGGTAAAGGCGGACTGTGGGGAAGGCCCGTCTTTTGCAGATTCATCCTTGACAGGTAGAATCAATCGACGTATAATGGCGTCATACATTAAGTATATACAGGCGTTGATGAGGACATGATGAGTTGCCGCCGTTTATACAGAGAGGAACACAGCTGCTGTGAGTGTTCTGTAAACGGGCTGTTCATTACCGCCTCGGAGCTTACTGTCGAAGCAGATACGGTCGCACCGTTATAGCGTCAGAGATGCCGGGATACTCCCGGTAAATTAGGGTGGAACCGCGTGAATATGACCTCTCGTCCCTTGTGGACGGAGGTCATTTTTGTATTCTAAAGGAGATGTTCGATATGGCGGAAGTAGTATTAAAAGACGGCAGCAAACGTTCGTTTGCCGACGGCTGTACACTCGGTGAAGCGGTGGCGCAAATCAGCAACAGCCTGGCTAAAAAAGTTCTTGTTGCGAAGGTGAACGGTAATGTTACGGATTTACGCATGCCCCTGGTCAACGGTTCGGAGGTGGAGTTTCTTACTTTTGATTCGCAGGAAGGTAAGAATACGCTTCGGCATACGGCTTCCCATATTATGGCACAAGCAGTACGCCGCCTTTTCAAGGATGTAAAAATAGCTATCGGGCCGGCGATTGAAAACGGCTTTTACTATGATTTCGATACGGAACATCGTTTTACGAAAGACGATTTTGCCACAATCGAAGCGGAAATGCATAAGATTGTCAAAGAAAATTTGCCCGTTACGTATGAAGTGATTTCCCGCGATGCGGCGCTTAAACTGTTCGGTAAGGAAAGAGAAAGCTACAAGGTGGAGCTTATTAAAGAACTGCCTGCGGCAGCTACGATTTCCGTTTACCGTCAAGGTGAATTTTATGACCATCTGTGACGGCAGCATGTTATGACAACCGGTCAGGTCAAGGCGTTCAAGCTCTTGTCTGTTGCCGGCGCGTACTGGCGCGGTGACGAGAAAAATAAGATGCTGCAGCGTATTTACGGTACGGCGTTTGAAAAACAGTCGCAGCTTGATGAATACTTGAAAATGCGCGAAGAAGCGGAAAAACGCGATCATCGTAAACTTGGCAAGGAAATGGATCTGTTCAGCTTCCATGAGGAAGGACCGGGATTCCCCTTCTTCCATCCGAAGGGAATGCTTTTGCGCCAGAATCTTTTGGCGTTCTGGAATGAACTTCATGATCGCTATGAATATGATCAAATCAGCACGCCTATTATCTTGAACCGTCAGCTTTGGGAACAGTCCGGTCACTGGGATCATTATCGTGAAAACATGTACTTCACGACTATCGATGATGCACCGTATGCTATTAAACCGATGAACTGCCCCGGCGGCATTCTCGTCTATAAGAGCAACGTGCATTCGTATCGGGATTTCCCGATGCGTACGGCTGAACTCGGTTTAGTACATCGCCATGAATTACACGGCGCTTTGCACGGCCTCTTCCGCGTGCGCAGCTTTACACAGGATGATGCGCATATCTTTATGCTGCCGTCACAGATGAAACAGGAAATTACAGGTGTTCTTGACCTTTTCCACGAAGTGTACAGCGCTTTCGGGCTGGAATACCATGTGGAACTGTCCACCCGTCCGGAAAACTCCATGGGCAGCGACGAGATCTGGGAACTTGCCACGAAAACCCTGAAAGAAGCTATTGAAGAAAAAGGCGTACCGTATCAGATTAATGAAGGAGACGGCGCTTTTTACGGTCCGAAGCTCGACTTCCATGTCAAGGATTCCATCGGCCGTACCTGGCAGTGCGGCACGATCCAGCTTGACATGCTTATGCCGGAGCGCTTCGATATGACGTATGTCGGCGAGGACGGTCAGAAACATCGTCCCGTTATGGTGCACCGCGCGTGCTTCGGCAGTATTGAACGTTTCATCGGCATTCTCGTTGAAAACTATGCCGGTGCGTTCCCTGTATGGCTTGCGCCGATCCAGGTTAAAATTCTGCCGATTTCGGAAAAACATATGGCGTATGCCGCCGAACTTCGTAAAAAGTTCAAGAAAGCGGGTATTCGCGTTGAACTTGACGAAAGTAATGAAAAAATCGGATATAAAATCCGTAAGGCTCAGATAGAGAAAGTCCCGTACATGGCCGTTATCGGCGACAAGGAAGTCGAAACCGGCACGGTTTCCGTCCGCGACCGCGCCAAAGGTGATTTGGGGGCACAACGTACCGATGAATTCATTGCGCATATTAAAGATATTTCGGATAGCCGTAAGGGGTAATATTCATAAAAATAAGAGCTGTATCGGCAGCTCTTATTTTTATGTCTTTTAAAAACACTTTACTTACACCGTTTTTTTACCGTACAATAGATGCATTGAAGTACAGGAAGGGAGTATACTGTGATTATTAACTGGTATCCCGGTCATATGGCCAAGGCGAAACGGCTGATCGAAGAAAATCTGAAGGTGATCGACGCGGTAATCGAACTGGTGGATGCCCGTATTCCCGTAAGCAGTACCAATCCGATGATTGCGGCTCTGTTGGGAGAAAAGCCTTCCGTCATTGTCCTCAATAAAGCCGATCTTGCCGATCCGGCGGCATTGGAATTATGGAAGGCGTATTACCGTAATCGGGGCAGGCATGTAATCGCGCTGAACAGCAAGGACGGCAGGGGGATCAAACAGCTTATACAGGCCGTTCACAAGATGGCTGAACCGAAACTGGCGCATTGGCGCGCCAGAGGGTTGAAAAACCGGCCTGTCCGGACGATTATACTCGGCATTCCCAATGTGGGAAAGTCGACCCTTATTAATCGTCTGGCCGGAAGAAATGTCGCAAAGACGGCGGACCGGCCCGGTGAAACGAAAGGAAAACAATGGGTCCATCTCTCGGACAGCCTCGATCTGCTGGATACGCCGGGTGTGCTGTGGCCCAAACTTGAGGATCAGAGAAGCGCCAAAAGACTGGCGGCGACGGGGGCCATATCAGATGCGGTTTTCGACATGCAGGAAGTCGTTACGGAACTTATATCGGAATTATCCGTCCGTTATCCCGAAGCGCTGGCGCGACGCTTTAAACTGGACAGGCTTGATGAAGACCCGGCCCTTACCGTCGTCCGTATCGGCAGAAATCGCGGCTGTGTCGTGGCAGGCGGTACGGTCGATATGGAAAAAACATATAAACTCATTATCAAAGAATACAGGGAAGGCAGAATCGGCGCCATTTCTCTTGATTGGCCCGGTGAGTTTGAAGGAAAAGACAATGATTGATATAGCCGCTCTTACAGTAAGCGAATTAAAAATCCTTCTCGAACGGGAAGGGGAACACATAGGTCCGCTTTTGGCGCTGATGCTGAAAGATGAGCGCAAATCCGTACGGAAACTGGCTGAAGGGTACAGCAGAAAAGAGGAGCGCCGTAAGAAAGAGGAGGCGCGTCTTCAGGGCATGCTTAAATACGAGACGATGTTCTATCATAAAGGGGCACAATATATCGCCGGCATTGACGAGGTCGGACGCGGCCCCGTTGCCGGGCCCGTTACGGTCGCGGCCGTTATTTTGCCTGCCGGCTGGACCTGTCCGGGTATAAACGACAGTAAAAAAATACCGCCCGAAAAGCGGGAGGTACTGTATGATGCCGTTATGGATAATGCCGTTGCCGTATCCTGTATTTGTAAATCGGAAAAAGAAATCGATGCCCTTGATATTTATCATGCGACACAACAGGCTATGTATGAAGCCGTTGCCGCATTGGCGGTACGACCCAATGCGGTACTGGTTGATGCCATGCCGCTACCCGATTTGGGCATTGCCCATGCTTCCCTTATCGGCGGTGACAGCCGAAGCCTTTCCATTGCGGCCGCATCCATCATTGCCAAGGTCTCGCGTGATCGCATCATGGTCGACTATGATGCCCGATACCCGCAATACGGCTTTGCCAGACACAAAGGGTATCTGACGCAGCGGCACAGGGATGCCATAGCTATGTACGGCCCCTGCCCCATTCACAGAAGGAGCTTTGAGCCCGTCAGGTCGATGGTACATTTTCACAGATAAAATAAAGCGCTTCGTCGGAAGCGCTTTTTCATATGGATTAGAACAGTTTTTTCAGCCACAACAGGGCTACGGCTACGGCTGAGCAGATCATGGCAACCGTAATAACGAGAAAAAAGCCCCATTCGTTTTCCTGAAAGGGAAGCGGGACATTCACCCCCCAAAGGCTGAATATGGTCGTCGGTACGGAAAGGATAATTGTAATGGAAGCGAGGAATTTCATGACGATATTCAGATTATTGGAAATGATGGAGGCAAATGTATCGGACATGCTCATAAGAATATTCGTATACATTTCTACCATTTCAATAGCCTGTTTGTTTTCGATAATTACATCTTCCAGAAGATCTTCATCTTCTTCATAAAGCTTTAAAAGATGATGCAGGGATTGATTGCGCCGCAGGCGCAGCAATTTTTCCATGACCGCTCCGTTGCCGCGCAGTGCCGATGTGAAATAGGTCAGGGACTTCTGTAATTCCAGAAGCATGAAGAATTCGCGATTTCTCATGGAGTTGCGCAGGATATTTTCAATGTCGTCCGTGCGGTGGTTGATCTGCTGTAAATAACGCAGATAAAGTGTTGCCGTACGGAAAAGAATCTGGAATAAGAAGCGGGTCTTTTTAAAGGTATAAAAAAGGGGATACTTATTTTGTGTAAATACACGCAGTATTTCCGCTTCCTGAATGCATACGGTAACAATGAAATCCGGTGTCATGAAAATACCCAACGGCAGCGTATCATAACTGTCCGTTTCCAGGATAATGGGGATATTGATGACGACGAAAATATATTCGTCTTCTATTTCCACGTGTGAGCGTTCTTCCGTATCCAGAGCGGTTTTCAGGACATCCGTAGGGATCTCCGTGACCATGGACACGATTTGCAAATCGTCCGAATCGGGGTTTACGACATTAATCCACGAACCTTTTTCGGCGGTTGTCAGTGACAGATCATCTTCCAAGTGTCCGTTTATGTGTTTGTATACCGACAAGCATGCCGTATCCCTCCTTTCCGCGGCGTTATATGCACAGCAACTCAAATTAAATATAATCATACAAGGCGGCTCAAGTCAAGTGCAGATGACGAAATTTACGAAGAAGCTCGGAAGGATGCGATGAATACAGTCTTTTCGGCTGGAGATGAAATGCCTTTTTTGCTATAATAAGACGATATTACTTTATCATAGAGGGGGATTTTCTGTGTTAGGCGTACTTATCAACGGACTGGCCACGTCTGTATGCGCTTTTTTGGGCATGCTTGTCGGTAAGGGCTTAAAAGACCGATGGTTAAAAGCCGTATATTCGGCTATCGGTTCGTGGATTATATGCATGGGTGTCCAAGGGGCGATTAAGACGGAAAACTGGATTCTCGTTACAGTAAGTATGGCCGCAGGGACCGTCTTAGGCACGGCTGTCGGGATAGAGGATGTCATGCAGCGTTTGGGGAGCCGTTTTAAAACATTGTTTCATGCCGGTAAGGATACGGATTTTACCAATACTTTCGTCACCTTATCCATTATTCAGGTCGTCGGGGCCATGGCCGTACTGGGGCCTATACAGGCGACTCTTCTCGGTGACGTGTCTCTTCTTTATATTAAGAGCCTTTTAGACGGTATTTCCGCTTTTATTTTCGGCGCCGTTTCCGGTGCGGGGGCCATTCCCGTAGGGATAGTTCTTATTATATATGAAGGGTTCTTCTGTCTTGTCGCCTCTTTTTTGGCACCGGTCATGACGGATGCCGCAGTACGTGAATTGAGCGCCGTCGGCAATATTCTGATCATCGTTATCGGTTTTAATATGCTCGGCATTGTAAAATTGAAGACTGCCGATTATTTACCGGCTATGTTTATGCCTGTCGTGTATTACTTCTGCATGTCCCGGTTAATATAAAAAGAGGAAAATAAGGTGCAACTGTTAAAAATGGAACTGCGGGGGTTTAAATCCTTCGCCGATAAAACTGTACTTACCTTCGATAAAGGCGTTACGGCTATTGTCGGGCCTAACGGGAGCGGTAAAAGTAACATTTCCGATGCTGTCCGCTGGGTTATGGGCGAACAGAATGTGCGTCAATTGCGCGGACAGCGGGCCGAAGATATCATTTTTTCCGGTACCGCCGCGCGTCGTCCTCAGGGGGCGGCGGAAGTATCCCTCTTTTTTGATAATTCCGATAAAACGCTTGACACGGAATATCGGGAAGTCGTTATTACAAGACGTTATTTCCGTTCCGGTGACAGTGAATTCTATATTAATAAACGACCGTGCCGTTTAAAAGATATTCATCATCTTTTTGCTGATACCGGCATAGGACAGGACTCCATGGCCGTTATCGGGCAGAACAGAGTTGACCGGATTCTTAACAGCAAACCTGAGGAACGGCGTGTCATCTTTGAGGAAGTTGCCGGTATCAGCCGGTTCAAAGGGCGACAAGACAGAAGGCCTGAAAAAAATTAAAGAAACGGAACATAATCTGGCTCGTATTCAGGATATGACGAGCCTTCTTGAGGAGCGGCTCGGGCCGATAACGGAACAGGCGAAAAAATTGAAGTTGTTCCGCCTTCTTGACGGCGAACGGCAGGCTTATGAGGGTACACTTACCCTCCAGGAGATGCGGAATTTTGAACGTCTTTTAGCAAGGGCGGAACTTATGAAACAGCAGGCCGTCTCTGAAAGCGGTCGGCTTAATGAAGCGATCGCCGGCGCCGATGAGAAGCGGCAGGGGATTTTGGCGTCTATAGAAGAAGAGGAATCCCTGCTTCGTGCGCTTAATGAAGCGGCGGCGACGGCAAAATCGGAAGCGGAAGGGCTGAAGACGCGGCAGGAAGCGTGTATCCTGCGCGCAGCCGAATTGGAACAGGCTCTTGCCGCTATGAGCGGAGAAGAAAAGAGCATTGCCGCAAAAGAATTGGAAATTGATGAAAAAATTACGGCTCTCAGAGAAACCCTTGAAGAATGCAATACCGTAAAAAATGCTGCCGATCGGAGCCTGAAACTGACGGAACGCTTGTACAATGAGGCGGCTTTGAAGGCGGGCGCCGCAGAAGCGGCAACAAAGGAAACGGCGGCTGCCGACAGGAGCCGAAGGGAAGAGGAATATGCTCTTACGCGTGACATTGAGGAACTGAACCGCCGTCTTGATGATACACGCGAACGGTACAAAGAGGTTGCAGACGCCGCCGAACGGGCGACAGAGCTGTTACGTGAAAGCCGTGCTGCGGAAGAAAAAACGGCGGCGGAGCTGGGGCGGTCACAAAATGAGCGGGAGCGTTTGCAGTCATCTTGTAATGAATGCCGTATCGAAGCGGAAACGGCAGCCGACCGGCTGGGAAAATGTGAGGAAAAGGGAAGAAACACGAGTTCTCAACTTGACGGACTGAAGCAGCGTATCCGCGTTCTGGAAGGGATGGAACAGGAACACGAAGGGTTCGGCCGCGCCGTAAAAACCGTACTCACCGCAAACGAGCCGTGGCGCAGCCGTATTTGCGGCGTTGTCGGTGAGGCGTGCCGCGTGCCCGATATTTATGTGACCGCTGTTGATATGGCTCTCGGCGGAGCTTCGCGCTTTATCATTGCCGAATCGGAAGAGGCGGCCAAACAGGCAGTCGCTTATTTAAAGAGGGGAAAGGCCGGCCGTACCACCTTTTTGCCGCTGGATACGGTCCGCCCCCGCCCCTGCAGCGGGGATGAGGAACGGGCCCTTCATGAAAACGGAATTATAGGGACGGCAAAAAGTCTGATTGAATACGATCATAAATATGAAAATATTTTTTCTTATCTTTTGGAGAGAACTCTTGTTGCCGCAACTGTTGACGGAGCTTCCGCAGTAGCGCGCAAGTATGGCGGCCGGCTGCGTATAGTCTGTGTTGACGGCACGCTCTTTAATGCCGGCGGTTCGCTTACCGGCGGCAGTGTGCAAAATAAAGAAAGTTCGATTGTCGGCCGCCGCAGCGTGCTGTGCGCCTTGCGCAAGGAGGCCGCAGCCGTGGAAAAGCGGCTTTCCGGACTCGTCGCGGTACATCGAAAGTTAAGTGAAGCCCGCTCCGAGTCGGTTCGCAGCCTAAATGAAACGGAACGGCACTTTAATGAAACGGCAGACAAAGTAAGACAACTTGTTTGGGAAAAGGATAAGCAAAGAGAAGACGGCCTGCGGTTGAAAGCAGAGCTGCGCCGTCATGAAGAGGCAAAAAACGGGTTGACGGGCTTGCGTGCGTCCATTCAGGCGACACTTGCGGAAAAGAAAGAAACACTTGCCGCTCTTTCACTGCGAACGGATAATAAATCCGGCAGCACGGAAGCGGCTTATAAAAAATATGCGGCTGAGGCGGAGCAGTACAGACAGGCGTTGACGGAGCGACAGATTGAAGCGGCTCGGCTGGAAGAGCAGACGCGCCATCTGTCCGAGCAGATTGAACAACAAAAACGGTGGCGGGATGAATATCGCAGCGAAGCGGCGGCGCTTACAAAACGGCGGCACGATACACGGGACCGTCTTGACAAAGAGCGTCAGGCCGTTGAAAAAACACGGCGACATCTGGCTTTAAAGGAAGCGGAAACCCGTGAAAAAGAAGCGGAAAAAGAAGCCTTTTATAAATCCCGGGAAGGAAATTTCAGAGCCAATCAGGAGTTGGAGGATGAATTGCGGCGTCTCCGCGATGAAGCGGAGTACCGGACGAGGCAATGCAATACGGCCGATATTCAAATTGAAAAGTATAACGGCGAAATTATGCGCAGTGAAGAGAAGCTGGCGGCGCAGGGGCTGACCCGGCAGGAAGCGATGGAACGGCGCCGTGACGGTTCTTTGCGCGAGCTGCAGGATAAAGTTTCTTCCTTAAAGAGTGAAATTGCCGGTTTAGGCCCGATTAATCCCAATGCGGACGAAGAACACAGAGAAGTCGCGGAGAAAGCGGAACTTTATAAAAAGCAAAGTGAAGACCTTTTAGAGTCGAGGGCCAAGCTGACGGCGGTCGTTGCTGAAATAGACAAGGCTATGGCCGCACAGTTCGGCACGGCTTTTGCCGAGATCGGCGGTCATTTCCAGCGGATTTTCAGTCGGCTTTTCGGCGGCGGGACCGCTGAAATAGCCTTGACGGATGTTCACAATATTCTTGAATGCGGCGTTGAGTTTCTTATTCAGCCGCCCGGCAAGAAGCGGCAGTCGTTGACCCTTCTCTCCGGCGGCGAACGGGCTTTGACAGTTATAGCTTTACTGCTGGCTTTTCTTGCCTATCATCCGGCGCCGTTCTGCCTTGTCGATGAGGTTGACGCGGCGCTGGACGAAGCGAATGTTGACAGAATGGCCAAGTATTTGAAAAATTACAGCGGCGATACACAGTTTATTGTTATCACGCATCGCCGTAAATCCATGGAAGCGGCCAATACGCTGCAGGGAGTGACAATGGAAGAAAAAGGGGTTTCCAAATTGTTGACCGTGCAGGTTGATGAGCTTATGGAGAAAGGAACGTAGCTATGGGATTTTTTTCTAAGTTGAAGAAGGGGCTTGAGAAGACGAAAGGGTCTCTTTTCAAAAATATTGAGAATGTCGTACACGGGTATGCCGATATTGACGATGAAATGTATGAAGAACTGGAAGCGGTAATGCTCACCGGCGATATAGGGATTGAAACGACGGAATATTTGCTCGAGCAGATCCGGGCAGGCGTTAAAACGCATGAAATAAAAGACGGCAGTGATGTCATTCCTTATCTGGAAAAGGTAATCGTCGGGCTCCTTGAAGAAAATGAGGTTGAACCGGCAGCTCATGAAGGTACGGAAGTTATTTTTATCGTCGGTGTTAACGGTGTCGGGAAAACGACGACTGTCGGCAAATTGGCGAAATATTATGTATCCCGGGGCAAATCCGTAATGATAGCCGCCGGTGATACATTCCGCGCGGCTGCGTCGGATCAGCTTGCAATTTGGGCCGAACGGGCAGGGGTTCCCGTCATTAAGCATCAGGAGGGCGCCGATGCGGCCGCCGTTGTTTTCGACGCGACCGCTTCGGCCGGAGCGAGACATACGGATATTCTCCTTGTCGATACGGCAGGACGGCTTCATACGAAGCATAATCTCATGGAAGAGCTTTGTAAAATGGCCCGGGTGGCGGCAAAGAATATTGACGGCGCGCCGCATGAAACACTGCTTGTACTCGATGCGACGACAGGGCAGAATGCGGTCAGCCAGGCCAAACTTTTCGGTGCGGCCGTACCCCTTACGGGCGTCGTGATGACAAAGCTTGACGGTACGGCAAAGGGCGGTATCGTTCTTTCCGTCAAGCGTAATCTGGGCGTGCCCGTCCGTTGGGTCGGAGTCGGCGAAGGCGCGGACGATTTACGTCCTTTTGACGCGGCGCAATTTGCCGATGCCCTTTTTGACCGGGCCGGTTCGGAGCAACGGGAAGAAGCGGAAGAAGCCGCGGAAGAAAGAGAAGAAAATTTTTAGGGAGGCAACCTATGTATGTTGGAAATTTAGAACAATGGCAAGAGGAAATCCGTAACTTACCGGAATTTCTGTCTCCTCATATAAAGAAACTGGCCGCTTTTGACTTCGATGCGTTAACGGCGGGCCGGTATGAATTGGGCGGCCTGAATTACATGAATGTGGATGAGGCCGAGACCGCTCCGGCGGCAAAACGGCAGATTGAATGTCATCGCCGGTATGTTGATGTGCAGGTCCTTCTGGACGGGGAGGAAGTTATCGGGTATCAACCGCTTAGCCGGTTGGGCGCGATGACGGAAGACCGCGGTTCGAAAGATGCTTATTTTTACAACCCGCCTGCGGAAAACGATTTTATTCTTCTCATGGAAGCACGCAAAACCTTTGCCGTATTTTTCCCGACAGACGGTCACCGTTGTCTTTGCGCCCCTGCGGGAAAAGGAGCGGCTGTTCGTAAAGCTGTTATGAAAATAGCCGTTCCGGGGGATGAGTAGAGTGACGGAGAGATATTTGCAAAAGGCTGCTCATGCATTACGCTGTTTACGCCGCCGCCGACCGCTGATTCATGAGTTGACGAATTTCGTTTCCATGAACGACTGCGCCAATATAACCCTGGCTGTCGGGGCCAAACCTGTTATGGCCCGGGCCCTGCCGGAGGTTGCGGAGACGGCTGCCGCTGCGGACAGTCTCCTCCTCAATCTGGGCACTTTACAGGAAAGCACGGTACAGTCCATGCATGCCGCTGCCGCGGCCGCTGTAAGGAAAGGGATTCCCGTTGTTCTTGACCCGGTAGGGGCCGGCGGTACGGCATGGCGGACGGAAACGGCGCTTGCGCTGGTCAGAACATACCCTTTTGCCGCCATACGCGGCAATATGAGTGAAATTATAAGCCTGGCAGAGGGGAAATGGGGAATTAATGCCGGTGTGGACAACGGCAGCGACAGAATTATGACGGCGTCATTGGCTGAGAAACTCAGTATGACCCTGCATACGGTTATTGCCGTTACGGGCAAGGTGGATACAATCAGTGACGGCGATCGGGTTGTACAGGTCCATAACGGCAATCCGCTGTTGCCGTATATAACGGGGACCGGCTGCATGACGACCGCCCTGATCGCTTCGTATGCGGCCGTTGCCGACCCGTTCACGGCGGCGTTAAGCGGGGTTCTGACTATGGGAATAGCCGGAGAGATTGCCGGACGGAACTGCGGTACAGCCGGGCCGGGGACACTGCGTTCCGTCCTTGCCGATGAAATTTATAATCTTACAGAGGAACGTATATATGCATATGGAAAGGTCGTGATCATAAATGAATGATACTGTCAGACTTAGAAAGCTTGCGCTTACGGCGCTTTTTGTAGCCGTCGGCATTCTTCTGGCCCCGTTTTCGATACCGCTGGGGGCAGCGAAGACATTTCCCTTCCAGCATATGCTGAATGTTTTAATTGCTGTTTTTCTCGGCTGGCGTTACGGTGTGGCCGGCGCTTTCTGTGTGTCGTCAATACGTATTGCGTTGGGAATGGGGACCATATTGGCTTATCCCGGAAGCATGATCGGCGCGGCTCTTTCCGGCATTTTATATGCCCGGACAGGTAAACTGTGGGGCGCCGTTGTCGGTGAAATCATAGGGACGGGGCTTCTCGGCGGTCTCCTCTCTTACCCGTTGGCGGCATATATCCTCGGTTCCCGTACGGCGACTTTATTTTTCTTTGTTTTTGCTTTTTTACCCAATACCGTTGTCGGAGCCGTGCTGGGCGCGCTTATATATAAGGTAATGCCTGCAAAAAAACTCAAAGAATTTGTGTAAGCCGGAGGACCTTGTGAACGGTTGAAACCCTTGAATTTACTTGACGTAAGCGGGACTTTTGTATTAAACTAAAATACGGTACTGGGTTTTCAGTGCCGGTTTTGACATAAAACGTTAACAAAAAGAGGGATATATGGAGGAGACTATTCGCGACAAAGTTTTGAAGGTCGCGCTCAAAGAACTGAATCAGCGGGGCCCGGATTTTCATATGGATGACCTGGCCCGGCATCTGCATATCAGCAAGCGGACTTTATATGAACATTTTTCGTCAAAGCAGGAAATTGTCAAAGAAGCTATTATTTCCGTTATGGATGATTTATATGCTCATCATGTCCGGTTAATCAACGATAAAAAAATGAGCATAGAGGATAAGCTGCTGGCTTATTTTCATGCCCGATCGGAGCTGATCGAGCTTATTTCTCTGCGTCAGTATGAAGCTATTTTGAGAAAAATGCCCGACATAGGGCCGGATCTGGAAGTGCAGAGCAAGCGTGATTGGGACTTATTATTGCATTTTCTTCAAGATGTGGAAAAGACAAAGGGCTATAAGAACTTTTATGCTCTTGCCTTACTGCATATGCTTATGGGGGCGGGAAACAGTATTCTGAACCATCTTGATGAGCTTGATGACGAGCGGTATCTTACGTACCCCGAGTATATGGATGAGTGTATGCGTATTGTTTTATACGGCATAAAAAAGTAAGAGGAGGAATTTAATACCATGTGGTCAAGACATAAAGGTTTGGCAGTAAGTCTGGCGGCGGTCGCCATTGCCGCGATAATGGCGGGTTGCGGCGGCCAGGAAGGAGTAAATAAACAGGCGGTGTCCGTCAATACATATCGCGTGACGGCGGAAGATACGGTTGTTCCCGCCGAATACAGCGGTATTGTTTCGGCGACGGATAAGGTACCGGTTATGCCTAAAATTTCCGGCCGCGTTTTGGAAAAATATGTACAGGGCGGTCAGACCGTTGCCGAGGGACAGCCTTTGTTCCGTCTGGACAGCCGCTCTTATCAGGCGGCCCTGAACGCGGCAAAAGCCAATGAAGCGCAGGCTGCGGCAAATCTTGCCAATCAGCAGCTCAACCTGCGCCGTTACCGGACACTGGCCGATGAAGATGCCATTGCCGTGCAGACCGTAACGGATCAGGAAGCCGCCACGGCACAGCAGAATGCCGTTCTTCAGGCGCAGGAAGCACAGGTTGCCGCCGCACAGGATAATATGGACGATACGATCGTCTATGCGCCTTTTAGCGGTACGCTCAATGTTGATGATGTCCCTGTCGGGACCTTTGCCACTGCCGGCGGCACACAGCTCGTAACGATTTCTTCGAATATCCCCGTTTTTGTTGAATTTTCTGTCAGTGAAGCGGAGTATCTGGATATGATCAAAGCGGGAGACGGCAGTCCCGCTTCCTGGGGCAATCACTTGAAGCTTCGCCTCAGTGACGGTACCTTATACGCTTATGAAGGCCATGTTGCTCAGGTCAATCACGGCATGGACGGCACTTCCGGCTCCATTGTTGTGAAAGCCGTTTTCGATAATCCGGAAAATCTCCTCCTGCCGGGAATGTATGCGACCGTCGTTTCCGATGCGCAGGTGAAAAGAAAAGCCATTACCGTCCCGCAGCGCGCAGTGCAGCAGACTCTCGGCAAGTACTTCATTTCCGTTATCGACGAAAACGGCGAAGCCAAGCAGAAAGAAGTAAAAGTAGGGCCGCAAATCGGCAAATTCTGGCTGATTACGGACGGTTTACAGGACAATGATATTATTATTGTTGACGGGTATCAGAAGGCCAACGGCGCCAAGCTGAACCAGCGGCTGTTGACGAAGGATGATATTTTGAATCCTTCCGCCGATGACGGCCAGGCGAAATAGGGGGAGAAAAAGTGATATCAAAGTTCTTTATTAACAGGCCTATCTTCGCTATTGTTATTTCCCTTGTTATTTCCATTGCCGGGATTTTATCGATAATGACGTTGCCTGTTGCTAAATATCCTAAGGTTACACCGCCGCAGGTGCGTGTTTCCGCCGCGTACACGGGGGCTAACGCGGAAGTTGTCGGCACGACTGTTGCCAGTGTTATTGAACGGCAGATGATGGGCGTCGATGATCTGGATTATATGGAAAGTACGAGCAGCGACAGCGGCTCGTATTCGCTGACGGTACAGTACAAGAGCGGCAGTGATGAGGACATGGATACGGTTAACACGCAAAACCGTGTCAGTCAGGTATCGGCTACCCTGCCGACGGAAGTAACGAGTACGGGCGTAACTGTACAAAAATCGTCAAGCTCAATGGCTATGGTCTTTGCGCTTGTTTCCCCGAACGGTACGTATGACGGTACGTTCATGAAGAATTACGCGACCCAGTACTTTATGGATGCGCTGAAGTCCGTCAACGGTGTCGGCACCGTTCAGGAATTCGGTTCCGATTACGCTATGCGTATTTGGCTGGATCCGTTGAAAATGAATGTCTTAAAGGTTACGCCAACCGATGTGATCACGGCGATCCGGTCGCAGAACTCCCAGGCCGCAGTCGGTACTATCGGTTCGCAGCCCGCACCGACAGATCAGGCGTATCAGTATACGCTGCGTGCCGACGGCCGTCTGAAAACGGCCGATGAATTTGAAAATATTATTATCAGAACGAACAAAGACGGCAGTATGGTCCGTGTCAAAGATATTTCCAAGGTCGAGCTCGGTTCAAAAAGCTATGATGTTTTCGGGCTTTACAAAGGCCAGCCCAGTGCCAGCTTTATGGTCAGCCTTTCGGCCGGGGCCAATGCGATGCAGGCGGTAAGCGGCGTAACCGCCGCCCTGGAAGAGGCGAAAAAGAGCTTTCCCGGCGATATGGACTATAAGATTATTTATGACAGCACCCAATTTGTCCGCGAGTCCATTAAAGAAGTTATTGAAACCTTTATTGAAGCACTGCTTTTGGTGGCGCTTATTGTGTATCTTTTCCTGCAAAGCGGCAGATCCACGCTGATTCCTCTGATCGCCGTTCCCGTATCCCTGTTGGGGACGTTTGCATGCTTCCAGGTATTGGATTTTTCCATCAACACGCTGACTCTTTTTGCCATGGTGCTTGCCATCGGCCTGCTGGTCGATGATGCCATCGTCGTTATTGAAGCGGTCGAATATGAAATAAAATACAACGATAAGAAGCCGAAGGAAGCGACGATCATCGCCATGGAAAATGTACAGAATCCCGTTATCGGGGTTGCCTGCGTCTTGTCGGCCGTATTCATTCCCGTGTCTTTTTTGAGCGGGATGAGCGGCATTCTGTACAGGCAGTTCGCCCTAACTATCGCCATTTCCGTCGCTATTTCCGCTTTTGTCGCGCTGACGCTGACGCCGGCCTTATGTGCGTCCATGCTGAGGGTACACAGGCCGACGGAAAAGGCGAGGGGGATTTATGCGTTTTTCCAGAAATTTAACGAGCGGTTCGATCGATTTATAAACTGGTACGGTAAGCAGCTGGCTCATTTGCAGCTGCATTTAAAGGCCTGCGTTGCCTTTCTCGTCCTTATCAGCGCGTTGACGGGGTTGCTCTTTACCAGGATCCCGACGGGGTTCGTGCCGTCTGAAGACAACGGCTTTGCCATGGTTGATGTCACCTTGCCCGAGGGAACGTCGCAAAATGAAACGGAAAAAATAGTCCGTAAGGTCGGCAGTTGGCTGCAGCAGCAGCCGGGCGTAAAGGATGCCATGGAAATTATCGGTTTCGGAATTCTGGCAAGCGGACAAAAAGCCAACAGCGGCGTCATTTTTGTCATGATGGATGACTGGTCGGAGCGTTCGACGAAGGAACTGTCCGTTGATACGCTGGTCGGCAAGGCAATGGGGTTCGGCAACGCCATTCCCCAGGCTACCGTCGTTGCTATCAACCCGCCGCCTATTGACGGGATGGGGACGAGCTCGGGCTTTACCATTGAGATTGAAAACCGCGGCAGCCACACGACGGCGGAACTGGCGGATATGACGACGAAGTTTATCACCGAAGCGCGGAAACGTCCCGAAATCGGTTCGATTTATACATCTTTCTCCAACGATACGCCCAGTTACCAGCTGGAAATCGATAGAGACAAGGTTGCCCGTGAAAATGTGGCGCTGACTGATTTATACGCAGTGCTGCAAACGTATTACGGCTCCTATCAGGTTAACGATTTTACAACCTTCGGCCGTAACTTTAAAGTTATTCTCCAGGCGGCTCCGGAGTTCAGGGAAAAAATCCAGGACAACCGCCATATCTATGTGCGTAACAGTAATAACGAGCTTATTTCGGTCGATAATTTTGTAAGACCGGTGATGACCGGAACGGCACCGATGATTACCCGGTTTAACGACTATCCGGCTATTAAGGTCATGGGGACGCCCGCATCGGGTTCAAGTTCCGGTGATGCGTTGACGGCTCTGCAGGAAACGGCCGATTCTGTCCTGACCGAAGGGTATGCCTACGAATGGTCCGGCATGAGCCGTGAAGAAATAGCGGCCGGCAGTAAGACCGTTTATGTCTTTGCTTTGGCGCTTCTTTTCGTATTTCTTGTGCTGGCGGCTCTTTATGAAAGCTGGAAAGTTCCTTTCTCCGTTATTTTCAGCGTCCCGACAGGTCTCTTCGGCGCCTCTCTATTTGTTTTCCTCTTGAACCAGACGAATAATATCTACTTCCAAATCGGTATCCTTGCCGTAATCGGTCTGGCTGCGAAAAATGCTATTCTTATCATCGAATACGCTAAAGTACGTGTCGATGAACGGGGAATGGATGTCGTTTCAGCAGCTATTGAAGCGGCAAAAATTCGACTGCGGCCGATCGTTATGACATCTCTCGCCTTCGTCATGGGTTGTATCCCCTTGGCCGTTGCCAGCGGTGCCGGCGCGGCATCCCGTGTCACCATGGGTGTTACTGTCGTTTTCGGTACGTCGGTGGCGACAATTTTCGGGGTCTTCATCATTCCCATGCTTTTCATTATCATTGAAAGTATAGGCGGCGGAAAGAAAATTCGTGATGAAGGAAAAATTACCAGATTAAGTGATTAAAACAGTAAAAATCCCGTTCACTTGCGTGAGCGGGATTTTTGTATTACTGATGTAAGAGTTTATCTTTCAATTTTTTATAGGCAACCGTATAGTAAGGCGGCAGTTGCGATTCACGCAGATCATTTCCGAAAGAGCGGCGGCTCACGGAAATCATAGGCGGCGATTGGATACGTTTTGCCACGGCAAAACCGGCGAACAGGTTCCACCAGCGTTCCAGATCGGCAATAAACTCGTGCGGGCCGGGGAAAATATCGGCCGTTTTTACGGACGTGCCGATCCTTTCCTCCAAAACGCCTTCAGCGTACCAGCGCAGAATCGTTTCCGGCGTAGCCCGCTGCCAACGTTCAATGAAGGCGGCGAAAAGGTAATCATGGTAGGGATATATAATGGGATCGCCTTGCCCTTTGGCAATATCCTGTGCCGCCGAAAGCTCTGCGCTGGGGATAATGTCGATACTGCCTTGCGGGATGATTTCCCGTCTGAATACGCCGGTGTTTAAGTAGTCCGCAGGGCGTAGATCTGATGCTTCCATAAATCGGCCGTAGCGGCGAGAAAGCCGGCTCCGTCGCCGTAGAGAGTGGCGTAGCCGACTGTCGATTCGGCTTTGTTGGCATTACATGTAAAGACTCCTCCGAAGGCGGCGGCGACCGCTGCGAGAATACGGGAAGAGCGGTCGCGGGCCTGGATGTTTTCCTCCATTAAAGAGGAGAGCACGAGCGGCTTTCTCTTTTTCCCGGCGCGCCATACAGTTGCTTCGGCTAATTGTTTACGCGTGAGTTCCAGGCTGTCCTGGACAGGTATAACCGTATAGGCACAGCCGATGTTGCCGGCCAATTCTTCAGCAAGGCCTTTGGTAGTTTCCGAATTATAGATGCTCGGCATATTTACAAGCATAATATTTTCTGGCGGTAAAATCGTCGCGTAAAGAGCCGCGTTAACCGCCGAATCAATACCGCCGGAGACCCCGATCACCACTTTATTCACGCTTATTTGGCGTAAAAATTCTTTAATACCGTAGTGAAGGGCCGTATAGATTTCTTCCGTTTCACTTTTTCCTGTATAGACGATGCCGGGGCCCGTGAATGCATGTGTTATTTCGTCGTAGGCCAGAACGGCCAGTTCTTCCGTATAATCACTGCATTGATAATGGAGTGATCCGTCTGCGTTATAAGCGCCGCTGGCTCCGTCGAAAGCGTATATGTTTTTGCCGTTGTTTTGAATACCCGTACAATTTACATAAAGAGCCGGCCGTTTGAATTTGCGGACAGCCTGCCCGAAAAGGCGATGGCGGCGCGCCGTTTTGCCGAGAGTGAAGGGGGAATTGGAAATGTTGATGAACATGTCGAGTTCATACATTTCACTTAAATAAGACATGGGCTTACATGCATAATTTTCATCCCAGCTGTCTTCACAAATAAGCGGGCCTACAGTCAGACTGCCTTTATCGCCGAAATCAAGTCGTACGGGAGAAAGAAAATCTTCCGGAAAGGCATGCCGTTCTTGTGCCGCTTCCGTAAGAGACGTAAAATAACGGAGGTCATTAAATTCTCTGTAATTAGGTAATAATGTCTTAATATAAAACGGGTAGGGAGAACGGCCCGGAGAAATGAAGGCACCCTTTTGGGCAATGAACATGGCATTGTATTTGCGTGGCCGCCCGTCCGGGTTCATACGGTTTTCTTCCGTGGCCACGTTGCCGAAGATGACGGTAATATCCTGCGACAATTCGCGGATTTCTTCACCCATGCGGACACATTCGTTGATATAATCCGGTTGGTCCCAGTTGTCGCCGATGAAATACCCGGGAACGGACAATTCCGGAAAGACGATAAGATCGCAGCCTTTTTTAACGGCTTCGTGTATATATTTTTTCATTTTTGCCGTATTGGCGGCAGCATTTCCGGGCAAAACGGAAAATTGGGCCAGGCCTATGGTAAGCATAGTATGCCTCCTCTGCTTGAATGTCTCTGTATTATACTATCACATCCGGCGAACGAAGGACAGTTGGATACATCCTCGATGCAGATGGATATAGGCAAGTTCTATTGTCTTGCACCGGGAATTTCGTGGTATAATATAACAACGTAAATATTGAAAATTTTTATGACTGATTTTTAGCGGGAAGGACTGTTATATATGCATTTGGGTATTCAGGAATTAGTTGTCATTTTGATTATTGTCCTCGTTCTTTTCGGCGGCAAAAAGATTAGCGGTCTCGGTAAGGCGCTGGGGACAAGTATGCGCGAATTTAAGGAAGAAGTGAATAAGAAAGACAGCGCCTCCGACGGAGACGGTGAAAAAAGCGGCTCTGTGACGGAGGATAAAGACGCGCAAAAATAACGGTTTGCAGTATGCGGCAGGCTCGTAGAGTTGTGAAAACTCAAATGTTATGAAAAGTTTTAGAAAACTATGGAACTGGATCGGGTTTTCATATATAATGGTTCTATAGTTGAACGACAGCGGAAAAGGGGAGGATAAAATGAAAATAAAATTATTTGCCGCCGTTTTGGCAGCGACAATTTGTATGGCTTCCGTCACGCCGCAGGTGGAAGCGGGCAGCCGGGCTGCGGAAAATTTCCTGTCCGGTAAAGAGAGCGGTTCTGTCGGCAGTACGGCAACAGGCGACAAGGGCAGCGGCACGGATATAATTGCTCAGCTTCTCGCCGCCGTTAAGGGAGGCGGTTCGGTGAAGGATATGAGCAGTATGACCGCTTCTGATGAAGGGACCGTGAAAAACGGCTCCGCCGATACGAAGGTGACGGATAAGAAGAAACGGCCCAATCATTTGGAGCTGGTTATGGTTATCGACCAGAGCGGTTCTATGAGCGGCCTGGAAGACGATACGATCGGCGGCTTTAATTCCATGATTGCGCAGCAGAAACATGATGATATAGATGCCAATGTGACGGCCGTTGTTTTCAATGATTTATCTAAAACGATTTATGATCGGGAAAAACTCGGCAATGTTACGAAAATGACGGATAATGACTATCATCCCGGCGGGATGACCGCTTTGATGGATGCAATCGGCACGACGATCGCTAAAGTTGAAAAATATCCTGAAATCACAAATAAAGATAATAAAGTCCTCTTTGTCATAATTACGGACGGGCAAGAAAATGACAGTAAAGAGTATACAAAAGATATCATAAAGAAAATGATTTCCGATAAACAGGAAAAAGACGGGTGGGAATTCGTTTATCTCGGCGCGAATATCGACGCTTCGACAGAAGCGCGAAGCATCGGCGTTAAAGAAGAAAATGCCGTTAAATATAAGAATACAGGCGACGGCGTGCGGAGCAATTATAAAGCGGTCGCCGAATTGGCGGGGGACATTGTCGCCGATAATTTTGAAAAAAGCAAGTGGAAAAATAATCTTGTAAAAGACGATTAAACACGAATAAAAGGGGCTGTAGCAGAATGAGGATTTCCTTTCATTCTGTTACAGCCCCTTTTTTACCGGGACAGAAAAGCCGTGGCCAGTCCGGTTAAACACTCCTGATCGTCTGCACCCATCGTTTCAAAGGAGGAATGCATGGAAAGGAGCGGAATGCCGATATCCGCGGTTCGGACGGGTACGTTCGCCGACAGGAGCGAACCCAGCGTTGAGCCGCCTCGCATATCCGAACGGTTGACAAAGGATTGCCGCTTAATGCCCAGAGAATCGGCCAGGCCTTTAATCGCGGCTACAGCTTCCGCATCGCCGGCATAGGTCTGATTGGCTGCCTGTTTTAAAACGACGCCGCCGTTCAAGAGAGGAAAGTTGGTTATGTCGTTTTTTTCAGGATAGTTCGGGTGGTACGCATGGGCCGCGTCCATGGAAAGCAGGAAAGCTCCCGCACATTGGCGTGAATATTCTTCCCGATCAAAACCTAAATTTTCGTATATGCGCTTTAAAAGATCGGGGATAATCATGGAAGCCGCGCCTTGTTTGGTTGTGCTTCCCACTTCTTCATTATCGAAAAAGAGCGCCATGCGGATACCGGCTGTATCCGCTTCCGTTATACCGCTCAGGCAGGCCGAAACGGAGGTGAGATTATCCAGACGGGGAGCGGCGATGAATTCGTCGTGCAGTCCCATAAAGACCGCTTCGGATAACGGATACAAGTTGAGATCATAAGCGAGTACGTCATCGCTTTCGGCCTCGCAAAGGGAAGCCAGATAGTTGATAAAATACGTGCTTGCCGTATCTTCCCCCGTGAGCGTCATAAGGGGAAGCATCTCTTTTTGCATATTAAAAGAAGCGCTTTCGTTGACGTCGCGGTTCATGTGTATCGCCGCTTCAGGAATAATGAAGAGAGCCTTTTTCGGGTCTATGTATACTGTCTCGGGAGCAAACGGAGCGGCACCTTTGAGCACAACTTTTCCTGCCAACGATAACGGCGTATCGAGCCACGTATGACGAATGATACTTCCGTACGGTTCTATATTAATGCGGCCGTATCCCTTGTCTGCCGTTTCGGGTGAAGGTTTCACGCGGAGGCAGGGGAAGTCGGTGTGGGCGGCGGCCAGACGCAGGCTTTCCGCAGGATTTTCCCCGACAGTAAAGGCTATAAGCGTGGTATCATAACAGGAAAGATAATATTTCCCGCCTCTTTGCAAAGACCATTTTTCCCGTGACTCAAGGCAGGTGAAGCCATGTTTTTCAAGCCTTTTTTTACCTTCCCGGACGACATGAAACGGAGATGTGCCGGCTTTGATTAAGGTGATAAGATTTTCCTGATATATATTCATAATTACGGTCCTTTCGCTGATTGAGCTGCCTGTATTATACCACGGAAAAATATGGTATAAAAAGTTAACTTGCAAAGGAGTATAAAAACCTGTAGTGACAGAACATGTATTCGTATATATAATACAATCATACTCATGAAGATAACCGATCCGGCGACGGGGACGGGTAATTTTTACAAGCTTGAAGAACGCCGTTGTACCGCGCTTTATTGCCTTTATAAGCAGATGGACGATCAACGGATAACCAGGCGGGAGGGGTTTCATATGGCAGGTTGCGAGTGGGCCGCATTGAATAAAAAAATGAAAGAGTACCACGACTGTGAATGGGGCGTTCCCGTCTATGACGACCGCGTACAATTTGAATATTTGGCACTTGAGGTGATGCAATGCGGCCTCAGCTGGAATACGGTTTTACAGAAAAGGGAGACCTTGCGCCGCGCGTTTGCAGGTTTCGACTATGAAAAATTAGCTCAATTTGATGAACGCGATGTTGAACGTATCCTGTCCTGTGACGGCATTATCAAATCGCAGGGAAAGAGTAAGGCAATCTTGAAAAATGCCCGTGCGTTCATGTCAATTCGACGTGAAACGGGCAGTTTCAGCGAGTATCTCTGGTCTTTCACCGGCGGCATGCCTTTAGTGTACAGATCTCATCAGGATAAGGGGGTGCCTGCACGGAATATGCTGTCTCAGCGGATTGCCGAAGATCTGAAACGAAGAGGGTTTACATATATCGGCGCCGTGACCGTATATTCCCATCTCCAGGCCTGCGGTATTATTAACGACCATGCCCGGACCTGTCCCCGGTATGAAGAGTTGGTCCATATTTACGGCGCGGCGGAGACGGACGGAGAATAAATGCAAATTCAGCCTTTTATATAGCCATGAGCCTGTAAAGAGAGTATGATAACTGTAGTTAAAAGATTGTCGGATACAGGAGGTATCAGCGTGCGCATTGTTGTTATCGGAGCGGGGAAACTGGGATACAGTATTGCCGAATTATTGTCGAATGAGCAAATGGATGTTGTTGTTGTCGATATTGATGACGATCGTTTGGAAGCGGTAAAAAACACCTTGGATGTATTAACGGTTCCGGCAAACGGAGCCAGCCCTATTACGATGAGCGACCCCGATGTTTTCGGGTCTGATATTCTCGTAGCCGCGACGAACAGCGATGAAACCAATATGATCGCCTGTATCCTTGCCAAAAAGCACGGGATCTCCTATACGGCGGCCCGTATTCGCGATCTGGAGTTTCTCTCTGAAGCCAAAGGCTATTTAAAGGAAAATTTTGATATTGATCTCATGATTAATCCCGAATATATTACGGCCCGTGAAATCAATCGCATTCTTATGACCCCTGCGGCGCTTAATGTGGAAGATTTTGCACAGGGGAAGGTACGCCTTTTTGAAACCAAGATCCGCAAAGAGTCCCCGTTGGCCGATATCCCGCTGAAAGATCTGGTTCTGCCGCAGGATGTATTGGCGGGCCTTATCTTCCGTGATCACCGTATGATCATTCCGCACGGTGAAGACAGGCTTCTGCCTCATGACAATGCTTTTTTCGTCGGCGCGTCGGATAAAATTGAGCGGTTCAGCAAACAGTTTGTTGGTACGGGTATGAAAGCACCGGAACGGGTCCTCATCATCGGCGCCGGCCGCACGGGGAGAGCCCTGGCGAAGATGCTGGATAAGCAGGATGTCAACGTCAAGGTTATCGAAAAGGACCCTGAACGGAGCCGTATGGTGGCGGAACGCATTGACAAGGGCATCGTTATTTGCGGGGACGGCACGGATATTGATTTGCTGACACAGGAAGGCGTCGGCGAGGCGGATGTCGTCGTTTGCCTTACGGACGATGATAAATTGAATCTGATGCTGGCCCTTTTGGCCAAGCATTTGGGTGCCGGCCGTACTATCGTGCGGGTAGCGCGTATCGAGTATGTTGATCTCATGGAAAAGGTCGGCGTTGATATCGTTTTATCTTCCCGTCTTTTGGCGGCCGGTGAAATCCTGGCTTTTGCCCGTCGCGGGGGGGTCGTTTCCGTTGCTCTTCTTGAAGGCGCTAAAGCGGAAGCCGTAGAAATTATTGTCCAGCCTGAATCTTATGTGGACGGGAAAGCCCTGATGGATATGGATCTGCCGCGGGAGTGCCTGATTTGCGCCTATGTCCGTGATGATGAGGTTTTCGTGCCGACGGGCCAGTCCGTTTTACGGGCCGGTGACAGAGCCATTCTTTTTATCCGGATGGACTTCGCTAAAAAAGTTATGAAATACTTTACAGGAAAGGCATAAATCATGAAAGGTGCGTTTGTATTTGCAGGGTTAAGCCGGATAACGGCTGTTATTGCCCTTGCCCTTATCGTGCCGATATTTGCCGGCTTATGTGCCGAAGACGGTACTGCCCGGTTTTTTGTACCGTCTTTTTTTATTGCCGCGGCGGGAACCGCCGCTTTCGCGTTGGGCGGGAGAACGCATAAGCGGCAAATGCAGCTTACTGAAGGTGCGGTACTTTTGTTTGTTTGCTGGTTTGTCATGGCGGCTATCGGCGCCTTGCCGTTTTATATCGGCGGCTGCCTGACCGGTGCCGACGCCTGGTTGGAGAGCATGTCCGCTTTTACGACGAACGGGAGTTTTATTCCCGTCTATGCCGTCCCGCCGTCACTGCGGGTTTGGCATGTCGTCATGGAATGGACCGGCGCGCTTATTTTTATTAATCTTTTCGTTACGGTCGTTCCTCAGATCAGCAAGGTATTCAACATCGGCCTTTCCGGCGACAATCCCTTCGCTTTTACGCCGGGATTGAAACGTATGAAAGTATTCATGAAGCATATAAGTATCGTTTATGCGGTCGTTACCGCCGTGACGGCCGTCGCCTTCCGGCTGGCCGGAGTATCTCTTGATACGGCCGTTTTACAAGCCTTTGCAACCGTTTCCACAGGCGGCACCGCACTTGTTGATTTGCATGAGCGAAATATTGCCTGGGCGGCTGTCTGCGGCATGTTTTTAGCATCGTGCAACTTTCTCCTGTTGTTTAAAGTTTTACGGGAACGATCGTTTCGTTCATTTTTTCGCAATACGGAATTCCGTGCTTTTCTGGCCGTTATTTTCACGGCAACCCTCGTTTTGAGCATAACCGTCCATAATCGGACCGCTTACGAATGGGGTGACAGCCTGCGGCTGGGGGTATTCCACGTTTTATCTTTCATGAGTACAACCGGGTTTATCGCTCCGGGAGCAGCGGGGTTTCCGGAATTCGACAGGCTTTTACTGTTTCTGCTCACGTTTGTCGGCGGTTGTGTCGGTGCGGCTACCGGCGGGTTGAAAGTTATCCGTTTTCTTATTCTTTTTAAGATGACAGGACAAGAACTGGTGCGCACCCTTCATCCGCAGATGGTCATTACTGTTAAGGTAAATAACGTATCTGTCCCCCTGCCCGTTATCAGCCGCGTGCTGAACGTCTTCTTCTTGTTTATCGCCGTATTTTTCCTGTCCGCACTTGTCCTTTCGCTTGCAGGGCTTTCGCCGCTTCAGGCTCTCGGCCTGGCCGGGGCGGGGCTGACGGGAACGGGAGCGTCCGCCTCACTTTACGGCCTGGACGATTTATACGGGTTACCTCTCTGGCTCAAGGTATATTATACGTTTATTATGGTCTTGGGACGTATAGAGGTAGTTGCATTTTTCCTTGTTATACAAACGGCAGTTCATTTTCTGCGCCGCCGTTGGTAGGAGTAAGGCAGATGGATTTTCGCGTTGTTTCATATCTTCTCGGCAGGCTGTCGGTTGCCTGCGGCATTGTTCTTTCCGTACCGTTCGGTATGGCCGTCCTCTATAAAGAAGAAAATATCAATGCGTTCGGGTGGGCCGTCATCGTTTGTCTCCTTGCCGGCACGATATTGAAATATTTCGGGAAAACGAACGTTCATACGTTGACCGTTCGCGAGGGAATGGCCGTTACCGTTCTGGGGTGGGTTATGGCGACCTTCCTCGGTATGATCCCCTATGCCGCGGGCGGTTACCTGTCTGTCCTGGACAGCGTTGTTGAAACCGTTTCGGGCTTTTCCGGTACAGGGGCTACGGTTATTGACGATATTGAAGCCTTGCCGCAAAGTTTACTTTTGTGGCGGTCTCTGACTCACTGGTTCGGAGGATTGGGTATTATCGTTATCTTTATCGCCCTTTTTCCCCGTTTCGGCAAGGGTGCCGTGCGCATGTTCAATACCGAGAGCACGGGACCGACGGACTCCCGTTTTCTGCCGCAGGTAAAAGAAATGGCCCTGGCCCTTTTTACCGTATACGTTATTTTTACGCTGGCCTGTACGCTTGTGCTCTGGGCATGCGGCCTGGATTTTCTGATTGCGGCGGAACATGCGTTTTCCACGATTGCTACGGGCGGGTTTTCCCCTTATAATGACAGTATTGCCCACTTTAACAGCCCGCTTATTGAAGGGGTACTGGCTTTTTTTATGCTGATCTCCAGCGCCAACTTCGGTATGTATGTAGCTGCCTGGCGCCGTGGCGCGCACATTATCCGGAAAGACACGGAATTTCGCATGTATTTGTCCGTCGTCGCCGTCTCGACCGCGTTAATGGCCGGAAATCTTATTCTGACTCTGGGCTGGGACGGTACGTATGCCGTTCGGGAAGCTTTTTTTCAAGCCGTGTCCATTTCTTCGTCCACCGGGTTCGTTTCCTGTGATTTTGATCAGTGGCCGGCTTTCTCCAAGTATATTTTGCTGTTCCTTATGTTTCTGGGCGGTTGTGCCGGTTCGACGGCGGGCGGGTTAAAGGTCACGCGCTTAATGCTGCTTTTAAAGACCGCACGGGCTTTATTGCGGCAGAAGGTTTATCCGCGGGAAGTCATTGCCGTCAGCTCCAACGGGACGGAATTTTCTGAAGATGTTCTGTACGGCGTCGTCCGGTTTTTTTTAGTCTATGTACTGTTGGATATTTTATGGGCCGTTCTTCTCGTTTGGGACGGCGTACCGACATTTGAGGCCGTAGGCGTCAGTATTTCCACCATGGGAAGCTGCGGTCCGTCGTTCGGCATATTCGGCGCAACCTGCACGTATTCGGCGCTGCCGCCGTTCAGCAAGGCCGTTGTAGCGTTGTCCATGCTCATGGGGCGCCTTGAGTCGTTCAGCGTCCTCGTACTGTTTCTGCCGTCGTTCTGGCACCGTCGTCAGGGCTGGTAACACTGTCTCCGGATGGGGGATCATATGAACTTCAAGATAGTCAGTTTGTTTTTAGGCAGAATATCGTTAGCCGAAACCGGAGTGCTTCTCGTGCCTTTGTTTTTAGGGCTTTGGGATGGAGACGGCAGTGCGCCTGTCTTTGTTATCTCCATAGTTTGCTGCTTTGCGGCGGCGGCCTTTTTTCTCTCCGGCGGGGAGGCGCGGCGCCAGAAGTTGACGGCTCAGGAAGGAATAGCCATTACCGGTTTGGGATGGATCCTGGCGACGGCTCTCGGTATGGTGCCTTATGTGGCAGGTGATTATCTCGGATTTCTGGACGGGATCTTTGAAAGTATTTCCGGCTTTACCGGCACGGGAGCGACCGTTATCAGTGATTTGACCGGCCTGCCGCAAAGTATCCTTCTCTGGCGCAGCATGACGCATTGGCTCGGCGGGCTCGGGATCGTCGTTATTTTTATCGCTTTATTGCCCGAATCGGGGCAGAATTCGTCATACATTTATAATGCCGAAGCGGCCGGACCGACAAAAGAGCGCGTGCTGCCGCGCCTACAAGATATGACAAAGGTTCTTTTTGAAATCTATTCCACCTTTACGCTTCTTGCTTTTTCCGTCTTTCTTCTTTGCGGTATGGATTTTATCAGCGCGCTGAATCATGCCCTGTCAACCGTTTCGGCAGGAGGATTTTCCACATACAATGAAAGTGCCGCTTATTTTGACAACGTCGCCATTGAAGGATGGATGACCTTTTTTATGATTCTGGCAGGCGGTAACTTCGGCCTTTATTACCGTGTGTATCATAAAGGATTTTCCGTCCTGCGAAGCAATACGGAGTTTAAAGCGTATATGCTGATTCTTTTGACGGCTACCGTGCTGGTACTCCTTGATCTTATGTACGCTCACGAACTGGTTTTTTTTGATGCCGCCCGCTATGCGGCCTTTCAGGTTGTATCTATTGAAACGACCGGCTTTGTTTCGGCGGACTATGATCAATGGCCGACTTTTTCTAAAATTATCCTCCTGGGGCTGATGCTTTGCGGCGGCTGTGCCGGCTCGACGGCTGCCGGTCTGAAGGTATCGCGTGTCGTTATTTTGATACGCTCGGTTAAAGCGAATATACTACATCTCTTATATCCCAAGCATGTCCTGGAAATACATATGAACGGGTATATGTTGCATGAAAATACGCTTCTCAGGGCGGGTCAGTATTTTTTCGTGTATATCCTGTTCATTGCTTTATGGGCGCTTCTCCTGGCATGGGACGGAATTGAAATTTTTGATGCCGTCGGCATCAGCGTTTCCACGATGGGCTGTGTCGGACCGGCCTTCGGTATAACCGGTGCAACGTGTACCTATGCGGAACTCTCAACCTTTGCCAAGACGGTTTTATGTTTTTCCATGCTCATCGGCAGGCTGGAGATATTTACGTTTCTTGCCATGCTTCGACCGGGACTCTGGCGGGGCAAAAATACGTGGTGAGCGGATCTTATAAAACTCTCATCATGAGGAATACGTTAAATTTTCATTAAAAATTAACGGCAGCAGCAGGAATTCGGTGGCTCCTCTTCGAAAGTATACATAAAGACTGTCGAGGAGGTAGACTGGTATGAAAAAATTTCTGCTGCTGTTTTCCGTCTTGTTTGCGCTTCTGATGTATGCGTACGGTGAGACGATCGTCGAAGCGACACTGCCCGAAGAAATCCGAACGGTTGAACCGGCGGAGGAACGGAGACCTTCGTTAACGTACATATATCTCAGCGGAGCCGTTCGGAATCCCGGCGTCTATTCATATAAGGCGCCTTTAAAAGTCAGTGAAGTTATTAAAGATGCGGGCGGATTTTCTTCGTATGCCGACAGTGACGGTATTAATTTGGCCGAGTCCATACATGACGGCATGCATATTCATGTGCCGTACAAGCCGGAAGGTACGGCCGTGCATACGGACGACGGTAAAATTCACCTAAACGAGGCCGATGAGAAGGCCTTGACGCAGCTGCCCGGCATAGGGCCGGCCATGGCCGCGGCCATTGTCGCTTATCGCGATGAACACGGCGCGTTCTCTTCGATTGACGAATTGAAACAGGTAAAGGGAATAGGGACAAATAAGTATGAGAAATTGAAAGACTGTGTCGATCTATGAGGCAGTATATCGGCTTTATGGCGGCGCTTTCTCTTTCCGGCGGCATTATTATTGCCGACAAGTGTTCTTTGCCCTGTTGGCTGGGCCTGTCCTGGTTCGTGATTTTCCTGATTCTTGCCTGGATCTGGCGGCGGAAAAACGTATGGTTTTGTCTTGCCGTTTCTCTGGCCTTTTTAGGTCTGGCCGTCGTCAGGCTGGACATAAGTGAAAACCGGTATAATTCGCTGCCCCGTTATGAAAATAACCGGGATGCCGCCTTAACTTTGAAGATAGGCGAGAAAAAGGGAACCTATGAGACCGATAAAGGTGAGGTAACCAAGTATATTGCCTCTATTCAGAGTGAAAGACCCGAAGGGAAAATATACTTGACCGTAAAGGGTGCCGATCCGTATCCTCAAGGAACGACAGTACAGGGCGATGTGCGCATGAAAGATTTAACCCTTTTCAAAAATGACGGGCTATATGATTTTTATCATTATTACAGACAACAGGCCGTCGTCGGCCGCGGTGAAGAAAAAAAGAAGGGGAATCTGACTGTCTGTGCGGAAGCGGGAGTTTACGACAGGACGATAAACTTGATCCATGCAAACATAACGTCTTTTTTTAAAGAAATACTCGGCGGTGACAGAGCTTATATATTGACGAGCCTCCTTTTCGGCGGTAATTATGACAGACTGCCGCCTGCCGTCCTGCAAAGTTTTGCCGCTACGGGCCTGATCCATATTCTTTCCGTATCGGGGGCGCATATAACACTTGTCCTGGCCGTAGTGACTTCCGTCGGTAAGCTTTTTTCTGTAAGAAATAAAACCTTATATCTTCTGGCGGGTATTTTTGTCTTTTTTTACAGCGCCTTGTCCTCTTTTACCGTGCCTGTCCTTCGCTCCGCCTGTATGGGTCTGATCGGCACTTATGCGCTTGCGGCGGAGCGGGAATACACCCCTCTTCACGTACTCGGACTTGTCATGACCGGTCTTGTCCTTTATAATCCTTATCTTGCGTATGATCTGTCTTTCCGCCTTTCCTGCGGGGCGACGGCGGGGATAATTCTGTTTTCGCGCAGGCTGAATGAGATATTTTCCTTTATAACCCCGTTTATAAGATTACCGCTGGCTCTTTCCATAAGCGCCCAACTTCTTCTGGTCCGTTTCTGACCGATGCCTTTGCCGTTCTGCCGACCTATACATTTTTCGCCAACCTGCTGGTAGGGACAATCCTTGACGCGGTTATTGTCATGGGCCTTGCGGCGGCTCTTTTTGTTTATATTTCTCCGCCTGTCGGTAAGGTCTTATTGATGATAATCGGGCCTCTTCTGGAGGTAAGCTTAAAAGGGAATTTTTTTCTTGCCTCTCTGCCGTACAGCCGTTTTCCCGCAGGCGCTATGACGGCTCAGGCCGTATGTGTTTATCTGCTGCTTATAGGCGCCGTTTTTTTTAAGGCCGTACGAAAATTCTGCCTCTTCGGGAGCCTTGCCGTTTGTGTTTTTGCGGCGGCTCGCTTCCTGGCGGCCGGGGACAGGGCCGAACTGTATATTTTCGATCTTCATGACGATGCCGCCATATGCATTGTGGATACTGCCGGCGAAGCCCGTCTGTGGTATAATAAAAAGCAGCCTCATGCATACAGCCCGATTGCCTCCGTCCTGGTACCCGCACTGCGCCATGAAGGAATATTCTCCCTTTCCGAAGTTTGCGTTTACGGTGCAGGTGCTGAGCGTGCAGTCGGGGATCTGGCGGAAAATTTCAGGATAAATAAGATAGTATCCGGAGCTGCGACGGATCCCGACATTTCTTTCGCCGGCCTCAGGATACATGCGAGAACGGGGACAATTGACGGTCTGCCGCTGAATACAAAAAAGCACGGACAGATAAAAGGACGTTACTGTCGGGAACACTGGCGTTTTAAGACATATAACGGTGAGTCGTATGAAATACATTAAAATAATATACGGTACAGAACCGTATTTAATGGAAAAAGCAAAAGCCGGCTATCTTGCGGAATGCGCGTCGGACTGCGGCAGTGCTCCGGAAGTGGTGTCATTCCAAAAGGATGAGCCGCCGCCGACAGTCGCGGAATCGCTGGAAGGCAGTTCGCTGTTCGGCGCGGCAACCGTTACCGTATGGCAGGACCCGCCGTATCTGCCTGTAAGGCGGGGAGGGCGGTCGCGCAGTAAAGTGGACAAAAAGGAAGCGTGGTTTCTGGAGAAAACCGCTTCGTTGGGAAGGGGCAGTTATGCCGTGTTTATTGTCCACGGTCCGTTGGATGTCAATGCCGCGTTTTTTAAAGCGTTGAAACCGTATGCCGATATCAGCGCCTGTGAAGCGGTTACGGAAAAAAATGTCATGCCCCATGTTGAAGCGTATTTGCAGCAGCTCGGTTTTACTCTTGCTCCGGAAGCGGGGCGGCAGATGCAGGAAATGTTTCATACGTGGAATGAAATTTCTCTTTTATACGTTTTTTCGGAGCTGGAAAAACTTACGCTTGCATCTCCTCACGGCAACATTATTCATAGGGAAGCGTTAAGCGGCTTTTTTGCCGGCACGGTCGAAAAAAATTTATATACGTTTACCGATTATTTTCTGAATCGCGACGGTGCTGGCTGTGTACCCCTTATTGACGGGCTGTTCGGCAAGCCCGATGTTTTTTTGAAGAGTACTGCTTATGTATTGTCACGCGTGCGGATGTTACGGGCTTATATGGAACTGAAAGAGGCCCGTGTCAACGCGGCGGAGGCGGAACGGCTATTGAGCAGGATCAACAAGGGCAGGCCCGTTAAGAACAGCATATATTATTTGCAAAAGTCGGGTAAGTATTGGCGACTTGGAGAATTGGACGAGCTTATTTCCGGGCTTTTCACACTGCAGCTGCATATACGCAGGGGAACGGCGTCAATAAAGGACATGGAAGCTCTTATTTGTCTTTATTGCGTGCGTGAAAGAGGTTAATTTTGAAAGAAAATCATGACCGTGAGATAGAGGATGCGGCGGGCCGGAGGAGCCGGCGTAATTTGAAAAAAAATAAGAAGGCCGTACCTTTGGCGGTGCGGCTGATATCAGTAACCGTTTTGGCTTTGCTCTCCATTTTTTTTGCAGCCCGATATGTGGCGGACGGGCGCGTAGAATTAGACGGACAGCCGGTTTCGCTTATGTCCCGGCAGGATGTTGCCGCGTATTTGGAAAAGTCCGAGCGGGCCGTAGCCGATAAATCGTTTATGCTCACAGCGGCAGGCATTGCGGAAAATTAACCTCTTTCACGCCTTGACGCGCATGTAGACAAAGAGCGGATTTATGATGAGCTCTATCTCGTCGGCCGACACGGCGGGCCGGCCGAGCGTGTTGCCGAGGTTTTTGAGGTCCTTGTGTACGGCCGCAATGTGCCGGTCCGTCTTACGGCAAATGAAGAAAAACTCATGCAGGCCCTTACCGCCGTTCATGAGAAATACAATATAACGCCTGTCAACGCGTATGCCGAACTTACGGCGAACGGCACCGTTACGCTTCATGCGGAGCGGGAAGGCGCCGTTATTGATACGGGCGCTGCCCGTGACCGCATCCGTGAAAAATTGGCCGACGGAGAAGCGGGGCAGGTGGATTTGCCCGTGTCGGAACGGCGCGAGGCGGCTGTAAAAAAGGCTGATCTTGCCGGGATCGATACGCTTTTGTCAAGTTATACGACTCATTTTGACGGCAGCGATACCAACCGGAGCGAAAACATAGGCATTGCCGCGCGTCTCTTGAACCATACGCTGGTGAAAGCCGGCGCCGCCTGCTCTTTTAATGATACTGTCGGCACGCGTACGCGTGACAAGGGGTATAAAGATGCGCCCGTGTATTTTGATAATAAACTGGCTATGGATGCGGGCGGCGGCGTCTGCCAGGTCAGCACGACTCTTTTTAATGCCGTCCTGCGGGCCGGGCTGCGTATTGACAGCAGATCACCTCATTTTGCCCCGGCCGGTTATGTTCCCGTCGGCATGGATGCGACGGTTGCAGACAATTCGTTGGACTTTATTTTTTCCAATCCTTTTACACACGGCGTGTATATCTGTACGGAATGTACGCATGATGCGATAACCGTTTATATTCTCGGCAATCATGAAGACGGCTGTTCCGTCGCCTTTGTGACGACGGAGCAAAAGACGCTGCCCCATAATGTCATCAAAAAGCATGATCCTTTTATAGCGGAGGATAAAAAAGAACAGGAAGGGTATGACGGCCGTGAAATAACCATCAAAAGAGATGTACATTACAAGGACGGATCTGTTTATACCGACTTTATTGAATCCCGTTACGAACCCAATGATGATATTACCCTGACCTGCGGCGGTGATTCATGTTACAGTGCGCCGCCGGGCGCTGCGGACGGGGTACATAATCAGGATGAAATGATTAATAAGCGGTATGATCCGCTCGGACCGTAAAATGAGGGGAAAAGCATGAAATATTACCATATTGTACCGAAAGGAAATTTGTATATACCTTTGAAAGACGGGGAACCGGTGCGTATTGAGCGCATCAGCACCTGCCTTGCCGACATGTCGTGGCGGATTGTCGCCGATGTGCCCTGCGGCGCCGATACGGCCCTTTTGGAAAAGGCCGTCCGCGATACCTTTGCCATTACCGGCTCGTTACAGATAGAACGGGTAACGGTTGATGCTCTTGAGCGCGACGGCGAAGCTCTCGACGCGACTGATACGGTCGATCAGGCCGATGATTTTTCTTCTGACGATATGGAAGGCTATTCCATCCTTTATGAAGATATTTATGACGAAGACGAAGAACTGTATGACGAGGCTTACAGAAAAGCCTGCAAGGCGGCAAGAACGTCCGGAGAAGAAAGGCGTTTAAAAAGGAAAAGAAATGCCTCTTTGTCGGCTGAAACGGCAGACGGGCGCGTGCTCCTGGGGAAGGCTTTTTCTACAGCCGAAATTCCCGGAATAGGTGAGATATTAGGCGATGAACGCAATAATATCGTCCTTCGCGGGAAGATTGTCAAGGTTGAATTTAAAGAATTGAAGTCAAAACGAATTCTCCTGGCTTTTCAAATAGCCGATAAGACAAACGGTATCAGCGCCAAAACGTTTATCGACACCGGTAATTCCGGAAAATTCGGCCGTAAAAACGCGCTGACGGACGAACAGCTGGCCGTGTTGAAGAAAACCCTGGAAGTAAATACGTTTATTTACGCTCACGGTAATGTACGCTATGATAATTATCAAAATGATTATGTTTTAAATGCCGATGCCATTATGACGGCGGAAAGCAATGCCGTCGAACGGGTTGATGAAAATCCCACGCCCCGCGTTGAACTGCATCTTCATACGACGATGAGCGACATGGATGCGCTGATTACGGTTAAAGATCTGATCAGGACCGTCAAAAAATGGAACCATCCGGCCGTTGCCGTCACGGATCACGGCGTCGTACAATCCTTCCCGGCCTTGCAGGAAATGGCTGCCGCCAATGATGTGAAAGTGATATACGGTATGGAAGGCTATCTTTTTGATAATGAAATAGATAAATCATACCATATCATTATTCTGGCGAAAAATCAGATCGGCCTGCGTAATCTGTATAAACTTGTCAGTATTTCTCATTTGAAATATATTTATCGCGGCCGGCCGCGTATTCCCCGCTCTGTTTTAAATGAATACAGAGAAGGGCTTATTCTCGGTTCCGCCTGTGAAGCGGGTGAACTCATCCGTTCGATGGTACAAAAGAGATTGGCCTATGATGAACTGAAGAAGGTAGCTTCATACTATGATTATCTGGAAATCCAGCCGATTTGCAATAATGAATTCCTCGTTCGCGAAGGATATGTCGACGATGACGAGGGCTTGCGGGAGATCAACCGTACCATACTGAAGCTCGGTGACGAGTTGGGTAAGCTGACGGTCGCAACCTGTGACGCCCATTTTCTTAATAAAGAAGACAAGATATACAGAGAGATCCTTATGACCGGCAAAGGCTTTAAAGACGCCGAATTTCAGCCGGACTTATATTTGCGTACAACTGACGAAATGATTGACGAATTCTCCTACCTGGGGGAAGAGCGGGCCAGAGAAGTCGTAATTACCAACCCGAATAAGATTAACGCCATGATTGACGCTGTCACGCCCGTACCGAAAGCAAACCTCTATTTCCCGAGAATTGAAGGGGCGTCTGAAGCGTTGAAACAAATGTGTCTGGATAAGGCCCACAAGATATACGGCACCCCGTTGCCGGCTGTAGTTGAAACCAGACTGAATGAAGAATTTACTTCTATTTTCGGCAACGGGTTCGGCGTGCTTTACTATATTGCGCATAAACTGGTAAAGCATTCTAACGATGACGGCTATCTCGTGGGATCCCGCGGCTCGGTCGGTTCGTCTTTCGTCGCCACCATGGCGGATATAACGGAAGTTAACCCGTTGCCGCCTCACTATGTATGCCCCGCGTGCCGGTACAGTGAATTTTTTGAAGACGGTTCCGTAGCCGGCGGCTTCGATTTGCCGGATAAACCGTGTCCCGTCTGCGGCACACCACTTCATAAAGACGGGCATAATATACCGTTTGCCGTTTTTCTCGGTTTTGAAGGCGATAAGGTTCCCGATATCGATCTTAATTTTTCCGGTGAATATCATCCTAAGGCGCACAAGTATACGGAGGAGCTGTTCGGCAAGGACAATGTGTTTCGTGCAGGGACCATCGGTGCGGTCAAAGACAAGACGGCCTTCGGATATGTGAAAAAATGGGCCGAAGCGCGCGGCATTACGGCCAATGATGCATATATTAACAGTCTTGTCAACGGCTGCACGGGCATCAAAAACACGACGGGGCAGCATCCGGGCGGTGTTATGGTCATACCCCGTGATATTGATATCCATCATTTTACGCCCGTCCAGTATCCGGCCAATAAGAAGGATTGCGGTATCATAACGACACACTTCGATTACCATTCTATTGAAGGCCGGCTCGTCAAACTCGATATTCTCGGGCATGATGATCCGACGGTAATTCGCATGCTTGAAGATATGACGGGGATTAAGGCGACGACCGTACCTTTTGACGATCCGCAGACGATGAGCCTTTTCAGTTCTACCGAGGCGTTGGGGCTGACGCCTGAAGAATTGGGCTCTCCCGTAGGGAGTCTGGGTATCCCCGAATTCGGTACGTCTTTTGTCAGGAAAATGCTCGTCGATACGCGTCCGAAAACCTTTTCCGGCCTCGTCCGCATATCCGGTTTCTCACACGGTACGGATGTCTGGCTGAATAATGCGCAGGAATTAATCACCTCCGGTACGGCAACGTTGAATGAAGCCGTATCTGCACGCGATGATATTATGAACTATCTCATCAATCACGGGGTCAAACCGAAAACGAGCTTTAAGGTTATGGAAAATGTCCGTAAGGGGAACGGTATTGATAAGCCCGAAAAGGCGACGGGACGAAAGAC
>NZ_JH417588.1:47924-53193 GCF_000239275.1 Megasphaera geminata F0357 | reverse complement strand
TGATAAAGCCCGAAAAGGCGACGGGACGAAAGACTACCGACTATGAAGGCGAATTGCGGAAGAATAATATTCCCGAATGGTTTATTCAATCGTGCTCGAAAATCGGCTATCTCTTTCCGAGGGCTCATGCGGTAGCCTATGTCATGATGGCTTTCCGTATTGCCTGGTATAAGATTAATCAGCCTCTTGCTTATTATGCGGCTTTCTTTACCGTTCGCGCCAAGGCGTTCAGTATACCCATGATGGTACACGGCCTTGACACGGCGCGGAAAGCGATGAAGGTGATCGCTGCAAAAGGCGACAACGCGACGAAAATTGAAGAAGATCTGTATACGACGTTGGAACTGGTAGTGGAAATGAATTTACGCGGCATCTCTTTTCTGAACATTGATATTAATAAATCCGATGCCACGAAGTTCATCATCTGTGACGGCAAAATCCTGCTCCCCTTTACGGCGCTTGACGGATTGGGGAAAAATGTTGCCGAACAGATCGTGGCGGCCCGTGAAGAACAGCCGTACTCGTCTAAAGAAGATCTGAAATACAGAGGTAAGGTCGGACAGACATTGATCGACGCCTTGGCGGAACAGGGCTGTTTAGGAGAGCTGCCGGAAGATGAACAGCTTGATTTATTTGCTATTTAAAGAAGTATGGACAAGCCGATAGGTGTAGCTTATAATAAAGAGCAAATTTATCCGGTATTATTCAGGAAGCGGGGTGATTGCAGTGAGCGTTAATGAAAAGCTGAAGGACGGACTTCATGACCAGCTCTTCGAGGCTGTTTTACAGTTGAAATCCCTGGAAGAATGTTATGAATTTTTTGAGGACATCTGCACGGTGCAGGAAATGAAGGCTATTTCAGCGCGTCTGGAAGTAGCTCGTATGCTCAGAGCCGGAGATATTTATGAGGATATTGTGAAGAAGACCGGAGCCAGTACGGCCACCATCAGCCGGATCAAACGGTGCCTGAACTACGGCACGGGCGGTTATGATAAAATCATGGAGCGCATGGCTGCGGCTGATCCCGATTTTTTTGAAAAGGGAAGGCATAAAAAATAATTACTAATAAAGGAGTTTTTAACTATGAAAGCACTTTTACAGGAATTTAAGACTTTCGCCGTACAGGGGAATGTCATGGACATGGCGGTCGGCGTCGTCATCGGTGCGGCTTTCGGAAAAATCGTAGCCTCGTTGGTAACGAATGTCATTATGCCGCCTATCGGTATCCTTCTCGGCGGTGTGGATTTTACCGATTTTTTTATTCCCCTCAGTTCAACGACGGCTAAAACTCTTGCTGAGGCACAGGCGCAGGGCGTGCCTGTTATTGCGTACGGCCTTTTCCTGAATACGGTAATCGAATTTATTATCATCGCCTTTGCTATTTTCATTATCATCGGACAGCTTAACCGTTTAAAGAAGCCTGCGGCTGCAGTAGAGGCGAGCCTCTGCCCCTTCTGCAAAGAGCCCGTGGCGGAAGACGCAAGACGCTGCCCCCATTGCACGAGTGAAATAAAGGCATAACAATGCGTTCAAAAATCGGGATCACTTTTTTTCGTAACGGCAACGTAAATATATACGATGCGACACTGTCCGAAGAATTATGGCACGATTACAAGGCCTTTGCACAACTGGCGGCCGTGAAAAAACAAAAAGATACGCGGCAGGGGGAATGGGCGGCCCGAAGATATGAAAGAGCCGCGGCGCTTTCTTTATATGCCTTTTTCGAGATTGTTCTGAGAAAGTGGTATGCCGAACTGAAAGAAACGTGCTTCTGCCCGTACGGAGCCGAAGCCCCGCTCTTTCAAACCGTGCGGCTTTTACGAGAATACGCCGTTACCCGGGGCGGAAGGGGACAAACGTACGATATCGGCCATTTACAGGCTTTATTGGAGCGATATGAGCGGCATGACGGCACGGTATGGGAACATGCCAATGCCGAAATGCTGGCCGACAGTGAAAAAACGTTTGTTTCTTTTCTCAATTACGTGGAAACGAATACGGAATTGAAACGGTTCCGGTCAACAGGAGAGCAGTCTAAAAATCTGCTCGACCGGCTCGGAAAATTTTTGCGGGACGAGCCGTAAGCGGGTAGTTCATATATTGCGATAAGGTGCAGGTAAGGGCCCTTGATTCCCCAAATATAAGTTCCGTTTTGTACAATTTAAACATCTGCATATTCTTGGCAATGCAGTAAAGTCATCAACACGGTAACAATAAGGCGAGAAAAGCATACTAAAGCCGTATTTTTGTGATAAATAATGTATTTTACAGTGGATTTTTTTCTTAAAGGTGATATACTTATAACTGTAATGAGGTGGTTTTAAAGGGTAAGGATTACTTTATCTTCGCTAAATCTGTGAAAAAAATCACGCTAAAGGAGGAGTTCAACATGTTTTGTAAAAAAGTAATGGTTATTGGTGCAGGTACGATGGGATCGGGTATTGCTCAGGTATTCCTCACACACGGCTGTGACGTAGTCCTCAACGACATCAAACAGGAATTTATCGACGGCGGTATTAAAAAAATCGATAAGAGCCTCACGAAATTGGTGGCGAAAGAAAAAATGACGCAGGCAGACAAAGATGCAGCCATGGGCCGCATTACAAGTTTTGTTGAAATTACGGAAGACGGCATGAAAGATGTCGATCTCGTAGTGGAAGCCGCTATTGAAGATATGAAGATTAAGGCTCAGATTTTCAAAAATCTGGGTGAAAAATGCCCGGCTCACACCATTTTGGCATCAAATACGTCGTCCTTGCCCATTACGAAGATTGCCGCCGCTACCAACCGTCCGGACAAAGTTATCGGCATGCATTTCTTCAACCCCGCGCCGGTCATGAAACTGATTGAGATCATCAACGGGATCGCAACATCTGACGAAACGTTCAAAAAAGTATTCGAAGCGTCTCAGGAACTCGGCAAGAGCCCCGTTAAGGTTAATGATTTCCCCGGTTTCGTAGGCAACCGCGTTGTTATCCCCATGATCAACGAAGCCATTCAGGCTTTGATGGAAGGTGTTGCGTCCAAGGAAGATATTGATGCGGTCTGCAAGCTCGGCTTCAATCATCCTATGGGACCGTTGGCTCTTTCCGACCTTATCGGTAATGATGTTGTTCTCCATATTATGGAAGTATTGTATGAAGGGTTCGGCGATCCCAAATATCGTCCGAGCGCACTTCTTCGCCAATATGTCAATGCAGGCTACTTGGGCCGCAAGACGGGCAAAGGCTTTTACGACTACGAATAAATCTTTACTCCCTTGTGCCGCTACGGCATAAAGAGGCGCCTTCCGCAAGGAAGGCGTTTCTTTTTATGTTCTGCTGTGTCTATAAGGCCCCGTTTGTTAGGGCATTTTTTTCGGAGAAAGCGGAATTTTTCGATTCTTATGGTATAATGGATTAAAATTTATTCAGCAGAAGGTGAAATAATGATCCTCTCAGGAAAAGAAATAGTCAAGCATATGGGGAAAGAAATCGTTATTGAACCGTTCGATCCGAAACGGGTGAATCCGAACAGTTATAACCTTTCCCTCTACAATGAACTGATGGTATACAATGACAGAGAACTGGATATGGCAAAGCAGAATTCAGTATCGGTTATCAGGATGCCCGAAGAAGGGTATGTGCTGCAGCCGAATACGCTTTATCTGGGAAGGACCAATGAGTACACGAAAACAGAAAATTATATACCCATGCTAGAAGGGCGTTCGTCGGTCGGCCGCCTCGGCGTTTTTATTCACGTGACGGCCGGATTCGGCGATGTAGGGTTTGCCGGGTATTGGACGCTGGAAATATTCTGTGTCCAGCCGATTCGCATTTATCCGGATGTGGAAATTTGCCAAATTTACTATCACGACATAGACGGCGAATACGATTGTTACGAAAGCGGCAAATATCAGCACAATAACGGGATCCAGCCGTCCATGCTCTGGAAGGATTTTCTTAAATAGGCCATGCTGCACCGTATTGATATAAAAGAAATTAAAGGAATACGCATCGGTCATGCCGAAGATACGTGCGGCGGTACAGGCTGTACCGTATGCATTGCCCCGGGCGGTGCTCCGTGCGGTATAGATGTGCGCGGCGGCGGGCCGGCATCGCGCGAAACGGAACTGTTGAAACCGACAGCCGCAGCGGAATGTGTTCATGCCGTGATTTTATGCGGCGGCAGCGCTTTCGGCCTGGCCGCGGCCGACGGGGTTATGAAGTATCTGAAAGAACGGGATATAGGCTTTGAAACCGCTTACGGCATCGTCCCCCTGGTTGCCGCTTCCTCTGTTTTTGACCTGCCCTGCGGCGACAGTACGGCCTATCCTGACAGTTCGATGGGATATAAAGCGGCGGTGGCCAGTGAAATGAACGATCCCCGTGAAGGAAATTTCGGCGCCGGTACCGGTGCTACCGTAGGGAAAATGCACGGTGCGGAATTCGCCATGAAATCAGGACAGGGTATATACGCCTTACAACATGGCGATGTACAGGCGGGGGCACTTGTTGTCGTCAATGCACTGGGCGATGTATATGATGAAAAGAATACCGTTCTTGCAGGTATGCGGCGTGCCGACGGCGGCGGTTTTGCCGATTCGTCGCGGTGTCTGGCTGAAGAGGGGCTGCACGTATGGGATAAAAACGGCGCCGCCGCAAATACGACGATCGGGTTTGTCGTGACAAACGGTATCTTTACTAAAACGGAAATGAATAAAATCGCCGCCCTTGCTTCCAACGGCTTGGCCCGTTCCATCCGGCCGGTCAATACGACGGCTGACGGAGACTCTCTCTACGCCCTGTCTACAGGCGGGACTAAGGCGGATCTCAATCAGGTCGGCGAGTTGGCGGCCCTGGCGGTGGAAAAAGCGGTTCGTCGTGCCGTGCTTACGGCGCAGGCGGCCCACGGTTTTGCCGCTTTGAGAGACTTATAATAAAAAGGGGCTGTAACATAAGTGCGCCTAAACACAATAGCTGGCAATTTTTCACGCAAATGAAAAATGCCAGCTATTGTGTTAGTTATGGGAAAGAAAGAGGGCTGTAACAAAATGAGTTTTTAAACTCATTTTGTTACAGCCCCTTTTATTATGACTTGAAATACGGTTTGAAAACGGAACGGTTCGGTTCTTTTCGTTCCTTCGGGCCGTCTTTGCGTTTTTGACCGTTCGGACGGCTGTTACGGGTTTTACCGTCCTTATTCTTACTGACGGGGAAACGGTTGTTTTTTTTGCCGTTGCCGCGGCGCTTATCGCTGTGAGAACGGCTGCCGCCGCTGTTTCTGTCGC
>NZ_JH417588.1:0-47717 GCF_000239275.1 Megasphaera geminata F0357 | reverse complement strand
CTGCCGCCGCTGTTTCTGTCGCGGCGGCGGTGTATGCGCAAAGGCGCTTCTTCCGTGATCTTGACCGGTGTCGTGTCCGGTTCTTTGGTCAGCAGTTTTATAGCCGCCGCGACGAGAGCGACAGAGTCGTAATTATCCAGGAGTTCTTCCGCACTGGCGCGATACCCACCGATGTCCCCTTCTTCGGCAGTGTTTGCCAAGGTGCGCAGAGCACTTTGCTGAGCGCCTTCCAGCGCCTCGGAGAAGGACGGCGCTTTGCGGCGGGTGATGCGATGCTTAATCAGTTTTTCAATCGTACGCAGGTGGTCGATTTCACGGGGGATAACGAAAGTCGTCGCTTCACCGCTTTTGCCGGCGCGGCCTGTACGACCGACACGGTGTACATAGCTTTCCGGGTCCTGCGGTAAATCGTAGTTGAAAACGTGTGTAACGCCGCTGATATCAAGCCCGCGCGCGGCGACGTCCGTCGCAACGAGAATGTCAATGGTCTTTTCACGGAACTGGCGGATAACGGAGTCACGTTTTGCCTGCGTTAAATCGCCGTGAATGCCTTCAGAAGAATACCCGCGTTTTTTTAACCCTTCCGACAGCTCGTCAACACGGCGTTTGGTGCGAACGAAAATAATGGCCAGTTCCGGTTCCTGCAGGTCAAGCAGACGGCAGAGTACGTCGAATTTCTGCCGATCGGCCACTTCAATATAGGCCTGCTCCACCAGATCAATCGTAACTTCTTTTGTTTTCATACGTATGATTTGCGGCTCGTGCAGGAATGTTTCCGCCAATTTCTGAATGGGTGCGGGCATGGTGGCGGAAAAGAGCAATGTCTGCCGCGTTTCCGGTGTAGCCGACATAATGAGATTGATATCGTCAATAAAGCCCATATTCAGCATTTCGTCCGCTTCGTCAAGGACGATTGTAGAAATATTGTTGAGTTTTATAGTGCCTCGTTTCATGTGATCTATTAAGCGGCCGGGCGTGGCGACAATGATCTGAGGCGCCTTGCGCAGACGGCGCAGCTGACGCTCTATATCCTGACCGCCGTAAATGGGCAGGGCCTGAATGGGCGTGTACTGCGCGAGATGGTTAATTTCTTCGGCAACCTGAATAGCCAACTCACGCGTCGGAGAAAGGACTACGGCTTGTAATTCTTTCGGTATGCCTGCAGCGAGGATTTTTTCCAAAGCGGGAATACCGTAAGCGGCCGTCTTGCCCGTACCCGTCTGAGCCTGGCCGATCATATCATGTCCTTCCATCGCGACAGGAATAGATTCACCCTGAATAGGCGTGGGTTCTTCAAAGCCCATTTCATTCAACGCATTAATAATGACATCACTGATGTTCAGATTTTTAAATTTTTCTAACATGTATACCTCCCGTGAAACAGCAATTTCATTATTATACCATACGTATGATATTAAAACCACCATGGCGGAAAATTTCCGGTTTATTACGGAGGATCGGTATGAGCGACGGCAAGAATATAACGGCGCGGGGCGCATAAAGACTTCCCGTACGGACCCCCTTCTTCCGTATCTTGTTCATTAGGTAATCCCGTGCCGCTTTGTCTTCCTGTCCGATCGGGCCGCAGTGCTTGTCGCAAATGTCCGGTTACGCTACGGCGTACCAATCGAAAAAGGGCATATTACCTTGCATTTTCGGCAGTAACTAATGTATACTTTATAATTGATGTAAAATGTAATAAAAGTGTTGGATTAATGGAGGTCGTAGCGTGTTTAATACATTGGTGCAGAGACTGCTGGGCAATAATACGGAACGCGAGTTGAAAAAAATGAAGCCCGTTGTCCGTCAGATTAATAATTTGGAACCTCAAATGACGGCGTTGAGCGATACGTCTTTGCAAGAGAAGACATTTGAATTTAAACGGCGTCTCGCCGCAGGTGAAACGTTGGACGATATATTGCCGGAAGCGTTTGCCGTCGTGCGTGAAGCGTCGCGCCGCGTTCTCGGCATGCGGCACTTCGATGTGCAGCTCTTAGGCGGCATTGTACTCCATCGCGGCGATATTGCCGAAATGAGGACCGGTGAAGGCAAGACACTGGTAGCCACGCTGCCCGTCTATTTAAATGCTCTTTCCGGTAAGGGGGCGCATGTCGTTACGGTTAATGACTATCTGGCGACGCGTGACAGTGAAGAAATGGGACAGGTTTATAAATTCCTCGGCCTTTCTGTCGGTCTTATTGTCCATGACCTCAATTATGAGCAGCGCCATCGCGCGTATGCCGCCGATGTCACGTACGGCACCAATAATGAGTTCGGTTTCGACTATCTCCGCGATAATATGGTTATCAGCAAGGAGCAGATGGTACAGCGGCCGCTTCACTACTGCATTGTCGACGAAGTTGACAGTATTCTTATTGACGAAGCGCGTACGCCTCTTATCATTTCCGGCCCCGGTGAAAAGTCGACGGATCTTTATTATACCCTGGCGGCAATTGTCAAACGGCTGACGCCGGAAGACTATACGATGGATGAAAAGCAAAAGACCATTGCACCCACGGACTCAGGCGTGGCAAAGGTTGAAAAAATGCTCGGCATCGACAATATGTTTGATAATGAGCATCTCGATTTGAACCATTTGGTCATTCAGGCATTACGCGCAAATTTTATGATGCACCGTGATAAAGATTATGTTGTCAAAGACGGAGAAATAGTTATTGTCGATGAATTTACGGGCAGGCTCATGTTCGGCCGCCGTTACAGCGACGGACTGCATCAGTCTATTGAGGCGAAGGAAAACGTCAAGGTCCAGGGCGAAAGCAAGACCTTGGCAACGATTACCTTCCAGAATTATTTCCGTATGTATAAGAAACTGTCCGGTATGACCGGTACGGCAAAGACGGAAGAAGATGAATTCAATAAAATTTACAAGCTCGATGTCTATGTCATTCCGACGAACAGGCCGTCTATCCGTAAAGACCTTCCCGATGTCATTTATAAAACGAAGAACGCCAAGTATCGTGCCGTAGTCCGTGAAGTGGAGAAAAGACACGCTACGGGCCAACCTATCCTTGTCGGCACGACTTCCATCAATCAGTCTGAAATCATCAGCCGCCTCCTGAAAGAAAAAAATATCGTTCACAATGTGCTGAACGCCAAGTATCATGAAAAAGAGGCTGAAATTATCAAAGATGCCGGTCAGAAAAATACGGTTACCATTGCTACGAATATGGCCGGCCGCGGTACGGACATTAAACTGGGCGAAGGCGTGCCTGAAATGGGAGGCTTGATGATCATCGGTACGGAACGCCATGAAAGCCGCCGTATCGACAATCAGCTGCGCGGCCGTTCCGGCCGTCAGGGGGATCCCGGTTCGACACAGTTCTATCTTTCTCTGGAAGACGACCTGATGCGTATTTTCGGCGCCGACAATATTTCCAGATTTATGGATAAGCTCGGTATGGAGGAAGACGAGCCTATTGAGCATTCCATGATTACTAAATCGATTGAAAAAGCGCAGAAGAAGGTGGAAGCGCATAATTTCGAAATTCGTAAGTATGTCCTTGAATATGACGATGTTATGAATCAGCAGCGTGAAGTGCTTTATGCGCAGCGTCGCAAGGTATTGACGTCCGATTCGCTGAAAGAAACGATTCTCGGCATGATCGACGACATTATCCTCGACGGTTTAACGATCTATGCGAACGAAAAACTCTATCCGGAAGAATGGGATTTTGCAGGGCTGCTCGGCCTGATGGAGCAATACTTTGTGCCGAAAGGCTCCATTACGGTTGCGGAACTGGAAAACCTCAGCCGTCCGGAAGTACAGGAAAAATTGACTGAATTGGCTGTTGATCTGTACGATCGGCGTGAAGCCGAAATCGGCAGTGAGACGATGCGTGAGCTTGAAAAAGCGATTATGCTGCGCGTTGTCGACAGCAAGTGGATGGATCATCTCGACGCCATGGACGCTCTGAAAGAAGGCATCAATTTACGTGCGTACGGTCAAAAGAATCCGATTGTTGAATATAAATTCGAAGCGTACGAAATGTTCGAAGAAATGGTTGAATCCATCAAACGGACTGTCGTGACCTTCCTCTACCACGTACAGGTTACGTTCAACCGTCCCGTACCGCAGGCAGAAGATCATTTGCAGGGAGCAAAAGAAATTCATGCCGATTCGGACACGCCCGGCGGCGTCGTTGTGGAGGAAGAATCGAGAGATTTGAATACAACTGTAACCGACAAAGAAAAAACGGAAGAGTAACGTCTTCCGTTTTCTATATGTTGTTGTCTGGTATTTAAAGGACGGTGATTCTTGTGTTATTGGAAGAAATGCGTAAACCCATTGAAGACTTGCAAATAAAAATACAGGAAATCGGGGATTCACTTTAACCTGGATAAAAAGAGAGAACGCATTATGGATCTGGATATGCAGATGAGCGATCCGGATTTTTGGAATGATCCCGATAAAGCGAAAATCGTTTCGCAGGAAGCGACGAAGCTCAAGGAAGAAGTTCAGGGACATGACGACCTGGCTGAAGAAGCGGCCGAACTCCATGAACTCTGTGAGATGGCTCTGGAGGATGGCGACCCTTCGTTTACCGCCGAAATTGAACGCCAATATAATCATCTGCTCAGGGAGTTGGAGCGGCGGGAAGTATTGCTCCTTCTTTCGGGAGAATACGATTCATGTAATGCCATTATGACCTTTCATGCCGGTGCGGGCGGTACGGAAGCGCAGGATTGGACGCAGATTGTCGTGCGTATGTACAGCAGGTGGGCTGAACAGCACGGTTACAAGATTCGTATGATAGATTATCAGGCCGGTGATGAAGCCGGTATTAAAAGCTGTGCTTTTACTGTCGAAGGGGAAAACGCATACGGATATTTGAAGTCCGAAAAAGGCGTCCATCGTCTGGTCCGCATTTCCCCTTTTGATGCCAATGCGCGCCGTCATACGTCTTTTACCGCCGTCGACGTCATGCCCGAACTGCCGGACGATGTGGAGGTGGAAATCAACATGGACGACGTCCGCGTCGATTATTTCCGGGCTTCCGGCGCGGGCGGCCAGCATGTCAACAAGACGAGTTCTGCCGTCCGCATGACTCATATTCCGACGGGGATTGTCGTACAGTGCCAGAATGAACGGTCACAGGTGCAAAACAGAGAAATGTGTATGAAATATTTGCGGGCAAAACTTTTTGAGTTGGAAGAAGAAAAAAAAGAACGGCTTCGCGCCGAACTGACGGGAACACAGCAGGCCATCGAATGGGGCAGCCAAATCCGTTCCTATGTATTCCATCCGTACACGCTTGTCAAAGATCACCGCACGGGTGTGGAAACGGGCAATATCCAAGCCGTTGCGGACGGGGATATCGATATGTTCATTGAAGGATATTTGCAATTTCTGAAGAACCGGAGTAACAAAATGAAGGAAGAAGTATAATGAGAAAACTTTTAGCCGTCATTTTTATGGCGGCGGGTATTTGCGGAGCCGCGCAGCTGTGGGGGCAGGAGGCGGCGGAAACGGCGCTGTATCATTCGCTGCAGGGACGTATGAATGTTTCCCGCAAGGATGTGCGCGTCGTTGCCGAGCCGGGTATGAAAATTCTCATCGGCCGACTTGACGCTGTTGATATTCACAGCGGAGCTTTCACTGTGGGAAAGCTCCGGTTCGAATCTTTCGACTGTTCTCTTGACCGTCTCAGCATTAACCCGTTTGAAACGCTTCTGCATACCCGTTTGTCCGTCGGCCGTGCTGCAGGCGGACAGGTACAGGCGGTGATCGGCGCCCGGGATTTGGAAGAATATCTGCGGGCCAGGACGGATAAAATTGCCGGCGCCGTCGTTACCTTTGAAGGCGATGAGGTGCATGTGCGCGGAGATATAGGGTTGGGCGGCCTCATTTCGGCGGCCGCCGATGTGACGGGGAAGTTTGTAGTTGAAGGTACGTCTCTCAAATTCGCTCCCTCCCGTATTTACGTTGAAGGGGCGGGAAAAAAGTTCGGGACAGAAACTGTGGGGAAGGTGGAAATATATGATTTTGACAATTTCCCCTTCGGCCTGGTTCCCGACAGTGCGGCCATAGAAAATAATCGTTTAGTTATTCACGGCCGAGTCCGATGATATACAATAAGGTGGATATGATGAAGATAAAGGAAAAGAGAAGTATGTTGTATATGCTGGCGGCCGTCGCGGTCGGATTTATCTGTGCCGTTGTCCTCTGTTTTTCCCGCTATCAGGTGGAACTGCGTTCGATGTCCGTTGAGCAGGCTATGGACTATGAGGCTCTTGCGGCCGTGGCCCGTAACGACGGGTATACGGTCCGCGATGCCGAACAAATGGCGAGAGAATCGGGAATCACATCTTTTGCCGTTTATGAAACGACCTTGAATAAATTGGCCCAGCGCGGCGATATATCTCTCGTTACGGCATTAACCGCACGTCTTTACTATCCGCAGCTTCATGTAGACGGTGATACATATACGTATTATCTTGTCGGAAAGCCGAGGAGCGAAGAAGATCCGTATTTCGACGAGGTAAAGGAGGATCTCATTGCCCGTCTCGGTACGGACAATGTAGCCGATTTCTCCGACAGTACCGGCCGGATACTCGGATTGCGCGGTGCCATGCCCGATTTAGGCGATCTGAATCTCGGCATTCTTTCGGCCGATGCCAACCATATAGCCGACATGGGCTTCGGCGTTATCCTGCGGCCTACGAATTACGCCGATCCGACAAAAGAAGATATAGACGGCTTTTTTCAACGCGTAGACAAGATCCGCGGCGTCACAGGGATCATGTTTGTCGGTAAAGAAGTTCTCGGGTACTCGGCTGACGAAGATAAGCGAGACGAACTTCTTGCCTATACGGCAAAGCACATGACGGCGCGGCACATACCTTTTTATATGATTGAAGCGGCTAATCAGCTGCAATATGATCAACAGGACGGCATGTATAAGCTGGCCGATCTTGTCGCGTATGACACGGCGCGCGTTTATGCCATGAGCAAGGATGAGCTCGACAAGGTCACGGAAGAAGAAGGCGCTATGCGTTTTTACATCAGTGACTTGGAGCGCAACTGCCGCGTCAATCTGTATCCCCTGTACAAGCGGCCGCTGCACGGCATGAGCCGTACTAAACGGACCTTTGATTATATCGGGCAGGCATCCGCCAAACTGTTGGAACGGGGGTATGATTTGAAAAAAGCGTCAATCATGCCCGTTTATTATCCGCAGGAACTTTTGTTGGCCCTTGTTGCGGCGGCCGCTTTCTGCGGCATGCTGTTCACGCTGAATCTTATTTTCCCCTTACCGGAAACGGTAAATTATGTTCTTCTGGCGGCGGGAATTATTGCGGGCGCAGGCGGCGCGGTCATGATTTCCTCTCCTTTATTTCTGCAGATCGTGGCCGTGGGCTGTGCCGTATGCGCGCCTGTCGCGGCGGTTCTCCTTTTGCTTGACAAGTACAATCAAAAGAAAATTACGGAGGTCATTGGCTATAAAAGGGTCATTACGGACGGCGCTGTCGGACTTACTGCCGCCGTTGCCGTTGCCATGACGGGCGGTATATATATTGCTTCACTGCTCGGCGATACCCGCTTTTTCATGGAATTTAATTTTTACAGAGGTGTAAAACTGACCTTCGTTTTGCCTCTTATCTTGACGGCGATTGCTTATATTCATCGTTTTCCGCTGTTAGGCGGCCCCGTTTCGACGATAGAGGAATTTCCTGATTTCGTGCGGCGCTTTCTGGCGGTTCCCGTACGTATGGGGACGCTGGTCATCGTCGGCCTGCTCGGCTTGGCGGCTGTCGTGTTTGTCGGCCGCAGCGGTCATACTGCCGGCGTTCCCGTGCCGGGCATAGAAGTGGCGATGCGCCGTTTTCTGGAAAATATCATGTTTGCCCGGCCGCGAGAAAAAGAATTTCTTATCGGCCATCCCGCTTTTTTCCTCATGGTGGCGTCTATTTACCGCAAATGGCCTCAATTGCTTCATTTCTTCCTGGTCGTCGCTTCCGTTATCGGACTCGGTTCCATGGTGGAAACATTTGCACATATACGGACCCCTTTTCTTGTATCCTTTATCCGCGGTATAAACGGGTGGCTTACCGGTCTGGTCATCGGCATTTCCGTCATCGTGGCGATTGCGTTTCTCCGTTATTTGACGTCCTGGCTCGGAAAGCAGGTATCTCATGATAACTGAAATCGTCATATCCGGTTACTACGGCTTCGCCAATGCCGGTGATGAAGCCATGCTGACAGCGTTAATCGCTTCGCTGCGAAAAGTCGTGGCCCATGCGGAAATCACGGTCATTACAGGAAATCCGGCACTGACGCGGAAGAATCACGGCGTCAATGTCGTGCATCGTTTTAACCTTTTGGCCATTGCTTTTGCGGTGCGCCGCTGTGATTTACTGATCAGCGGCGGCGGCAGCCTGCTCCAGGATGTCACGAGTTCGCGCAGCCTGTATTATTATTTGCTGATTATGCGCATCGCGCTCTTTTTTAATAAGCCGGTCATGCTTTATGCTCAGGGTATAGGCCCGATCAACGGTGCAGGCGCGCGTGATTCCGTGCGTAAGGTGTTACAGCGGGCGGCTCTGATCACCGTTCGGGATGAAGAATCCCTGGTCGCTTTACGGAATATCGGCGTGACCGTGCCGCCGGTTGAAGTAACGGCGGATGCGGTTTTATCCGTGCCCCTGCCGGAAAAAGAAATCGGTGCGGCTATTTTAGAGAAATACGGCGTCCCGGAAAAGGGGAAAAAAATCGGTATCGCCTTCCGTAACTGGCAGGGGCTGGAAGATCATAAGTCCGAACTGGCCGAAGCGGCCGACCGATTAACCCGGCTGTATGACAGCCGCATTGTGTTTATTCCCATGCAGTTTCCGGCAGACGTACAGGCGGCCGAAGAAATCGCCGCCCATATGTCGGAAGATGCAATTGTCCTCAAAGAGGCGTATAATACGGAAGAGTTCATGAGCCTTATCGGAGCAATGGATCTGATCATCGCCAACCGGCTCCATGCGCTCGTTTTTGCGGCGGTTATGGATATACCCGTGACGGCCGTATCATACGATCCGAAGATTGACGGGTTTGTTTCTCTCATCGGGGAAACGGTTTGTACCACCATGGAGGCGTTAAGCGCCGCCGCCGTCGTCGAGGATGCGTCCGCGAAGTTGCAGCACCGTGCGAAAGACGAGGCGGTACGGGCACGTATTCAAGCTTTGAAAAACAGGGCCTGGCGCAATAACATCCTCGTCGCGGAACTCTTGAAAAAAAGTGGGCGTTACTCAGAATAAGCTGTAAAGAGGTGTGCATATGATTGATTTTAAAAACGTATCAAAAATATATGATAACGGTTCCGTTGCCCTGGACAATATCGATATTCATATCGGCAAAGGGGAGTTCGTTTTTCTCGTCGGCGCCAGCGGCGCGGGAAAATCGACGTTTATCAAGCTTCTGTCACATGAGGAAGTGCCGACGAAGGGCAGTGTCATCGTTGACGGCACGGAAGTAAACCGTATCAGGAAAAGCCGTGTTCCCTATTTGCGCCGCAGTATGGGCATCGTCTTTCAGGACTTCCGCCTGCTGCCGAATAAAACGGCCGCTGAAAATGTGGCCTTTGCGATGGAGGTCATAGAAACGCCGAAACGGATCATGAAAGAACGTGTGCGTACAGTCCTTGATTTAGTCGGTCTCGCCGGTAAAGCCGATGAGTTGCCGCAGAATCTGAGCGGCGGTGAACAGCAGCGTGTAGCCATTGCCAGAGCTATCGTCAACAGGCCGCTGCTGCTTATTGCGGACGAGCCGACAGGCAACCTGGATCCGGAAACGTCGAAGGGGATCATGGACATTTTTACCAAAATAAACCATATGGGGACGACCGTCCTCATGGTTACGCATGATAAACAGATGGTCGATTTAATGAATAAACGCGTTATTGAAATCGATAACGGTAAAATCGTGCGCGATGAATTGAAAGGAGGCTACGGTGATGAAGATTAGAACGATGAAGTATTATACATCCGAAGCCTTCAAGTCTTTTTGGCGCAACAGCTTCATGTCCGTTGCTTCTATTGCGACGGTGGCGCTGGCGCTCTTTATCCTGGGACTCTTTTCCATGCTCGCCGCCAATCTGGACTACTTTGCGGATAATCTGGAAAATCAGGTACAGCTCAGCGTTTATTTAAAGGATGATTTGAAGACGGATCAGGTTATGGCTGTAGGCAGGCAGCTGAAAGCCCTGCCGGACGTTAAAGAGCTGACCTTTACCAATAAGGATCAGGCCATGGAACGGATGAAGGAAAGAATGAAGGACCAGCCGGGGATCCTTGATGCGCTCGGCGGTAAAAACCCCTTGCCCGCATCCTATGAAATAACGTTTAACAATCCGCAGTCCGTAAAGTCGGCGGCAATCGAGGTCAGGGATATCAACGGTGTCGAAAGCACGCATTACGGACAGGACATTATCGAACAGCTTTTTAACATTGCCAACGTTATTCGCTGGGGCGGCATTGTCCTCATTGTTTTTCTTGCTTTTGCGACTCTTTTTATTATTTCCAATACGATCCGCCTGACCGTTTTCGCACGGCGCAAGGAGATCGGCATTATGAAATATGTGGGTGCGACGAACTGGTTCATCCGCTGGCCTTTTCTCCTGGAAGGATTGCTTCTCGGCTTTATCGGCGGGGTTATTGCCGATATCGCGCTTTTCCAATTCTATGAATTCGTCACGGAGTCCATTCATGAATCGCTGGCGTTCCTGCCGTTAATCGGTTTTTTCCCCTTTATGTATCAGCTTGCGGGAGGGCTGCTCCTGATCAGTATGGTTATCGGCGCCATCGGCAGTACAATTTCGTTGAAACGGTATATGAAGGTGTAACGTATGGGGCAGATAGTGATCACGAAGAAGAAATTAGCCGCTTTGGCCGTTGTTTTGCTCCTTGCGCCGTGTTTCTTCACGGCGGCGGAAGATGAAGATCTGCAGGGGCAGCTTACGGACGTACAGACTCAGATGGAGCAGCAGCAGCAGAAAAAAGGGGAGGCCGAAGCGACAATCGGGAATGTTTTTGAACGGTTGCGCGTCATCCAGGAAAACCTCGATGCGGCCATGAAAGAGTATAAGGACATTACGGCTCAGATTACGGAGACGGAAAAGAAAATTGCCGTTACGCAGGCGCAGCTGGATAAAGTTCAGAAACAGCTGGAGTCCCGGCAGGGCATATTGAGCAGGCGCATCCGTGACATTTATATGCACGGACAATTAAATTACCTGGATGTCGTCATCGGTGCCAAGGATTTTAACGATTTCGCCAACCGTGTCGAGTTGTTAAGGCGCATTATTTCCGCCGACATGGAATTGATAGCAACGATTAAAGATGAACAAAATCAGGTTGCCGCCGCCAAGGCGATATTGGAGGAGGAACGCGCCCGCCAGGCTCAATTGCAGGCTCAATCGGCGGCAAAGAAAGAAGAGATCGAAAAGCATAAAGCCGAACAGCAGGTCCTTTTGGCCAAGGCTCAAAATGATAAGGCCACGGCTGAAGCCGCATTGGCGGAACTTCAGGCTTCGTCCAATGCCATTACGGCTAAACTGCGGCAGCGGGCCGCCGAACGCGCAGCCGCCGCAGGTAGCGGCGGTGCCGCCTCGTATCAGCCTGTCAGCGGTTCCGGCGTTTTCATGTGGCCTGTCAGCGGACCCATAACATCGCCTTTCGGTTATCGCGAGCATCCTATTTTCGGCAGGCAGATCCTCCATTCCGGTATAGATATCGGTGTTGATGAAGGTACTCCCGTGGCAGCCGCCGATTCAGGCGTTGTCGTTGACGCGGACTGGTTGGGCGGCTACGGGTATGCCGTTATTATCGACCACGGCAACGGGTTGTCGACGGTTTACGGCCATAACTCGTCGCTGCTTGTTTCGGCGGGACAGAGTGTTTCCAAGGGACAGATTATTGCTTATTCCGGTTCGACAGGCAACTCGACGGGGCCCCATTGTCATTTTGAAGTGCGTTCCGGCGGCGAACCGGTCGATCCGATGGGCTATTTATAAGCAGGTAGACGATAGATGAAATTTACGAAACTTATTCTACGGTGTTTTACGTTTATTCTGGCCGTGCTGGTCAGCGCAAACCTTCTCATTTGCGCCGCTTCATATACTTATTTAGGCGATCCGTTCGGTCTTTTTAAAGTTATCCGTATCATGCAGATCATGGAAACCCATTATGTCGGCGACTTGGACAGACATACTCTTCTGAGCGGCGCCCTGCACGGGCTTGTCGATGCGGCGGGCGAAAAGCATACCGTCTTTTTGGACGGCGCCGAATATGAAGAATTCACCGAATCGACCAATGCTTCATACGGCGGTATCGGGGTCTATGTTTCCCAAACGGATCAAAAAGAGGCTTTTGTCGCCGGCGTCATTGAGGACAGTCCCGCCGAAGCGGCCGGGATTAAACGCGGTGATTTGATCGTTGCCGTTGACGGGAATCTTACGATCGGCCGGGAACTTGCGGAGGTGTCCGAAGATATACGCGGTGAAATAGGTACATCCGTTACGCTTACGATCAAACGCGGCGATGAAGCGCAGGATATTGCCGTCGTTCGCAGTGATATCACGATGAAGACGGTAGCCGGAAAGATGGTTGACGGCACGGATATCGGATATATCCGTATTTCTTCCTTCAGTACCGGTACAGGCGACGAGTTTGCCAAAGAGTATGAAAAATTAAAGGCTCAAGGCATGGAACGGCTTATTGTGGACTTGCGCAATAATCCGGGCGGCCTTGTAGATCAGGCCGCCCGTGTTGCCGAGTACCTGCTGCCTGCCGGGAGCACCGTCGTGTCATATACACAGAAAAACGGTAAAAATGAAGTGTTTACGACATCTTCCGCAGATGATAAAATACCATTGGCGGTATTAGTCAATGAGAACTCGGCAAGTGCGGCGGAAATTCTCTCCGGAGATGTACAGGACACGCATGCCGGTGTTATCGTCGGCACGAAAACCTACGGAAAGGGAACCGTTCAGGGCGTTTATCCCGTAGGGACCGATGCGGTGGTGAAAGTGACCATCGCCAAGTATAAAACGGCAGGAGGAAGAGAAGTGGACGGTACGGGCATTGAACCCGATATGGTCGTGCAGCTGCAGGCGAACAGCACTACAGATTATCAACTCGAAAGAGCGATTGACGTTGTGCGTACAATGAATCTGAACAGATAGACTGAGACACGGTATATCTGTATACCGTGTCTTTTTATACAGAGGAGAAACCATGTTTATAGACAGAGCCAGAATTTTTGTTCAGTCCGGCAAGGGCGGTGACGGCATGAGCAGTTTCCGTCATGAAAAATATGTCCCCAAAGGCGGCCCGAACGGCGGTGACGGCGGGCGCGGCGGCAATGTCGTTCTCGTTGCGGATCGCAATATGAACACACTTGTTGATTTCCGGTATCGGCGGCTCTTTAAGGCCAAACCGGGCGGAAAGGGAGCGGGCAGCAATAAATACGGTGCCAATGCCGAGAATTTAATTATCCCCGTGCCTGTCGGTACGGTTATAAAAGATGAGGCGACGGATACGGTTATGGCTGATCTCAGCCGTGACGGACAGGAAGCCGTCGTTGCCGCAGGCGGGCGCGGCGGCCGCGGCAATTACCATTTTCGGACGAGTTCGAACCGTACGCCTACATTTGCCGAAAAAGGCGAACCCGGCGTTGAACGCTGGTTGAAGTTGGAACTGAAAGTTCTCGCCGACGTCGGCCTCATTGGCTATCCCAGTGTCGGCAAATCCAGTATTTTGCGCAAAGTGTCGGCCGCGCAGCCGGAAGTGGCCGCTTATCATTTTACCACGCTCAACCCGATTCTCGGGGTAGTTGATCTGGAAGATCAACGGAGTTTCGTTATGGCCGATATCCCCGGCCTCATCGACGGAGCCAGCGAAGGCGTGGGCCTGGGGCATGACTTTTTGCGCCATATAGAACGCACGAAAGTCCTTGTGCATGTTCTCGACGTTTCCGGCACGGAGGGACGCGATCCTGTCGAAGATTTTGAGAATATCAATGCGGAACTGGCCAAGTACAGTGAAAAGCTGGCTAAGAAACGTCAAATCGTGGCGGCCAATAAGACGGATCTTCTTGGCGGCGACAGTGACAATTTAAGCCGCCTGCAGGCGTATATGGACGAACGGCATATGGAAGTATTTCCCGTTTGTGCCGTCAGCGGAGACGGTCTGCAGTCGCTTCTGGAGAGACTTTGGACATATATTCAGGAATATGAACCGGAGTCGGAAGAGATTGAAGAAGAAGTGCTTTATAAACCGGAAATTAAGGCCGACTTTGAAATAACCCGCGATAAGGACGGCGCTTTTGTCATTACGGGAATGCGCATTGAACGTCTCGTTGCCATGACTAACTTCGGTAATGATGAGTCCGTACGCCGTTTTCAGCGTATCTGGCGGTATATGGAGCTGGATAAGATGCTGAGAGAAGCCGGTATCCGGGACGGTGACACGGTACGCATTTATTCGACGGAGTTTGAATATCATCAGTAGAATGTGAGGGCCTATGTTGACAAGCAAAGATAAACGGACTTTAAAAGCGATGGCGAGCCGCTTGCCGTCAGTCGTTCAAATCGGCAAGGACGGGCTCAGCAATCCCGTCATTGACAGCGCCAGAGCGGTCCTTACGGCGCGGGAGCTGATTAAAATCCATGTTCTTAAAAACGCCGATTCGGATATCCGGGAAACGGCGGCCGCCCTGGCCGGTATGCTGGGCGCCGAGTTGGTGCAAACGATCGGTCATTACGGCATCCTCTTTAAAAAAAAGAAGGAAAAGTCGAAATTTGATTTTATCAAAGGATAGATAAAAAGGAGGATACAGTGTTACGCGTATTCCGCGGTTATATCAAAACACTGCGGCAATATGCCGCGGCGCCGAAAACACAATATGAATACAAGCATTACGGGATCTTCCTGGTCATGACGGCTCTTATCGTATTTTTTATTTGGGGAGGCATGTATCTCTGTTATGAAATGTGATCGTATCGGCGTAATGGGAGGTACCTTTAACCCTATTCATATGGGACACCTCATCATTGCCGAAGAAGGGCGTCAACAATTTCAGTTACCTAAAGTACTCTTTGTGCCGTCGTATATTACGCCCAACAAAGAAGTACGCGGCGCAACGGCTGAAGAACGGTTGGAGATGGTGCGCCTGGCCACGGCAGATAATCCGTATTTTGAAGTCAGCGATATGGAAATCAAACGCAAAGGCCGGTCGTATACGGTAGATACGTTACGCCGTCTGAAGGACAGGTACGGTCCCCGGTGTACGGTGTACTTTATTTCCGGTACCGATACGGTTGCGGACTTGCCTAACTGGCACGAGCCGGAAGAGGTGCTGAAACTGTGCAAATTCGTCGGTGCCGTGGCCAGGCTGTACCGATTCGTTCAGAGAGGTCATTCACTCGTTCGGCAGGCTGGGTGAAAATATTCTGCCTCTTATTGTGCCGGCCGTGGATATTTCCTCATCGGCAGTACGTCGCCGTTGCGCCGCGGGAAAATCCGTGCGTTATATGATACCTGAAGAGGTATATGCGTATATAAAAGAGAAGAGGGTCTATGATATTCGATAAGGGATTTACGGAAAAATTGAAACTGGATATGGCGGAACGGCTGTCGCCGAAACGCTATAAACATACGCTGGGTGTCGCCGCCGCCGCCGTAAAATTGGCCCATATATACGGTCTTGATGAAGAAAAAGCGGAAGTGGCGGGATTACTGCATGATGCGGAAAAGGAAGCCGGCCTTGAAGAGATGCAGTCTCTTGCCGATTCCCTGTACGCCGATTCTCTGGATCCGGAAATTATGGAGCAGGCAAATCTCCTGCACGGTTATGCGGCGGCCGCATATGCCGTATTAAAATATAATATTCTCGATAAGGAAATCGTCGATGCCATCGCCCATCATACGACGGGTGCAAAAGAAATGAAACCGCTTGAAAAGGTTATTTTCATGGCTGATTATATTGAGGAAAACCGTGATTTTCCCGGTGTCGGTACCTTGCGGGAAATTGCTTTTAAAGATCTGGACAGGGCCGTTTTAGCCGGCTATGACATGACTATTTCTTATCTGCTGCAAGAGGAAAAGACTATATTTACGGGTACGGTCGTTAACAGAAACGCGCTGCTTAACGAAATGCGGCGCTGTCGCGGGAAGTAAAGATATGAAACGGGAAAATAAAAGAAGACCTACGGGGCGTAAACGAAATCATTCGGGGATACATAAGAGCGGCTCGACCGTTCGCAGGATCCTGATTCTTGTATCTGTTGTCCTTCTTGCATCTGTAGCGGTATTTACCTGGCATTCGCGTGATGCCGGCAATCCGTCGCCGACAGGCGGTGACAGCTTCAGCCAGGTAAGCGCCGATGTCCCCGTGTATATGCTTGTCGTCGGCGTGGATGAAGAAAATCCGCAGCAGTGTAATTTTATCGGCGTCGCCGCCGTTAATAAAGAAAAGAAACATATTGACATCATCATGCTGCCGGATAACACGAAAATTGAAGGCCGCAGGGAAAAGGGGCCGCAGACATTGGCTTCGGTCTACAGTGAAGGAGGTATAGTCCTTGTTCAGGCCGTAGTGGAGGATATGTTTCACGTCCCTGTCACCGGGTATGCCGTATTTAAAGAAGACGCGTTTATGAAGCTTATGGATATGAATGACGGCATGAATATGTACGTCGAAAAAAACATGTATCACGCGGACAGCAGCGGTACGGCGGATATCAATATTTTTCAGGGGTATCAGCATTTGGACAGCCGGGAAGCGCTCGGCTATATGCGGTATTTGGACAGTAACGGGACCTTATCGCGGACGCAGCGGCAGCTGCGCTTTGTCAAGCTTTTTCTGACAGCCCGATTAAAACATTTCGGTATTGTGAATGCTGTTGAGGCGTACCGGTTCTGGAATAATGTGACGTCGAATGTTTCCGCCAAAGATATGGCGCGTTTGGTCTATGCTTTCGGCGGCGCCGACAGTAAGGATATTTCTTTCTATATTCTTCCCGGCGAGTCGTCGCAGTTACATGATGACAAAGCCTTGGCCGACAGTGATTATTGGGTCTATGACCCCATTGAAGTACAGAAGGTTATCGGCCTGACCAACAATGCCCTGGCGGCGGATGTAGCGGCCGTTCCCGAACGCCCCGAGCCGGCGGACGATAAGAGCGGGCGCAAAGGGGAGCGTAAGGATACGGCAAAAGACGATATAAAAGACGGAAAAAAGAAGGATACCGATACACATGCAGACGGGAATAAAGTGAATAAACAATAAAGGAGAGCATACATGAATGAAATGAAAGAAGTATACCGAATAGCGGTACAGGCCGCTTATGCCAAGAAGGGCTATGATATTGCCGTCCTTGATATGAGAAGCACGTCACTGATGGCTGATAATTTCGTTATTGTCAGCGCACGGAACGCAAAACAGGCCCAGGCGATAGCCGATAATATAGACGAATTTTTAAAGAAAGACGGGTATCTTGTCCGCCATAAAGAGGGATATGCCGGTGGATCGTGGATTCTGCTTGATGCCGGTGAAACGGTCGTTCATATTTTTACGGAAGCGGAACGGGAATACTACGGCCTGGAAAATGTCTGGGCCGATGTCGAACGCATTCCTTTTGACGGTGAGCAATATGAGTAGCCCTTTACAGGAAAATACGATTGCCACGCTGAAAGTTCTGCGGCTCAGCGAGGCCGGCGCCTTCCTCGACGGCCGGACGGGAAATACGAATGACGATATCCTTCTCCATAAAAACCAGCAGACCGATGAAGTAAAGATCGGTGATAACGTAACCGTGTTTCTCTATCATGATCCGTCGGGCCGCCTTACAGCCAGTATGCGTCTGCCTAAAATTAAAACAGGTCAGATCGGGTATGCCCCGGTCATCAATACGACCCGTTTCGGCGCTTTTGTCGATGTCGGCACGGAACGGGGGATATTTATGCCGTTTGCGGAAATGAGGGGACGTCCTAAAGAAGGGGAATATATATGGGTGAAATTGTACGAGGATAAATCGCGGCGCCTCGCCGTGACCATGGAGGTGGAAGATGAAATGCGCCGCGCCTCCGTGGCGGCGACAGACGCTAAGGTCGGCGATTGGGTAAAGGTGCCGTCTACAATATGACCGAGCAGGGCGCCTATTTAATGACACGCGAGCGGTGGATCGCTTTTTTACACCGCAGCGAGTGGCGGGGACCGGTTATGATCGGTCAAATGGTGAAGGGCCGTATTACTTTTCTGCGTGATGACGGCCGCATTAATATTTCCTTGCGTAAAGTTAAAGAAGCGGCCCTTACTGATGACGGCGTGAAAATTATGGAGTTGCTTACGGCCCGCAACGGCAAGATGCCCTATTGTGATAAGACGGACCCCGCCGTCATAAAAAGTAAGTTCGGGTTAAGTAAAGCCGCCTTTAAGCGCGCGCTCGGCCATTTGATGAAAGAAGGAAAAATCCGGCAGGAAGGCGGCTGGACCTACATGAAGGAAGACCGGACATAGTATTCGTTTCAGGAGGGAGAGTTATGCAATATAGAAGCACGCGTTCAGGCGAAACGGTGACGGCCGCGTATGCTCTGCTGCACGGGCTTGCGGACGACGGGGGCCTTTATGTTCCCGAGAGTTTCCCGGTCAATGTACTGACCTATGAAGATCTGGAAGGTGCATCGTATCAGGAACTGGCGGGCCGCGTACTATCTCATTTCTTTACCGATTTTACGTCAGAAGACCTCAGTGCCATGATTGCGGCAAGTTATAATGCCGAAACATTCAGAGATGAACGTATTGTTCCGCTCCATTCCCTTGATACGGACGTGTCCGTCGCGGAACTGTTCCACGGGCGCACATTGGCGTTCAAAGATCTGGCCCTGTCTTTGTTTCCTCATTTACTGACAGCCGCCAAAAAAAAAGAAAGAGAAGAGAGAGAAATCCTCATTTTGACGGCTACCAGCGGCGATACGGGCAAGGCCGCTCTCGAAGGCTTTAAAGATGTGGCAGGCACCGATATTATGGTTTTTTATCCGTCGGAAGGCGTCAGCCCGATACAGAAAATACAAATGCAGAAGCAGCGGGGAGAAAACGTAAAGGTGGCGGCGATCCGCGGGAATTTCGATGATGCCCAGGCCTTTCTGAAACGTGTGTTTACGGATAAAACCGTCAACGCCTATGCGAATACGCGGGGTATCATGTTTTCCAGCGCCAACTCCATCAATATCGGACGGCTTTTACCGCAGGCGGTCTACTATGCTTCCACGTATGCCGCGTTGGTTGACAACGGCAGCATCAACGCGGGGGAATGCTTTGATATAGTCGTGCCGACCGGTAATTTCGGTAATATTTTAGCGGCTTATTTTGCTAAAAAAATGGGGATCCCTATCGGGCAGCTGATTTGCGCATCCAATAAAAATAAGGTTTTGGCCGATTTTTTTGAAACGGGCACATATAATATGAACCGGCCCTTCTACACGACGGCCAGCCCGTCCATGGATATTCTTCTTTCCAGTAATTTTGAACGTTTCCTTTATTATTTAAGCGGCTGCGATACGGACAAAGTGGCCGCCCGGGAAAAAAATCTTCTCGCAACGGGCACCTTGACGATCAGTGACGAAGAAATGAAGGAGGTACACGAAACCTTTGCCGGCGGCTGGATTGATGATGCCGAAACGAAACATGTCATCAATCATACATTTAATGATCGCATGTACCTTCTCGACCCGCACAGTGCGGTAGCCTACGGCGTGTATTTAAAACGCCGGCGGCAGGGCCTTACGTCGGGACGCCATACGGTTATCATGGCGACCGCGCATCCTTATAAGTTTCCGCCCGTTATTTGTGAAGCGCTGGCCGTCCCGGCCGCCGCCGATCCGTTCGAAGATCTGGAACGTCTTCGGACGCTGTCGTCCATCCCCGTTCCGGAACCGTTGCGACAGCTGGAAGAGTTACCGTTCAGGTTTACGGAGGTCATCGACAAAGAAGAGATGGCGCAAAGCGTGACTGCTTTTGTTGATACAGTGAGCGGAAAAAAAGAAAAGCGGGGATCGATTTGAACAGAGGCGTAATTTATGCTGTCCTGGCGGCCCTTTCCTTCAGTCTTCAAAATGCGACCGTCAAAGAATTGTCCGTTACAATGGGGACTGGGGAAATTGCTTTTTTCCGCGGTACCTTGAGTGCGATTATTATCATCGTGCTGATGAAAATACAGGACGTCCATTTTTCTCATGAAGACAGGCCGACATTGATCTTACGCGGTATTTTCGGCGGGTTGGGGATGATTTGCCTTTTTTACGGCCTGCGCGGCGTTCCTTTGGCCGACGCGTCTATTTTATCGCAGCTTTCGGCCTTCTTCGTGATGCTGTTTGCAGCCGTTTTTCTCAAAGAATTGATTCCTAAAGGAGCGATTTTGCCGCTTGCCGTTATTGTCTGCGGTGCGTCTCTCGTTGTCAGGCCGTGGCATTTTGACGCGTTTAACGTGTACTCTCTCTTTGTCCTGGCTCAGGCCGTCCTGGCGGCAGCGGCTTATACGACCGTGAGCAGGCTGACCGCTTCGGGAAAGCACCATCAATATGAAATCGTCCTTTATTTTCTCATTTGTGCCGCCATTGCCGGCGCCGTCCTCATGGGCAGAGATTTCCGGATGCCTGATATGACGGAATGGGGATTCTGTATTGCCTTGGGCATATTTTCGGTATTGGGACAAATCTGGATTACCCGCTCCTACATGTACGGTAATGCCGTCGGCCAGCTTTGTAGCGTATATTGCCGTTTTTTTCAATTCCCTCTGGGGGTACGTTTTTTACGGCGAGATCATGACTGCCATGACCTTAACGGGCGGCCTTCTGATTATAGGCGGCTCCATGTATCTGACGAAGTTGAAGCACGACAGGATCTCAGCGAGAAATAAAGCAGGGGCATAACCCTTTTGAGGATATAAAAAAGGAGCTGAAATGTACCGGCCTCCGCTCGTCAGCATCGGGGCCAACTTTTGGGGCGGTACAAAAAAGCTCCTTTTTTTATAACTTCTCCGACGGCGGCAGTTCATCCGGTGTCGAACAGAACAGAAAGTCCGGATTGCGTTCTCTGATCCAGCCGGCCTGCCACTCATTGGCAATTAATAAGACCGTGCGCTGTTTGTGGTCTTTGACGATCATGGCGCTGTCAATATTTTTCAAGTCCGTATATTTTCGGGTTTCAGAATAAATCCATTTTGCCACGGTATAAGACAGACGGTTCATTTCCAACGTAACGCCGTATTCGTGGAGCAGTCTGTGTTCAAGCACTTCAAACTGCAGCTGGCCGACGGCGCCGACAATATAGCTTTCCAGGGAACCGGGGTTTTCATAAATTTGCACGGCCCCTTCCTGAGCAAGTTGAGTCATGCCTTTTAAGAACTGTTTGCGCTTCAGCGAATCTTTTGCCCGTATCCGGGCAAAAAGCTCGGCCGGGAAGGTAGGGAAGTCGGCAAAGGTAACCTGTTTTTTTCCGGCGTAAAGCGTATCGCCCACGCCCAGAGAAGAGCTGTCGAAGACCCCGATAATATCTCCGGGCCAGGCGTCTTCGACCATGGTGCGCTCTGTGGCCAGAAACTGCTGCGGCTGCAGGAGACGGAGTTGTTTGCCGGACTGTCTGTGCGTTACGGTCATACCTTTTTCGAATGTACCGGAGCAGATGCGCATAAAGACGATACGGTCATGATGCTGAGGGTTCATGTTGGCCTGGATTTTAAAGATAAACGATGTGAACTGTTCGTCCGTCGGCTCGACCGTTCTTTCTTTTGCCTGCCGCGGCTGCGGCTGCGGGGCCAGTTCGAGGAACTTTTCCAAAAACGGTTTTACGCCGAAGTTTGTCATGGCGGAACCGAAGAACATAGGCGTGAGCGTGCCGTTCTTTATTTTTTCCATAGAAAATTCGTCGCCTGCCGCGTCCAGCAGTTCAATGTCGTCGATAAGAGAGCGATGGACCTCTTCCGACAGCAGTTCTTTAAATGCGGGATCGGCGGCGGAACCCTTGGTGGAGGATAATTTACGCTGCCCGTGATTCGTGTCTTTGGCAAAAAGTTCTATAGATGACGTCGTGCGATCGTAAATGCCTTCGTAACTGCCGTTAACGCCGAGGGGCCAATTCATGGGATACGCATGAATGCCGAGGACAGTTTCGATTTCGTCCATTAAATCGAACGGATTGCGGCCGAAGCGGTCGATTTTGTTGATGAAAGTAAAGATGGGGATGCCTCGTTCACGACAGACTTTAAACAGCTTCTTCGTCTGTTCTTCAACCCCCTTGGCGACGTCGATAAGCATGACGGCACTGTCGGCGGCCATGAGCGTGCGGTACGTGTCTTCACTGAAATCCTGATGGCCCGGCGTGTCGAGGATATTGATACGGCGGCCTTCATAATCAAACTGCAAAACGGAGCTGGTTACGGAAATGCCGCGCTGTTTTTCAATTTCCATCCAGTCCGAAACCGCGTGTTTAGCCGTTTTTCGCGCTTTTACGGAACCTGCCAGATGGATAGCGCCGCCGTAAAGGAGGAGCTTTTCGGTCAAAGTGGTTTTTCCCGCGTCGGGATGCGATATAATGGCAAAGGTTCGCCGTTTATTTACTTCTTCAATTAAGGACATGGGACACCTCGTCAGTCTGTTCTGAAAGTATGCAAGTACTACTTATTATATAAGGTTTTGCAGGGAGTAGCAAGATTTTAAACCGTTCCGCCGACAGGGAAGAAGCAAGTATCGTTCCTGTTGATAAAAGTCTGACCGGAAAACGCCGTTGTGTTATAATGGTAAAAATTCAGTTTATGAGGTGTTTTATGAGAATTTTACATTGTCTGTCCCAATTGCCGATGAAGACGGGCAGCGGCGTTTACTACGATACCGTCATTGCTTACATGCGGCAGTTCGGGCATGAAAATGCCGCTCTCTACGGGGTACAGGAACCGTTTGCGCCGGCGCCGGCCTGTTCAATGGCGTTTCCCGTACAGTTTAATACGGATAGCCTGCCGTTTCCCGTTCCCGGAATGAGTGACGAAATGCCTTATCCTTCGACAGTCTACAGTGAAATGACGGATGAGCGGATAACTGTCTATCGTACCGCGTTCCGCCGTCGTCTGGAAGAGGCGAAAAGAATCTTTCAGCCGGATGTCGTTATTTCGCATCATCTTTTTATTATGACGGCCGTCGTGCGGGACGTGTTTCCGGATACTCCCGTTATCGGCGTAAGCCACGGCACGGACCTGCGGCAGCTGAAAAAACATGAGCGTTTCAGGCAGTATGTATCTGCGGCGGCGGAATTGGAGGCCTACTGGGCGCTCGGCAAAAATGATAAAAAATGTATTGCCGAACTCTTCGGCATACCTGCAAAGCGAATAAAAATTATGGGCGGCGGCTTTAAGGATTCCGTTTTTTTTGCCGAAAAACCCGGGCCGGAAAAACGGGAACGCTTGATTAAAAAGGCTCCGCTTGTTGTCTATGCCGGAAAAATTTCCCGTTCAAAGGGGATCTTTGAATTCGTTCAGGCCTTTGCGGGAGCGCAAAAAGAATTTTCGCGGCGTCATCGGACGGAGCCTGCACGGCTTTTATACATCGGCAACGGGACGGCGGAGCAGATCGATGAACTGAAACGTCTGTCGGGATATTGTCCGAATCTGGCTTTTCGGCCGGCTATGCTCCAGCCCGAATTGGCGGCTCTTTTGCGCCAGGCCGATTTTTATGTGCTGCCTTCTTACTACGAAGGCATCGCTCTTACGGCGGTTGAAGCCATGGCCTGCAATTTACCTGTCATTACAACTGAAATCGCGGGTCTCATGGAGCTGCTCGGACCGGTTGTCAATGCTTCCGGCTTCATTGAATATGTCGGATTACCGCGGCTTTATGAGGTGGATAAGCCCGTTGAAGAAGATATACCGGCTTATATAGACCGGTTGACAGAGGCCGTATTGCGTCAATTCGAACAATGGGCCGCCGGAAAATCCATGCCGCCGGAAGTGAGAAAGGAAGTGGAGAGTCATTCATGGCACGAGATCGTCAAGCGAATGGAAGGTGAGCTCAGGACGCTGGTCCAAGCATAATCGTTACGACTGTCCTGCCTTTGCGCTGCAGGCCGTTTACCCTTATAATTACTGTAATATGATTTTCTCAATGAGGTGGAATGATGGCTGAAAGTTCTTCTTTATGGACCCGTAATTTCATTTTGATGACGGCGGCTAACGGTCTTCTCTTCGCCAATTTTCACAGTCTTGTCCCGACGATGGCTATGTATGCCGCGTCGCTCGGCGCATCGGGCGGCGAGATCGGGATTATAACGGGTATTTTCGCCGTTTCCGCTATTTTTGTGCGATTTTTTACGGATGAACTGGTCAGACGCTGGGGCAGACGGCTTTGTTTTTTCGGAGGTCTGTTCTGTTCTGTAGCGGCGACAACGGGATATGTCTTGTTTCCCGAATTTCATGCCTTGTTGGCCGCGCGCATTCTTCACGGGTTCGGCTTCGGCCTGAGCACCACCTTTGCCGCCGCTCTGGCTGTTGAAATAGTGCCTCCCGCACACCGGGGCGAAGGGTTGGGGTATTTCGGCCTCGGCAATACCATTTCCATGGGTACGGCGGCGGCTGTGGGCGTGGCCGTTTTGACAAGCGTCGGGGCGTTTGCCCTTTTCGGGTTGTCGACGGCGTTTATCATCTTATCCATTGTGCTTTTCCGGGCGTGTCTGCGCGGCTGTTGTCCTCCCGAACGAAACGTTTGCTCGGGGAACCCGCATATACCGCTGCGGGAACGGGTTGTTGAGCCGGGAACGGGAATTGTGGCTCTATACTCCGTGATCTTCGGTTTCGGCTTCGGCAGCGTTAATACATATCTGCCGCTGACGGCTTTGGAATTGGGAATAGAAGGCAGCGGCATGTTTTTTGTTATCGGCACCGCCTTTACCTTTCTTTCCAGATTGATCGGGGGAAAACTGTACGACAGGCGGGGACCGTTTTTTGTTATTTTGCCCGGTGCCGTGCTTTATGCCGCCGCCTTGTATATAGTGATTGAAGCGCAGAATCTGCCTGTGCTGCTTGGTGCTTCCGTCTTTTACGGGCTCGGCGCCGGCCTTCTCATGCCGTCCCTCATGACCTGGATTTTCACGCTCGTATCTGCCGAGCGGCGGAACGGGGCGAGTGCGACCTTTTATAATATGATGGATCTGGGGACCTGCCTGGGTATTGTTTTATTAGGGATCCGGGCCGGTTTTACGGGATATGTCAAGATTTTTAATATAGTATTTGCAGTGTTCGTCATTTTTGTTATGCTTATAGTGGCAACATGGTATAGGAAAAGACACTGTCGGCAAGGGTAAGTTTCCCGTTACCCGGAAAAAAACTCCGTGAATGGTCGGCGCTGTTCCGTCTGCGCCGGTTTACATATAGCGGTAAACGGGGGCATAATTATTTTTTATTATTTACACTGTACGCATATTGCTTTATAATTTAACGTGAATGGAGATATTTTTATTTCTTTAATACGGCGCATGGGATACCCGGTCGTAAAAGTAAAGAGAGGATGATGGAAATGACTCAGCTCACGACGGCGGAAGTGACGGAACAATATACGCGACGGCCTGTCTGGGTAGAAATCGATCTGGACAGAGCGGCGCGCAACATGCAGGAAATTCGTAAGATTACCGGCCCGGATCGGCTCATTACGGCTGTCGTCAAAGCCGATGCCTATGGTCACGGCGCGGTGACGATGGCTGAGGTTTTTTTGGAAAACGGTGCCGATCGGTTGGCTGTTTCCAGCATGGATGAAGGCGTAGAACTGCGGCGTGCCGGAATAGATGTGCCTGTTCTCATCCTGGGGCACACGGCCGGTGAACGGGCGGAAGAGTTGATTTCCAACGATATTGATGCCGCCGTTTTTACGTATAGGGATGCGAAAGCTTTTTCCGATAAAGCCGTTGAACTGGGCAAAAAGGTGAAATTCCATATTGCCGTCGATACGGGGATGGGACGCATCGGCTATGTACCGTCGCCCGGCGCGGTAGGCGAGGTGAAGGAAATCGCGGCGCTGCCGAATGTCGTTATGGAAGGCATTTTCACTCACTTCAGTGAAGCAGATATTAAGGATAAGACATGGGCCAATGAACAGTACAAACGCTTTGCCGATTTTGTTGATGCCCTGAAAAAGGCCGGTGTCACCTTTAATGTTTGCCATTGCTGTAACAGCGCGGGAACACTTGAATTGCCCGATTTTCATCGGGATATGATTCGCCCCGGCATTATTCAGTACGGCTATGATGTATCCGATGAAGTGCTTGTCGATCCGGATAAAATCAAACCGGTTATGAGTTTCCATTGCTGTATCAGTCATATTAAAACCATATATGAGGGCGATACGGTCGGATACGGCCGCCACTTTAAGGCGGAAAAGCCGACGAAAATAGCAACATTGCCCGTCGGTTATGCTGACGGCTATGCGCGTATCCTTTCGCGCAATACGGATGTATTGATCCACGGCAAGAGGGCGCCTCAGGTAGGCAATATCTGCATGGATCAGTGTATGGTCGATGTCACGCATATTCCCGATGCGAAAGTCGGGGACGAAGTCGTTCTCTTCGGTGAGCAGGACGGCGCGGTTATCCCGTTGAGCGAACTTGCCGAAAAAATGCACACCATCGTTTACGAGCTGACATGCAATATCAGCCGCCGTGTGCCGCGAGTATATATAAGAGGCGGAAAGATTGTTAAACGGGTGGAATACCTGACGCATAAATAAGGTCGGGTTATAACGGCAGTCTCTGCGAAAAACGGGGCTGCCGTTTTTATATAACAACACTTTTGTAAAGGAGAGAATTATTTATGCAGGAATTTCAAGCTTTTCTAACGGCAACCCCCGTGTTCGCCCTCTTCATCCTGTGCGCGCTGTACGCTGTCGGTGAATTCGTGGGGACTTACACAAAAGCGTGGGTGCCGTCGGTTTTTGTTATCGCCGTCTTGTTCCTCGTCGGCTATTGGACATTTTTACCGAAAGACGTCGTCAAAATAGGCGGGCTGGGCGCCCCTCTGGGCGGCATTATCGCCATTATGATGGTCATCGTGCATATGGGGACGGCCATCAGCCTGAAAGAATTGGGCAAACAATGGAAAATTATCATCGGTTGTCTGGCCGGGCTTGCCGGTATGATTATTTTTTGTTTGGTTCTCGGTTTTACGGATGTCATTGATTTCAATTATATCATTGCCGGCCTGCCGCCTTTGACGGGCGGTATCGTTGCCGCCACTATGATGCAGGCCGCCGCGCAGGAACTGGGGCTTGAAAAGGTAGCGGTTCTGGCTATCTGCATGTATGTCTGCCAGGGATTTGCGGGATACCCGTTAACCGCCGTTATGCTGAAAAAAGAAGGCAATCGCCTTCTTAAGGCCTATCGGAACGGGGAGATGACGGACACTGCGGACAGCGGTACCGTGGATGAAGCTAACGGCAAAATGGCGGAAACGGGCGGGACACTTAAGAAAAAGCCGTTCCCCCGGATTCCGGATAAATATTATTCCGTTACGTATTCACTGGCTACCATTTGCCTTATTGCCACGCTTTGCATTGTCGTCGGCAACTGGACCAAGTCGTTCATGGGCGCCTATGCCGTTAATCCGGCCGTACTCGCCGTTGTTTTCGGTATTATCGCCACGGAGCTGGGCTTCCTGCGTTCGAACATTCTCGTGCAGAACGGTTGTTTTAATTTTATTATGTTTATTGTCATGATTTTTATCTTTAACGGTTTAAACAGCGCTTCGCCGACACTGCTGGCAGGGATTCTCGGACCTATGGTGCTGATCATTATCGTCGGCGTCATCGGCATGGTCCTTTTTTCCTATGTAGTATCCAAATTCTTGAAAATCAGCTCGTACATGGCTATTGCAGCCAGCTTGACGGCCCTCTACGGCTTCCCGCCGAACTACGTGTTAACCGATGAATGTACGACGGCGCTGGCGGAAACGGCGGAAGAAAAGAAGTTTTTAATGAATGCCATGCTGCCGCAGATGATCGTCGGCGGGTTTGTAACGGTCACGATCACTTCCGTTATTATCGCATCGCTCTTTATCCCGCTCCTGCAACCGTAAATTTTAGGAGGGAAACGGTATGAATTTCAAAGATATAATGAACGATTATACAGACTATATCATCTCTGTGCGCCGGGAACTTCACAGAATGCCGGAACTCAGTTTTGCCGAACAGAAAACAACGGCCCTTATCGGTGAAAAACTGGCGGAAATGGGTATTCCCTTCACGATTAATCCGGCCCGGAATACGGGCCTTGTCGGTGTCATCAGCGGCGGTAAGCTCGGTCCCGCGGTGGCGCTCCGTGCCGATATCGACGCCTTGCCCGTGCTTGAAGATACGGGTCTGGAGTTTGCTTCCGAAAATAAAGGCGTCATGCATGCCTGCGGCCATGATAATCATATGGCCATGCTGCTTGGCGCCGCCAAGATGATATAGTCTGTAAAGGATGTGCTGAGCGGCACGATATATCTGGTTTTTCAGCCCGGTGAAGAAGTCGGTACGGGTGCCCCGTACATGATGGAATTCGGCGACTGGTTCGAAAAGACGGGGGCTATCTTCGGCGCTCACCTGTGGTGCACCTTCCCGTCCGGAACCGTCGGCTCGCGTAAGGGTGAGATCATGGCGGCTACGGAAAAATTTACCATTGATATCAGCGGAAAGCAGTCACACGGTTCCCAGCCTCAGCTGGGGGTGGACGCCGTCTGCATCGCGGCGGCGACGGTAATGAATATTCAGGCCATCGTCGCCCGCCAAATCAGCCCGCTTGATTCGGTTGTCGTTACAGTCGGCACCGTCAATGCCGGCGACCGCTGGAATATTGTCGGCGGGGAAGCCCATATTGAAGGCACCGTACGTCATTTCAATTCGGAAATCAGTAAGAAAGTAAAGGACTCTATCCGCTCTATTGCGGAGAATACCGCGGCCGCCTACGGCGGTTCGGCGACGCTTCAGTATGAGCGCATCGTTCCGGCGACCATCAATGACGACGATGCAACCGCTTTTATCGGCAAAGCGGTCGCACAGGTGCTCGGTGACGGAGCGTACTTTGAATGTGAAAAGAATATGGGCAGCGAAGATTTTTCTTATTTCCAGGAAAAAAAGCCGGGCGCGTATTTCTTTATCGGCAATTATAACGAAGCCGAGGGGACGGTTTACTCCAATCACAGCAATCACTTTACCTCCGATGAAGGCGTGCTTACCGGAGGGGCGGCCGTATTCGCGCAGATCGCGGTTAACTGGCTGGCGGCTCATAAGCGGGCGTAGTATTGCTCTGAAACGAATAATGTGATATACTGAACAAAATAATAATAAAAGCTAGGGGAGCCGTAAACGGCTGAGAAAAGACACTTTGACCCTTTTACCTGATGTAGATAATCCTACCGTAGGGAAGCTTAACAGGACTTCTTTGTGAAAGAGCGGCTTACCTGCACGGGTAAGCCGCTTTTAGCATGAGGAGGATGTAAAGATGACAGCGTATACAACACAAATGGATGCAGCACGCAAGGGGATTGTTACCGAACAAATGAAAATCGTTGCGGCAAAAGAACAAATGGAGGTGAAAGAATTGACGGCCCTGATGGCGGAAGGCAAAGTCGTTATTCCCGCCAACAAGGTTCACACCGCGCTCTCGCCGGAAGCCGTAGGCATGAAATGCCGCACGAAGATCAATGTGAATTTGGGCGTTTCGAAGGATCAGAACAATTACGAAGAAGAGCTGCAAAAGGTGCAGAACGCTATTTCCATGAAAGCGGAAGCCATCATGGACCTCAGTAATTTCGGCAAGACCCGCGAATTCAGGCGGCGTCTTGTCGGCATGTCGACAGCTATGATCGGGACCGTGCCCATGTATGATGCGGTGGGGATGGTGGAAAAAGATTTAAAGGATATTTCTGTCGAAGAATTTTTCAGCGTCGTTGAGCAGCACGCCGCGGACGGCGTTGATTTTATGACGATTCACTGCGGCATGAACAGGAAGACGGCGGAGCGGATTAAAGCCAATCCCCGTTTGACAAACATCGTTTCCCGCGGCGGTTCGCTTCTCTTTGCCTGGATGGAAATGAACGATCGGGAAAATCCTTTTTATGAACATTACGAACGCCTTCTTGATATTTGTGAGACCTATGACGTAACCTTGAGTCTCGGCGACGCCTGCCGGCCCGGGTGTACTCACGACGCGACGGACGCCGCGCAGATAGAAGAGCTTATTACGCTCGGCGAATTGACCAGGCGTGCGTGGGAACGGAATGTCCAGGTTATGATTGAAGGACCGGGCCATATGGTCTTAACTGAAATTGCGGCTAATATGAAATTGGAGAAGCGCCTCTGTCATAATGCGCCTTTCTATGTGCTGGGCCCTCTCGTTACGGATATAGCCCCCGGTTATGATCATATTACAAGTGCCATCGGCGGTGCCGTCGCAGGTTCATGCGGCGCCGATTTCCTGTGTTATGTAACACCGGCGGAACATTTGCGCCTTCCCGATGTCAACGATGTCAGGGAAGGGATTATTGCGGCGCGCATTGCGGCTCATGCAGCCGATCTCGCCAAGGGTATACCCGGGGCTCAGGCCTGGGACGATGCCATGAGCAAAGCCCGTGTCGACGTGGACTTCGAAACGATGATTTCCCTGGCTGTTGACCCGGTAAAAGCGCGCGAGTATTACGAATCGAGCACGCCTGAATGTGAGGGGACGTGTACGATGTGCGGTAAAATGTGTCCGGCCAGAACCATGAAGAAAATCCTGGCCGGTGAAGATGTGTCCATTCGCTGATGCTGTCGGGAGAATGACCGCCTGTAACGGGAGACGGGAATATGATACGTATTCCCGTCTCTTGTATATTTGCGGGGACTAACGTATTATATAGGTAAACTGTGGAAAGGAGGCCTGCCCATGTACTGCCGGCATTGCGGCCAGCCTGTCCGGGACAGTGATTCCTTTTGTTCCCGCTGCGGCGCGATAATCAGTAAAAATGACACGGCCCCGTCAGGATTTCCTGTACGGTCTTTGATAGAACGGTACTTACCGACGGAAACGAAAAAGTACGGCGCCTATATCTTTTTACTGTACATTTCCGTATTACTGACATTCAGTGAAACCGTTGTCGACGCTTACGGCACCGTGCAGAATGAGGGAACCGTCACGCTTGTCGCGGCGGGAGCCGGCCTCGTCTGTACCGTTCTGAGCGCGGCCGTTTCCATTTTCGAATTAGGCATATTTGTATATATACTCATGACGGGGCGGGTTTTCCGGCTCTTTCTGAAAACATTTATCGGCGCGTTTGTCTCATGGATAATTTATGCCGTCTCGCTCGCTCCGGAATTGGGAGACGGACGTATCTATATCGCTGTTTTTTGGCTTTTCCTTATAGGGGTGTCAACGGTAAAAAACAGAGTATATATCAAGCAGGTGGCGCGGGAGTGGCGGTACGCCGTGTATGCCGCGGTCATGCCCGTCCTTTTGTCCGTCATTATCGTCATTGCCGGATTTTTGGGATTTGAATACGCTCTTTTCTTTTCGGACGTCGCGGAAGATGCGGCAGGCGCGTTCTTCTTCATTATTTTTACAGTCGGCAGTTATCTTTTCCTGTATGTTCTTACCTATCAATATATTTTCCTGAGGGAAAAACATAAGGGGACGCGTTTTCTTGATATGTGGTGCAATATGAGCCTGATCCCCCTTCTGCTTCTGTATATGACGACCTCCTTTACGTCCCTGATCCCCCTGGACGGGACAGGCGCCGGATCGCTGGCGGCGGAGTTCGTGCGGGCGAAAAAGGAGAGAGGGGATATAAGAACGCAGTGATTCCCCGTTATTTACGTCTGCCAGATCAGTACGAGAGGCAGGCCGAATTCTTTTTTGAACGATTTCGTGTACTGCTGCATTGCGTAGTCGGCGCTTTCATAAGGAACGCCGTTTTTGGCTTTTAAGAGGATAACGACGGCATTGTCGTCTATTTTGACATCAATATTTTCCACTATATTTTCGTATGAATGGTCCGAGGCTTCGGCCAAGGCGAGGAGAACGGACATTTTCCGTATAATCGCCCAGTCTTCTTCCGTCGGTATATTCGCATACCTGTAGGCACGCTGAATTTTGCGGCTGATGCCGTGATGGAAGCCGGCAATAAAGGCGGCCGTCATTTGCTCCGGCTGGGTCATGCCGTAGAGGGGAGCATGGCCGATAATAAAGGCGGAATGCCGTGCATGGTTGTAAAAATTGACGCGTTTCCCCACATCGTGGAGAAGTGCGGCCGTAATGAGCAGTACACGCACTCTGTCGCCCAAGCCGTGAAGCGGGTGCAAGCCGTCAAAGAGCATAGCCGCGACTTTGGCAACCTGTTCTGCATGAGGTCGATTGAAATTATCCAGGTTATTCAGGTAATTGTTAACGCTGAATTCGAGAATCCTGTCAAAGCGGGGGCTCTTCATGTGATAGTAGCTGGCATAATATTCATAAAGCAGGCCTTCCCTGAGCCCGCACCCGCTGACAATGAGTTCACTGCTGCCCGAAAGCTCGAAAATCGTTTTGATAACGGCCCCGCCGGCAACGATAACATCGGCCCGTTCACTTGAAAGGCCGGGAATTTTTTTGCGATTGCCGCTGCTGCGGGAGGATACCAGGGTAAATATTTCTTCAAAATGCGGTTCGCTGAGAATATAATTGTGAATAGTCGGCAATTCATAATTATGTGCCCGCTGATCCATTTTTGCAAAATTACGCGCCGTGCCGCCGATTCCGACGAGCGGCAGGTCAGCGTCGCACAGCCATTTGACTTCCCCTAAGGTTTTGCGCAGATATTTGAGACATGCCGTTACCGTTTCCCCGCTTACGCTGCGGGACATGTCGAATTTTTCCGTAATCGTGACGGCGCCGACAGGGACGGAGACGGAGTGGATGATTTCCCTGTTTTTTACGAGCGTCATTTCCACACTGGCGCCGCCAAGGTCAAAAATAAGGCAGTCCTTTATGTCTATCGTATTAATGGCCCCTAAATAGCCGAGGTAAGCTTCACGTTCACCGGGGATGATTTCCATGTCGATCCCCGTTTCCGCTTTAATGCGTTCCAGAAACCGCATCCCGTTGGAAGCATTGCGTACGGCCGCCGTCGCTACGGCAAGGCATTTACGGATCCCCTTTATATCCATTAAATGCTTGTATACGCGCAGGCTCTTCAATGCCTTTTCCATGCCTTCTTCCGTGAGTGCGCCCGTCACGTTAAGCCCCTGTCGGCGCCGAATCGTCTCTTTATCCTGATAGACAAAGGAGAACGCGCCGTTGTCTTTGATTTGGGCTACAACGAAACGGATTGAGTTGGAGCCCATGTCGATAATGGCTAATTGTTCCATCAGTACCTCGTTTCCGAAATGTAGTAGAAGCACTTTTATTGTACAAATAAATGGCAAAAAGATAAAGACTCAGTTTATGACCTTCTGCAGTGACCGTGTTCCCGCGATCCGCTCCGTGAACAGGCATAAGACACATGAAAAAAGGCTCATACTGTATTATACTGTATATAAGCATATGTATTGCCGGGAGCCGTTTTATATTGCGGCGGAAAGGAAAGTGAGCCCCTATGATGCTGACAAAAGGAACGAATTTCCTCAATCGGGAATGTACGTGGGTAAATTTTAACGAACGCGTTTTACATGAAGCGGATGATGACAAGAACCCGCTTCTTGAAAAGCTGAATTTCCTGGCCATCAGCGCTTCCAACCTGGATGAATTTTTCATGATTCGCATGGCCGGCGTAAAACATCTTATTGAAAGCGGTATAAAACATATTGATATGGCCGGCATGTCGCCGACGGAACAATTCGATGCCATTGAAGAGATGGTTCACAGACAGGTAAGCGAACAATATGAGTTTTTCGAAAAGATCAAGGACGGATTAAAAGAAAAAGGCATTGTCCTTGCGTCCGTAGATGAGCTGAATGACGGCGAACGGACATGGCTCGACGATTACGTGGAACGGGAAGTGTATCCTGTGGTCACCCCTTTGGCCGTTGATGCGAGCCATCCCGTGCCGTTTTTAACAAGCCTGTCACTTAATCTGGCAGTTCTCTTGCGGCGTAAGAACGACGGTACCGGTGTAAAGGCGGCCGTATTTCCCGTGCCTACGGGCGTATCGAAACGGATCATCGCCCTTCCGCCGGAAGGACGGACGCATAAATTCGTCCTTCTGGAAGATGTGCTGAGCGCCTATGCCGGTATCTTTTTCAGAGGCTGTGAAATCCTTGAGACGGTAGCCTTCCGCATAACGAGAGATGCCGATTTGGAAATCAACAATGAAGCGGAAGACCTTTTGACGGAAATAAAAAAATCGTTGAAGAAACGCCGTAAAGGCGCTGCCGTGCGCTTGGAAGTTTCTTCGCACGCCAGCCGCACGATTAAGCATTTTTTAAAGTCCGTATTACGGTTGCATGAAGGCGATGTGTATTCCATTCCCGGCCCGTTGGACTTAAAAGCTTTTTTCGCGCTTACGGGACTTGCCGGTTTCGAGGAGCTGCACTATCCTGCCGCCGTACCGCAGCCGGTTAAAGACTTGTTGCCCTTTAGCGGGCAAAGTATATGGGACAGTATTCGTACGCAGAATATAATGATGCATCACCCTTATGAAACTTTTGCGGCCGTTGACGCGTTTATCTGTATGGCCGCAAAAGATCCGCAGGTTCTGGCCATTAAGCAGACTCTTTACAGGGTCAGTGCCAAATCGGCTATTATCGCCGCCCTCGCCGATGCCGCGAGAAACGGTAAACAGGTGACGGTCCTTATGGAAGTCAAGGCCCGTTTTGATGAAGAAAACAACATTAATATGGCCCGCCGTCTGGAAGAAGCGGGCTGTCACGTTATTTACGGCATAGTCGGGCTGAAGACGCATTCCAAAATCACCCTGGTGGTCCGGCGGGAAAAGGACGGCATCCGCCGTTATCTTCACCTGGCGACGGGCAACTATAACGGGAAGACGGCCCGCATTTACACGGACTGTCAATTTTCACGTGCGATCCTCTCATGGGTATGGACGCGTCCGCTTTCTTCAATGTCCTTTCCGGTTACTCCGACGCGCCGCAGTGGCATAAACTGGGCGTCGCTCCCTTTGATTTGCGTGAACGGCTTTATGAAGCGATCGACAGGGAAATCAAGTGGGTTGGAGAAGGAAAGAAGGGCCTTATTGTGGCCAAAATGAATTCCCTCGTTGATAAAAAGGTCATTAACCGTCTCTATGAGGCGTCGCAGGCCGGCGTTGTCATCCGTCTTATCATCCGCGGCATCTGCGTTCTCCGTCCCGGTCTTGCGGGGGTCAGCGAAAATATCACCGTTCACAGTATTGTCGGCAGATTTCTTGAACACAGCCGTCTCTTTTACTTTTATAATAACGGGGAGGAAGACGTCTTCCTCTCGTCGGCCGACTGGATGCCCCGCAATTTGAATGAACGTATCGAACTTCTCGTGCCGATTGAATACGGCCCGCATAAAGAACGGATAAAAGAGATCCTGCGTCTTAATTATGAAGACAATGTGAACGGCCATGTCATGAACAGCGACGGCACGTATACGCTGCTCGACGCTTTAACGACGGACGGGGCGATTGATGCGCAGGCCGCGTTCCAAAAGGAAGCGGAAACGAGAGAGGGGCCTGTAGAGACCGAAAATTGACAGTCCGTGCCTCCTTTGCTACAATAGGGCAAAGTTGGAGGGATTGTATGAGGAAATGGAAGGGAGCGGTTACACGCACCTATGCCCTTTTGACGGCCCTGCTGATTTTGGTGTCCCTTACGGGATTCGCGGACAAAGGGAAAAATATTACTGTCGTGCGGTACGGCGGCAGCCGTGAATTATATACGCGCTCATTAAATAAAGACGCATTGGCGAGGGAACTCGGCATTACTCCGTCATCAAAGGATGAACTGTATTTATCGACACCGGAACTTACGGACGGGACGGTTGCGACTGTCCGCAGGGCCGTTCCCGTAAAGCTCGACTATAAAGGGCAGGTACGCACTGTGGAGTCGGGTAAGAAGACGGTGGCGGAAGTTGCGGCTCAATACGGGTTTGACCGTGAAAACTACAGACCTTACGGCAATCCCGATGCGCCGGTTGTCAGTGATATGACCGTGCGTATCGGCAACCTTTCCCGTAAAACGGTTACGGAAGATGACGTCGTGCAGTTTGTCATTGAAAGCATACCCGATGAAACTGTCGGTCAGGGGGAAGAACGGATCGTTCAGGAAGGGGAAAACGGCAGAAAGAAAGTTACCAATACCATTATCAGCCTGGACGGACAGGTTGTCGGCAAAGAACACGTAAAAACGGAACTCATTTCCGAGATGAAACCCCTTGTCCGTAAGGTCGGTACGCAGGAAACGATAGAAATCAGTACCGGCGATATTTCGAAGTATAAAAAAGTACTTACCATGGTTGCGACGGCGTATTTGCCTACCGACGGAAACGGTGAGGGCATCACATACACGGGTACGCTCGCCCGCTACGGGGAAATTGCCGTCGATCCGCGCGTCATTCCGCTGGGAACGAGAGTCTTCATCCCGGGGTACGGGGTCGCCGTTGCGGAGGACACGGGCGGCGATATTCTCGGGAACCGCATAGATCTCTGCATGACAAATTACGATGCCTGTATGGCTTTCGGCCGCCGGACCGTACCGGTATATATACTGGATTGAGAAGAAGAGCCGTAGCGGCTCTTCTTTTTTTCGCGGGCTCCGGGTTGTGGGAATCCCCTGTCCGGTCTTGCGACAGGATATGTTCTGTGATATAATCAATAAGGTTTAAATACGCACGCACCGCGGAGCCTGCCACTGTGCCGTTTTACGGTAGCCGCAGGCGATGAGCGGGCGGAGGAAAAACAGGAGGAATTACATTATGGCAGTAGTATCTATGAAACAATTACTGGAAGCGGGCGTTCATTTCGGGCATCAGACCCGTCGCTGGAATCCCAAGATGGCTCGTTTTATCTTTACGGAACGTAACGGCATCTACATTATCGATTTGCAGAAGACCGTAAAGAAGATGGATGAAGCTTATAATTTCGCTCGCGACCTTGCGGCTGAAGGCGGCAAGATCCTCTTCGTGGGCACAAAAAAGCAGGCCCAGGAATGCATTAAAAATGAAGCTGAACGCTGCGGTATGTTTTTTGTCAACGAACGTTGGCTCGGCGGTATGCTTACAAACTTCCAGACGATTGAAAAGCGTGTAAGACGTTTGAAAGCGTTGGAAAAACAAGCTGAAGACGGCGTATTTGACGTCCTGCCGAAAAAAGAAGTTACGCTCCTCAGGCACGAAATGGAAAAACTTCGGAAATACCTGGGCGGTATCAAAGAAATGAAAAAGGTGCCCGACGCTCTCTTTATCATTGACCCGAAGAAAGAAGAAATCGCCGTTGCGGAAGCCCGCAAGCTGCATATCCCCATTATTGCAACCGTTGACACGAACTGCGATCCCGATATGATTGAATATCCCATCCCGGCAAATGATGACGCTATCCGCGCCGTCAAGCTGCTGACGGGTAAAATTGCCGACGCCGTTCTCGAAGGCCGTCAGGGCGAATCCATGGACGGTGAAGACAATACGGAACTCGGCGATTACAACAATGACGAACAGATCGGCGACGCGGCCTGAGGAGCATTTTGAAGATTGGCAGGAAGATGCCCGCGAAGCGGTTAAAGGCGGTTATGCGGGCTAATACACGGCAAACGACTTTGTGGAGGTTATGATATGGAAATTACAGCTGCTTTGGTAAAAGAGTTGCGCGAAATTACAGGCGCAGGCATGATGGATGCTAAAAAAGCTCTTGTTGCCACGGACGGTGATAAAGAAAAAGCTATTGATTTTTTGCGTGAAAAAGGCCTGGCTGCAGCCGCCAAGAAAGCGGATCGCATCGCCGCCGAAGGCCTTGTGTACTCTTATATTCACGGTAACGGCCGTATCGGCGTGTTGGTGGAAGTTAACTGCGAAACGGACTTTGTTGCCCAAACTGACGGGTTCAAAGATCTTTGCAAGGATATTGCCATGCAGATTGCCGCCGCCAAACCGTCTTACCTGAAACGCGACGAAGTGCCGGCTGATGTTCTGGAACATGAAAAAGAAGTTCTTCGTCAGCAGGCTTTGAATGAAGGTAAACCCGAAAAGATCGTTGAAAAGATGATCGTCGGCCGTATCGAAAAATATTATAAGGAAAACTGTTTACTGGATCAGGAATTCATCAAGGATCCGGACAAAACGGTCAGCCAGGTTATTACGGAAGCCGTTGCGAAGATCGGAGAAAAGATTGATGTCCGCCGTTTTGTCCGATATGAATTGGGCGAAGGGCTGGCAAAGCGCAATGACGATTTCGTCGCGGAAGTAATGGCACAAGCTAAATAAGATATTCAAAAATAAGAGAACACCCCATCGTGTTCTCTTATTTTCTAAGCGGAAGAGGCTGCAACAGGGGAGGAAACAGGGATGGACCGAAAATTTGAACGCATTGTCTTAAAGTTGAGCGGTGAAGCATTGGCCGGCGAACAGGGGTACGGCATAGATCCGAAAACGGTTGACAGCATAGCCGATGATATCGTTGAAGTGACGAAACGCGGTATTCAAGTCGCTATTGTTGTCGGCGGCGGCAATATTTGGCGCGGCCTTTCCGGCAGTGCCGAAGGCATGGATCGCGTGTCTGCCGATTATATGGGCATGCTGGCCACGGTCATGAATTCCCTGGCTCTTCAGGATGCGCTCGAAAAACACGGCGTCGCCACACGTGTGCAAACCGCCATTACCATGCAGCAGGTTGCCGAGCCGTATATCCGCCGCCGGGCGATTCGCCATATGGAAAAAGGTCGCGTCGTTATTTTCGGCGCCGGTACGGGCAATCCCTATTTTTCGACCGATACGACGGCGGCCCTGCGTGCGGCGGAAATTGAAGCCGACGCCATCCTCATGGCCAAGAAATTCGTTGACGGCGTCTACGACAGCGACCCCAAGCTGAATTCGGGTGCCAGGAAGTTTGACAAACTTACCTATCTCGACGTAATCAAAAAGGAACTGGGCGTCATGGACGCGACGGCTACGACCTTATGCATGACCAACGACATCCCCATCCTGGTTTTCAGTATTGACATTCCGGGCAATATAATTGATGCCGCAGCCGGTAAGGAAGTGGGTACGATAGTCGACAAAGGGGAATAAAAAAGGTATCATATACGTAGAAATCTCCCGATAAGGAAGTGATTGCCATGGAAATTCAAGACTTGTTAAATGAATGTGAAGTTAAAACGGATAAAACGATTGAAACGTTCAGACGTAATCTGGCGTCTATCCGTACGGGCCGTGCCAGTACGTCGCTGCTGGACCGTGTCACGGTTGATTATTACGGTACGCCGACACCTGTAAATCAGGTTGCCAATATTTCCGCACCCGAACCGCGGCTGCTCACCATTTCGCCGTGGGATCGGACCATGCTCGGTGAAATCGAGAAGGCTGTCCTGAAATCCGATTTGGGCCTGAACCCTAATAATGACGGCACGATTATCCGCCTGGAAATTCCGCAGCTCACGGAAGAGCGGCGTAAAGAGTTGAGTAAGAAAGTAAGTAAGGAAGCGGAAGAAGCAAAAGTTGCCGTCCGGAATATCCGCCGTGACAATAACGACGCCGTTAAAAAGATGGAGAAAAAAAAGGAAATTACGGAAGACGACAGTAAGGAAGCCCAAATGAAAATTCAGAAGATTACGGACGCCAAGATTAAATCTATTGACGAGATCAAGGATAAGAAGGAAAGAGAAGTTATGGAAGTATAATGAATATACGAGATTTTTTTGGCATGCCGTTGCGGTATGCCAAATCTTCGTTAGAGAAGGAAAATATCCCTTACAAGATCACGTATACGGAATCGGGAAGCCGTTTTTTTTCCTGTGATCCTGCGGCGCTTTATGTAGTGCGTGCTGAAGAAAAAGACGGAAATGTCCGTCTTCTCGTCAACAGGAGTATGGGTATGAGCGATTCTGTACGGGCTGTACTTGAAAAGAAGGAGAACTGAAGTATGCTCAGCAAGTTTTTTTCCGTGTCCGGCGAACCCCGGGCCGACCGTCATGACGATAAACCGGATATAAATACTATTCCCCGTCACGTTGCCGTTATTATGGACGGTAACGGCCGTTGGGCCAAGCGCCGCGGGCTGCCGCGCAGCGCCGGGCATAAGGCGGGCGCCGATACGCTGAAAAAAATAGTTGCCGCCGCCGGAGAGCTGGGTGTAAAGGTTCTTACCGTGTATGCTTTTTCTACTGAAAATTGGAAACGTCCGGCTGAAGAAGTAACATATATTATGGATCTCATGTATACGTATCTGCAAAAGAACCTGCTTGAATTAGGGAAAAATAATGTCCGGTTGCGTTTTATCGGTGACAGAAGCCGCCTTTCCGGTCCGCTGCAGGAGATATTTGCCGAAGCGGAGGCAAATCTTGCCGCCAATACGGGATTAAGCCTCAATGTGGCTGTAAATTACGGCGGGCGGGCGGAAATTACCCGGGCCGCACGGCAAATCGCTCTTGCCGTGGAAGCAGGCGGGTTGCGTGCGGCCGACGTGACGGAGGAGCTGGTTGCCTCGTATTTGTATACGGCTCCCGAAAATGATGTGGATCTGCTTATCCGGTCCGGCGCTGATACGCGTATCAGCAACTATTTGCTGTGGCAGAACGCATATGCCGAATTCTGGTTTACTCCCCTGTGCTGGCCGGATTTCACAAAGGAAACGCTGATAGAGGCGATTAAGTCTTTTCAAGGCCGGGAACGTCGTTTCGGCGGCTTGAAGTAAGGAGAACTGATATATGTTGGTAACACGTGTCATCTCGGGTATCGTCGGTGGCGGGGCCGCCGTTTTTATCATTTATGAAGGAAGCTGGCTGTTCTTCGCTTTACTGTCGTTCCTGATGCTCGGCGGATGGATTGAATATACAAAGCTCGTCCGTGCGGCAGGAGAAAAAATGCCGTGCGGCACAATTGCCGTCTGGCTGCTTGCCGTCCTGTTCGCCCTGGCTTTTAACAGTGTAAAAGGGCTTACTCTTTTAGCGGTACTCCTGCCTTTCTTTCTTTTTTTACGCACAGTTTTCAAGTACGGCAGAATAAGACCGGTAAATTCGGCATATGCGCTGTACGGCACCGTATATGTAGGCGCGGGGTTTATAGCTATGTTCGCCCTGCGGAGCGGTTTGATCGGTTCCTATTTTCGTGACGATTTCGCTGCGGTTATGCTTGATCCGGGTCGATTTTTCATGTTCCTCGTCCTCTTCAGTGTATGGGCCAGCGATACGTTCGCCTATTTTGCGGGACGCGCTTTCGGTAAAAATAAATTATGTCCCGCCATCAGCCCCGGGAAAACGCTGGAAGGGGCTTTGGGCGGTTTTGTAGGCACCGTCGCCGTAGCTTTGATCGTTTCGCTCGTTTTCCGCTTTTCTGTTCTGCACGGCGTTATTATCGGTTTAATCGTGGCCATAACCGCGCCTCTCGGAGATTTGACTGAATCCGTATTGAAACGGACCTGCGGGGTTAAGGATTCGGGGGCTTTAATTCCCGGTCACGGCGGTATTTTAGACCGTTTCGACAGTCTTCTCATCGCCGCGCCCGCTGTATATGCCTATTTGGTTCTCGCCGCATAACGGCCTCTCGGAAAGGAGCGCGTTTTGGGTATTACAATTCTGGCAACTGTCTTTGTGTTCAGTATAATCGTTTTTGTACACGAGCTGGGGCATTTTCTGACGGCAAAATTAACGGGAATGCAAGTTGACGAATTTGCTATCGGGTTCGGCCCGAAACTTTGCGCCTGTAAGCGCGGGGAAACGCTGTATTCCTTACGCGTTATACCTCTCGGCGGCTTTAATAAAATTGCCGGGTATGACTGAAGAAGAAGAGCTTACGGCGCGGTCGTTCCTGAATAAACCGGTCCTGGCGCGCCTTCTCGTCATCAGTGCCGGCGCCGTCATGAATTTCATCCTGGCTTTTGTCCTTCTCTGGGGCATTATTTTTGTCAACGGTATCGCTACCGTTTCGACAGAGCCGGTTATCGGCACGGTCATGGAAGATTCCGCCGCTGCGGCCGCCGGGTTGAAAGCGGGTGATCGCATTACGTCCATAAGCGGCAGTGCCGTGACCACCTGGCAGGATATACCCGATACCGTTACCAGGCACAGCCGGGAAGTCGTCACCGTTGAATTTGAACGCGACGGCCGCGGCAATTCGGTTTCTCTTATTCCGAAAACGGACAGCCAGACTAAGCGTCCGCTTTTAGGCGTTGTTCCCGTCGTTACGTCGGAGCAGAAGGGCTTTGCCGCCGCCGCCGGCTGCGCGGCGGAACGCACGGCGGCTCTCGGTTCAATGATGCTGGGCGGTTTATATCGCATGGTGACGGGAACGGAAAAGGCGGAGCTGGCGGGACCTATAGGCGTGGCTCAATTGGCCGGCCAGGCCGCGTCTGTCGGCTTTGTCAATCTTCTTACGTTTACGGCCTTTCTCAGTCTTAACTTGGGGATACTGAATCTCCTTCCCATACCGATGCTGGACGGCGGTTATATCATCCTCATCATGCTGGAAGGACTGACACGGCGGCGCATGCCGCAAAAGGCTTTATATTATATTCAAATGACAGGGGTCATTATTTTAGCCGGTATGTTTATTTTTGCAATGCTCCAGGATATAAGCAGATTTTAAAGAGGTCATATGTTACGTAGAAAATCCCGTGCCGTTAAGGTGCGCAATCTCATAATCGGAGGAGATGCTCCCGTTTCGGTCCAGACGATGTCGACGATAAGTCCCGCAGACAGCGAGTCGGCCCTGATCGATGCACAGCGGTTGGCCCTTTGCGGCGCCGAACTGATTCGCTTTGCCGTCCCCGATATGAAAGCGGCAAAAGGACTTGCCGCGGTGGTGAAAGGATCGCCCGTACCGCTGGTGGCGGATATCCATTTCGACCATATGCTCGCTTTGCAGGCCGTTGCGAGCGGGGTTGACGCATTACGCATCAATCCCGGCAATATCGGCTCGGATGATAAGGTGGCGGCCGTCGTCGCCGCGGTAAAAAAGAAGAATATCCCTATCCGTATCGGCATCAACAGCGGCTCTCTGCCGGCAGATATACTGGCGGCATATGAGGGGCATCCGACGGCGGAGGGAATGGTTGAAGGCGCGTTGCGGCATATCCGTATATGCGAACGGCTTGACTGCAGGGATCTCGTTGTGTCCCTGAAAGCGTCGGATGTGCCTCTGATGATAGAAGCGTATTCGCTCCTTGCCGATAAGGTGGAGTATCCTTTGCATCTGGGCGTTACGGAAGCGGGCCTGCTGCGGGAAGGCACCGTCAAATCATCTATCGGTATAGGTACGTTGCTTTATCGGGGAATCGGCGATACTATCAGGGTCTCGCTTACGGATGATCCTGCGGAGGAAATTAAAACGGGCCGCCTTATCCTTTCCTCTCTGGGCCTGCGGCATTTCGGCCCCACGTTAGTATCATGCCCCACCTGCGGCCGAACGCGGGTCGGATTGATTCATCTGGCCCGAGAAGTGGAGCAGGCCCTGGAGAGAATTGAAGAACCTTTGAAAATTGCTGTCATGGGCTGTGCGGTCAACGGCCCCGGTGAGGCGCGGGAAGCGGATTTCGGTATTGCCGGGGGCGTCGGTAAGGGGATCATATTCTCGCACGGGAAGGTATTGCGTACTGTGCCGGAGAAAGAGCTGGTACCGGCTCTTCTCGAAGAAATTAACGCCTACAGGGCTGACAAAAAATGTGTCCCGCAGTGAACCGCTCCGTAAACCGGAATGAGAAAATCCGGAGTACGGAGCGGTTTGTTTTTTAATGAGAATTTAATCTTTTTTCTTCCTCTTTTTTCAGAATTATCTGCCATACTGAGCAGTGAAAGAAAAAGGAGGAATGAAGATGAGCAATAAAGAAACCTTTGACTGGTACGGCGTCATGTCGGGGCTGGAAGCTGTCGATACCGTTCCGGAAGAACTGGAAAATACCGCCGCCCGTCGTCTGGGCAAAGCCTATCTATGCGCTTTCAGAACGGGCGACGATAAAGAAAAATACTGGCTTTTGGCGGAAACGCTGTTTCTGCGCCTGGCTGATACTGCCCCGTCCCGTTATGTGTATTCCGTCCTCGCCGGACTCTACAGGCAGGCCTACGGCGGCAGCCCCGGAATCGGGACGAAAACAAAAGAAGAGCTCCTTCATAGGGCGCTTGACTGTTACGAACGCCTTTATAACGATCATCCCGATGAATATGAACTTTATGAATATGCACATTTGCTATATAAAAGCTCTTCCGTCTTTTCCGCCGCCGCAGGCGTTCGGGAACGGCTGGAACGAAAAGAAAAAGCGTACCGTATATATGGCGAAGTCATGGAGGCATATAACAGAAATAATAATAAAAAAACGGTTGAACGGCCGTATATCCGGGCCGCGTACGGTCTTTGCCGCTGCGGGCTGGAGTTATACGGGTATGAAACCCCGTTACAGAAGGAATATGTGCTTCTGACGGGCGGATATTACCTTTCGGAACGGGCGAAGGAAGTAAAGAAAACCGTCTTTTATACGCTTTGCAGAGCTGTTGACAGCGTCCGCAGATATGAAAATATTCCCACGGTCATGGAGGACGGTTGCAGGTATTATGACTGTGATTACCGTTATGAAGCGCCGTGGGATATTTATTATATGATGGGGCGGCTCTTTCTCTTTGCCGTAAAATATAATATCTTGCCGAATCGATCCGAGCCGGTACGGTCCTGTGAAAAATACTTCACGTACGCGGCCGTACTTGACAGAAAACGGCGCAGTGAGGGCCTGCCTGTCAGCGGATTCTCGCATATGTATCATTCGTTATGCGATTTTTATCTTATGTGCGGCACTGAAGAAAAATTAGGCGCTTTTTTAAAGGAATACGGGGATTATATGGAACCGTCGTATATAGAGCTGACAAACCTGCGCCGGGCCCTGAAAGCAGGGAACTATGAAAAAGCGCGTGCCTGTTTAAACGCGGCGGACGGCCGGCCTTCGTCCCTGCCGCCCCGTAAGGCAACGATTTTAAAAGACCTCTTAACGGTTCTTGAAAAAAAGGATATGAGCGGGGTAGAGCGGTCGTATAAGCCGTATGAAATGAAACTGTTTGCAGAGGTGTTACAGAAAAAGAACCGCACTGTCCGAACATACAGTGCGGTGTAGGGATGTACCCGTTTTAGATAAAGATGTATTTGCAAATGAAGAGAACGGCCAGGACATACATGAGAATACTGATCTTTTCCCGTTTCCCCGTCAGCAGATTGATGAGTACATAGGAGATAACGCCGAAGGAAATGCCTTCCGACACGCTGTAGCAGAAGGGCATGGCAATAATTGTCAGATAGGCGGGGATCGATTCGGTTAAATCATTGAATTCGATGCCCGTAATGGCGCCGAGCATGAGAAATCCCACGATAATTAACGCAGGCGCCGTGGCAAAAGCCGGTATCGCCAGGAACACGGGCGAGAGGAAGAGGGAAAGGAGAAAGAAGAGAGCGACGAAGACGGCCGTAAGCCCCGTCTTACCGCCTTCACTCACGCCGGTGGCGCTTTCGACAAAGGTCGTTACCGTGCTTGTTCCCATAACGGCTCCGGCCGTCGTGGCTACCGCATCGGCCATAAGGGCCCCTTTAATGCGCGGCAGCTTTCCGTCCGCGTCAAGCATATCGGCTTTGGACGAAACGCCGATCAAGGTCCCCAGCGTATCAAATATGTCTACGAACAGGAAGGCAAACATGACGACGAAAAAATCAAGGGTCAGCATATTCGTAAAGTCAATTTTACCGAATATGGGAGCCATGCTGGACGGTGTAAAAGCGGCGGCGCCGGCGGAAAAATTCGGAATTACACTGAACATATGCTGAGCCGGATCGGGGACGTAAAGTCCGGTTAACTCGCAAATAACGCCCAAAATCCACGTGAAGAGAATGCCCCAGAGAATATTGCCGCGAACTTTACGCTGCATGAGAATCGCCGTAAACAGCACGCCTAAAAGAGAAAGGACCACCGTGATGCCTACTGTATGGAAATTGCCGGAACGGAGTGACTCTTTAAAGGAAAACAGTGAGATTTTTGTCGCCGCGTTGGCGACGACGACCTGGGCGTTAAAAAGGCCGATGAGGGCGATAAAAAGACCGATACCGGCGGACACGGCTTTTTTCAGCGTCATCGGGATAGCATTAAACAGGGCTTCGCGGATATTTGTGAGGGAAAGTACGATAAAAATTATACCTTCCACGAAAACGGCGGATAAGGCCGTTTCCCAGGAATATCCCATCTGGAGGACTACCGTATAAGCAAAGAAAGCGTTTAAACCCATGCCCGGGGCTAAGGCGAAGGGATAGTTCGCAAACAAGGCCATGAGAACGGTGCCCAGGCAGGAAGCCAACGCCGTCGCCGTTAAGATTGCGCCCTTGTCCATTCCCGTAGCGCTCAGAATAATAGGATTGACGGCCAGAATATAGGCCATCGTCATGAAGGTCGTAATACCGGCAAGAAATTCGGTCTTTACGGTAGTACCGTTTTCATGGAGGTGAAAGAGGTGATTGAGAATACCTTTTTCTGCTGTCATGATGCACACTCCTTTTCAGAATTCGAGTAATAAAATACAGGGAACGCCGTATTAAACCGGGACTTTGGTTACCGGTTAAACGGGCTGCCCGTAAGAAGTTCATACGCTTCCTTGTATTTGGCGATCGTTTTTTCGATGACAGCATCGGGAAGGAGATAGCCGCTGTCTTTGTGAGCCGATAACCAATCGCGGACAAACTGTTTGTCATAGGACGGCTGAGGCCGGCCGGGCGCATATCCTTCAAGCGGCCAGAAACGGGAACTGTCGGGGGTCAGCATTTCGTCGCCTAAGATGACATCGCCCTTTTCGTCAATACCGAATTCAAACTTCGTATCGGCAATGATAATGCCTCTGGAAAGTGCGTAGTCCGCACACTTCCGATACAGCGCAAGCGTGTAATCGCGCACTTTTTCCGCATATTCACGCCCTTTTCCGGGAAATGCTTTTTCCACTGCGCCGACGCTTTGTGCAAAGGAGACATTTTCGTCATGATCACCCAACTCGGCTTTGGTACTCGGCGTAAAAAGCGGCTCGGGCAATTTTTCCGCTTCTTTTAATCCTGCCGGCAGGGAAATCCCGCATATCGTACCGTTTTCTCTGTAGCTTTCCCAGCCGCTGCCGGTAATGTAACCGCGGACAATGCATTCTAAGGGGATCATGTTCAATTTACGGCATTTCATGCTGTTGCCGCTGAACCGTTCCTGCCGGAAAAATTCGGGCATGTCCCGGACATCTGTCGAAAGCATATGATTAGGCAGAATATCTTTGGTGAAGTTGAACCAGAATGCGGACATTTGTGTGAGGATCGCGCCTTTATGGGTAATGCGGTTTTTCAGTATGTGGTCAAATGCGGAAATACGATCGGTCGCAACCATGATGATGCTGTCGCCGATATCGTACACTTCACGTACTTTGCCGGATTTATAAGGTTTATATTCCTTCATGACTTTGTGCCTCCCTATATATAACTGTGTTTTAACATATATACTATATCACGATTAATACGGGGCGTCGACTTTAAAGGAAGGGCGGATTTTCAATCCGGACAAAGAGCCGGGCCGGTC
>NZ_JH417587.1:45253-71952 GCF_000239275.1 Megasphaera geminata F0357 | reverse complement strand
GTTAATCTGAAATCCATAATTAATTCCTCCTGACATGATATACATGTTCTGAAATATATGTAATCGCTCTACAGGCAGGACTGGTCAGAACACCCCGACAGTCCTGCCTGTATGCGGCTTACGTGCTTCCGTTCCCGGCGGCAATACTTGCCCTTAGAGAATTTCCGAGAATGCCTGAACGCGTGTACGCAGCTGTTCCAACGACGGGGACTCGAGATCGACGTCAAGAGAAGTATACCGCACACCCGCCTCTTCAAATTCGACTTTGTAAATAGGATAGTCAAATTCTTCGGGATCACAGAAACGCATCATACAGACAACTACAGCATCTGCACTGTATTTTTTCGCCGTATCGATAAGCATCTGACCGCGCGGTTTGTCAGGGTTCAATGCCAAGGGGCACCCGTCGAAATTTTGCCACTGCTGCGCAAGCTGTTCCAACGGATCAATGCCGGACGGTACGTCTGTGCGGAACTGTCGGGATTCCTGTGCCAGATCATCGGCGACAACGGCCAGGTTGAATTCCCGGAAGATATCGAGAAGTTCGTCCGGTTCAGCCATAATACCGGAGAGAACGATCTTCTTACCGTTCCAAGGGTTGACCGGTTCGGCCTTGACAGCATCAATGAGTTCACGGACCCAGACCGTATGAACGGCTTTATCCATAAACCAACGCGCCTTGATGACATCATGCCGTCTTACGGGTGTGAAAATCTGCGGATACCGGGCGGCCACATCACAAAATTCCCGCATGATCCGGCGGTTCTCATTATACACTTTGATGGCTTCCTGGACAGCGAGGTCGGAGATCGTTACAGACAGGATACGTTCCAATTCACTGCGGACGTGTTCGAATTCTGCACGCAGAAAATCGACGGCGGCTCTGATCTTACGGTTCTGCGGATGCGTGAAAACAACGACCGGAGCCTTACCGTGCCATTTCTGGCTCATGCAGCGGAGCGTATCACAAGGTACAGAAAAAACAACCGCATCCAGACAATCATATGTGCCGTTCAGTTGCAGTTCCATATCCGCCTGCATCAGGGAACAGGCAAAGGGCGGCAGATATGTACGCGCCGCCGCTATTTCCGGCTTCTGGGCGCCGAAGAGGCCTACAGGCAGATACCCCGCAGCATACACGATTTCCTCAGGAGCATAATAAGGCATCATGCCGACGAGGCCCTTACCCGTTTCTTTTTTATACGCCAAAACCGTTTTCTGCGGATGATCGGATACTTCCTGAAATTTGCCGATAAGCTCATCAATCTTGCTCATTACCGTTTTCCTCCTTCGCTTGTCTTCTGTTCTTCCATCGTTTCACAAAGTGCTTCTACGCGTGTATCAAACTGCGCTTCCGAGAAATTGCGGGGATCGCACTGGTCACCGTCAAAGATGACATAGGGAATGCCGAGGTTTCTCTGGACACGCTGACCGCCTTCGTTATTAAGCAATGTCATATTCTTGCAGGAACGGTTTTGATGCATGATCAAGCCGTCACATTTGCCGTCGCGGCAGACTTGTTCAAGAACGGCGCCACGCTGTTCAAGACAGCAGTTGATATAAGTACGGGAATACGCGTCCGCCATGGATTCCAAATTTCCCGGCTCATACGATACGTCCCACATGCCGGGGTATGCGGAACCGGTCATCAGGGAGCCGCGGCCTTTCAGTTCTTTAAATGTATGGCCCAACCCGATCCAGACACAGCGATACCCTCCCATGTTACACGGGATTTTTCGTTTTCGCCGAAAGCCCATTTCTGATTGCTGACTTTTTCTTCCAATTCTTTAACCAGTTTGTTGAATGTAATTTCGGAATAGTTCAAAGAACGGGCCGCTACGGCAAGACCCATGAAGTTAAAAAGGTCGAACCCGTTAAGCGGCGACGGCTTATACCGGAAGAATGTCGCAATTTTATTCCAGGCGGCAATAGATCGCTGTGTCTGTTTCTGTACTTTAAAGAATTTGTCATAGTTAAAAGGGCGGCCTGTCAATTCTTCAAGCTGACGGATGGCCTCCGGAATTCACCGACAATATAACGTTTTGCATGTTTTGAGACAGGGTATTCATGGTTGAAGGGAAAGTCGATATTGATCAGGGGAACATGCAGCTCTTTTGCCATGGTTTTCATACCATTTAAGCAGTGTATTGCAAATATTGTTGCAAGTAAGGACTACATCCGGAAGCGGGACACGGGACGCGGGGGATTCTTCCAGCGTCTTCGGAGTAACACCGGTCATTGCCTGCTGTTTCATGAGTTCCATATACCCCATGTTAACCCGACAGTAAGAACAGATATCCTGGTCATAGCCCTTGTTTTCCGCAACCTCAAGAAGTGCCGGCGAGCCGTGTCGGGCACCGATGCCTGCCGCATGTGTTTCCGGATAAACCATGGCAATATCCATGGCTGTACAGAATTCCGGAGGCGCAACAGAGGCGGACCAACACACGAGCCGTCCTTCTTTTTTCGCCTGTCTGGCATCTTCATCGACTTTCGGCAGGAAATACCCGAGAGCATCTTTGGAACTCATGCTTTCAATGTCTAACATTTTTTCTTCACTCATGGTGATTCTCTCCTTTATCTATTGATTTTTTCATAGGCCAGCAACGCCGCGCCGAGAGCCCCGACGGCCTGAGGATGGGCGGCAACTTTCACTTCAACGCCCAATTCCCGGGAAATCGCGTCAACCACGCCGAGATCACGGGCGACGCCGCCTGTCATGGTAAGAGTGCCGTCAACCCCTACACGGCGAACAAGCGCACTGGCCTTACTGGCAATTGATCTATGAACGCCTGCGACAATATCTTCCTTGGGGATTTTCTTTGCCAGAAGGGAGATAACTTCCGATTCGGCAAACACGGTACAGGTACTGCTGACCGGCGCGGGATTCTTTGATTTGAAATACCAGTCACCCATCTCCGACATGGGAATTTCCAATACCTTGGACATTACATCCAAAAAACGACCCGTACCGGCGGCGCATTTATCATTCATGGCAAACTGCATGACCATGCCTTGCCCGTTCAGTTTAATAGCCTTCACGTCCTGACCGCCGATATCAAGAATCGTCGTTGTGCCGGGAATTTCAAAAAGAGCGCCTTTCGCATGGCACGTGATTTCGCTGATTTCACCTTTTGCGCATTCAACATTGAAACGGCCGAACCCTGTAGAAATGATATTGGCCATATCATCAACCGTAAGATTTGCTTCCTTAAACACTTCATCAAGAACTTTTTCAGGGCCGCTGGAACCTGTACCGATTTCAACAACCCGCTGTGCCGTAATAGTTTTACCGTCTTCTAAGATTACAGCTTTTGACGAAGACGAACCTACGTCAATACCTAGTGTGTACATGCTGCTTTTCCTTTCCGATAATAGATTCCGAGAGAGTATTATAAATCCGGGAACGGGTTCGGCTTATCTCTGTTAACGGGAGCCGTCGTCTGCACGTATTCGACGAGAATGCCCGCATCCGTACTGGGACGGCGGAAGTTCACTATAATATCGTCCGTACCTTGAACGGCTTTCTTTTCAAGCATACAGCCTTCAGTTTCTTTTTCCATGAGCTGACGAACGCTTTCAACGTCCTCCACTTCAAAAGCGATGTGGGCGATGCCGCCGCGGCCTCCGTTAAAGTCTTTCAGGACGCCTTCACGAGGAACGATAAACTCAATGGGACTGCTGTATTCTCCTTTTTTTGTAAAAATAAGATCGGCATGATACGCGTCCACAAAGCCGGCATAATCGACTTCAAGACCGTTTGTTTTCATGAAATCATGAGCTGCTTCCATGGTCGGCAAAACGATACCGACATGGTGTAACCGCAAGGGATGCCAGGATTCTTTGAGTCGCCCTTTTTCAAGCCCCATTTCTTTCACAAAAGGATCGGCATCCTTACCGACAATCGGAGCCGTTGTCTGCACGTACTCCACGAGAATACCCCGGTTTGTGGAAGGACGGCGAAAATTTACAATAATATCCTCCGTTCCCTGTACGGCTTTCTTTTCAAGCATACAGCCGGGACAGTCGGCTTCCATTTCCCGGCGGACAGCTTCAACATCGTCAACTTCAAAGGCGATATGCGCAATACCGCCGCGGCCGCCGTTAAATTCCGTCAAAACACCGGCATGAGGAATGATCATTTCAATAGGACTGCCGTATTCACTTTTTTTGGTGAAAATAAGGTCCGCCTGATAGGCCTCCACATACCCGGCATAATCAATTTCCAATCCGTTATTTTGCATGAACTCATGTGCTTTTTCCAAAGTCGGAAGTACGATACCGACATGATGAAGTCTCATAGGTTTCATTTGCTTACTCTCCTTTTTTATTATATATTCCTGTTTTTTAATCCCATTAGCGACTCACTGAAAATCCGGGTGTCCATAGTCGTATAATCCTCTACAATCGGCTTGAAATCCATATGGGCAAGAATATCTTTTTCTACGTTAACACCCGGTGCCACTTCCGTCAGTTTCAGACCCTTATCTGTCAGCTTAAAGACGCAGCGTTCCGTAATATACCAGACATTTTTGTGCATCTTTGTCGCATATTCACCGTTAAAAGTAACCTGGTCAACCGATTTGACAAATTTGTTTGACTTCCCTTCCTGAAGGATTTTTACTTCACCGTTTTCAACAGCGACTTTTAAGCCGCCGTTCGTAAAAGTACCGCAGAAGAATACGTTCGGCGTCATCTGGGAAATATGGACAAACCCGCCGCAGCCGGCAATCCTCGGACCGAAACGGCTAACGTTGATATTCCCTTTTTCATCACATTGCGCCAGCCCCAGAAAGGCCATATCCAAACCGGCACCGTCATAAAAGTCGAACTGATAATCTTGGGCCACAAATGCGTCGGCATTTCTGGCCGAGCCGAACAGCGCACCGCCTTGCGGTACACCGCCGATAGCACCGTTTTCGACAGTCAACGTAAAGTCATCGGCAATTCCTTCTTCACCGGCTACGGCCGCCACATATTCGGGAACTTCCGCCGAGGTTAACGACAACATCTTCTTTCAGCATAAGCGCGCCGCGACGGCCGATGATTTTTTTGGCGCTGAGAGGAAGCGCTTCTCCACCGGTATCTTCCGGAGCGCGTCTGTCACCGCAGAGAGTCGGATCGAATTTACAGCCGAAAGCCTGTTCATGGTCTCCTTCATCGGCAACAACGACATAGTCAACATAAATACCGGGAATTGTAACGAGGCGGGGGTCTAAAGAGCCGTGTGCCACCACCTTTTTAACCTGAACGATGACGATACCGCCGTTATTGTGCACTGCTTGAGCGACCGTCGTATTCTCAAGAGGCGCGACTTCTTCTTCCGTCGTAATATTGCCGGCTTCATCGGCATAGGAGCCGCGAAGAAAAGCCGCGTCAATGGGAAATGTCGGATAAAAGAGCTGTTCTTGCCCTTCAACAGTTACCAGCTTAACAATATCTTCGGTTGACTATGTCGTTGATTCTGCCGCCGCCATACCGGGGATCAAGGAAGGTATGCAATCCGATGCCCGTAAACACACCGATTTTCCTGCCCGCCATAGCACGGAACATATGGCACATAGTACCTTGAGAGAAGTTGTACGCTTCAATTTTATTATCAACGGCTAATCGCGCCAAAGCCGGTACAGTCTGATAATGACCGATAATCAGCCGTTTTAAAAGGCCTTCATGCGCCAAATGTTCCGCCCCTATACCGGTCCTGTTGCCTTGAGAAGCCGAATAAGTGTACGTTAAATTCTTCGGACTGCCTGTCTCCAGAAACCGTTTCTCCAACGCCTTCGTTAATGCTTCAGGGTGCGCACAGGCAACAAACCCCATGCTGGTAAGCGTATCATTGTCTTTTATCAGATTAGCCGCCACATCCGCTGTGATAATTTTCACTTTCCTCATCGTAATGTATCCTTCCTTTCAAGATACCGGGCCCGATAATATTTTAATCACCGCTCCTTCAATTACCATTAAGAATGATAACTCTAATTTTATATACTGTCAAGGAATGATAATTGTATTGTCAGCCCGTTCAGTTAACGATATATGGACAACGGTAATCCGAAAAACCATGATCGTCAGGATACATGATAAGAGTTTTCCTCATCGTACTGTCTTATCATCTTGAACCGGTTCCCGTCTTACACAGGGACGATATAAAAAACAGCACTCCCCGGCGTATCTCGCCGGGGAGTGCTGTTACAAAATCTCGTTTTCCAATATATCAGTCTTTTGCGCCTCTGCAAATGCCCCGCTCCGCATTGCGAAGGAAGCGAAGGAGATGCTCTACTTCTTCCGTACTGTTAAGGTCCTGTTCCATCATTTCAATGGCCTCCGCTAAATTAAGCCCCGAACGGTACAATATCCGGAACGCTTTCTTCAATTCACGGCGCGTTTCTTCGGACATGCCCGCCCGCGCAAGGCCTACGCTGTTGAGCCCGATAATCCGGGCCGGCTGGCCGTCGGCAATGACGAAAGGAGGAATATCCTGTACGACCTTCGCCAGCCCGCCGATCATGGCGTTCCGTCCTACCTTTACAAATTGGTGAATACCGGCGATGCCGCCGATAACAACACGGTCTTCAACGGTAACGTGGCCGGCAAGACCGGCACAGTTACTCATAATGATATTATTGCCGAGAACACAGTTGTGCGCAATATGCGTGCACGCCTGGAAAAGACAATCATTGCCGATGCGAGTCTCTTCGCCTTCACCGGTAGCACGGCTGACTGTAACGAATTCACGGAATACGGAACGATCGCCGATAATGACATAACTCTTTTCACCTTTAAACTTCAAGTCCTGCGGTTCCGAGCCGATGGATACGCTCGGGAAAAAACGGCAGTCCTTGCCGATTGTCGTCCAGCCGTCAATAACGGCATGGGACATAATTTCAGTCCCGTCACCGATTTTAACATTCGGGCCGATAATAACATAGGGACCTATCTTTACACCTTCGCCGATAGTTGCATGGGGATCTATAATTGCCGTTGGGTGAATGAGGCTCGCAAAACGTGTCTCCCTTTCGTCGCTCATTAAATTCACTCCTCATTTTCCTCTCAACAAGAGTCCGGTATCTATTTCAGAAAATACGTCTATTAGTACAATCGTCAGAAAAAGAGCTTTTATAACTTCCCTAATCTGTGATTATTACCTAGTTAACGTCCGTTTTCTTCAACATACTCCCGAATACTTTATTTTTCCGCTTTTATTTCTTTTCCTGTCCGGGCATTAACGCGAAGAGATATTCACCTTCAGCACAAACAATTTCACCGACTTGACACTGTGCTTTGACCTTACCCATGCGCCCCTTGATTTTTACGATATCTGCCCGCATGACGACCTGGTCGCCTGGTTTGACGGGGTGACGGAAACGAAGTTTATCGATACCGGTAAAGAAAGGAATAAGGCCTCTGTTTTCTTCAGGATATAACAAGGCGACACCGCCTACCTGAGCCATCGCTTCTGCAAGCAGAACACCGGGCATTACCGGTTTTCCCGGAAAGTGGCCCTGAAAAAAGGTTTCATTGAAAGTCGCATTCTTAATGCCGACAGCATATTTCATCGGTTCCAGTTCAATAATGCGATCTACCAAAAGCATAGGATAGCGGTGCGGCAAAATTTCCATAATATCCGTTACTTCCAAAATCATTTTAATTCCTCCTAATTCATTTCTTTATAAATCTGCCGTGCTAACAGATTATTCAGTTTATGGCTGGACTTGACGGCAATGACATGGCCTTGCAGCTGCCTGCCTATAAGAGACAGATCACCGATAATATCCAACACTTTATGACGGACCAGTTCATCGCTCGTGCGCGGGACGGAAAGGCATGCGTCGTTGTCATAAACGACTACGTTTTCAATAGTACCGCCCTTGCCGAGGCCAAGTTTTTTCATCATTTCAAGCTCTTCCGTAAAAGCAATGGTACGGGCAAAGGAAATCTCGTCAATATACGACTGTTCCGTAATCTCCGTGTCAATAAACTGCACGCCCAATAAAGGATGCGGGTTAATAGAGGTAAACGTAATGCGGAATCCGTCATACGGCAAAATGGCGATAAACTTATCCTCTTCCTGAACGAGGTGCTGTTTTTTGACACGGTAAACTTCCCGCTTCGCGTTGAGTTCACGAATGCCCGCTTTTCTGATCATGGTCACAAAATCGGCACTGCTGCCGTCGGCAACGGGCGGTTCGACCGAATCCATTTCAACAATACAATTATCAATATGCAGTCCCTGTAAAGCGGAAAGGAGATGTTCTACCGTAAAAACTTTTGCTTCTCCCTTTTCCAGGGTCGTCGCCCGCATCGTATTCGTTACATATGATAAATTAGCCGGTATAGCCGGACTGCCGGGCAGATCGGTACGAATAAAATGAATTCCTGTATTCGCTTCCGCAGCGCGCAATGTCATATGGACGGGCAATCCCGCATGGAGGCCTATGCCTTCATAGCTTACGGTTTTATTTAGTGTCGTTTGCATCATCGGGGACATGAAAACACGTCTCCTTCCTTGTTTTCATACAGACATATTTCATCACATACTGGTTAATTATATCCTATTCTACAGGCGTTGACAAATAGCGCCCCGGTTTGTGCATTCTGCGTCTTCCGGACTGTTAAGGAAAAATCTTTCTTAACAGTCGGTTGCAAACTACGGGTTGACGACAACAACCTTTCCGTATCCGCCCGGTTCATAAATGACAACAGCTTTCATCAGATTTTTATCCGTCACCTTGACCCCCCTCTCATCTTTCAAGAAAAGTACTGCCGTCTAAAAGTAATATACCCATCATCTAGTTATCCTGTTCTGTTTTTCCGATTTTTCAAGCCGGAAAAAATAATATACATTTTCTGCAGCCGTTTTGTTCATCCCTTCAACGGAAGCCAGTTCTTCTACAGACGCCGCCTTGATCTCCTTCAAGGTTCTGAAAGTCTGCCAAATGGCTTTACGCCGCTTCGGTCCGATACCTTCAATATGATCGAGGACGGAAACGAGGCTGCGCTTGCCCCGCAGCTTGCGGTGGTACGTGATGGCGAAGCGATGAGCCTCATCGCGGATAGCCTGAAGGAGCTGCAGCTCCGGCGTATGATGGCTGAGAATAACGGACTCGCTCCGACCTTCGACGAAGATTTCTTCAATACGCTTAGCCAGGCTGATGACCGTCGCTTCCGTTCCGGCCTGCCTGATAACGGGCAGTGCCGCATGGAGCTGTCCTTTCCCGCCGTCAATGATAATCAGATCCGGTTCGGGCCAATCTTTTTCACTGTAGCGCCGCTCCATGATTTCCGCCATAGACGCAAAATCATCGGGCTTACCCTGTACCGTTTTTAATTTAAAACGGCGATATTCAGACTTTGCCGGCCTGCCGTGTTCAAAGACAACCATGGAAGCAACCGTTTCAATCCCCTGCGTATGGGAAATATCGAAACATTCCATCCGTTCGGGCAGACAGGGCAAGTCGAGAACGCGTGCCAACGCTTCAACGGCGCCGCTCGTTTTATCCTTGTCATGCTGCCATTGGAGGCGCCGCTGTTCGAGAAGAACACGGGCATTGGTTTCAGCCATTTCAAGAAGGCGCTTTTTCATTCCTCGCCGGGGTACGATAAGCGATACATTCCTTCCTTTTTGCGCAGACAGGCGCCGTTCGTACTCTTCCTTCCGTTCAACAGCGGCAACGACGATTTCCTTCGGCACGAAAACGCCGTTCACATAATATTGATCGAGGACCGCCGCCGTCAGGGACGAGCTCGTTTCATCATCACCGTTTTCGATATGGAAGATTTCCCGGCCCATGAGTTTACCGCCGCGGATCATGTAGATCTGCACGCACGTCTGTCCCGCTTCTACGGCGAAACCGATAATATCCGAGTCGCCCGCACCGGTCCTCGATCAATATCCTGCTGTTCCTTAACGGCGGCCAGTGCTTCCAGCTGATCGCGGTACATCGCCGCTTTTTCAAATGCCAGGCCCGCTGCGGCCTCTTCCATTTTATTCCGCAGGTCGTTTACAAGCCGCCGGTTTCTGCCTTCCAGCGCATCGACGGCAAGTTCCGCCTGCCTGCGATAATCATCTTTGGAAATATAGTTCATGCAGGGAGCGTCACAATGTCCTAAATGATATTGCAGACAGGGGCGGGCGACCTTCATGGAGCGGCAAGTACGCAAATGAAGCGCAACCTGCACCAATTTCAGAACGCGATGGACGGCTCCCGCATCGGCAAAAGGGCCGAAATAACGGGCGCCGTCACGCTGTACGCGGCGCGTCATAAATACGCGCGGATACTCTTCCTGAACGGTCACCTTGATATACGGATAGGTCTTATCGTCACGCAGCATGATGTTGTAACGGGGATGATGCTTTTTGATGAGCGTATTTTCAAGAATCAGCGCTTCCGGCTCATTCGCGACGACAATCGTTTCCAAGGGACGGCATGGCTCATCATAGCCGCCACCTTAACGGCGCGGTTTGAATCTTTACGAACATAACTCTTTACGCGGTTACGTAAATTGACGGCCTTGCCGACATAGAGAATGCGGCCTTTTTCATCCTTCCAAAGATAGACGCCCGGTTCAGTTGTCAACTGTTTAATTTTTTCCAGTACATCTTCACGAACCGCCATGCCTTACCTCTTCTTTTTCATCAATCTCTTTGTCCGCTCCAAAACGGGCTTGAGGAATTGTCCCGTATAAGACCGTTTCACCCGGCAAATTTCTTCCGGCGTCCCTGTAGCCACGACCGTACCGCCGCCGTTGCCGCCTTCAGGACCGAGGTCAATCAGATAATCCGCCGTCTTGACAACATCCAGATTGTGTTCGATAACGACAACCGTGTCACCGCCGTCGACGAGCATCTGCAAGACATTCATCAACTTATGAATATCGGCACTGTGCAGACCTGTCGTCGGTTCATCCAGGATATAAAGAGTCCTGCCCGTGCTACGTTTAGACAGTTCCGTCGCCAATTTAACACGCTGCGCTTCTCCGCCGGACAGGGTTGTCGCCGGTTGTCCGAGACGGATATAACCGAGGCCCACATCCTGCAGAGATTTCAATTTATGGAGAACGCGCGGTACGTTGCCGAAAAATTCACAGCCTTCATCTACGGTCATATCAAGGACTTCCGCAATCGTCTTACCCTTGTACTTTACTTCGAGGGTCTCCCTGTTATATCGTGCACCGTGACATACTTCGCAAGGTACGTATACATCGGGGAGAAAGTTCATTTCGATGCGGATAATGCCGTCACCGCGGCAGGCTTCACAACGGCCGCCCTTGACATTGAAGCTGAAACGCCCCGCCTTGTAACCGCGTATTTTCGCTTCCGCCGTCTGGCTGTAAAGCTGCCGTATGAAATCAAAGACGCCAGTATACGTTGCCGGATTGGAACGGGGCGTACGGCCGATAGGCGCCTGGTCGATATTGATGATTTTATCTATGTATTCGGTACCCTTAATCGCCCTGAACGCACCGGGACGATGAGGCGTGCCGTATACTGCTTCAGCCATACCCTTGTAAAGTATTTCATTAACGAGTGTCGACTTTCCGGAGCCGGAGACACCGGTAACAACCGTAAGTGTACCGACGGGGACGGACACGTTGATATTCTTCAGATTATGCTCTTTCGCGCCGATAATTTCCACGTACGTACCGTTCCCTTTACGCCGTTCTGCCGGTACGGGAATGTACTTTTTGCCGGACAAATATTGCCCTGTAAGTGATTCTTTGCAGGCCATAATATCAGCCGCCGTCCCTTGCGCGACAACATTACCGCCGTGTTCGCCTGCAGCGGGCCCGATATCGACGATGCAATCGGCCGCCTGCATCGTATCTTCATCATGTTCGACAACGATAAGAGTATTGCCGGCATCGCGCAGGCGCTTCAAGGCGGACAAAAGCTTGTCGTTATCCCGCTGATGCAGGCCGATGGACGGTTCATCAAGGATGTACAGAACGCCGACAAGGCCGGCGCCGATTTGCGTAGCCAAACGAATACGCTGTGCTTCACCGCCCGAGAGGGTGCCTGCCGTACGCGATAAGGTCAAGTACTCAAGGCCGACTGTCTGCAAAAAGGCCAGCCGCGCTTTAATTTCTTTCAGAACCTGCTTGCCGATAATTGCCTGTTTCTCCGTTAAATCAAGGGTATCAAAGAATTCGATCATCTTCGTCACGGTCAAGCCGGTCAGTTCGTGGATATTGAAGCCGCCAACCTTAATAGCCAATGCTTCCGGACGGAGACGCGAGCCGTGACACGCCGAGCAGGGTTTAATAGTCATAAAAGCTTCAAACTGATCGCGCATCATGTCTGTCGACGCTTCTTTATAGCGGCGCTGCACCATAGGCATGACCCCTTCAAAAGGAGTCGTAAAGGATTTTACTTCACCGCGCATATTCTCATATTCAAATATACATTCATCCGCCGACCCCCAAAGAATTTTTTCCTGCGTTTCTTTATCCAAATCGGCAAAAGAGTTTTCCACGGTATAGCCTTTCGGGCCTAAGAGTCCGCCGAGCTGGCGCATGAACCATGAATTCGGGTTATTGCTGAGCGCCGCGACAGCACCGTCGGCAAAGGATTTATGCTCATCCGGCAAAACGAGAGTCCTGTCCACTTCCATCGTGCTACCGATACCGGAGCAGGACGGGCAAGCCCCGAAGGGGCTGTTAAAGGAAAAAAGACGCGGCTCGATTTCAGGCAGGCTGATATGACAATCAGGGCAGGCGAAGTTCTGACTAAACGTCAGGACCTTACCCGTATCAACGCGCAGGATACGAACGATACCGTTGCCGAGCTTTGCCGCCGTCTCAAGAGAATCACTGAGACGGGTCATAATTTCCGCTTTTACGACAAGGCGATCGACGACGACCTCAACAGTATGCTTCTTATTTTTTTCCATCGGAATGTCATCGGCAAGCAAGTATATTTCACCGTCGACACGAACGCGTACATAACCGTCTCTGACGAGCTGCGACAATACTTTCTGATGTGTGCCCTTGCGTCCGTCGACGACAGGCGCCATAACCATGATCTTTTGTCCCTCGCCGAGGGCAAGGACCGCATCGGCCATCTGTTCAATCGTCTGCTGTTGAATAGGTTTGCCGCATTCGGGGCAAAAGGCGGTCCCGATACGCGCGTAAAGCAAACGAAGGTAGTCATAAATTTCCGTAACCGTCCCTACCGTGGAACGCGGATTGCGGCTTGTCGTCTTCTGGTCGATGGAAATAGCCGGCGACAAGCCTTCTATATAATCCACATCGGGCTTGTCCATTTGCCCCAAAAACTGGCGGGCATAAGCGGAAAGTGATTCGATATAGCGGCGCTGCCCTTCAGCGTAAATCGTGTCGAAAGCAAGCGACGACTTGCCGGATCCCGACAGGCCCGTAATGACGACAAACTTGTCACGAGGAACGGTAATATCTATATTTTTCAAGTTGTGCTGACGCGCACCTTTTATGACGATTTGTGAGTCTGCCATGCTTTATTTTTTGCTCCTTTTACTTGTACCGCCGTCTTTCGGCGTCCCGCCCTTCCTGCGGCGCAGGGAAGGATGGCGGACCTTGCGGACATAGCGGGCCGAAGGCATAGCTTCGTCCTGCATCTCTTTCGGCAGCGTATCATCGTGCGCCATATCGGCTAATTGCTGTCTCAGCTGCCCCAGACGATCACGCAATGCGGCGGCCTTTTCAAATTCAAGATTTTTCGACGCCGTCTTCATCTGCTGCGTAAGCGTATGAATAACCTTATGCAACGCGTCTTTCGTCAACCCTTCCGTGCCGCTCTTGTATGCTTTTTCTTCTTCCGAAACCTTTGTCAGCTCAATGAGGTTGACGACTTCTTTTTTGACGGACTTCGGGATAATATGATGTGCTTTATTATAGGCTTTCTGAACGGCACGGCGGCGTTCCGTTTCATCAACGGCGCGTTGCATTGAACCGGTTACGGTGTCGGCATACATGATAACCGTACCGTTTTCATTGCGTGCCGCGCGCCCCATCGTCTGGATGAGGGACGTATCGGAACGGAGGAAGCCTTCTTTATCGGCATCCATGATGGCAACAAGAGATACTTCCGGCATATCGAGCCCTTCACGAAGAAGATTGATCCCGACGAGAACGTCAAAGATACCGGCACGCAAATCATGAATGATCTCGGCACGCTCAATAGTGGCAATATCGGAATGGAGATAGCGGACGAGAATGCCCGTTTCTTTCAGATAATCCGTCAGATCTTCAGCCAATTTTCTTCGTCAACGTCGTGACGAGGACGCGTTCCTTCTTTTCTATGCGCTTGCGGATTTCACCGAGCAGGTCGTCCATCTGCCCGGTAACGGGGCGAATTTCCACGCGCGGATCGAGCAGCCCCGTCGGCCTGATGATTTGCTGCGACAAGTTGGTCTGTACTTCCATTTCATAATCGCCGGGCGTTGCACTGACATAGACGATTTGGTTGATACGATCAACAAACTCATTAAAATTAAGCGGCCTGTTATCAAGAGCGGACGGCAGGCGGAAGCCGTATTCAACGAGTGATTCTTTACGCGACCGATCGCCGGCATACATCGCCCGCAGCTGGGGGATCGTGACATGCGACTCATCCACGAGAATGAGAAAATCACCGGGGAAATAGTCAAGCAGCGTATACGGGGCTTCGCCCGGCTTACGGCCCGACAAGTGCCGCGAATAGTTTTCAATACCCGAGCAATAGCCCATTTCTTCCATCATTTCCATATCATATCGCGTCCGCTGTTCCAACCGCTGCGCTTCAAGCAGGCGGCCCTGATCCCGTAACACGGCGAGACGTTCGGCCAGCTCGCCGTTAATCGTGCCGAGAGCACGCTGCATCTTTTCTTTTGTCGTAACATAATGGCTGGCCGGATAAATGGCTATATGCTTCCGTTCGGCAAGAATTTCACCGGTCAGCACATCCACCTCCGTCATACGGTCGATTTCATCCCCGAACATTTCAATACGGATAATCGAACTGTCAAAAGCCGCCGGGAACACTTCAATCGTATCGCCGTGGACGCGGAACGTACCGCGCTGTAAGTCCATATCATTGCGCGTATACTGAATATCGACGAGCTTACGGAGAATTTCGGTCTGCGCCTTCTCCTGCCCGAGACGCAACGAGACGACGAGGTCGCTGTAATCTTCCGGGTCGCCTAACCCGTAAATACAGGAAACGGAAGCTACAATAATCACATCACGCCGCTCGAAAAGGCTCATTGTCGCCGAGTGGCGCAATTTATCAATTTCGTCATTAATGGCCGAATCTTTTTCTATATACGTATCGGTTGAGGGAATATACGCTTCCGGCTGATAATAATCATAATAACTGACAAAATATCCCACTTCGTTATCGGGAAAAAACGCCTTAAATTCACTGCACAACTGTGCTGCAAGGGTTTTATTGTGAGCTATGACGAGGGTCGGTTTCTGTACCGTTTCTATGAGCTTTGCCATTGTAAATGTCTTGCCCGTGCCGGTCGCACCGAGAAGGACCTGTGCCCACTGACCGCTCTCAATGCCGGCAGCCAACGACTCTACGGCTTCGGGCTGATCGCCTGTCAGCTCATACGGTGCCTCAACGCGAAACGGACGGGATCGGTCATAGTCCTTATTGCGTTCCTCTACATTCATGCTGTACCTCTATATAAATTTAAATGGATATACTGTAATGCTACTATTCTAACATATGTTCGGTATGACAGGAAGAGCGCGTCCCTTCCCCGTCACTTGCAGGCATATGTTACGTTTTTTACGGTTTTCCCGAAAGAAAAGCCGCAAACGTATGCTCATAGAGAGAGGCAGCGCTGATTGCGCTGCCTCTACGTATTATTTGGCCATTAGTTGAGCTACTTTGTTGGCAAAGGCTGCCGGGTCATCCGGCATAATCCCTTCGAGCAGCAACGCCTGGTCATAAAGGAGCCCGCTGTACTCTTTAAAAGCGGCACTGTCTTTTCCGCCCTCATGAACCTTCTGCAACTTGCCGAAGAGGTCATGATGAGGATTGATTTCCAAAATTCGCCGCGCCTTCATGAAGGGGTTGTTGGCGCCGGCAAAGGCCTGTTCCATCGCGATAGACGGGCCTGCCGCATCGGCTACAATGCAGACGGCGCCGCTCTTCAGGCGATTGGAAAGGCGAACATCCGCTACTTTTGCACCGAGTACGTCCTTCACATCCTTCAGCATGTCTTCATTGGATTTAGCCAGGTCTTCATTTTTCTTCTTTTCTTCCTTAAACGCATCGTCTTCCAGATCCAGGTCACCGCGGCTGACAGAATGGAAGGTCTTACCGTCGTATTCGCGGATAGCTTCCACGGCGAATTCATCGACCGGATCGAGAAGATACAGGACTTCAATGCCCCTGGCGCGCAGAAGTTCCGTCTGCGGCATGGCGTCAATGCTTTCTTTAAACTTACCGGCAGCATAGTAAATCTTTTCCTGACCGCTTTTCATACGTGCCGTATACTCTTTCAACGAGACGAGCTTTCCTTCCGCCGACGAAAGGAAAAGGACCAGATCTTTTAACTTCTCAATGTGGCTCTCACCCGTCATCATACCGCTGTAAATACCGATCTTTAATGATTTGCCGTATTCGGCCCAGAACTTTTCATATCCTTCACGGTCTTTTTCGAGCTTGCGCGCCAAGGTCTTGAGAATATTCTTTTCCATGTTTTTGCCGATAAGTTTAAGGCTGCGGCTCTGTTGTAAAATTTCACGGGAAATGTTCAGGGACAGATCCGGCGAATCGACAAGCCCTTTAATGAAACGCAGATAATCCGGCAGGAGATCTTTGCACTTATCCATAATGAAGACATGCCGCGAATATAATTGTACGCCCGGTTCATAATCACTGTAATAGAGGTTAAAAGGCGCACTGCCCGGAATAAAAAGCAAAGCCGTATATTCGACGGTACCTTCAGCCTTCGTATGGAAAATCTCCATCGGTTCTTCCCATTCATAAAACTGATGACGGAAGAAATCTTTATATTCATCTTTCGTAATGTCCGACTTATTGCGCGTCCATAAGGGCTGCATGGAATTCAATGTTTTCAATTCCGTTTTCTGTTTCGGTTCAGCGCCTTCAATGGGCTTGCCGTCTTCATTTTTGGGAATTTCCTCAACCGTTACATTCATCTTAACGGGATAGCGAATGTAATCGGAATACTTCTTCACCAATCCGGCAATACTATCTTCATCAAGAAAATCGGCGTCACCGCTCGTAAATTCGTCCTTCAGTTCCAAAACGATGGCCGTACCGTGGCGGGCGACGGCAGCTTCATCAAGAGTATACGATCCGTCGCCGGTCGATTCCCATGACCAGCCTGCTGTCGTGCCGGCTTTGCGCGTTTTCACAATAACCTTTTTCGCCACCATAAACGCCGAATAGAAGCCGACCCCGAATTGACCGATCAGCTCCTTGTCCGATACATCCGCGTCTTTTTCCTTTGCCTCACGCAACCGTTCGAGAAACTCCTTCGTGCCGGAGTGGGCAATCATACCGAGATTATCAACAATATCCTGCTTATCCATACCGATACCGTTATCGGCAATCGTTAACGTCTTCGCGTCCTTATCGACGGCCAGGCGAACAGAAAATTCCGCGTCCCCTTCCAAAAGTTCGCGGTCCGTAAGCGACTCATAATGCAGCTTGTCAATTGCATCGGATGCATTGGAGATCAACTCGCGCAAGAAAATTTCCTTATTCGTATAAATAGAATGGATCATCAGATCCAGCAACTGCTTGGTTTCCGCTTGAAATTCATGTCGTTCCTTAGTCATTTTTCAAACTCCTTCCTTACTCTGTTCGGATATATGCCGAAACACTATCCTTATCATAATATACAAAGGGCAAAAAGTCAAAATATTATGTAGGACGACTCCGTCAGATTTTCATTCTCCCGTTCATACAACCCGGCAGCCGCGGCTAAAATACCCGTTTTTCTTGAAATCTTAATTCAAAATACAAAACAGGCTGCTGCCGGGGCAGCAACCTGTTTATATCTCCATCTCAGTACAGACCGATGCTGGCGGCGTATGCCAGGAGCACGGACAAAGGCCCTGTAATAGTCCGAGAATACAATACTGCCGGCACACCGAGTTCGATGGTTTCCGGTTCGGCTTCGCCGAGGCTGAGTCCGACAGGGATAAAATCCGCGCCTACCTGTGAATCAATAGCAAACAGTGCGGGCAGGGCGTATTGCGGCGGAATATGCCCTAAGCCGATTTCCGCTCCCAGCAAGGTCCCGATAACCTGAGCGATAACCGCTCCCGGCCCGAGGATGGGGGAAATAAAAGGCAACGCGCAGACAAGTGAAATGATGAGCATGCCCGGTAAAGTCCCCGCAACGGGAGAAATAGTGACGGCAATGACATTGCCGATACCCGTGGCCGTAATAATGCCCAGAATCATGCTGACAAAAGCCATAAAGGGCAAGATGCTTTTAATCGTAATATCGACGGATTCTCTGCCCGAAGCGTAAAATTTATTGACGACCTGGCCGATACCGATACCGATACGGGTGACAATATTGGCTTTCGGCCGATCCGAGACAGACACGCGAACGGCCTTTTCCGGAGCCGCCGCATCTGCCGCCGCCTGTCTTTCCGCCGCTTCTTTACCGGCATAGGTGATGCATTCAGCCGTAACACCGGAAACATAGAGCTCTTCTTTTATAAATCTGGCAAGCGGTCCCGACTGGCCGACGGGAACGACATTGACGGTCTTGATCCCTTTGCGCGGATATACGCCGCAACGAGCCGTCCCGCCGCAGTCAATGACTGCCGCCAAAATTTCTTCGTCCTTCACGCCGGTACTGAACCCGTCTATAACGTCAGCTCCCGAAAGCTCGCCGAGCTGTTTGGCAATGGGATGAATCCCGCCACCGGTAACACTGAGGATAATATGTTTCTTTTCCGTCGGCACGAGCGTAATCGGGCCGCCCCACCCGCCGTTACCTTTACACACAACTACCGGTTTATACATGATGCCACCTATACCCTTCGTCCCGCTTTGCGGCACATGTGGAAGTAAATACGTTCCGTAATAATGCCGCGCAGAAAGATAACGACAATACCGACAAGAAAATAACGGACAGCCAGGTCGCCGAGCTGGTAGCCCAACGCCTGAATACCTGCCGCTATACCCATATAGACAAAGAGTTCACCGCCGTTAGCATGCGGGAAGAGTCCCGTCACGGGATGAACAAAGCTGACCTGGGCATCATAAAAAGCAGGTTTATATCTTTCATCGACAAAGCGCCCGAACGTGAAACACATGGGACTGGTCAGGAAGATAACCGACAAGACCGGCACAATCGTATACCGGGCCGCCTTATATTTTGTCGCCTTTTTGGCAAAGTGATAAAAACGCTGTTCGCCGATAATTTTGATAAGCGAGTTTACGGCAGTCATCAAAACGATGACCAAAGGAATAATTCCCGTTACGAAACCCGTAAAAATATGGGCGCCGACTTTAAAGAGTTCAATAAAAGAGTTGGCACATGCCGCAATCAGTTCCATTAAGCGTTAACCTCCTTACCGGCCGCCGTCTCGGCCAGCTTTGCTTCCAATGCGTCAAGGGCTTGAATATACCCGCTGTATTCGTCTTTCTTATATTTACCGAATCCTTTAAAATGACTGTTCACGTCATAAACGGACCGTCCGTTTAACTCGTTATACGGTTTAAAACGATTAAATACGGTCAGCCCTTTCATCAGTTCGGCACCCGTAATAATGCCGGTATTATCACAGGCAATCAGTATGACATAGCCGGCCCCGACTTTGCGTTTCTTCGAACCGACACCGACATTGCCCTTTTTATGGAGTTTTTTCATTGATTCATTAAAAGACTTTACCTGTAACCGCGTGCCGAGAATCTGCCCTCCCATTAAGACGAACAACATACCGAAAAATAATGCAACTTCCATAAATTCTCCTCATTCTCACGGGACTACTCACAAAAACACCCCGAAACAGGTCTTCCCGTTCCGGGGTGCAGTGCTCTTCATCCGGATTCTGAATACGGGTACTTCATAAAAGCAACCGAATTTCTTCGTATAGAATAGCACAGCTTTTATTTTCTTTCAATATATTTTATATCTGAATTTTTGTAAACATAAGGTACTTTCGTCAACTGTCTTTGCCCGGAAGCGTTTCTCCGCAACATGTGCGGGGTCGTTATCATACCTGCTTCTTATAGCCTGTCGTTAAGTCCACTTCATTTATAAGCGGGCAGTCGGCCAAAAAGGCCCTTAAATTACGTACGGCAATATCAATAATCATATCGTGCGTATATTTCAGATGAAGGCCGCCCGAAACGTGCGGCGTAATATACAGGCCCTTTGTTTTCCATAAGCGATGTCCCCGCGGCAGCGGTTCGGGTTCGGTTACATCAAGAGCGGCTCCGCCGATTTGCCCGCTTGCCAGGGCATTGCAAAGCGCGTCCTGATCCACGGCATTACCGCGCCCGGCATTGACAAAATAAACACCCTTCTTCATAGCCGCGAACCGTTCTGCCGTAAACAGGCCTCTTGTCGCTTCCGTATCCGGCAGTGCGGCAGCGACTACATCGGCACGGCTCAGATAATCATCCAATCGTTCCATCGTCCCCATTTCATCCGCACCGGGAGCCGCTGCCGTCGAGCGGCGTCGGATTCCGATAACATGAGCGCCGAACCCCTGCATTTGTTTGCCGAAGGTAGATCCGATATCGCCATACCCGATGACGACGACAGTTGCACCGAACAACCCTCCCACGACACCTTCATCCCGCCAGATTTCTTCTTTCTGATTATCATAGTACGCAGGCAGCCGTTTCATCATCATGAGAACCTGAGCCGTCATATGCTCCGCAACGGCTATGCCGTATGCGCCGGTCGCGTTGGTAAGGATAACGCCCTCGGGAAGCAACCCGGGTATGCAGTACGAACCGGCTCCGGCACTGTTTAATTGGAGCCATTTTAACTGTCGTGCATGCCGCAGTAAGGCCGGCGCAATATTACCGATAATAATATCGGCACCGGCAAGGACATGCTCGTCGACAGGAGCGGCGAAGCCCTGTAAACTGCCGTCACAAAAAATAACCTCATTATCTCTTGCCGCCGCCATAATACGGCGTTTATGCTCCTTCGTCACGGCACAAGCCACAAGTATATTCATATAATTTTCTCCTTCTGACATAAGAAAATACGCACGCCTGTTACGGCTTCCATTATAGCATATCCCGTTTTTTCTCCATACATGAGATTGAGACCCGCCTCACATCCGGACTGCGATCCGCGCGGTCCGGCACACTTAAAGAAAACGGTCGTTATCCGCTCTTTATCAAAAACACGGGAAAGAGCGGTGCTCTCTCCCGTGCCCGTATAATCGGTATTACCAATCAAGTTTCCCCGTCAATAAATAAACGAGAAGCCCTTTTTCGGCATGCCGCCGATTTTCCGCTTCGTCGAGAATGGTATCCAAGTGCTGTTCCAACACCTCCCCCGTAATTTCATATCCCGGATGAACGGGCATGTCATGAAAGACCAGTGTATCCGTCCCGGCCATAAGATCCGCGTCAATCTGATAAGGCATCATCATTTTATTGATAGCTTCTTTCTTTTCTTTGTATTCGGGATTGGTAAAGAATTCCATGTCCACCCACGTATCCGTATAAACGCAATCCGCGTCGGCAACCGTTTTCTTTAAGTCGTCTTTGGATATATGCGGATCCAGTTCAATATAACGGCCTGTTTTTTCCAGATTTGTATAGAACGTGTCATCTACATTCATAACCTGGCTGAAAGGCGTCAATCCGTACATTGTGCCGCCGAGGGCGACAACCAGCTCGGACAGGGAATTGAATGTATTGTTCTTAGCCCCGATATAGAGGACTTTTACATCGAACCGGCCCGTCTTTTCATAGAGCGTCAACATATCGGCCAGGGCCGGGACGGATGAAACGTATTGTCACAACCGTTTATGACGGGTACGGTCGCATATTTCATAAATCCTTCCGTCGTTTCCGCTTTTTTGAACCGGCCCATAATACAATCGACATTCCGGCATACATACTTCACTTCACTCATGAGGTCGCCGATCGTAAAATTACTGTCCGCCCATTTCTGGTTATAGGCTTTCCCGCCCAGCTCTTCCATACCGATCATAAAGGACAAATATGTCCGGTTCGATGTCTTTTCAAAAATCATGTATAATTTCTTATCATCAAGAATATGTTTATATGCATTCCGGTCAGCTTTAATCCGTTTACTCAGAAGAAGTATCCCCTTTAATTCATCTACCGTAAAATCATTGAGACAATTGACATGCTTCATAGTTTCCTCTCTTTCCGACACCAACCCTTTATCCGTATTTATATACTATCACTCAGGATATTTATGTCAAGCGTTTATTTTATATTAATCCGTTATCAAGGTATAAAAAAAGACGGCAACCCGAGTTACCGTCTTAAAAGGTCTGTTTATCACAGCTTACGCTTTGGTTACGTTAGCTGCCTGCGGGCCACGAGCGCCGTCAACGATGTCAAATTCAACTTCCTGACCTTCAGTCAGGGATTTGAAGCCGTCTTCCTGGATAGCGGAGAAGTGAACGAATACGTCACCGCCGTCTTCTCTTTCGATGAAACCATAACCTTTTTCTGCACTGAACCATTTTACTTTACCTTGCATGACAAATCCTCCTAAGCTAAAAACTTCCAGCTATTCAGTAGCTATAAAGCAAGTGTAACACGTTTAAATTTCTGTGTCAATGAATATTTTTAATATTCCCGAAGCCTGAAGGGATAATTACGTTTTTTCCTTTCTACCTGCGTACATAATCAACAAAAGAATATGCATATTTATTATCTATTGTTTTATCATGATCTTCTCTTGATTCTATGACCCACTCTTCCTTCTCCTCTTGCGGGAAGAAAGTATCCGCATCGAATTTTGCATCTATTTCCGTAATATACATGCGTTCGGCAAACGGCAAAAATGCTTCATACACAGATGCCCCGCCGATGACAAAGTACTCTTTTCCCTTATCCAGACTATGATATAAATCATCAACGGAATGATACACTTTTATCCCTTCATGCTTCGACGTATAATCCGCCTGTGTCGTAAGAACGATATGCCCGCGGCCCGGCAGCAGTCCGGGCAGGCTTTCAAACGTCCTTCTGCCCATAATGATATCATGGCCTGTCGTAAGCGCCTTAAACCGTTTCAGATCGGCCGTAATGCGGCAAAGCAGATCCCCGTCTTTGCCGATACCGTTATTTCGATCCCTGGCAACAATAATGTTGATCATTAAACGGCGACCTCCATGGGAAGCTTTCCCGCATGTTCATACCCTTCGAGAGCGATATCTTCCGGTTTAAACGCATAGAAGTCCGTAATGCCGTCGGCAATGACAAGTTTCGGTGCGGCTGCAGCCCGGTCTTTGCGTGCCAACTGCGTGCGCAAAGCAGCCACGTGATTTTCATAAATGTGCGCATTATTGATGACATGCGTAAAAAGTCCGGGCTGCAGAGACGTAACACGTGCAAAGAGGTGGATAAGCACGGCGTACTGCGTCATATTGAAAGGAACGCCGAGCCCCATATCACCGCTGCGCTGAATAAGCATGCAATTGAGCCTGCCGTCCGTAACGTCCCACAAGGTTTGAAAAGCACAGGGCTGCAACGCCATGTCCTCCAAGTCTTCCATATTCCAGAGAGAGACGATCATCCGTCTGTTCTGCGGCTCTTCTTTCAACTGTCTGATCAGCGTATCGACCTGTTTAAACTTGCGAATCTGATACCCGTAGGCCTTGCCGATGGTCCCGTCCTCACGCATCCATTCATCCCAAACATGGCAGTTCATCTTCTGTAACTCCCGCACGTCATTGCTCTGAAGCTGCCAGATCCACAAAAGCTCTTTCACTGCCGTCTTAAAAGCGACGAACTTTGTCGTCAGAATAGGGAATTCTTCCGACAAATCAAACTGCATCATCTGATGAGGCAGCTTGTACGCGGGCACGCCGGTGCGGTTATCGGCATAATACCCGTGATCCAGAATATGTTCCACAATCGATAGGTATTGTTTATCTGCAATGCTCATAGTAGTATCACCTTTCTATTCATTCTTCAGCGCCCGCAAAAAAGCAGGCCCGTATTTATGCAATTTAAATTCGCCGACCCCTTTTACGGCCCGCATTTCATCAAGAGTCGCCGGCATATGTGCGGCCATTTCCCACAAAGTCAGGTCCGAAAAGATGACAAAAGGCGGTATGTGATCTTTCTGTGCCATTTGGTAACGCAGCTTCTGCAGCTTTGTAAAAACGGGACGCAGACGTTCATCATATTCTTTCGGCACCGTTTTTTGACGCGGCTGCACAACGGGCAGTTCCGTCCCGACAGTCCGGGTACGGGTAACTGTCCGGCCGCCCGTCCCGCCAAGCATGGTCCGTCCCGCCGCGGTAAGAGAAAGGACGGGATATTTTCCTGCCGATTGTTCAAGATACCCGGCTGTAACCGCCTCACGCAGAAGAGTTCCGACGGCAGCGGCCGAATAATCACCGAGCATACCGAAGGCGGCATTTCGTTCAAACCCGTACTGTCTGACCTTTGCCGTCCGCGAGCCTTTGAGAATATTGCCGACAAGCGTTTGCCCGAAACGCCCTTTCAATTCATCGACACACATGCAGATAAGGCGAATTTCCTGTGTAATATCCTCTTCGATCGTTTCGGCATCACAATTACCGCACGTATCGCAACGGGACCACGCCGGCGTTTCACCGAAATAAGAAAGTATATTGCGGCGCAGGCAGCCTTTATTTTCACAATACGCGACCATGCGGTTCATAAGTTTCAATTCATTGGCCTGCAAAACCGGATCCTGAACGGAAACTTCAATGAGGAATCGCTGCACCATGATATCGCCGCGGCTGAACAGGAGAATACATTCACCGGGAGCGCCGTCGCGGCCTGCCCGGCCGGCTTCCTGATAGTAACTTTCCATATTCTTCGGCATCCGGTAATGAATAACAAAACGCACATTGCTTTTATCGATCCCCATGCCGAATGCATTGGTCGCCACCATGACCTGCACGCAGTCATATGTAAAATTCTCCTGTGCCCGCTGTCGTTCCTCATCCGTCAACCCCGCATGATAGCGGCCCGCTTTAACTCCCGCCTTCATTAAGGCCGTGTAAACCTTATCCGTTTCCTTTCGCGTTGCCGTATAAATGATGCCGCTATCCTCCTTATGCGCCGCCAGATAAGAAAGGACAAAATCCGTCTTATGCTGTGTTTGAACAACACGAAAATAAAGATTCGGCCGATCGAAACCGCCTATAAATATTGCAGGCCGTCCCAAACCCAGGAGTGTCAACATATCATTCTTGACATGTTCCGTTGCCGTCGCCGTAAATGCCCCGACAACAGGCCGTACCGGTAAAGAGGCAATCCAATCTTTAATCAGTCTGTAACCGGGGCGGAAATCATGTCCCCATTGGGACACGCAGTGCGCCTCATCAACGACAACCATCGCGACAGGCACGGTACGCATAAAGTTCGTAAAGAATTCATTTTGCAGTCGTTCCGGCGAAACATAAACGAGCTTTACCCTGCCCTGCCGCAAGAGGCGAAACCGTTCCTGCAATTCCGCAAACGTACACAGGCTGTTGATATATGTCGCGGCAACGTGTTGTGCCGCCAGAGCATCGACCTGATCCTTCATGAGAGACAACAACGGTGAAATAACGACAGTCACTCCGTCCATGAGAAGAGCGGGGATTTGGAAGCAAAGGGACTTCCCTGCGCCTGTCGGCATAATGGCCAATGAATCCCGCCCCGCCAGGAGAGACCGGATGACGGCAGCCTGCCCCGGTCGAAAAGAAGTATAGCCGAAATATTGTTGCAGTACGTCTGTCGGTTTCATCAAAAGCCCGTATCCTCACACTATGTTTATAGTCAAAAAGACTGTAACAAAAGCACTATACACATTTTATTACAGTCCCGTTCTTCTTGCAATTTAAATTATTGAGTCTTGTTTACCGATTCTTCATAACGCAGTGCGCAAAATCTCTTGACGTTATCCGCCGGGGTTAACCGGTAAGGCGGAGATGACTTTCACCATCATTCAAACAGGAGGCGCCGCCTAAAGCGGTATTTTCGGCAATCGTCTTAAGCATCTGTTATTTCGCAAAAAAAGACCTTCCCGAGAAAGGTCTTTTGTCGTATTTCAGAGTAATTGCTTGGCTTCTTTTACTTTTACTTCCAACACTTTGCGGAGAAAAGGATATTTTTCCTTCATCATATCGAATTCCTCACCCTTTTCAATCATTGCGGCCGTGCCGGTTATTCTGAAGCCCGTTCCCTTATATCCGTTGAACCCTTCCACTTCACGGGTGCCGGCCGTAAGAATAAGGTTCGCGTTGACAGCCAGATCTTCTTCCGTGCTGGTCATACCGGCCGCGGGAATAAGAATCCTGTCGTCATCGGTCGTCTCGGTATACGAGTTCCACGTATTGGTTACGTGCGGCCCCGCTTCCGTCCATGTGGTAATGGACACAACGCCTTCATATGATAATACTTTCTTCAATTTTTCGGGGAGCATACTGTACCTCCTGCAGGAATACAAGACTCAATAATGGCTAAACTGAAAAGAGGACTGTGTCTGCATAGACACAATCCTCTTTCCGCTGGTGGGCGATGACAGGATCGAACTGCCGACATC
>NZ_JH417587.1:28225-45208 GCF_000239275.1 Megasphaera geminata F0357 | reverse complement strand
AAGGGCGGTGTCTTAACCACTTGACCAAGGGGCCATATAAAATTATATGGTGATCCACCCGAGATTCGAACTCGGGACACCCTGATTAAAAGTCAGGTGCTCTGCCGGCTGAGCTAGTGGATCATAAAAAATTTGGCAGGGGTAGCTGGATTCGAACCAACGATGACGGAGTCAGAGTCCGTTGCCTTACCGCTTGGCGATACCCCTATGGCTCCTCAAGTAGGACTCGAACCTACGACAAATCGGTTAACAGCCGATTGCTCTACCAACTGAGCTATTGAGGAACAATGTGTCGTTCTTTTCGGAACAATAAAAATTATAACAAAGAACAGCACAAAAAGCAATATTAATATTTCACTCAAAGCCTCTTCGCCCCTTACGACCCGATGACGGCGGGACGGCCGGGACAAAAATCGTCGCTTGAAAATAAGGTGCCCCCAAAAAGTCAGACTTTCTGGGAGCACCTCATTTTTTCTCTCTGTTATGATTTACATCATGCCGGGCATGCCGCCGGGCATACCGCCGGGCATTGCCGGAGCGGCCGCAGCCGGTTCGGGTTTATCCGAAATGAGCGTTTCCGTCGTAAGTACGAGGGAAGCGATGGATGCGGCATTCTGCAACGCCGTGCGTGCAACCTTTGCAGGATCAACGATACCTGCTTTAACCATATCCACATATTCTTCCTTCAAAGCGTCAAAGCCAACACCGTCGGCAGATTCTTTAACCTGTGCGACAATGACGGAACCTTCCAGGCCCGCATTGTGGGCAATCTGGCGGACCGGTTCTTCAACGGCGCGTTTTACGAGGTTAATGCCTGTCTGAATGTCGCCTTCTTCTTTGAATTCGTCCAATACCGGAAGAATGTCGACGAACGTCGTGCCGCCGCCTGCAACAATACCTTCTTCAACGGCTGCGCGTGTAGCGTTCAGCGCATCTTCCAGACGGAGTTTTTTCTCTTTCAATTCAACTTCCGTTGCGGCGCCGACTTCGATCACGGCTACGCCGCCGGACATTTTAGCCAGGCGTTCCTGCAATTTTTCCTTATCGAAATCGGATGTCGTTTCGGCGATTTGAGCTTTAATCTGCGCAATACGGTCTTTAATGGCCGTTGAATCGCCGTGGCCTTCGACGATAGTCGTTTCATCCTTGGTCACGCGGATCTGGCGGGCCGTGCCGAGATCTTCCATGGTAATGCTGTCAAGTTTACGGCCGATATCTTCTGTAATAACCGTCGCGCCCGTCAGGGTGGCAATATCCTGGAGCATCGCTTTACGGCGGTCACCGAATCCGGGAGCCTTAACGGCTACGGCTTTAAAGGTACCGCGAAGTTTGTTGACAACAAGAGTTGCCAATGCTTCGCCTTCCACGTCTTCCGCAATGATCAGGAGCTCCTTGCCCGCCTGTACGACTTTTTCGAGAGTCGGGAGCATTTCCTGAATGGATGCAATCTTACGATCCGTTACGAGGATGTACGGTTCGGACATAACAGCTTCCATCTTATCCGGATCCGTTACCATGTACGGGGAAATATAGCCGCGGTCGAACTGCATGCCTTCCACAACGGAAAGCTGCGTGCCCATGGTCTTCGATTCTTCAACGGTAATAACGCCGTCTTTGCCGACCTTTTCCATAGCGTCCGCAATGAGTCCGCCCACTTCTTCATCGCCTGCGGAAATAGACGCTACCTGAGCGATAGCCGCTTTATCGTTAACTTCGATAGCGCGTTTCTTGATTTCTTCAACCAAACGGTTAACCGCTTTTTCAACGCCCCGTTTCAAAATCATCGGATTGGCGCCGGCTGCCACGTTGCGCATGCCTTCCTGAATCATGGCCTGTGCCAGGAGAGTGGCCGTCGTCGTGCCGTCACCCGCCACATCGTTTGTTTTCGTGGCAACTTCCTTAACGAGCTGAGCGCCCATATTTTCAAAAGGATCTTCCAATTCAATATCTCTGGCAATGGTAACACCGTCGTTTGTAATCGCCGGCGCGCCGAATTTCTTATCCAATACTACATTACGGCCTTTGGGCCCCAACGTTACTTTTACGGCGTTAGCCAATGCATCTACACCGTTGCCGAGAGCGCGGCGTGCTTCTTCATTAAATAAAATCTGTTTTGCCATTATCGTATCACTCCTTGGAAAAGTTTATTAAATAGTTGCCAAAATGTCGCGTTCGCTTACGATGAGGTAATCGACGCCTTCGTATTTGACTTCCGTACCGGCATATTTAGAAAAAATAATCTTATCGCCTACGCTTACTTCTAAAGGAGTACGCGTGCCGTTGTCCTGCAATTTGCCCGAACCTACGGCGACAACTTCACCCTGGCTCGGTTTTTCCTTAGCCGTATCGGGCAGGAAAATGCCGCTGGCCGTTTTTTCTTCCTGTTCCAATACACGAATTACCACACGATCTCCTAACGGTTTAATCATTATATATTCCTCCTCTTGATCATCACTTCTTGTTAGCACTCTATCTCTACGAGTGCTAACTACATAACCTATATTACCCACTAAAGGTGAAAAAGTCAAGGTCTATTTTTTATTCTTATGCACAGTCGCTTTAATCAGTCCGAGGGCTACGTTTTTTAACGGGATACCCTTTTTCATACTGTACTGCTGCAGCCGTTTATACGCTTCCGCTTCACTGACGGAACAGGTGTCCATGAGTATGCCCTTAGCCCGTTCCACGGCCTTGCGGGTTTCTATTTCGTCCTGAAGTTCCGCTACTTCCCGTTCGTGCTCCAGCTGCCGTTTAAATTGCGCTGCGGCGACTTCCATGGCCGGAAAGAGATTGTCCGGATTGACAGGTTTTACAAGATACCCGTACACCCCCGACCCGGCCGCTTCCTCAACAACTTCTTTCCGGCCGTATGCCGTCAATAAGATAACCGGCGCCGCCGCATTGCGGTGAATCATACGGGCTGCGCGAATCCCGTCGAGGCGAGGCATTTTTACGTCAAGAAAAACTATATCCGGCCGCTTCGCATAAACCAGTTCCACTGCTTCCATCCCGTCCGACGCCATGCCGACGACGGTATGTCCGGCTTCCTCCAATATTTCTTTCAAGTCCATACAGATCAGCGCTTCATCATCGGCAATAACGATACGATAAGCCATGAATCATCACTCCTTTATCAGAGGAAAGGTCAATGTCGCAACGGTACCGTTCGGTTCATTCGGCCCGATCCGGAAAGCGCCGTGCAAATCCTTTTCCGCAATAGTACGAACGATGTCCAGGCCGAGATGACTTCGTTTTTCTCCGTTGCCGCCACCCGCACCCAGGCCGCGGCCCGTATCGGCAACCGTAATCGTACAGTTCCCGTCAGCCGCCGTAAGCGTTACGGTCAAAACGCCGGCCTTCAGTCCTGCGAAACCGTGCGAAAGTGAATTCGTGATCAATTCGTTCAAAACGAGGGCTACCGAAACGGCTTCCCGTGAGGACAAGTATAAAGAGGCCCCGTCAAAAGCCGTAATTACTTTCAGGTCGGCTCCGGTCAGGCTCCGCGTCAACAGGCCGAGCAGCCGCTTCGCCATAGCCGACGCGTCGATCCGTTCTCCGTCATGCAGGGACAGCGTCTCATGGACAAGAGAAATACTGAGAATGCGGTTAAGCGATTCCTGTAAGGCCGCTTTGGCCTCCTCAGTTGCAACGCGGCGCATTTGCATGCGCAAAAGGCCGGCCACCGTCTGCAGATTATTTTTGACACGGTGATGAATTTCCTTGATAACCGACTGTTTTACGAGAAGTTCTTCCTCTTTCCGGCGTATTTCCGTCCGTTCCGTCATAATCAGTACGAGGCGGAAAAGCTTGCCGCTCCGCAAAAGAGGAATAACGCGCATCGTCAAAGACGCCCGGGGACGGTTAATCTCTTCGATCGCCCCCTGCCGCGTGACGAGAGCATGCCTGGCGGCAGCCAGATCAAGGCGGCCGCTGTAAATGGTCTCGCCGCACAGCGGAGCGGTCCGCCCCCGGAAGCGCATAATATTTTCAGCCATATCGTCGGCATAGGTGATCTTCCCCGTGCTGTCGACGAGAATAACGCCGTCCTGAACGGAAAGCCGCTTATACAGCCCCGGCAGGCCGCCTGCCGAAGGCACCTGGAGCGCACTGAAAGCCGTTTCCGTAAGAATCCGTTTATCTGCGGCAACTTCTCCCGTAAAGGTGATAACGGCAATGGTCTTGCCGCCGTTATCGACAAACGGATACGCAACCATCGGCTCCGTCCTGCCGTAATCGACTTCTTTCAAAGCGGTCAGGCTGTCCTTTCCCGCCATGACCTGCGCCACGACAGGCTCTTCACCGGCGGTGACGCACGCACCGACAGAATCGGCAAAATCCCCTTCTTCACCGCGATCGAAAAGAGGCTTCTTCAACGCCGCCAGAACAAGCGCGCCTTCTTCTCGGGCCGGCACGAAAAGAGACAGCCTGCGCTGCGACAGATCACTGGCAAATTGCAGAAGCGGTTCGCTGTTTTGTAGAATATGTATTTGTACGTCCGATAAAGAACTGCTTTGCCGGCAGATCTGCGCAACTGTCCGCGTCATGATTTACTCCGCTGTTCCCGCGACGGGAAGGGCCGGCCTGGCATTGAGCGCAAGATCCGCAAAATGCCCGGCACAAGCCATATAATAAGCACGGCACCCGATCATGGCGCCGTTATCAGTGCAAAGAATCGGTTCAGGCTTGTAGAAGGCAATGCCTTCTTTCACGCAGGCGGCTTTCATTGTTTTGCCGAGCGCACTGTTGGCGGCGACCCCGCCGGCCAGCACAACCTGCTTGAAGCCGGACAGCTTTGCCGCGTCCATCGTCTTTTCGACAAGCGTATCGACAACCGTCTTCTGAAAACTCGCGGCCACGTCGTTCGGGTTATACCCTTCACCGCGCTGCTCCTGCGTGTGCAAATAATTCAAGACGGCCGACTTTAGACCGCTGAAGCTGAACTCGAAATTATGCTTTTCATGAAATGCCTTCGGAAACTCAATCGCCTCAGGATTGCCGTTTTCGGCCAGTTTATCGATTTGCGGGCCGCCCGGATAAGGATACCCCATAACACGGGCAATTTTGTCAAAGGCTTCCCCGGCCGCATCATCACGGGTCTGCCCCATGAGTGTAAACCGATTGTAATCCGACACCTTGACAAGCTGTGTATGGCCGCCCGAAACGACGAGCGCCAGAAAAGGCGGTTCCAAATCGGGATGGCTGAGAAAGTTCGCAAAAATATGGCCTTCCATGTGATTAACGCCGACCAGCGGCTTATCCGCGGCAAAGCTGAGAGCCTTTGCCGTGGCCACGCCGACGAGCAGGGCTCCTACCAGGCCGGGGCCGTACGTGACGCCGATATGATCCACCTCGGCCAAAGTCACGCCCGCTTCATCAAGCGCCTGTTTAACGACGGGCATGACATATTCAATATGCTGCCGTGACGCTATTTCCGGCACGACGCCGCCGAAAAGACGATGTACGGGAACCTGTGTTGCTATAATGTTGGATAAAATGCGGCGGCCGTCTTCGATAACGGCAACGGAAGTTTCGTCGCAGCTGGTTTCCAAAGCAAGTGTATACATAGAGTCTGTCCTTTACTCAGCGCACCCACGGGTACGCTTCTTTTTTACAATCCATAACATATGCGTCTTCCACAGGATCCGAATAATAGTTTTTCCGTACGCTCAATACTTCATACCCGAGTTTTCTGTACAGGTGCAGGGCGTCCCTGTTGGAGACGCGCACTTCCAGAAAGATGTCATTACAGCCCGCCTCCCACGCCGCTTCCATCAGGACGCGCACGAGCAGTTCCCCGTACCCTTTGCGGCGGAACTTACTGCGCAGGGCAATATTCGTAATCTGTCCTTCATCAAGGACCTGCCAAAGGCCGGCATAGCCGGCGATAAGGCCGTCCTCCTGTTCAAGGACATAGTAAATGGTCCGTTCCGGGTCGGCAAGTTCCCGTTGTATGGACGCAAGGGACCAGGGAAGGGAAAAAGCCTCCCGCTCAACGTCAAAAATCCCTTCATCGTCCGTGAGTTCCGCCTTGCGTACAATTATTGACATGACGTGCCACCGTGCCGTTTCTCCCAAAGGACTTCCGCTTCACTGCGGCGCTTGTAGGCAGGCGTCAGAGTCATGCAGTCATCCGTATCGCCGGCAGCAAAACGCCCGGCGGCAGCCATTGCCAGGGCGCCTGCCCGGGGAATGACCATATGGGGCAGCGCCAACGTACAGCGCGGACCAGCTGCAGTAATAGCCGAAGCAAATTTTAAAGCCCCGTCACCGCAGAAAACAACGGCTCTGCCGCCGTCTGCACAGCTTGCGATGACATCGGCGGCCGGAAGGACGGTAACGGCTCTTTCCTCTCTCAAAACACCGTCCTGCCAGGTATAGAGGGCCGCATAAACATACCGCCTCTGCGCATCGATAAGAGGACAGACGGCTTTGGCGGAGTCGACAAAATTCCAGGCAAGGCTGCGCGGCGTCTCTACGCCCACGAGGGGAACGCCCCAGGCAAAGCTCAGGCCCTTTGCCGTTGCCAGTCCGATACGCAAGCCCGTGAAAGAGCCGGGGCCGACGGACACGGCAACACCGTCTATTCCGTCTTTGCGGACAGCCGCTTTTCGCAGCATATCCGCAATGTGCGGCATCAGTTGTTCCGAATGAGTCAGTCTGGCCTGAACCGTCACTTCCGCACGCAGCACGTTCCGGTGCAGCAGGGCGACGCTTGAAACCAAACTGGATGTCTCAATGGCGAGAAGCATAACTTTCTACCTCTTTCATTAAATCGTTCCATCGGTCCGGAGCGGCTTCCACCGTTATTTCCCGTTCCGTACCGCTCACCTTTTGAAGCGTAATAACCGCCGCGTCAACGGGCAGGCGGCCGGGAAATTTTTCCGACCATTCGATGAGGGACACGCCGCCGTCCCAATAGTCTTCAAGCCCCAGCGTATCTATTTCCGCCTCCGTCTCGAGGCGGTAGAAATCAAAATGCTGCAGAGGCGGTATGTGATCATAGCAGTTCATCAGTGAAAAAGTCGGGCTGACGACAGGCGCGTCGATTCCCATGCCTTTGGCGACTCCCTGGACGAATGAGTTTTTCCGGCGCCGAGACCGCCGCGCAGAGCAATAACATCACCCGCACGCAAAACCGTCCCGATCCGCCTGCCCAAAGCAACCGTATCAGCTTCACTATAAGTATGTACTGTAAGTTTCATTATGCTTCCTCACTGAAATGAGTCCATCCGACAGGCGGCAAGACATTGTGCACGCCGTCCGTTTCCAGCCAGACCGTCCCCTTGCCGGTCTCCACCGTACCGATAGGCGTCACATAATCACAATCTCTTTGCAAGGCTGCAAAGTCGTCGGGCCGGAGCGTAAAAACGAGTTCATAATCTTCTCCGCCGGTGAGGGCATAGGCATACGGGTCCTTGCCCGCCAGTTTTGCCCAGTGCCGCAGTTCGTCCGACAAGGGAATGCGCTCTTTTTGCAAAATCAGATCGACCCGGCTCGCCTTGGCAATCTCATTGCTTTCGCTGGCCAAGCCGTCACTGATGTCGTTCAGGCTGTGGCAGCGATGCTTTACCAGGAGCCTGCCCAGTTCAATCTGCGGTTCCGGCAGCGCATGCGCTTTCTTCAAACGGGAAAAACCGTCCGCTCCGTGCAGGAATACATCAAGGCCCGCGCCGGAATCGCCGAGCGTATGCGACACGGCTACAATGTCGCCGGCCTGTGCCCCGCTGCGGCGGACGGCTTTCCCCGCTTCCACCTCGCCGAAAGCGGCGACCGTGATGACCATGCCCTTCTTTCGACATGACCGTATCACCGCCGAGAATATTCACCTTGTATTTGCGGCAAATATCCTTAATGCCCCGGTAAAGCTCAATGAGTTCGGCCGAATCCATATCCGGCGCGATGGCCGTCGAAAGAATGATATGAGTCGGTACCGCGCCCATCGCGGCAATATCGCTCAGATTGGAAGCCACCGCCTTATAGCCCGCATCGTACCACGTTGCCGTTTTGCCGATAATGAAATGGCTGTTTTCCACCATTGTATCGATAACGGCAACCTGTTCCGTACCGTCAGTTGTCTTATAGACGGCCCCGTCATCACCGATACCGATGACGACCGGGCCGGGATTAAAGAGCGTATTGTCCTTTACGGCATCAATAAAACCGAATTCACCGAGTTCTTTAATATTCACTGGCACTCACCGCCTGCACATGTACAGTATTCAATCCTTTTAAAAGCGTTCTCACATCTTATTTATTTTAAAATAAGATAGTCTCCTTGTACAGTCCCGGCCGCCATAAAATAAGGCCTCCCGGAAAAAGGAGGCCTGCCGTCACTCCGCCTTGTAGTCATAAGCTATGCGCTCACCGCCGCGCACCGCAACGATCCCACAGGGAATAAAGCCGAATTTTTCCACGGCGCGCCGCATAGGGAGATTGTCTCTGTGCGTATCGACACGAAGATACGGATGCCTGCCGGCACAAAAAGAAAAGCAGGCCTGCGCCGCACCTCGTGCCGTCGCGGCCGCCGCCAGACGATGAATGGTACCGTACGGTTCATTATAGCGCCATGCACCGTCACGAATGCGGTCATACGTCGGTTCAGGTCCGATAATAAAGGAAAAAACGGCAACGACGGTCTGTCCCTCCAGACAAACGAAGCAGGTGCCGTCATGAATGTCTTTCTTGATAATCTCTTCATTCGGGTACGTTTCGGGCCACTGGTTCGGATTGCCGCTGCTGCGCATAAAACTGCGGGCCCGGTCATAAATATCCGAAATTCTTTTCATATCTTCAATATCCGCCTGACGGATTTTCACCATGCTTCTCTCCTCTTACGGCGCCGTTGCCGGATGAGTATAATCTAAAATACGAATCCCGTTACCTACATCGGCAGCCACCGTATCGCGCATCTTCCTGCCGAAGGGACAGGTAAACCCGATGGGCGTCCCCTTTTGAATGCACGAGGCAAAAGCAATCGTATCGGCGCCTCGCTCCACGAGCTTTCGTGCGCGCAATACCGCTTTTTTGCCGGGACAGCCTCCGCAATTACAAAATCCGACGAGCGTGATGTCACCTTCGACTCCCTCAAAGGCGCCGCTCTTTTCCCGTATAGTCTTGAAATCTCTCGTACCGGGGCAAAAATCTTCCGTCTGCATACAACGAATAATTCCCAACTTCATATCAGTCACCTCCGTTAAAGCACGGTTCTTACACTCTCCGAAAAATATCAGTTTCCGTGTATCTTACAGCTGCGGCAGTTTACGGCGATACACGACCGTCTCCCGGCCCGTTTTTCCCATCTCTTTCTTCCTTTTCCCGTGTAAAAGAATGCTCAACTTTCACTATACGAAAAGCCCATGAATCCCCGTGGGGTGAAGAGTTCATGGGCTTTTTATACTTTCACACGCTTACTGCACGGTACCGCCTTAACGAATATACTGTTCCGCCCAGTCTTTCAACTCTCCTTCTCCCGTATCGGCGGCAAAGCGTTTCCCTTCTTTCAGGTCCGCTCCCGCACAGGACGATGCCAGACGTTCACTCGTACGGCCCATGCCGCTGCCGCCGGACGTGGCAAAGGGTACGACTGTCTTGCCTTGTAAATCATACTCTTCAAGAAATGTACGGATAATCGCGGGCGCCGTATACCACCATATGGGAAAGCCTATAAACACTGTTTTGTACCGGTCCATATTGCCTACAGCCGTCGCAATTTCCGGACGGGAAGCACTGTCATTCATTTCCACGGAGCTGCGGCTGTCCTGCTTCGTCCAGTCCAGATCCTCCGCTTTATACGGAACTTTCGGTACAATTTCGTATAAGTCCGCTCCGATGGCATTTGCCAACCGGGCCGCAACCCCGGCGGTCACTCCGGTCGCACTGAAATAAGCAACTAACGTATTCATCATTCTTCTCACCTTCCTCTCCCCGTTTCCCGTACCGCTTCTTTTCGGTCGATAATGCTGCCTTTCCGGCCCCCCTATTGATCACGCCGGCCGAGAGAGGACGCTTAAACACCGAGCAGGTGTATTACGGCATTATACGTGATTTCATAAGCGGACATAAAGCGGAAGCTCACTTTTGCCCGTTTCATCGCTTCCTTTTGCTTGTCCGACACTGTCGTATACGGATAAATGCCGAACATAAAAGGAAAGAACGCAAAAACAAAGCCGTCTCTGACTTCTGCGGACATCCCCGGAAAGAACTGCTTCAGACAGGCATCAACGGCACGTATCGTATTGCCGTAAACAACTTTAAACTCCGCCAGCCGTTCGGGGCCGCTGTTGATCTCCATGTCATAATGATTCATCGCCAAAAGCTTCAGCAGCCGCGGGCGTTCGGCAAGAGACCTGGCAAACGCATCGGTAAATGCGTCGCGGCTCATCGTCTTATGCTCCCTGCACAGCGAATTGAGATCGGTTGTCCATCCTTCATATTCGCGCTGCAAAAGAGCGAGAAAGATTTCCTCCTTCGTCCGGAAATAATTATAAATAGACGGCCGTGTAAACGACGTGAAATTGGCAATTTCCTTTATTGTCACATTTTTAAAGGTCATAGTTTCATATAATTTCGCACAGGCGTTTATGATTTCTTCACGCCGCGCCCGCGTCAATTCAGGTGAGCCTTTCGGCATAACAATCTCCTTCCGATAAAGCCGTGTGGCTACGATGCGATCCTGTACAGTACCTTATCTATATCATACCGACTGTTCCAGATGAAATCAATACCGACAGATACACGGCCGTCTATTTAAATCCTTCTTCATATATAACATCATCCATCAGATTGTCATAATACGGCTCACACTCGCTGAAACCGAACTTCTTATAAAGGTGAATCGCCGCTTGGAACGGTTCAAGCGTATCAAGAACCATTTCCGCATAGCCTGCGTTCCCTACTCGCTCAAGAAGCATCGCAATCAGCTTCTCACTGGACTCCCCCCCCTTCTCCACGGGCTTACATATACAGCGTTTCATCTCACAGCACCGGTCCGAACGGCGTCGCTAGGCAATGCTACCGTATGCCGTCCCGTCTTCGACCGCAGCCAGCAGATCCCCTTCCGGGGCTTATACTGCCCGGCAAGATCGGCCAACTCTTCATCCTGATGCCGGAAGGACAGATCCCTGACGATCCGGTTCATATACTCTATAATCAGATCCTTCACCCGGTCAAGGTAAGGCGCGCCGTCAACGCCGCCGCGCAGTTACAGTTTTCCCTTGTCAATATAAGCAGAACATGCCTGTCACAGTTAATGTCCGGCGCCGCAAGAACATAGCCGTCCCCGAAAGCATTGACTACAGCGCCCCATTTATGAATATTTTCCCATTCGGCATACATATTTTCCTCAATCATAAATGCCGTACCAACAGTCAGGTCTTTAACCGCATTGATAAATTCATCTTTTCCGCTTTCCGGTCAAGTTCATATGCCCGACTGACTGCTATAGGCTCTCCGGTGAGATCAAGCCGGGCATTATCTATGTCATTCAAATCGTTAATCCTTTTTCTGTTTGCAAATTGCCGAGCCTTCTTCTGATCCCCGATTAATATTTTCACCAGCTCTCTAAACCACTTTTTACGCGCCCCTTGTCATCCTCCATCTCAACATGCTGTTCCGTAGGCGGAAAAATGTTTTTAATAATAAATGCTTTCATGATAGATACGGCTCGGATAAAAGTGAATTTCTGCACACTATATCAGGCTCCGTTTATCCCCATATGTGGCATGACAAATGGTTTCATCTTATCTGGCAACGCCTTCATAGACGTACAGCCGTATAGCCGTATATTTTACGCGGAGAGATTATCTCAACATACATATTGTTCCTCTCCTACATAGTTTTCATAATAGTTGTCTACTGCCCTAATTATGAAAATCAGGAGGTTAGACAATTTATATAAATTTGATAAACTTCCTTTCCAATTTTTCAGCATCAAGACAGTACCACCTTGCAAAATTTTTACTGTCAAGTTCTTGAATGCAAGATTACAATGTACATGTTACACCACGATACCGTCAGTTCATCAATCGCCTGCGTAAGCCGTATGACGGTACACTCGCTTAGCCCTGCCTATATCATCATTACCAGCAGCATACTGAGACGGAAACTGCCTCATCCTGCACATGCTTATTGGGAAAATCAGAAGGTTCAATTCTGTAGTGTTTAGTCATCTTCATCATAAAAATAGTCACTATCAACTCGTTTTATCTCGTAGCTATGTACAATACTGACTCCAAGATTATAGTTGATCATCAGTTGCGTAAGCATAACGCCGTCAAGCAGAACTATTTTTGCTGTCATATGCTTTTCAACAAAATCTCTAGCAGCTTTGCTGAAATGAGACGTAGTAATAAACAGTCCTTTATTCGCACCTTTACCCATTAAGGCGCCCGCAAATTGCTGAATATCTGGTCCACCAACAGGATGGCTATTGTCCCACCGTTTTGCTTGAACATAAATCTTATCAAAGCCAAGAGTATCCTGACGAATGATTCCATCGATACCTTCATCACCGGTTTTACCAGTAACTTTTGCAGGATTTTCCAATTCACCACCATACCCCATCTTTTCCAGTAAATCCATCACCAATCTCTCAAAAAAAGCAGGATCCTGCCCCATGATATTTGTCATAAGTTCATCAGCAGTCTGTAATGTAATTTTTTGATACGCCGCATTTATAATTTCCTGTGGTGTACTTTCAGATTCAGAATCGGGAAGCATCATCGGCTTCTTCGGTTCTTTTAATTCAGATACTTTCATAAAATCACGAAAACTTTTAAATTTTAAAAGATATTTATTGTCAATTTGTTCTTCTTTCTCCTTAGCGGCTTTCATACCTATATCTGTAATTTTATATTTTCCCCTAGTCGGACTCATAATGAGCCCGGCTTTCTTCAGGTATGTTCTTGCCCAACTGACGCGATTAGCGAGAATTGTCTTCCTATCACTTGGGAGCATAGCACTTTTATCCTCTTCGTCTAAACGGAATGCCTCGGCGCAATGCTTTATTGTCTCTCTAGAATTATGAACCTTACCGTCTGAAAGAAGAGCAAGAATCACACCATAAAATTCATCGTACGCTGGAATAGCCATGCATTCATCTCCTTCCCATTTCAGAGTTTAATCCTCTTTTTTACTTAAAAATATCGTACTGATACCAAAATGCTTCTCAAAGAAGGGCTTTAGTTTATCGATGATTATCTGCTCGTTTTGTAGGATTACAGTGTTATATGTTACATCGATACATAAAAAGCAACCTACCATGTATTCTAGTTTATCACATCTCCCTTCACCTGAAAATGTAGGATTACAATACATATGTTATACCGAATGTAGCGTATAATCAGACATATGTGACAAACCCTCATGCGGAATAAGTTAAGAAGAATTCTGTTACCACTTCATTGGGTGATTTAAATCCAAGTGTCCGTTTGCAATATTGTTATCGACTGGTGTACCGTCTATGGACTTTACGAAGCTCTTCTATGTTGTCGAAGCTACGGCGATAAAACCGTTCGCCGTCAACGCGGTGACTTCGTTCTACCTTCCCGTTTTGCCATGGAGAAAACGGTCGTATCGTCTTATGAATTATACCTAGCCTTTGGGCTGCTATATCAAACTGACAGAGCCGTTCTTTTTTTCCCCGGTTGGTAAATTCCCTGCCGTTATCCGTTTGGACTGTGATTACTTTAAATCCCATACACGCTTCTAACGTTACTAGGAACTCACCGGTGTTCGTAACGCTCTTTTCATCAATAATAGACATAACACACTCTCTTGAATACTCATCAATCGCCGTGAATTGACAGTACCGCATCCCTTGCGGGTTTTCCTTTATGCATTCTTGTGGCACATATTTTATATCCATCTGTACCTTTTCTCCCGGATACGATACGTCCTTCCCCTTCTACTTGCTTTTAGAAACGAGGGGTATCGGCTTACCGGTAAATTGATGCTTGCGTATTTGCTTGTACAGGGAGCAGTAAGAACGACGGTACGCTCGCTTACATACTTCTACATATACCCGGGCTAATCTTTCATGCCGATATCGGACATTCACACGTCGGATTAAGGCTAATTCATCCGGAGTATGTCGATTGGGTTGCCGATGTGGCCTGCGGCTTCGGGGACGCAAGGAGTCTATCGTGCCGTCGTACCGCTTTACCCAGCGTTTTACTTGCTGTCTACTGGTATGGTATCGTCGTGCTGCTGCCGCATTACTTCCGTATTTTATAGCCATTTCACATGCCCGTTTACGCAGTCTCAGTTCTTCGGTTATAGCAAGATTCGCAAGAAGGAGTCTCCTATTATCTTATTGAGTTAAGCACTTGCATTATAACAGAGTTCCTTCTTATTTATTTCTTTGGCACATATGTCCTGTTCTCTTTCATTAATTTTATAAAAACAACATAGGAGCAAAAGTTCCACCGGAAATTAAATAAGCACAGAAAAAGCACATAGCTGAAAGATTTTTAATGTCTTGAAGCCATGTGCTTTGTTTTTTATACTATTCGATTATTTAGACAAAGCGGGATTTACACTGCTATTTTATTTATAAATAGATAAAGTTGACAAAAATTTTATATAAAAGCCTTACAGACACCATTCTTATTGTTTATTACTGATTTAGAGTCGCGATTAAGTCTTCTAACACAGACTTTTCAATACCAGGAACAAAGTTTAGGAGCTGTCTCAACGGCATTCCTTCCATCATAGCATGCATCATTTCAGCGTTGACAGCATCTGATTGGCTATTTTCAGTGACCTGTTGGGCTTCTGTATATTCCACAAATGTTTTCCCCATCATTTGTTCAAAAAGAGGGCCGGCGTGCTTATCCGCCAGAACCTCCCCTATGGTAGAATTGAGATGAAATACCTTTCTCGGAGTTTTAACAGGTGAAACAACCACATCCGCTACCAAAATTTTCTCCTCAGCAGATCTCCCGATAATAATCTGATATTTACCCTCTTCCACAAACCAATCATGTGATTCTACATCCCAATACGCAAATGAACGCTTGTCCAACTCGACCGTTACTGTTTTGGTCTCTCCCGGCTCTAGTCCAATTTTATCAAATGCACGCAACTCCAGGCCAGGACGGATAATTTTACTATTTGGTGCTGCCACATAGACTTGAACGACTTCTCTTCCATAACAATGTCCTGTATTTGTCACATCTACACTAACAAGTAGTTTGTCAATGTCAGTCAGCTCAGTTTGACTAAGCACAAGATTATCATACGCGAACTGAGTATAAGACAACCCATGACCAAATGGAAATAGGACAGGCATTTCTTTAGAACTGTAATAGCGATACCCAACAAAAACCCCTTCGTGGTAAACAGACTTATCATTCTCCCCACCGTAATAGAGGTAGCAAGGGGTATCTTGTAAGCGAAGGGGGAAAGTTTCAGCTAGCCGGCCACTCGGGTTAACCTCTCCATAGAGCAAGTTTACAGTTGCTTCACCGACTGCCTGGCCTCCAAGATAAACTTCTAAAACTCCTTTTACCTTATCAATCCATGGCATTTCCACTGCAGACCCGTTATGAAGAACGACGACAAGATTTTCCTGAACCTGACTGAGTCTTTCCAATAATGCAATTTGATTGGCCGGAAGCTGCATGTGTTTGCGGTCATACCCCTCTGATTCATAACGATCCGGTAAGCCGATAAAGAGAACTGCGACATCTGACTTTTTAGCCAATTCTACTGCTTGATCCTCTAATTCCTCAACTGCAACATCCAGACCATCATCATAGCCTCTAGCATAGGTTACTTGAAGTTCCTTTGAAGCTTCTACTGCTGATACTAATTTAAAACTATTGATATGGGAGGAGCCACCACCTTGATATCGTGGTTCTTTGGCGTATTGGCCAATGAAAGCAACCTTTTGTTCTGTTTTAAGTGGTAAGATTTTATCTTTATTTTTCAAAAGAATACTGGATTCCTCTGCTAACTCGCGTGCAACTTGATGATCCGCTTCTCTGTCAAAGACCGCCTCTTGATTTCGATTATCAACATACTTAAAGACTACTGTCAAAAATCGTTCGACAGCCCGGTTGAGGAGTTCTTCATCCAAATCTCCGGATTGAACAGCTGCAATGAGTTCTTTATCAGTACGATCCGTCATACCTGGCATCTCTAATTCACAGCCGGCTTTGAGTGCATCAACTCGGTCGTTCATAGCACCCCAGTCACTCATGATATATCCATCAAAGCCCCATTCATCCCGAAGAATATCTGTCAAAATCAGTTTGTTCTCACAGAGATAGGTCCCGTTAAGCTTATTATAGGCCCCCATCATAGTCCATGGTTTTGCTTGCTTAACCATATTTTCAAAGGAAGCAAGGTAGATTTCTCGCATTGTTCGTTCATCCATAATCGAATCACTCATCATGCGGTGAAATTCTTGATTATTAGCCATGAAATGTTTAGGAGTGGTTACTACATTTTTGCTTTGCACTGCTTGAACATAGGCTATAGCCAATTCAGACGAAACAATTGGGTCTTCTGATAAATATTCAAAATTTCGACCACAGAGAGGAGAGCGTTTTATATTCATTGCAGGACCTAAGATTGTTGATACATTCTCAGCCTGGCATTCATTAGCCAGAGTTATTCCCAGCTTGGCAGCACTTTCTCTATCCCAACTTGAAGCGATAGCACAGCCTGCCGGAAAACAAACTGCAGGAATACTTTCGTTGAGTCCCAGGTGGTCACTTTTACCTTCTTGTTTTCGCAAACCATGTGGACCGTCTGATAACATAACTGACGGTATACCCAAACGACTAACCGCTTTAGTATTCCAAAAATCTTTTCCTGAACACAAACCTGCCTTTTCTTCCAAGGTCATTTGTTTAATCAAGTCTTGGATATTTCTTTCTGCCATAATCCTTCTCCTTTGGATAATATTTACAAGAATATAGTATGATCTTTAAAAGATAAAATATTGTAAAAAATCTTTTTATATAAATTATAACTTAA
>NZ_JH417587.1:0-28002 GCF_000239275.1 Megasphaera geminata F0357 | reverse complement strand
CTTTTTATATAAATTATAACTTAATTTGAATATTGTTCATAAATTCTAATTTACACCCACTATTTCTACAAAAGCCTCCCACCAAAATGATGGAAGGCTTTCTAAATAATTAATTTACCTTATTGCCCTTCGGTCAATAAGTATCGCTTGCAAACTTGCGCAATTCAACAACTCCCCTTTGAACCTACTTCTTCAACTTTTAGTATCGAAATAGTATCACGGGGGGCCATAAATCGTTAAAACACTGTATTTTCAACGCTCTATTTGCAGATACTTATTTGTCACTGTTACTCCCACTCTTCTTTTTCTACTGTTCAATATATCCAAAACCGTTCAAAATAAAGGCTTTTCGTTTGTTGAGTGCTGGGAAATTTGCTTAATTTAAGCTCATTTTTAGATTTTTTTACCCGTCCCAGCCCCAGTTCCAGATAAATTTATAAATTATCATCGTTTGTCAAATCATCTTTTAAGCAAAACTCTTCATTAATTTTGATAACTATTAAAGCAAAAATCTTTAACAATTGATAATAATCACTTTCATGTTCTTCTATGCGTTGAGTGTTATTACCATGTGAATACTTATTTCTAATAGCAGGTCCATTATCAAATTGCCTGTCATTAAGAATATAGTTTAAATAATCCTGCTCTGGTTTGGAAAAAAGTGTAGATTCAAATATAATTTTTTTATTAGTGATTAACTCGTCTAATAAATCACTATTTTTGTAATAGGATAAGCATATCACATCATTATTATAAAAATCCTCTAAAATTCTCACTATTTCCATTCTAAAACGTATATATCCATGTTTATCTTCATCAATAATATTTTTATCTTTTAGCCAGTTTAGGCTTAAAACCTGATACTCAAAGAAATCTGAAAATAACATATCCTCATTCTTTATTAAATCTGCAAAATTATTATAATCTTTCTTGCTTTCAACATAAGCTAGTTCGGATTGATCCGAAAACAATAAGTACGAAATATTTAATAATTCTGTATCGACTATGTATCCATATTTTTTTACAAAAAAACTTGGAATATCTTCTATTAATGGTGAGTTTCTTGATATTTCTAATAATTCCATATCTATCTCCCCATTATTAACAAAAAGCATAAATTGTCTTAAAATTGAATCCAACTCGGAACACATTGTTCTCATTTTTTTCCAAAAAAGATGATTCCGAACTTGGTATTAATAGAGAAAAACCTTCTGCTCTGAACTCTTTATTAAGGTATTCTTCAAAAAACCACTTGAAAATATTTTCCAATCTTTTGTCTAATTTATGAAGTTCATAATAATATGCTCTAATTTGCATACTAGATATCATTTCTTTAAGCCTAAAGGATGCTCCAATCGCGTACTCTCTATTTCCTTTTACACCAACTAGTCTTTCAAGACTTCCAATGTGATTTTTATTTGATGGAAAAGTTGATCTAAAAAAACGATCTACATATCCAAAAAGATATATGAAATTATTTAGTAGTGTTGGATTATCTAAATTTTCTTCTAACCATAAACGACTATATATAATTTTGGGATTCAATTCGTCTTCATAAGAAACATCAATCTCTTCTTTGTTATTAGAAAAGCCCACAATAGCTCCAAATGAAAATCCTGTGCCAGATTCAAAGATTTTTTCAACAATTCTTTCATGTTGTCTTTTTGACTTTAATCGAATTTTATCACTAATAGGAAACTCTTTTGTCCCTCGAGATTTAGAAAGTAGAAATAAATAATTCGGGTTAGCATCTTCTCTATCAATATACTTTTCTATTATTTCGATTCTCTGATTTGTTTGTAATGCACTTGGAATATAATATATCTTATGGTTTCTTTCTTTACTTGCTAGATGATGCGAAATCAAAATCTCAGCAGTAGACTTAGATTGCTTCATATAATCACTAATTTCATTATTATAATATTGAACTATGTCCTTATGCTCTAAGATTATATAAAGTGGAACATTAAATATTTCTAACAAACTTATAAATTCTTCAGAAGATATATTTTTATAAATTTTATATGTCTCAAACACATCCCAAAAAGAATCCCTATAGTGAATGCTAATTTCAGGATAAAAAGTTTTAATACATAAGTAATCAATGTCAGAAAAAAATCTTCCTATTGTGGGTCTGAAACTATTTGCCACTGAGGTTAATTTCCTATAGTACTCTTCACTCCATGACTGCAACATAACTTTAGAATCAAATAATAAACAAATATTATACATTTCCAAAATATTGTTTATTGTATATCCCGTATTGGTTTCATCAAAAACATTAATTATTTTTTCAGCTTTTTCCAAGTTCCATCCAATGCTCAAATTCGATTTGCTATAAAACTTCGCTCCAATATACTGTGAATCCATCGATTCAACCTCTTTTCTAACATTATTTGACCTCAACTACACTCATCTTTGATCTTAATTTTCTCTTATCATATCCTATTGTTTTGCTTATCTCACAACTAGTCGTATCATATCATTAAAATTACCAGAACAATTATACTTCTTTTTTGAAAAATTTTTATTAGATAAATTCGCCATACTCTACCTCACTTTATTTACCAAACTATTAACTAAATCTTCATCTTCTATCTTCGTAATTCCAAAGCTCTTTTTACCAGCATCTTTGATAGAAGCTCCAATATGATAAACTTCTACTTTATCTATGATTAAAAATCTATCGTGAAAATCTGTTGTAGTTTTAACTGATAGCTTTGGATATTGAGCATTAAATTTCGTTATATCTTTTGTTGATAGATTTCCTTTTCCTGCTGTCATAATTACAACATCTACACTCTTATTCTTCTTGCAAAGAATATTTAAGGTGTTGACATCGACATAGTTGTCAATCAAAATTATTTCTTTATTAGCCTTTTTAACAAGTCCTACAATAAAGCTAAACGCATCATAAATTTGCCCATCGAAAAAGATATTTTGCTTAACCTCAGTATTGGTAGCTAAATAATTAAATACTTCTTCCAGCTTCTTATCTGTTTCCAATTGCTTTAACTCAATCCTATCCAATCTTGAAAACAGCTCTTGATTGGAAATCAAAAATCTTCTCATCTCCACAAAGCTATTCATAATTTTAATACTGACTTCGACTGCTACATCACTTTTAAGAACAGCAGAAAGCATGGCGATACCTTGTTCTGTAAATACATATGGCATATATCTTCTGCCACCATAATTATTATTGGAACTTGAGCTTCCATTTTGGAATCTCAAGTTTTCATATTCAAGTTCCGTTAATTGAAAACAAAAGTGTTCTGGAAATCTTGATAAATTTCTTTTCATCGCTTTATTTAAATTACCAGTAGTAACTTTATATAATTCTGCGAGATCACTATCTACCATTACCTGTTTGCCTCTAATGGTATAAATCATATTCTGTATTTCTTTATTGTCAACAATGACGAGATTTTTATCTTCTGACATAAATACCTCCATCTTTTAGAACTTGAGATTCCATTTTGCCACCTCAAGTTTTGTTTATTTCTTTTGCTCTATAATTGAAACCATATCTCCAAAATCAACACCTAATTTGGTTCCGATACGATATAAAACATCCATGCTAACAAACTCTCCTCTGCCCATTTTGGATATAGTTGCAGGAGATAATTCACAAGCATTTGCCAAAGCTTTTTTATTCATATTTTTGTCTATTAAAACTTTCCACAATCCATTATAACTGACTTTCATATTTTCACTCCTTAATTATAAGTTTATGAAGTTATTTTATATATTATAGCATTTTTACTATAATTTTTAAAGAGCTAAATTTTGAAAGAACTTTATTTTTGTATCCAACAAATTACTTCTTCCGCTTCAGCAACAATGAATGTAAAGCCCCTTGCTCTTTTGAGAACTTTTCAATAGATTTCTTCATATCATCAATATCACTTTTATAAATCACGCCTGTTTGATTTACTCTCTTGGCAATCTGATTTAATTTGTTTGTGGCAACGGATAATGTTCCGTATAAATCTCTCAAAGGCTCCAAATCAACTTCATAAATTTTCTTTTCTAAAACTGTTTTTCGTATAAAATGACTCATACTTTTCGCTCCGCTTTCTTCCTTTTTCCTTTCAAATAATTCTTTTTCTTTATCTGTTAAATCAAATCTCAACCTTACATTTCTCTTTCTATTTTCCATCTTAAATATCCTCCTTCTATTAAGTTTTGGGGTCTTAGGGTTCTCCCTAACAAGCTGAAAATGTTGCTCGAAATTAAATCTCCGATTTTATTTCTAAAGTCATTTTTCCGTAAGTGTACACACACTTACTGTGCTTGCTATTAAAGTTAACGTTACATACCATTTATAAAGCTTCTGCACGCTTTTAACTATCACAGAAATACTCTGCGATTCGTTTCGGTAAATTCTATGAAAGTTAAAAGTTGTCGCTACCACTACCTCACTACCTCACTACCTCGACTTACTGGTAGCAAAGTAGCGGTAGCATGCTTTTTCAAAACTCTTAAAATGGAATTTCTATATCCCTCACTTCGACAAATTCTGTCTTTACATTTCGTTTATAAAACTTCTTGCTTACCCTGACCACTCCGTCAATTCTGACCTTCTTACTTTTTATAGATGGTTCAAGTGTCCATTCATCAGCTACTTCATTTGCCATCAGTTCTGAAAACACTTTTTCGTTGGTTTCAGGATATCTGCTCGTAAATTCTGCAGAGCATAATAAATCTGGAGTATCTGATTTTGTAGATTTCCATTCCATAAAGTCTAAGAAATTTTGTACATGCCTATTCTCACTCTTATGGGTTTGAATAACATAATCCAAATCCGTCCTTAACTCTTTTGGTAAATAGAAATCGTGAAGTTTATATTCGTAAAGATGCACAGCTTCTGCGATAGCTCCTTCAAAATCATGTTGAACAATATTGTGATGTTCGTCTCTTGTGATAGTTTCCAGTACAGGAAATTTCTCTGCATCATACATGATTGGTAATTCAATATTTTCACTGTTCACTTTCACAGGTAGATATCTTCTTTCTCCGGAAAAATCTCCTAAAAAAGTTGCATCATTAGTAGTTGCAATCAATATGCAAGTTCTCTTTACATCAGCAGAAAATCTTTCGTTGGAAGTCTTACAGTGCTTGTTCTTGCAGAGATAAACAGCTTTGCTTCGTCTGCACTTTTCGCATTTCTAAGAGCAACAAATTCTTCCAGTTTAACTACAACTTTTCCTACAAGATTGCTGACAGCATCCTTGCCTTTTATATTATTTAAGGAACAATACCATTCAGGAAATAACGCCAGCTTCTCTATAAAACTGGTTTTACCTATGCCTTGAATTCCCGTAAGAACCATCAGTTCATCAAACTTACATCCTAGACTAAAAACTCTTTTTACCATACCAACTAACATATGTTCCATAATCCAGGCATTTAATTTTGTATCTTCTGCTCCAAGGTATTTTGGAAGCAATTTAGATATATGACTTTCACCATCATACGCAAGAGACTTCATATGCATAGCAGGAAGATTTATAGCCCTTTTATGAGCAATAAAAGTTATGGCATCATCCATTCTATTTTTAGAATACTTAATGCCAAATTCCCTTTCTATCTCTACACCTAAAAGGTTCGTTAAGTGATCGTTCCATTTTCTTATCTCATTTTCTTCCTGCTTTTCACCTTTCAAAGTTCCCAAAAACCTGACCGTCATGCTACAGGTATCAAAGAAAATTGTTCCGTATATTATCTGCTCTTCTTTGCAAAATAGTGGATTTACTAGCACCGTGATGATATTGGTTGTGTTACTCTTTATTTGTCCCTTATCTGTGTACTCTAAATCTCTATTAAGATAATCCGACAGTTCATCGTCATTAAATTTCAACCAATCAATCACGACTATCACCTACACTTTTTCTGTGATAGTTATAATCCCAATATCTTTGATTCCCATACCGGATTGCTTTTTTAATACTATCTTCCAAATATCTGATGTAAGCCGCTTCATTTTTTCTTTTACTCTTATCATCAATTCGATTTAAGGCAGATTTTAGAAATATATCCTTCATCAATATTTCATTACCATGTGTATAGCTATTCATTAATAGCAGTAATAGGAAATCATCTTTACTGGCATCACCACTTGAGATAGTTCCCTCAAACAATCCTTTAGCTTTTATATTATGCTTGCACATCGTTTCTATGATTTTAGGTGCGTCAGGCAGTGAATCATTATCTGATTGATATGCTTTTATTTGCTCTCTAATGCTCTTTTTTGGTTCAAAGCATTCATAGTATTTATCAATCTCCTTTTGCTTATCTATGATGTTATTTAGCGTTCCATCAACACTATTCCCTGTCATGGCAATACATCTGTTATTTTGATACATTTCCACTTTCTCAATTTGGTTATTGAAATTATAAGCAATTTTTCCTTTTGCAAAAATGTGAAGCCCTTTGCCGGATTGAGAAGTTTCAATATATGTGTCATGAAAATCTCTGCAAAACATTTCTCTCATATCACGAGATACATTATCCAAGTCAATACAAAGAAATGGATCATCCTTGCTTAGTACAAAAGATAATCCATCACAACCACTACTCTCTATATTATTAACTGCTGTTTCAAAGTCTGCCCAGTTTTCTTTATTATTCTAATCACTTGATTTCAGGGTAATTGGATTTACAGGAATCTTAAGAGTTTTTTCTCTTCCTTTCAAATCCATTTTCCTAATCTTCTTAAAGCATAACCACTGTTTATACTCTCTTAATTCCATTGGAATATTTTGTTTATACTTTTCTGTTTTTATCATTTTGTCCTCCAATCTTTATGTTGCTGACGGAAGTACAACCTGATAAAATAGTCTTGTCAGGGATGAAATACCAAGTTGTACTTTCATCTTGCCTTTGGTCTTTTGGCTAAAGGCTTTTTTCTTGTTTAATTTCTTCATAAATCTCTATAATATATAGCAAAAGATTTTGCTCTTCTTCATTTAATTTCCCGAACTTTTTAACCACTTTTGCCAATTGAAATATCTCTTTTGATATATTTCTAATACTCTGTAGTCAGCTATAATTTTGATTTGATGTTCTCTAAGTAGCTGTATGAAATACTCTTGTTTTGATAGCCCACTTATTTCAATTTGCTTATTTATCAAATCATATTCTTCTGAAACTCTAAAATTCAAAATGCGGTTACGCTTTCTATTTTCTTCATTCTTTTTATTATTTGATTTAATCTGCTTTGTTCTTCTTTGCAATGACTCCGGTCTAAACATCATCTTCATCCTCTTTCAATAAATCTTCCCAATCATTTTGAGATTTTGTTCTAACCTGTGTTAGTGAAAGAGCCATTTCTTTTTGCTTACTCGGAAATAGATGTGCGTATCTATAAGTTATATCAATTGATTCATGCCCTACTCTATCTGCAATAGCAGTAGCAGAAAATCCAAGTTCAATTAAAAGTGATACATGAGAATGTCTTAAATCATGCACTCTTATTCTTTTTATATTGGCTTTCTTAGAGCCTCTATCCATTTCATGATGTAGAAAACTCTTAGAAAAACTAAATATTAAGTCTTTCGGCTTTAATTTGTAAAAACCATTTAGATAAATTTTGATTTCCTCTGCCAAGAAATCCGGCATGGTTACTTTCCGAATACTCTTCTTTATCTTTGGCGGAGTGATAATATTCTTTCCATCAATCCTTTGCAGGGATTCATCAATTTTTACAGTACCTGTCTTAAAATCAAATTTCTCTTTAGTCAAGGCAAGAAGCTCTCCCATCCTAAGTCCGCACCAGTATAGAATTTCAAAGGCATAATATGACTGCGGTTTATCCTTAACCACTTTAATAAAAGCTTCATGCTCTTCCTGTGTCCAAAATAGCATTTCATCCGCTTCTTTTTCTCCCATAGTTCCAACATTAGTTTTCAAGTTGTAGTATCGGCAAGCATGATTCAAAATACTGCTAAGCTGAGCATGGATTGTACGAAGGTATGTCGGCGAATAAGTTTGACCTCTATCATCTTTGATTTTCATCAATTCATTCTGCCACTGGATAATCGCTACATTACTAATTTCATTCATAAGTAAATCGCCCAAATATGGCATTATTTTTGTTGTAACAATAACTTCTTTCGTACGACAGGTATTTTCTCTGATACGAGGTTTTTTTATCCCTTTTATAAAGGTCAAAGAACTCTCGAAAAGTCATTTCAACCGTTCCGGCTTGCTGTGATAGAAACTCTTTTTCCCAATTCAACGCTTCCTTCTTTGTTGAAAATCCTCTTTTTTTTCTTGTTCAGCTTTTCCCCTTTCCAATTCACATAACTGAACTTGCAATACCAAGTGCCGTTTTTATTTTCATCTCTATATGCACCCACTTTTACACCTCTTTTCTAACTTCATTTCCATAACAATACTTTTCCATGAAATACTGTCGATTCACTTTACCTCTTTGTACTCGATAGCCGAGCTTTGTAAGTTCTTAATTCATTTCGTTTATCAACTGATATGCAGTCGTTCTGCTGACTTCCAAAAAATCTTGAACTTCTTTTGCTGTCATGAATACCTTTTGCATTTTTAGCCCCCCTTCAATTCATAGTTTTTGCAAGGTTCTGCATCCATGTCTTGAGATAGGACGAGCGTCAATCTAAATATCTTGCGCTCTGACAGTTCGTATTTAAACTGTATATCTGCATCGTAATAGTTCATTTTTGTTCTGTAAAGTCCTATTATAATTTTTATTATTCTGTGCAGGCTATTATTACAGTATTTTTCTCTGTTATAAACAGAACACTTCTGTTTTGCTGTAGTTCAATTTATGATAAAATACAATAGAAAATTTTTAAGAGAGGAGTCCTAAAATGATTTCCGGTAAGAAATTAAAGCAAATTCGCTTATTTAGAAAACTAACACAGAAAGAGCTTGCCATCATGTCCGGACTAACTGATGCTGCAATTCGTAATTATGAATTGGGAAATAGATCCCCGAACATTGAACAATTAAGAAAAATATCAGATACACTTAACTGTGATATTTCTGCGTTAATCGACCATGAGCCGAATTCTATTTTCGAAATTATGCACATCATTTTTGATTATGAAAAGGAAATGAAGTTCCGTCCCCTTGCAGGAAATGGTGAGCCTACTGCTCTTTTATCCCACAATCCACATTTTGATGAATTTTTTAGTAGAATGGGACGAAATGAGGAAGAAACACTATAACGGGGAAATCTCCGATGAAGAATTTGAAGATTGGAAGTTGTCTTTTCCTAAGAAATCACGGTTTTGGAAAAGAATAAAAAGAAAGAGTAATACACATAATCGGAAATGATTTTGGAGTTATGATTTGAAAATTTTTTATGTAATAATAATAGCGAAAATTGAATTTAGGAAGTTACCGTTTTAGCAATTATATAAAACTGATAAGCCCTTATCAGTTTACTGTTACAATAATCAATTTAAGAGAGGAGATAATATAAATGAAGAATTAAAAGCAGGTGGATATATTTCAAAAATTAATTTCAATGATGGAACTTATTTAGATATCAAACAAAATGACATTATCCTTTTTGTAGGACCAAATAACACAGGAAAAAGTCAATCCTTAAAAGATATTTATGCACTGTCTTCAGAAAAATTTCCAACTACAGTTGTTTCAGATATTGCTATAACAAAATATAATACTCAAATAAAAGATTTGCTTGATAAGATTTCCCCAAAACAGCCTCAAGGTTCATATACTTCATATAATGTTCTTGGGCAAAATTTCGCTTATTGGGAGAACACAGATAAGCACCTTCTAACAATCCCCTACTTTGGCGATTTTCGAAATTTATTTGTGGCTAATTTGGATACAACTGCACGATTAACAATTTGTAATGCACCCAGCAGTATAACAAGAAATTCACCCAAGCAACACCCTATTCACTATGCTGCATTTGATAGTAAATATCGAAAGTGGATATCAGATAATTTTAAGAAAGCCTTTGGGATTGAGGTTACTCCAAATTATCCTAAATGGATCTACAATTCCGCTTTGTGTGGGCGAACCAGTAAAATTTGATAAAGAGTATGAAGATGAGCAAGCACGGCAGGAAGCTTATGCGGATATACTCGAGACTTATAAACAGGTCCAAAATCAAGGAGACGGTATAAAAAGTTTTACTGGGATTTTGCTCTATTTGATGCTTGACTACTTTTGTACCTTTCTAATTGATGAACCTGAATCTTTTCTTCATCCGCCTCAGGCCCACATTATGGGGCAAATAATCGGTCAAGCACTATCAGACAAACAGCAATGCTTCATTTCAACTCATAGTGAAGAAATCATTAAAGGTCTATTAGAGGTTTGTCCTGAACGAATCAAAATCATTAGAATTACTCGAAAAGATGACACAAATTACTTTTCGGTTCTTGATAATAATAGTTTCGAAGTTGTATGGAATGACCCTTTGCTAAAATATTCCAACATAATGTCTAGCTTATTCCATAACTCTGTTGTTTTGTGTGAGAGTGATTCTGACTGTAAAATGTATTCAATTGTCGAAAGCTATCTTAAACAATCATCCGGAAAGTATTCAGAGACTCTTTTTATTCATTGTGGCGGTAAGCAGCGTATGTCTAAGATTGCTTTGGCACTCCGAGTATTGAAAATTGACGTAAAATTGATAGCAGACATAGATGTACTGAATGATGAAGCAGTATTTAAGGGGATTGTAGAAGCGTTTGGAATCGACTGGACAACCGTTCAAAGTGATTACAACACTATTGTAGGGAATTTGCACAGTCAAAAGGAAAAAGTCAATAGAAACGATGCCAAAACAAGTATTAACAGAATCATTGATGGCTCTCAAAATCAGGATTTATCAAATCGAGAAATAAAAGAAATACGCACAGTTATTAGTACTATTTCAAAATGGGAGACAATCAAATCGGCAGGGATAACTGCTATTCCATCCGGAGATGCAGCTCGGGCTTTTAATCGATTGAACCAAACGTTACAGCTAAACGGCATTCATATTGTTCCAGTCGGGGAGTTGGAATGCTTCATTAAAGATATTGGAGGGCACGGACCAGAATGGACAAATAAAGTGCTTGAAGAATATCCCTACATTGATAACCCGGTATATAATCAAATTAGAGAATTTATTGAGAATCTGAATCTATAATGTTGTTATATATGGACTTCCCAATATGTTTATTATATGGATTCAAATCATTTACAGCCTGGCAACCCTCTTTTTATCGGGCAGCTAATGAATATGCCTCCTTTGCGGTCGCATTTTGCGATATCATATGCTTCATATATAAGCAGAAATAGCACTATGTCTTCTTAGTGTTAAAAAAGACCGTAACAACTAAGCTACGGTCTGATTTTTTATATTCAAATGCAAGCCACTTAGAACAATTATTAAGATTATTCTTTTTGAAATCTTTACCCAATTTTGTCCCAGTTGCTCATTTCAATAGGCTCCAAAAGCCTTGTTTAAAGCCATTTCTGTGATTTTTTCGTTCTATTCCCACTCGATCGTCGAAGGGGGCTTGCCGGTTATGTCGTAGACGATCCTGTTGATGTGTGCCACTTCGTTGACGATGCGGCTTGAGATTTTGTCGAGGACATCGTACGGGATTCTTGCCCAGTCGGCGGTCATGAAATCCGTTGTCGTGACGCCGCGCAGGGCCAGGGTGTAGTCGTAGGTGCGGAAGTCGCCCATGACGCCGACGGAGCGGTTGTCTGTGAGGACCGCAAAATACTGGTCGATGGAACGATCCAGGCCGGCAGCGGTGATTTCTTCGCGGAATATGGCGTCGGCATCGCGCAGTATTCCCAGTTTTTCTTCCGTAATTTCACCCATGACGCGGATCGCCAGGCCCGGACCGGGGAACGGCTGCCGCCAAACGAGGTAGTCCGCCAGGCCCAATTCTTCACCGAGCTCGCGCACTTCATCCTTAAAAAGGTTGCGCAGCGGTTCAACGAGGCCTTTGAAGTCGACGACCGCCGGCAGGCCGCCGACGTTATGATGGCTCTTGATAACGGCCGCATCCCCTGCGCCCGATTCAATGATGTCCGGATAAATCGTGCCCTGCGCGAGGAAGTCGACGGCGCCGATTTTTCGCCCTTCGTCTTCGAAGACGCGGATAAATTCTTCCCCGATGATCTTACGTTTCCTTTCCGGATCGGTTACGCCTTTCAAACGGCTGAGAAACCGTTCGGCCACATCGACGCGGATAAAGTTCATGCCCGAGTCTTTAAATGCCGCTTCCACTTCATCGCCCTCATTCTTTCTCATGAGACCGTGGTCAACAAAGATACACGTAAGCTGACTGCCGACGGCTTTGGAAATGAGGGCCGCCGCGACGGAGCTGTCCACGCCGCCGGAAAGAGCAAGCACGACCCGGCCACCGCCTACGGTACGGCGTACGTCTTCAATCGCTTGCCCGGCATAGTTGGCCATCGTCCAGGAACCGCTGCAGCGGCAGATCTCAAAGAGGAAATTCCGGAGCATTTCCCTGCCGTGCACCGTATGCAGGACTTCCGGATGGTACTGCATGGCATAAAGCTTTCTTTTTTCGTCCTGCATGGCTGCAACGGGGCAATTTTCCGTATGCGCCGCAATTTTAAAGCCTGCCGGGATATCGGACACGTAATCCGTATGGCTCATCCAGACGGTTTCTTCTGCCGCCAGGCCCTTAAAGAGAGGAGATGCCGTATCAACCGTTATCGCCGTTTTGCCGAATTCACGCCGGTCCGCCCGCTTTACCTGCCCGCCGAGGCTATGCGCCATAAGCTGCATGCCGTAGCACAGTCCGAGCACGGGGATATCCTGCCTGAATACGGCCTCATCGATTTCAGGCGCATTTTCTTCATATACACTGTTCGGGCCGCCCGTAAAAATAATACCGCGCGGCCGAAGCTCCTCAATCTTCTCAACCGCTTTATTATAAGGGTATACCTCGCAGTACACGTGATTTTCTCTGACGCGGCGCGCGATTAACTGATTATACTGGCCGCCGAAGAAAACGACGATAATAAGCTCTTTCGTATCCATCAATAGCCCTGCCTCTCCCACAGTATGATTATCTTCAATACGGTTCAACCGTTTTCATATTATACCACAAAAAGGCAATCCGACGGGATTGCCTTTTACAGGTTACTCAGGTTGTGCTCTTCATTTCTTCATCGTATTCTCTGTAGAGCTCGTCGAGAATGGAGCGGCGCGTTACAAGCCCGACACACCGTTTGTTATCGACAATAGGAATGACCTTCAAGTGTTCAGCCACCATGACGCCGGCCAGTTGTTCCACATCCGCGTCGGGTGCGGCAATGATAACGTCCTTTGTCATCAGGTCTTTACTGCTACAGGCCATGAGCTTTTTAAAGCTCTTGTCGTATTCACTGATGCCGTTGTAATAAATGCTGGCGCCGAGAAGATTGACGTAGTGGGGAACATGCGGTTTGATCTTTTTATACAGCAAATCCGCATCCGTTACGATACCCGCCAACGTACTGTCGTCATTGACGATGGGAATCGACGTGATTTTGTTTTTAACAAACATCTGCACCAAATCGAAAACCGCCGTATCCGGATGGGCCGTTACAAAGACCTTCTCCATAATATCCGAAGCTGTTCGTTCGCTCATAGTATTCACCTCTTTGCTATATCAATGCGATCGAATGTTATACCTGTATTATACTATATTTCCCCGAAAGTGGGAAAATTCTTCTTTTGAAACTATAAATGATACGGCTCGTGCCGCTGAATCTTAACCGCCCTGTACAGCTGCTCCAAAAGCACCATGCGTATCATTTGGTGCGTCAGGGTAATGCGGCCGAAGGAAATGCATGTATCCGCCCGTTTGCGCACCGCTTCGGAAAGGCCGAAAGGCCCGCCGATAATAAAGGAGAATTCGCTGTACCCGCGCAAAGACAAGGCGGCCAAGGTCTCGGCCAGCTCTTCCGACGAAATAAGGTCCCCTGCCACATCGAGGACAAAAAGATACGAGCCTTCGCGGACATATTTTAAAAGACGGGTTCCTTCTTTTTCCAATACCTGACGCTTTTGCGCGGCCGACGGGTTTTCCGGCATCCGTTCTTCAGCCGTTTCCGTTACTTTCACTTGCCCGTAAGGAGTCAGGCGTTTGAGAAATTCGCTTATGCCTGCGGCTAAATAGGGCTCTTTGATTTTTCCGCTGCCGATAATATGGTATTTCATCAGTTATTGTCGTTTCCCATTTGCGGCGACAACTCCTGCAGCATAATCTTCGCCGTATGTTCATCGCCGTCACGAAGGTAGGTGACCGTAACCGTATCACCGACGCGATAGGACTCAACGATTTTCTGCAGAGCCATATAATCATTGACCGGTTTATCATCTATTTTTGTGATAATATCGCCGTGCCGGATTCCCGACCCGTCGAGCGGCCCGCCGACGACGAGTTTATACACATAAATGCCTTTGACATCAAAGTTCATGCCGAAGCGGGCGGCCATCCTCTTATCGAGGCCGTAGAGGCCGAGGTACGGGCGGATAACGCGGCCGTTTTTAATGAGCTCCGCCAGGATGGGACGGGCCGTATTGACAGGAATGGCAAATCCCAGGCCTTCAACACCTTCTTTGGAAATCTTGGCACTGTTAATGCCGATGACCTCGCCGTCCGCGTCAACGAGAGCCCCGCCGGAATTACCAGGATTGATAGCCGCATCGGTTTGAATAAGTTCCATCGACTGCCCTTCACCGGCAATGGTTCTGTTTAAAGAGCTGATGACGCCGGCCGTAACGGTACCCTGGAACTCAAGCCCCAGAGGATTGCCGATAGCAATAGCCGGTTCACCGACCTGCAAGGTATCGCTGTCTCCCCAAGACGCTGCAGTGAGATTATCCAGATCTATTTTGACGACGGCCAGGTCGGTCCGCGCATCCGTTCCGACAACCGTCCCGTCCGTCGTCCTTCCGTCCGCCAGGGAAACGATAACCGTTTTATTGGTCCCGACGACATGGTTGTTCGTCGCTATATACCCATCTTTATCGAAAATAATCCCCGAACCTATACCTTCACCGACAAGAACCTGACGGTTAAAAATATCGCGGTCATAGACTTTCGTCGTAATGCCGACGACAGCGGGGCTGACCTTTTTAACCGCCTGCACGACAGCCGTATTGCGCGCATCCGATAACGTCTCCGCCTTGCCGTCCGCCGTTTGCACCTGTACGGGCACCTTGTCATTCCTGCTCACCATATCATGGTAGAAATATCCGCCGAATCCTGCGGCACCGATTAAAATCACGGCCGCAACCGCGGCCGCTGCATGTTTATGAGACATTATTCTCCCCCTTTTCATCAAAGCGAACGGCACTGCGGCGGCAAGCCAAACGAACGAGTACATCCTGCCCCAGGCTTTTACCGCTCCGTCCGAACACATCCTTCACGGTCTTTATAACCTGTGCAGGCGCGTTATTCTTCTCGCTGCGATGCGACAGAAAAACTTTCATCATCTTCTTTTGCGGCAAACGGGCCAGCAGTTCAGCCGAAGCCCTATTGGACAAGTGGCCGTAACTGCCGAGAATACGCTGCTGCAGGTGATAGGGATAAGGCCCCTTGCGCACCATCTCTTCATCATGGTTGGCCTCAAGAATGAGAATATCCGCATGGGCCGCCGCTGCCGCTACAGTCGGTGTGACCCGTCCCAAATCGGTTGCATAGGTAATCTTCTTGTCCCCGTAATAGACGGCATACCCTACGGGCCGGGCCGCATCATGCGGGATGTCAAAAGGGACGACGCAGACGTCGCCGATACCGACCAGTTTTGTAAGCGGCACAAAACGGCCGGCACCGTTGGCCGCCGTCTTGCCCATGGCCCGCCACGTTTCTTCGGTCGTATAAACCGGCATACGCGTATGTTTAAAAAAGAGCGGCAGTCCCCGGACATGATCCGTATGTTCATGCGTCAAAAAAACGGCATCTATATCCTCCGGCGCACACTGCCGTCCGGCCAGTTCCTGTACCATACGGCTATAGCTGATGCCGGCGTCGATGAGGATCTTGGTCCTGCCGCAGCGGATAAAAGTTGCATTACCCCCGCTGCCGCTGGCAAGGACGCTGACCGAACAAGTACCGCAGCACTCATCCGTCCGCTCCTCATCTTCCGCAATGTCAGGGAATATGGGAGATATATCCCCGGGTATTTTCTGCTGCCGCGCAGCCTGCACGGACAGGGCATACATTTCAAGAAAATTTTCAGATTTGTTCACCGGCTTCTCCTTCGACGATGGCTATGCCCGCACTGGCCCCGATACGATCCGCTCCGGCCGCAATCATTTGCCGGGCCGTCTTATAATCATGAATACCGCCGGACGCCTTGATGCAGGCACGTAGCCCGATAACCCGCTTCATGAGTTTGATGTCGTCCGTCGTCGCCCCGCCCGGGCCGAAGCCCGTTGAAGTTTTCACAAAACGGGCCCCGGCCTTAACGGCGGCACGGCAGGCCTCTTCTTTCTCCACATCCGTAAGCAGTCCGGTTTCCAGAATGGCCTTAACAATCCGCCCGTCCGCAGCACGGACGACACCGCTTATATCGTCCTGAACATAATCCCAGTTTTCCGCCTTTGCCTGTCCCACATTGATGACCATGTCTATCTCATCGGCGCCGTTAGCGACGGCAAAGGCCGTTTCAGCCGCTTTGACGCAAGAAGCTGCAGCACCGAGCGGAAAGCCGACAACCGACGCAATGCGTACATAAGTACCCGACAGTTCCCGTCTGGCCAGCGGCACGTACGACGAATTAACGCAAACGGAAGCAAACCTGTACCTTTTGGCTTCATCGCAGAGCCTGACAATATCAGCCGGTGTCGCGTCGGGTTTCAGGTTCGTGTGATCGATATAAGATTCAATGGTCATACTGTTTCCCCTTTAAACTATAATAAATCCTCAATTACGCTGATATTATACCACATATAGATAAAATCGGTATGGCTTACATACAAATTATGCATGCCGCACCGTGTTTTTCTTACTTGTGCGAAACAATTGCGGCACCCCTCTTCCGCCGGACCTTAGCCCGTACCCTCCGGTTCCTTGATAAGGAAAGTGAAGACCGCTCCCGCAGCCGCACAAATCCAGAGGATCTGAAGAGCCGCCGGGATTCCCCAAATATCGGCGGCCCAGCCGACGAAAGGCGTGAGAATACCCCCGACAGTAACACTCAGGCCGAGGGTAATGCCCGATGCAAACCCGACGTTCTTGCCGAGAAAGGTCTGCCCCAGGACAACAATCGCACTATAAGGTGTAAAAAGGCCGAACCCGACCGGCAACAACAGGAGTGTCGATAAAAAAACATGGCTGCTGTTGGCGAAAAAAAACATGGCCGGCACCATGATGAGAAAGGCCAGGCGCATAACTTTTACGAAGCCGATATGATCCGAAAGCAGTCCGCCCGCATACGTTCCGATTACACCGATGCCGAAAAGAAGGGCCAGCGCAAAACTTCCTTGCGTTGCCGACGTGCCGAGAACGGAAATCCAATACAGGGGGATAAAGGAATTACAGAGGGCAAACCCGATGGATCTGGCAAAAATAACGACCGTCAGCTTGCCGAACGAATGCCAGTCATTTTTCCTCGTTTCGGTAATATGGGCGCGAGTCTCCGCGCGTACATTCGCCGCTATTTTTTTCAATACACAGGGGATGCGGGTATAAAGAAGTGCGGCAATAAGCAGATTGACGATACCGAAGACGACGAGGCCGTGAATATCAAAAGCGTACGCACAAAGTCCCGCTACGACAGGACCGGCGGCGAAGCCCCCGTTACCGCCGACCGAAAAGGTCCCTAAGGCCTTCCCCTTCTGTTCTCCCGCAATCTGATTCACCATCCGCGCCCCTTCGGGGTGATAAATGGACGAGCCGAGACCGCTGAGCATGGCGCAGAGGAAAATAAGCCAATAGTCCGTTGTAAAGGCAAGCATGCTGAAAGATATGCCGCTCAGGACCGGCCCGAAGGGTACGAACCAGGGCTTGGAAACCTTGTCGGAATAATAACCGAAAACAGGTTGTACAACCGATGCGAGAAGGACATTTCCCAGGAGCAATGCCGTCGCATCACGATAAGATAAATGGCAAACAGAGATAAAATAAGGCAACAATGCAGGTATGCCGCCCTGTACCCAATCTACGGAAAAGTGACCCAACGAAAAAAGGTATACATGGGGATCCATTCGTTTCACTGTAACTGACTCCTTTACGGCGTTTTATTCATTGTTGCATCTATTATACGCCTCAACGTGTCTGGAAGGAACAGAAAGTTTTACGGTAAAAACATAATTATTATCAAAACTATATTGTTTTGTCATCGCTCCGTTTTTCCATGCTAATATGTACTAAAAGGAGGTGCCCATTATGGATAGTATTTGTGCTTGCCTCGGCGGCAAATGGGTCAATTTAACCGCATCAAATTCGGACATCGAAAACAGCAACGCCATGTCCTGGTGGATCGAAAACTTTACGAAAAACAAAACTCTGCCGGACAGGTACGTGGGCATCTTCCATGAGGGCAAACTGTATTATGTCCATTCTTCTTCCATACAGCTTATGGATGATTTTGAATAGGATCGGGCAAATAAAAACAGCCCCGTCTGTGGAAAATATCTGAAACGCCGTAAAGTCTTTCAAAAAGACTTTGACGAAATCAAAATCTGTGCTATACTTTAAGTAGTGAAAAGCTTTCAGCACGTTTCGTGTGTTGGGCACCGGCCCCGCTACTTTCGGTAGTGGGGCTTTTTATTATCCGTGGAGGACTTTATGCAGTTTGACAAGCCTTTTTTTTCATACTCACAACAGATTAACCTCCTCCAATCACGCGGGTTAATCATAAAAAACTATGAGTTTGCAGAATACGCCCTCAGTACCCTTTCTTATTATGATTTAATCAATCGGTATAAACGATACTTCATGGTGGATGCGCATCACTTCATAGACGATGTATCCATTGAATATCTTTATAATTTCGCACTTTTCGACAGGGATATTCAATTTTTTATTATGAAGTACAGTGTTTTGGTCGAAGCCATATTTAAAACAAAATTCAGCTATACACTGGCTGAGCACTGCGGTGTTGACATAAAAGATTATTTGAAAAAATATTACTACAAACCGACCAACAGCGCGAATATTTCATTTGCCGACGTAAAATATCGTATTACCCGCTGGATCAATTCCAATGCCATAAAGAACCCGACGCGGTATTACAAACGGCACCACAATCATATTCCTCCGTGGATACTCTTCAAAAATATCTCTCTGGGGAATGTGATAAATCTATACGACCTGTTACACAGCGATCTCAAATATAAATTTGTAAGCAGGCTGATACAGAACAGTCTTCCCATGGATCAGCAGGTCGATTTGGTTTTACGTATGATGAATACCGTTCGGACTTTCCGTAATTGCGTCGCCCACAATTTAAACTTCACCGAACTGCGGACGGAGCCCTTATATTGCCCGTCTCCAAAGATTTTATCGACTTTACTGGGCAGCCCTTTGTTAGTCTCAAAAAACAAAAGAGTGCCGGCGGAAGACAAAAAAGCACTGCTCGGCGTCTACGGCGCTATGCTTTCCATGATTGTACTGCTTGACTCGGCGCACCTGAAAGCCACATTCGCACAGGACTTTCTGCTGCTTTTAAAAAAAGAATCTATTCAAAATCAAATGTATGAAGATTATGCCAAAATCACAGAGATGCCGGCGGATATAAAAAACAGATTCACGCAATTTTATAATGAGTTAATGTATGTAAAGACGTAGAAAACACTTAATAACCGAAGGACAACGAAACCAAACAAAAAGAGACTGCAAATGCAGTCTCTTTCTTACGTTATGGCGGAGAGTCAGGGATTTGAACCCTGGGTACGGAGTTCACCGCACACATGATTTCCAATCATGCTCCTTAAGCCACTCGGACAACTCTCCCTGTACTCCACATCATTCTGTTATGCCCCGGGACGGCATATAATGTGAATATGGTCGGGGCGACAGGATTCGAACCTGCGGCCTCTTAGTCCCGAACCAAGCGCGCTACCAAACTGCGCCACGCCCCGTTACCTGACTTATATATAGTATCAACTTTCCCATACCTTGTCAAGCAACGGCAGGCACCGCCGCAGGCGTTTATACGCCCTTTGTATCCGGCTTTGCCGCAATATGATTCCATGCGAAACCGCCGAGAGCGGTCACGGCCGTTAAGGCGATTTTCACGTACAAACCCGTTTCCCGGGCAAGTCCCAGGTATTCATCGGCCGCAACCATCGAACCGGCCGCCCAGCCGAGAATGAGCCCGCCTAAATAGATGAGCACGGGGAATTTATGCATCACCTTAATAACGACGGCACTGCCGAAAATAATGATAGGCACGGAAATAATCATGCCGAAGACCAGAAGCCCCATGTGGCCGCCTGTCGCACCGACGATGCCGAGAACATTATCAAGACTCATGAGGGCATCGGCCGCAATAATAGTTCTGACAGCTCCCGACATCGATTTTTTGGCGTCGACATGCACCGCTTCTTCCGTTTCCTGTTTGCCGATCAGCTTCATGCCGATAAAGACGAGGAGTACGCCGCCTACGGTATGCAGGTAAGGTATCTGCAAAAGCCAGACGACGGCCGCCGCCATGATGAAGCGCAGTATAATGGCCCCTGCCGTACCGTAAATAATTGCTTTTTTCTGCATGTCATGGGGCAGGCTTTTACAGGCCATGCCGATGACAATAGAATTATCACCGCCCAAGGCTAAATCCAAAAGAACGACCTGAGCAACAACCCAGATATCATGTATAAGTTCAACTTCCACTGTGTCGCTTCCTCTCTTTCGAAATGTAGCTAATTATACCACAGCAATGAAAACAGAGGAACCGTACAGGTTCCTCTGTCCTGGCGCCGCTTGGCATTATTTCACGATAACCGATACGCCGTCGGGGATAACCGTGACTTTCGGATCGTTAACGCCTTTTCCAGCCAAATAGTCTTTAGCCAATTTAAACGCTTCGTCAATATTCTCAGCATATGTCAGGTGCATAGCCTCAACCATTTCACGCGGCGCCTGCGTAACCAGTATAATATGGAAATGCAGAAGAAGGCGCAGGAGAATCTGCGATTCCCACTGATCGAAAATCGTTTCATTACGATCGCGGGCGAGGATTTCATCCATCGCTTTCTGTAAATCCGCCGCATTTTTCAGCGTATTGAAAAAATCTTCGCCGCCATGTCCGTCATTGCAGGCCGTGCAGTCGATAATGACGCCGCCTTCCTTACAGGTTGCTTCAGCCGCCGTCATGCCCTTAACGGACTGATAAATATTCTGGTCAAGAGGATACCCGCCGTTCGTCGTCACGACGATATCCGCCGGCACAGGCTTAACGCCTGCCAAGGACATTTCAAATTCGACACCTTTACAGTGAGCTTCTTCACTGTCGCCCGCAAAAGCGGCAATAACCTTCTTTTCCGCATCAATAACAACATTGCAAATAAAAGCTAATTTAGCGACTTTCGCCGCATAGAGCATATCGCGGTGAATGGGGTTCCCTTCAAGGATGCCCGTACGCGCGTAAGGGCTGTCAATGAATTCGGAACAATGGTTGGCAAGCACTGTTATCTTGCTGGCAACACCGGGTAAAACGGATTTTCTGCCGCCGGACATGCCCGCAAAGAAATGCGGTTCAATAAATCCTTCCGCTACGAGTAGATCCGTATTAACGGCCCACTTGTTGAGGAGGCATTCGCCGCCGGACGGCAACGTGCCTATACTGACCATATCTTCATCAATACGGCTCTGATGGATGACGATGTGTTCCCTATCGGCAATTTCGGCACCGTATTTATCGACTAATTCTTCATGTGTTGTCGGCCGATGCATACCGGTAGCTACAAGAATAGTAATTTCAATATCCGGATTGCCCCGGCGGAGCTCCGCCAGGAGCTGCGGCATGATAACATGGCTCGGGACGGGACGGGTGTGGTCACTGGAGATAATCGTACACGTCCGCTTCCCTTTAGAGAGTTCACTCAATCGGGGAGCGCCGATGGGATTAGCCAGAGCATCGGCGACGAGTTCCGCCTCCGACTTAGGCGCCTTATATTCATGGGCTCTCGAAAGAAGCACGCCTGCCACCTGTTCATCAGGCAGTTCAAACGTGATTTTCTCTTTAGCAAACGGTACTTCAAATTTTTTCACGAACAACACATCCTTTCCGGTTTATAAGACAAGGTTATCATTAAACGACTGATAAAACGGGGCAGGGACAAGGCTTCATGCCCTTCCCTGCCCCTTCAGCGTATGCGGCGATATTATTGTACGGGAATTTCGTCGTTTACGTCGACTACTTTGCCCGGGTTCATAATATTCTTCGGATCGAGCGCTTTCTTAACGGAACGCATGAGTTCCATTTCCACGGGATCCATGTATTCTTTCATCAATTGGGCACGTTTGAAACCGATGCCGTGCTCACCGGAGAGACGGCCGCCCAGGCTGTACACGAGGGCATAGATTTCTTTCTGAATTTTCGGAAGCATTTCTTCCCATTCTTCCTGTGTGCGATCATCTTTCAGGATGTCGATATGTACGTTACCGTCACCGCAGTGTCCGGCACAATGCATAGCAACATCGTATTTTTCGGCTAAACGTGAAATTTGCTGTACGGCGCCCGGAATTTCCGTCATCGGCACGACAATATCTTCCATGGAGAATACAAGGCTCCTCTGGCGATCCGCTTCAAGATACGCTTTGCGGGATTTCCAAATCTTGTCCTTATCCGCCACCAAGACGTCGAGCGCGCCGTTTTCACGGGCCAGTTCGTCAATTATCATGCACTGGTCGTCCAATACGTCTTCGCTGTCACCGGCAATCTGAATGATAATATAGTTGCCCACATCGGAATGCTGCAGCTTTTCATTAAGGAACACTTCAACCTGTTTGATGGAGGCGTTATCCATAAATTCCACGCAAACCGGGGTAATACCGGCATTCATAACCTTCGGCGTCAGGGCAATGGCAGCGTCAAGATTGTCGAATACGGCCAGCAGATCCATTTCGTATTTCGGCAAAGCGACCAGTTTCAAGTAAACCTTTGTGATAATGCCGAGAGTACCTTCGGACCCGATATAGAGATGCATCAGCATATAGCCTGTAGCGTTTTTACGGAATTTGCCGCCGAGCTGAACCACTTCGCCGGACGGCGTAACAACTTCGATACCCATAACCTGATCACGGGTTACGCCGTATTTGACGGCACGGTTGCCGCCGGCATTAGTCGCGACGTTACCGCCGATGAAACAGGAGTCCCCGCTACAGGGATCGCCTGCGTAAAAGAGACCTTCTTTATTAACGGCGTCCTGAAGAGCTGCCGTTGTAATACCCGGTTCGGCAACGACCACCATGTTGGCTTTATCAATTTCAACAATTTTATTCATCCGTTCAATAGAGATGATAACACCGCCGAAAATAGCTACGGCGCCGGCTGCAAGACCGGTACCGGCCGCACGGGGAACCATGACGATGTCGTTATCATAACAGAGTTTAACGACTTTGGAAACTTCTTCGGTGGTCGCCGGAAGGACAACTACCTGTGCCTCTTTCATATAATGAGGGTCCGTTACTTCATCATGACTGTACGGGTCAAGTTTATCCTTATCCGTATAGACATACTTTTCACCCACGATTTTCTTTAATTCTTCAATAATCTCAGCTGTGACTAAACCTTTTGACATGCTTAATACCTCCAATAGGATTGTATAAAAGTATCCCTCTCCGAGCTAACGCGGAGACATAAAGCTGTATAAAAGCTTTTATTGATACACGTTAAAGCAGCGGACACAAAACGCCTCCTTGTTCAATAAGCCGCTGTCCGCCACATATATTATAGCGTTTTAGTTCTGCTTCGTAAATCTACTATCTACTTTAGATATATATCAATTTTGCCGTTTGGAACGTCTGTTTATTCATCGAAAGTATATCATAGTTAATTTCTTTAAATACAGGATCTCCGTCATACCTTATTTTTCACGGCTCATACGATGATTCTTTTCAGCCGCCGTTATGACTGCCTCCATAACGGCGGTGCGAAAGCCGTTGTTTTCCAATGTCCGAACTGCCTCAATGGTCGTACCGCCGGGAGAGCATACGGCATCTTTCAATTTACCCGGATGGAGGCCCGTTTCCAAAACCATCTTCGCCGCCCCCATGACCGTCTGCGCCGCAAAAGTATACGCTTCGGCGCGTGCCAGTCCCGCCCGGACGGCCCCGTCCGCCAGCGCTTCAATAAACATATAGGTATAAGCCGGACTGCTGCCGCTGACACCGACAACGGCATCGATAAGATGTTCCTCCACAATTTCAGCCCGGCCGAAAGAGCGGAAAATTTCTATAATGTCATCCGTTTCTTCAGGCCTTACTTCGTTGTTCGGCGTGAGCGAGGTCATGCCTGCACCGACTATAACCGGCGTATTCGGCATAGCGCGTACAATCTTCGTTTTTGCAGGCAAATAAAAAGCCATAGTTTTCATATCGACGCCGGCCGCAACGGAAAGCAGGATACTTCCCTCTTTGAATACAGGGGCGATTGCCGTCAATACGGAAGGGACCGTATTCGGTTTGACCGCCAGGATAAATACGTCTGCTTCTGCCGCCATCGCCGTCACTTCAGCGGCAACGGAAGCAACCGGGCCGAACTCGTTTGCCGCCTTTATCGCTTTTTCATTATGAATATTATAAAGAAGAAGGCCGCCTCTACCCAGTAGCCTCGACGCGGCAATACCTTTTCCGATCGCATACCACATCTTACCGATACCGCAAATACCTATTTTTTGAAACATGCTTTCCACCCTTTCATTAAAAGAGCATAACGGAGATGACTTCCGCTATGCTCGGAGAGATTTTTACTGCGTAATACCCGTTTTATCCAAAGCCGCCTTAATCTTCGCCGCCAGTCCTTGTATTTTCTTTTTCGACACGGAGCAGACAGCAAGGCGTATCCCTTTATCAAGCGGCACAAGGAAGATATGTTCTTTTTCCAAATCATCCGCTACCGCCTGCGCCCCCGTCAGGGGAATCGTTATAAAGAAACCCGACATGTACGGCAAATATGTAAGACCGCAGGCATCCGCTTCCTTCATAAAGAGTTCGGCCCGTTCTTTTATGAGAGTAAAATATTCAGCCCGTTCCGCGTCAAGTTCATTGACTTTTTCGGGATCACTGCAAATACGAACCATCGCTTTCATTGCCGCACCGTTCGAGTTGGACCAGGTGGCACGGCTGGAATACCGGTTAATCGCAACAAATTCATCGGCAACTTCCTTATTTGCCGTAACGCCGATCATGGCCCCTATACGCTGCCCGTACATCGTAAAGCCTTTGCTGAGCGTATAAGCAATGACGACAAGAATATTATCCGGTAAATTGCCGAATTTCTTAAAGAACCGGCGACATGCCTGTTTTTCGCCGCTGTAATCAAGATAGGCCACATCGGGAACGAGGATAATATTCTTATCTTTCCCGGCAACACTCTCTTTCAGAAAGGCGAGGACATTATCCCAGTCCCCATCGGAAAGGGCGAAGCCCGTCGGATTATTGGCGGGAGAATTCATGATAATGACTGTATTCAACTGCTTACTTATAAGGTCCCTTACGTGGGCCCGGAAATCTCTGAAATTAAAAGCCCCTTTATCGTCAAGAAGAAGAAATTCACGCAATGTACGGCCGTTATCCGTACACATGGAACCGTATGCATCCCAATGCCAATCACTGGTCAGGATTTCATCGCCTCTTTCCGAATAGTTGTGAATGACATGATGAAGCGCGCCGGAACCGCCAAATGTGGCGCAAGCCCGCACATAGCCTTCCGGGTTGGATTCGCCGAAACACTGATCAATAACGGCGGACAAATAGTCATCATAGCCCTGAATAGGCGCATAGGCAATAATTTCGCGCGTTGTCAGGGCGTTAAAGGCTTTTTGTACAACATCAAGCATAACGAGATTGCCGTCTTCATCCAAAATGGAGCCGACAGTACCGTTAATAACCTTATCTGCACCCAATTTTTCGGCCAATGCGGTAGCACGGTTGTTGGCACCGAAAATTTTGTCTTCCGAAAATTTAGCCGATGCCTGCGGAGCCGCAACACTCTTCATCATGGATCCAATCCCCCTTATCTGTTTATACATTTAGTTATACCATACAACAGCAGGCCTTTACAACACACGAGGCCGTATATGACTTATACACGCGGCATCATAAAAAACAAACGCTTGTATGAAAAACACAAAAAATAACCTCCCGTATATCGAGAGGTTACAGACACATAATTATTGCGTAATGCCGCACGCGTCGACAGATTTTTTAATTTCCGCGGCCAATCCTCTGAGTTTATTTTTAGGCAGAGAACAAACGGCAAGACGGATCCCTTTGCCCAACGGAACGAGAAAAATATGTTTCCTTTCCAAGTCATCGACAACTTGCTGCGGCGCTGAGACGGGAAGCGTCATAAAGAACCCCGATAAGTAAGGAAGATATGTAAGACCGCAGGCATCGGCTTCTTTCATAAAAAGCTCGGCCCTCTCCTTAATAAGCGCATAATACTGCGAGCGTTCAGCATCCAGTTTTTTAATTCGCGCGGAATCCCCGCAAATATGGACCATCGCCTTCATAGCGGCGCTGTTTGAATTGGACCACGTAGCCCGGTTGGTATATTGATTAACGGCAACAAATTCATCAATTACGTCTTTATCGCTGCTGATACCAATCATAGCCCCCATGCGTTGGCCGTACATCGTAAACCCCTTGCTGAGCGTATAGGCGACAATGACAAAGATATTGGAGGGCAGATTGCCGAATTTCTTAAAGAACCGGCGGCATTCTTCCTTTTCGCCGCTGTAATCAAGATAGGCCACATCGGGGACGAGGATAATATTCTTATCCTGCCCGGCCGTAACTTCCTGCAGGAAAGCAAGCACGTTATCCCAATCTTCCGGGGAAAGCGCAAAGCCCGTCGGATTATTAGCCGGAGAATTTAAGAGTATAACCGTGTTGTACTGTACTGCCGCCGTTTCAGAAACTTTCGTCTTAAAGTCGGAAAAATTAAACACGCCGGTTTTATCAAAAAGTTCAAATTCGCGAATCTTACGTCCGTTATCCTTACATATAGAATCATAGTTTCCCCAGTGCCAATCACTTGTCAAAACCGTATCACCCGGTTCGGAATAGTTGTGAACGACATGATGAATAACACCGGAACCGCCCGACGTGGCACAAGCTCTAATATAACCGTCCGGACGGGATTGACTGAAACATTGAGCGATAACATCGTCCAAATAATCACCGTATCCCTGAATGGGAGCATAGGCAATCATTTCACGAACGGACAAGGAAGCAAACGCCTCTTTCACGACATTAAGCATAACCAGCCGGCCGTCTTCATCCATAATCGCTCCGACGGTGCCGTTAATGACAGCCTCCGGCCCGAGCCGGTCAATCAGTTTATTAGCACGCTGATTTGCACCTAAAATCTTATCGACGGAAAATTTCCCTCTTGCCTGAGGAGCGGCAACGCTCGCAACCATAAATCACACCCCCTATGTTTGTCTTTAGTTATATCATACAATCGAAGCATATACAATAAAAAAAGAATTGTATACACATATACACACATAGGAGAACAATACTGTCGTCCCATTACAAAAGCCTCCGCACAAAATGTACGGAGGCTTCTTTAGTGACCCGGTAGGGATTCGAACCATGGACCTACTGATTCGTAGTCAGTCACTCTATCCAGCTGAGCTACCGAGTCATGACGAGGAGTATAGTCGCAATGGAACTTCTACCCCTCCGTTTTTGGCAGGGGCAGAAGGACTCGAACCCTCAACCAACGGTTTTGGAGACCGCTACTCTACCAGTTGAGCTATACCCCTATGAACGAAAAGCCAAGAAATCGATCTTGGCTTTTCATAAAAATCAGCGGCTACCTATCCTCCCGGGGGGTCTC
>NZ_JH417586.1 GCF_000239275.1 Megasphaera geminata F0357 | reverse complement strand
TGTACCCCGCCGGCTGTTGCAACATCTTTCTTTATAAGCCCTGCTCATTCTATCCAAAAAACTCTGCCGTCCCTGCGTTTTGCCGCTTTCGGAAGTTCACCGTCCGTATAGCCGAGAGCGCAATGGCCGATTCCTTCCCATTCACCGTATATGCCCAGCCCCGTCAGCACACGCTTATATTCATCCGTTTCAAATTCTTCTTTCGCCCGGTGAATCCAGATACTACCCAAGCCGAGAGAATACGCCGCCGTCAACATATTGCCCATAACAAGACTGCCGTCGTAAACGTGCAGCGGCCAATCTTTCTTCGCCAGGACAATGAGAACGACAGGCGCGCCGTAAAAAGGATCAAAGCCTTCATCCCAGCCGCCGATCCGGCAGTTTACGGCGGACAGCTTATGAATAAACGCCTTATCGGTTACGGCAATGATAATCGCCGATTGCTGTCCCTTCCCGCTGGGCGCATACAAGCCAGCTTCAATAATCTTCTCGATATCTTCTTTTGTCGGCATATCCGGTTTAAATTTGCGTATGCTTCTCCGTTCCTTAAAAGCCTTAAGCACTTCATTCATCTTCTTCACGTCTCCTTTCATTCATATACTTTCGCCGTATCCACCCAAGCGACGGCGTTCGCCAATATATACAGCTCTTCCGGAGTCGTGCGTACGGCGCTGTGACCGTTTCCCGCCGCCGGATAGACCGTATCGTATCTTTTTAACGACACATCCAAATATACGGGCACTCCCTCTTTAACCGCAAAGGGACAAACCCCGCCCGGCTCGTGTCCGATATACGCTTCCACCTCTTCAACGGGGATCATGCGCCCCTTCTTATGAAAAGTCCGCTTGAACTTCTTATTGTCCACTCTTACATCACCGGCATACAGGATGAGAACCGGGTTGCCGTCGACAAGAAAAGACATGGTCTTGGCAATCCTCCCCGGCTCACAGCCGACGGCAGCGGCTGCCTGAGCGACAGTGGCCGTGGACGCCTCAAACTCTAAGATACGGCCGCCTTCACCGATACGTTCAAAATACGCTTTTACCTTTTCTATGGACATGCTGCAATACCCTTTCACGATATATTCCACCCGGTCGGGAACTGAATTATTTATGATCCTGACGTATAAAACCGTTCTCTCAGGTTTATGACCATTATATCATATTTACATTCCTCTTTAAGACAGTATTCATCGGCAGATAAATCAATAAATTCTTTTATGAACAAAATATCCGGTGCTCAGCAGTAACGGTATTTATTATGACTCATTTTACAAAAGTATTTCTGTCTGCCGCTGCCATGAAAAGCATAATTTTTTCAGGCAATACAAAGCCTGTCTGAGAGTAACACTTACACGTCCGCCGAAGGAAACGAATATCCTCATCGGGGTGCTGCCGTAGATAACGGCAGAGATACGGGTGTGGACCTAAGCGATGCGGATACCGTTTATCACCTGTGCACGCAATTCTACGCCTTCAATGTGCCTACAATTTCACTGATCCGGGTCACACCTTCCCGTTCGCACCATGCCTGCATGCCGGCGGCAATTTCACTCACTGTGCGGGGATTGACGAAATTACAGGCGCCTACGGAAACGGCGCCTGCGCCGACAAGCATAAATTCAATCGCATCCTGCCACGTGGCAATGCCGCCAAGACCCAAAACGGGTATATGAACGGCCTTGGCGGTCTGCCATACCATACGTAAGGCAATCGGTTTCACGGCCGGGCCGGAAAGACCGCCCGTACTGTTGCCCAGCAGCGGACGGCGGCTGTCGATATCGACAGCCATTCCGGTCAGCGTATTTATGAGCGAAACCGCATCGGCGCCGGCCGCTTCAACGGCCCGGGCCATGACTGTAATATCCGTCACATTCGGCGAAAGTTTAACAATAACCGGCTTTTTCGTGTGTTCCCTGACGCTTTTCGTAACCGCCGCCGCTGCCTTCGGGTCCGTACCGAAGACAATGCCTCCTTCTTTGACATTAGGGCAGGAAATATTTACTTCCAGTGCGTCAACGCCGTCAACTTCCAATTCTCCCGCCAATTCCCCGTATTCCTCAACGGAACCGGCGGAAATATTGACAATAAACTTTGTCGGCATTTTTTTTGCCTGCGGCAGGATACATTCCTTAAACACGTCAACGCCGGGGTTTTCCAGGCCGATACAATTGAGCATACCGCTCGGCGTTTCGGCTATGCGCACGCCCGGATTGCCGGGGCGCGGCAAAGGCGTAATGCCTTTGGAAATGACGGCGCCCACGTCTTCCATGTCGAGAAAATCTTCATATTCCGAGCCGAAACCGAAGGTTCCCGAAGCGCCCGTGACAGGCGTATTCAGATGCATGCCGAGAAAGTCGACGGCAATTCTGTCCCGTTTCATCAGAACACCTCCCTGCTGTCGAATACGGGGCCGTCAGCACAGACTTTATACCGTTTGCCGTCCGTCCCGCTTTCAAAGGTGCAGCCGAGACAGGCGCCGATGCCGCAGGCCATTCGCTTTTCCATTGACACTTCACAGGGAATGCCCGCTGCCGCAGCTGCCGCCGCTACGGTACGCATCATCGCCGTCGGCCCGCATACGGCAATGCGATCAATACGGTTTTCTTTCAGGATCCGCGGCACTGCCGCCGCGGCGAATCCCCGTATGCCCGCACTGCCGTCATCCGTTGTGATATATATCTTCTCGGCCGCCGCCGTAAAAAATTCGTTCCAGAAAGTTTCACTTGCCGTCCGCCCGGCGATCAGGACAACGGGATTATCCAGCTTATACGCAAGAAAAATAAGAGGGGCCAGGCCGACGCCGCCGCCGACGAGGAGCGCTTTGCCCGGTTTTATCGAAAAGGTGCCGCCGCCGAGAGGCCCTTCGACGGAAATACGGTCCTGCCCGGGCCGCAATGCCGCCATATCGGCAGTCCCCCTGCCGACAAGACGATACATGACGGTTACTTCCCCTGTGCCCGCGTCGGCTGCCGCGATACCGAAGGGACGGCGCAGAAAAGCGCGCCGCCCCGTCGCCAGGACATTGACGAACTGGCCCGGCAGGGCCGATGCCGCTGTCTGCGGCGCCTTACAGACAAGCCTCCATATCGTATCCGTCACAGGCGCATTGGCAACGACCGCCGCGTCTTCCAGGAATTTTTTCACCTGTTTTCCACCTCTTCCGCAAGTTTTTTACCATTTTATCATATGCCTGTATACTATGAAAGCTGTTCTATAGTATCTTTTTCTGTCTGCGCCGTATTCCCGCCCTGCTTCCCGTTCCTTTCGATTTTTGCATTCATTTTTCCCGCAGCGGAGCTGTTTCTCCTGCCGGCAAAATACCTCCGACCCGGCATCCGTTTCTATCACGTATTCCACACCGCGATACCCCATTTATACATTTATATATTTGTTTCGGAAATCAAGCAGCCTTCCGTACACTCTGCCGTGTACGAAAGGCCCTTATTTATTATCTGTTATCAACTTTTTCCGGGTACATGTCGTGTTCCGCCAGCCGTTTCCAAGCAACTTCTTCCCATCTTGTGCCGGCTTTGCCGCAGTTGCAGTACGGATCGATGGAAATACCGCCGCGAGGCAGAAATTTCCCCTGTACTTCAATATATTTCGGCTCCATAAGCGTAATCAGATCTTTCATGATCAGGTTGACGCAATCTTCATGAAAGGCGCCGTGATTGCGAAATGAAAAGAGGTACAGTTTGAGGCTCTTACTCTCCACCATCTTCATGTCGGGCACATAGGCGACAATAATCGTCCCAAAGTCGGGCTGCCCCGTTACGGGACACAAACCGGTAAATTCGGGACAATTGAATTTAACGAAATAATCGTGTCCTCTGTGCTTATTTTCAAAAACTTCCAGTATTCCGGGATTATACCCGCCTGCATACGTCACGCCGTTATTTCCCAAAAGAGTCAGCTTTTCCACACATATCCTCCTTACCGCGCCGGATCGCTTACACGGTTGGCCGCAAAGGCAGCCGCTCTGTCCCTGCACGTACCGCACTGTCCGCACGGTTCAGCGCCGCCTTCATAACAGGACCAGGTCAGCTCGTAAGGTACACGCAGCCGTAATCCTATCTCTACGACAGCCGCTTTATTCATCGCAAGAAAAGGGGCTTCCAGCCGGATTTGCCGCCCCGAACCTTCCCAGACAGCCGCGGCCATAGCCTCAAAAAAAGCCGGTGAACAGTCGGGATAGGCCGCCCCCGCCGCATCGTCCGCATGGGCGCCGTAAATAACGGCCTCACTTCCAAGGCTTAATGCAATGCCTGCCGCCGCGGCAAGAAAGATGCCGTTCCGGAACGGCACGCAGGTACTGAACGGAGCCTTTCCCTGCGTCTTCTTCAGCTGATCGGCATAACATTCCTTCGGGACAGGCTCCGGAGAGCCTTGCAGCAATGAAGCCCGGCTATATTGAAACAGAGGTGCCGCATCAACAGAGATATGTTCCACACCGTAATAAGAAGCGATCTTTTCCGCCGCTTCCAGTTCTTTTATATGTTTTTGCCCGTACAATACGGAAACTGCCGTCACCTTGGCGGCGCCGTACCGTTCAACGGCCTGCGCCAAAGCCGTGGTCGAATCGACACCGCCGCTCGCTAATACTGCCGCTTTCACCGTATCACTCCTCACTGTAAATACAACTGCAACGCCGCCTCGTCCTTAAAACGGCCTCTCAGTTCGACCGTCCTGGTCCTCGTATTACGATTTTTGACACCTCTCGCCGTCACACAACTGTGGGCGGCCGTTGAACGGTACGGCCACATCATCACTGCCCGTAACGGCCGACATAATATCGGCAATATCCGCGCCGATTCGTTCCTGTAGCTGCAGCCTTCTGCCGACCATATCACAAATGCGGGCAATCTTGGAAAGCCCCAGAACCCGCTCTGCCGGAATATACGCGACAGTCGCTTTCATATCGTACATCAGCGCCATATGATGTTCACAAAAAGAAAACATATCTATATCTTTCATGACGACGACCCGCCCCGTATCCGCCACATCCGAGACCCTGCCGTCCGCAAAGGTTTTGCGAAACATATTGCCGATCTCTTCATTTGTATACTTCATGCCGGCAAAGACTTCTGCATACATGGCGGCGACTCGCTGCGGCGTCTCACGCAGCCCTTCTCTTCCGGGATCTGTCACCCAACGCGCGGAGAATACCGCGTACATGCTCTTCTATGGCTTTCGTATTTATCACTTATACCCCTCTTTTCTCAGGCTCCCAAATCACTTTATGCATTTGAATCTGCAAACGCCATCCGTTCAATCGCCGTGCCTTCATAAACTCGACGATTTCTTCCGCTTCGATTGAACCGAAAACGGGACTCACATAGACGCCGCACGTGAATAAAAGGCCGTATGTATCGACAACTTCCCTGGCCCGCTCCAAATCACGGCGTGACGAGACGACAAATTTCACTGTATCCGTCCGCTGCAGAAGGTCAAAATTCGCATGGACCATGGCTTCTTCACAACCGCTGTCCGGCAATTTATAGTCTACCGTAAAGGTCGGCCGCGACGCTCCGCAGAAAGGCGCCAGTGAAACGGCTCCGTTCGTTTCGATTTCCACATGAAATCCTTCCGCCAGAAAGAGCCCGATAAGCTCCTTCAGTCCTTCCGGCAGAAGCGGTTCGCCGCCTGTAAGGGTAATATTTTTTATACCTTCACGGACGGCATAATCCCGCAGCTCGGCAGGAGACAGATCCTCATACGGACACGTCGCTTCATTAGCCCATGCCGTGTCGCAATACGAACAGGACAGATTGCACCCTTGAAAGCGGATAAAAAGAGCCAGTTCGCCCGCCCTGCACCCTTCGCCGTTAATGCTGACGAATTTTTCCGCAACCTTCATCACTGCGCCTCATAAGCCGCACAATTAGCCGGCGTTTCGTATACTTCGACACGGTAGATCTCACTCCGCTTTGCCTGCAGGGTATCATAAAAATATTTGGCCAGATTCTCCGCAGTCGGCCGAAACGGAACTTCACGCAGGAGAAACTCTTCTGCCGCAAGGCAGGCCAACGTGGACTTGCGCAAAGAACCCGCCTCATAGATGAGAGAATGATCAAAATAATCGCACAAGTCCTTCAACGTCTTCTTCAAGTCGCCGAAGTCGTTAAGCATGCCGTCCGTCTGAATGTCTCTCTGTAACGCGTACGACCTCATATGAACCCGCACGAGCCAGTGATGCCCGTGCAGATTACGGCATTTACCGCTGTAATTTCTCAAAAAGTGTGCGCCGTCAAAAGACGCTTCCGACGTGATATAATACATGGTATCTCCCCGTAAAAAAAGGCCCTGCATAAACGCAGAGCCGGTTTTCAGCCGTAAAAAGGCAACAAAAAAACAGTCCTGGTTTTGTTTAAGGACAGGATGGTACAAACGAACTGTCCGCATAACTGCTTCTTTAGTGTAATGTACGATTTTATCTTTGTCAATATAGGCTGTTTGCAAAAAACGGGCCGTTACGGGTACAATAAGAAAATACAAAGAAAGGAACACGGCTCATGAACAAACAAACCGCACGTACCGCAATCGACGGGTGTATGATCATTATTTTACCTCTTCTTATGTCTTACTCTCTGATCGGCAAAGCCAATCATATTTATTTAGGCCTCCTCATGTTCACCCTTTTTGTCTGTCATCACGCGCTGAACCGCCGCTGGCTGTTAACCCTGTTCAAAGGGCGCTATACATTACAGCGCACAGTATCGACGGCCGTGAATATGGCGCTTATTCTCATCATGTTCGCCATGCCCGTAAGCGGCCTGATTATTGACAGGCAGGTCGTCCCGGCGCTTCACATTGCAGGCAGCGCCGCTTCGGCACGGCTGGTCCACCTTCCTGCCTCCTATTGGGGCTTCATGTTGATGACCTTTCATTTGGGACTCCAATGGCAGCGTATTCTCGGCCTCATAAAAGCCCGTATGGACAAACCGGTCCTATCTGCAAAACTGTCGAATATACTGCGACTCTTTATACTTATCATCAGTGCCTGCGGTATCCGTGCCTTCATAAAACGCGATATGTGGTCCTATATGTCCCTGCAATCACAATTCGTCTTCATTGACACGAAAGAACCGCTCCTTTTGTTTCTGGCCGATTTCACCGCCGTCATGATTGCTTCCGCCGCAGCCGCCTACTACTTGAACAGGGCTCTCGGTAAATTACAACGTCTCAAAAAATAGTTTTCCCCGTAAAAACCGGCTCATTCCCGCAAGAAGAACGAGCCGGTTTATCGTTTACAGCCAAAGAAGTTATGCCGCTTTTACTTTTCCGCCCGTAAACAGAGCGCGCATGGCATTGAGAACCGCTATGACCATGACGCCTACATCGGCGAAAATGGCAAACCACATATTGGCGATGCCGACGGCACCCAAAATCAGAAAGAGTACTTTAATGCCGATGGCCATATAAATATTTTCCATTACAATGGCCATACATTTTCCGGCGATTGTCATGGCCACAGCCAGTTTCAGAGGGTCGTCGTCCATGAGAACGACATCGGCGGCTTCAATAGCCGCATCGGATCCCATCGCTCCCATAGCGACGCCTACATCGGCCCGGGCTAAAACGGGCGCATCGTTAAGACCGTCTCCCACAAAGACCAACGATTTACCGTGCCGTTGCGTTTCAACTAGGAGTTCTTCCGCCCTTTGCACCTTATCAGCCGGCAGCAAATCACCGTATACCTCGTCAAGTCCGAGTTCCGTCCCTACTTTATCACCTGCCTCCTGACCGTCGCCCGTCAACATAACGAGCTTACGCACTCCGGCGGCGTGAAGCGCCCGTATCGCGTCCTTCGCATGCGGTTTCAAGACATCGGAAATAATGATGTGACCCGCATATACGCCGTTTACGGCGACATGAATGATCGTACCGTCGCGGTCGCAATGTTTCGCTTCCGTACCGATCGCCTCCATAAAGACCGCATTACCGACACAAACCGTATCTCCGTTAACAATCGCGCGGATCCCCATGCCGGCGACTTCTTCGCCGCCTGTCACTGCGCAGCCGTCACCTTCGGCCTGATACGCACGCCGCAATGATTCGGCAATGGGATGGGTCGAAAAGGACTCTACATGTGCCGCCAAATGAAGGAGCCTGTCTTCCAAAGATCCTTCACCTTTCAGGGAATCCGGTATTTCCCGTGCGACAGGATGAACGGCAACGACTTCAAAGGTCCCCTTGGTAAGCGTGCCCGTCTTATCGAAGACGACGGTCCCTGTATGAGCCAGCTGTTCCACATAGTTGGAACCCTTAATCAGAATACCGGCCCGGCCCGCGCTGCCGATAGCCGCAAAAAACGATAAAGGGACGCTGATGACAAGTGCGCAGGGGCAGCTGATTACGAGGAACGTCAGAGCCCTGTAAATCCAGATATGCCAGTTCGCATCGCCCGTCGTAATAAGACCGAAAAGAGACGGCAAGAAAGCCAAGGCGACGGCAAGGCCGACGACTGTCGGTGTATAGACGCGGGCAAAACGCGTAATAAACTGTTCGGACCGGGATTTACGGGCGCCCGCTTCTTCAATCAGTTCCATAATCCTGGCGGCGGTCGAGTCTTCAAAAGCCTTTGCCGTCTGCAGGCGAAGGACGCCGTTAAGATTGATACAGCCGCTCAGCACGGTATCTCCGTCCGTTACTTCCCTGGGTATACTTTCACCGGTAAGCGCCGCCGTATCAAGACTGCTTTTGCCGGAAATGACGACGCCGTCAATAGGGATTTTTTCTCCCGCCCTGACGACAATGATCGGTACCAACTTCGACTTCATCGGGAGCTACCTTCTCAAGAGTTCCGTCGGCCCGTTCCACATTGGCATATGCGGCATTGATATCCATCAGCTCCGTAATATTGCGGCGGCTTTTATTGACGGCATATCGCTGAAACCATTCACCTGTCTGATAGAACAGCATAACGGCTACGGCTTCCGTGTAGCCGTCGTCTTCATAAAAAGCGAGTCCCCATGCCCCGAGAGTGGCAATAATCATCAACACGCATTCATCCAGTCCGTTGCCGTTTTTAAGACCTTCCCACGCTTTCAGCAGTATATCGTAGCCGACAATAAAGTAGGCGGCCGCATACAGCGCAATATTCCACACCGGTGTAAAATCGGCCGCCCCGGTACCGATCATAATCATTGCCGCGACGGGCGATGCGAACCATGTCTTTTTTCTGTCCGGCAGTCATTTCCGTTCCCCTCCGACTGATGGTTTTATAACAGGATTTCACCGTCAGATGCGGCTTTTTTACAATTCTTTTGAACGGCACGCATCACTTCCGCCGGCTGCGTGCCGTCCTCAAATTCGACCTTCATCTTGAGAAGCATAAAATTGACGGCGGCTGCCTTCACGCCCTCCGTTTTGTTCGCCGCGACTTCCATCTTATGGGCACAATTAGGACAATCCACTTCGAGCCTATACGATTTCTTCATTTTATGTCCTCCTTTATTTTATATATGAACTACTATTCACTTATTCACTAAACATAGTGTAAAGTGTTTTTTTCGTCCCGTCAAGATATTTTTTTCAAACAGTATACTGAAAAATCGCAGTGACGATACCGGCTGTCATCACTGCGATCATAAAGGTTCCCTGATTACCGCAGGGCCATAACGGCCATATGGCGGCCTGTTTTCCCCTTTTCCCTGCGATACGAAAAAAATATATCCGCATGTGTATGCGTACATATACGCGTGCATTCAATGTGTTCCTCTTTGAGGACGGCACGCAGCATTAAGCGTCTGTTCGTTTCCCAAAGGTCATACAGATATTTCCCTTCCCCTATAGGCCTGTACAGCTCTCTTACTTCCGCCGAACCGAACAATTCCGTAAACGCCGCAATAACTTCCGCCCCCACTTCGAACCGGTCGGGACCGATGGCCGGGCCGACGGCGGCAATGATATCCGCCGGCTCGGAACCGAATGCCGTATGCATTTCCCCCACCGTACGGCCCGCAATATTACCGGCAGTACCGCGCCAGCCTCCGTGTGCAAGGCCGATGGCATAACGGACGGGATCAAAGAACAGAAGAGGCGTACAATCGGCGAAATTCATGGTCAAAGCCACTCCTTTTTCATTTGTCACCAGCCCGTCACAAGCGGAAATTGCCGTTTCCCGGGAAGACGCCCCTTTACCGCAATCCCGTTTGCCGACGCGAACGATATTAACGCCGTGTACCTGATTGCAACCGACCGAGTCTTTCGGGTCAAGCCGCAATACCGCAAAATACCGGCGTCTGTTTTCTATAACGCGTTCCGGCATATCTTCCGTTGAAAAACTCATATTGAGCGATGAAAAAGCGCCGTCACTGACTCCGCCCGCACGGGTCGACACGGCCGCAACAAGTTCGGGATATTTTTTAAATTGAGCGAACGTAACGTATTGTATGCCATTCTTTTCTTCTATGTTCATTGAGTCATTGTCCCCTTTTAAATTCGTACTCCCTTTCCTTTATAATGGTATCGACTATATTATAACAAAGGCCGCTTCTCTCTTCTATATTGAGGAAAAAAGTCTTACCTTGAAGACTGTGTCTATGATATAGTTAGAGCATAAAAGTTGGCTGTTTTTTAAGGAGGCTTATCATGGATTTTACATTAAAAGCAAACGCTGCGGCAGAAATAACGGAAGTCGTTACGGAAGATAATACGGCCATAAAATACGCCAGCGGCACGGCGCCCGTATACGCTACGCCCGCACTTGTCGGACTCATGGAACACGCGGCGGTAAAAGCCATCGGCGATCAGTTGCCGCAAGGCTACAGTACGGTCGGTATCTCTATGAATATTAAGCACACTTCCGCCACGCCTGTCGGCATGACGGTCAAGGCAAAAGCCGTTCTCATCGACCAGGACCGCCGCAGGCTGACATTCAAAATTGAAGGCTATGACGATGCGGGCTCCGTCGGTGAAGCGGTGCATGAACGTTTTATCATCGAAGCGGCTCCGTTTATTGAAAAAGCAAATGCAAAATTAAAGAAATAATACCGGAGAGACATAGTAAAGACCCGCAGTTCCTGGACTGCACCCCAAAAGTTGGACACAATTTTTGGAGGTGCAGTTTTTATGTCCAAGTATTCCAAAGCAATAAAAAGGCAAGCGATTTTATTACATGAGCAAGGATGGGGATACCGTTCTATAGCTCAGAAATTATCAATTTCCAAAAGCACTATAAAGAGATGGGTGTTCTTAGGTAAGCAGGGGATTTCTCTAGACAAGAAAATGACGCATAAACCCTTTTCAGCACGATGTAAGGCTCATGTTATTGAAACCAGGTGGGAAAATAAGTTATCCTTT
>NZ_JH417585.1 GCF_000239275.1 Megasphaera geminata F0357 | reverse complement strand
GGGATTTGGGAGAACCGTACGGATACGGTTTTCTTCGCCGCATCACTGCCGTATGCCTTAACAACGATTTCCTGCATGCGGCGGACGACGTTGAACTGCTCTCTGCGCAGCGGCTCCAGCTGCCTTTCATATTCCGACTGTAATACGGGGATGGATGCCTGTGTACGGGCCAACTCTTCACGCAGCGGCTGCAGTACCGATTCGGGAGCTCCCTCAAGATTTTCTTTTGTCCAGATATCGTTCGTCAGCTCTTCCGCTTTCGGCCTTGCGTCTTCTACCCGCTTTGCCAATGCTTGTTCGCGATCGCGCAACACTTTAAGCTGCTGATAGAAGTTTACTGTGTCTGCTGCATTGTCTACGATCAGCTCTTTCTTCGAACCGTCCGTATCCAGGGTAGTCCCCAGGAATTCATCAACCGTCGGTACACGCAGGAAATCCGTATAAATAGCATGCGTGTAAGCCGAGTCTGTAATGCCCGTGCTGTGACTGAAGTCGCCGAAGCCGATGCGGACCTGCGAATGTTTGCCGGTCCAGACGGCACGGGCGCCGTCATACTCTTTACCGAACCAGTAGCCGGTTACACCCATGGGTTCCGTTAATCTGCCTGCACTGAAATCCCACTTACCGACATTATGCGTAATATCGGCCTTTTCCAGCCGCTGATGATTCAATCCCTTGGAACCTTCCGTTTCATGCGCCGAATCTACACCGGGCTGTCCGGCCGCACTGCCGAGAACCGTGACATTCGTATATTTACCGTACACAGGCATCAACCCCCAGGCGCAGCCGACCTTCAACCCGTGTTCTTTTTTGTCCGCAAGATTCTTTGCCGCTTCGTCATCAATATAGCTGGTCGCCGTAACGCGTGCTGCCGGGCGGTCCGAGCCGAGATGGCTGTCCCAACGGCCCCGGTAATCCCCGATGACTTCGACGCCCGTTTCTTTTTCCGTGTCAAAAGGACGATTCAGGAAATCCAACAGTAAGACAGGGCTCATTACCCTGTCCGTCGATACGGCCGCCCCTTCCTTCGTATTGGCGTCACTGCCGATTTTCAGGTTTGCCCCGAAGCGGAATACACGTCCGGAGAAAGCGCGATCATCGTCCCGATGCCCGAAGAGATTGTTTATGCCGAAATAAACGAGAGAATCCTTATTGATTTTCTTTTGGATCATCAGGTTCCAAATGCCAAAAGTCTTGCGTTCATACATATCGGAAGTCCGTCTGTTATTGAAATTGTAGCGGATAACGGAACGGTCCGGATTATTCGGGTCAATATAGGAAACCATATAGTTTCCGCCGCCGCTCAGCGAATTGCTGTCGAGCATATGGATGTAGTAATCCCCCCAAAGGCTGCCGCTCCAGCCGCTCTTCTCATCACTGTAATCAATACCGATATCAATCTTGTGCTGCGGTTTATCCAGAAGTTGCCGCGGCATGTCGGCGTCACTTTTGTTCACCGCATGCAGGTAAGTATAACCGAACCTGGCTTTCCAATGCTTCGACAAGGTCTGCTTGAGTTCCCATTCGACACCCGTAATTTCGGCGCGGCCAATGTTGCGGAAGCTGTAAATCAGGTCGGGTGCATGGGCAAACTTAGCTGCGCCGTACGTCGTCGATTCATCGTACTGCGGATAAAAGTCCATCAAGTAGCCTGTATTATAAACGGACATATAATCTTTGATTTTATTGTGAAACACTGTCAACTTTGAATATGTATTTTTATTTTCCCCTTCCAAGGAAATATCAAAGTTAAGCGATTTTTCGGGCTGCAAGTTCGGATTCCCGACCCAGTACCAGCCGAGACGGGCCTCACCGCCGCCGATGGTGGCATTCGTAATATTCGGCCCGTACATTTCCCAGTTGTAGTAGAGCTCACCCATACCCGGTTCGGTATAGCTCGTGCCGACATTGGCTTTCAGTCGGCGGTGCGTGTTGCCGCCCAGATTATGGGTCATTCCCATATTGAAGGTCAGGTTTGAACCGAAGAGGTCACTATGATCAAGCCGCAGAATAGGAGACAGGATCGTGTCTTTGTTGACCTGCCACATATCCTGTACAAAAAAATGCTGCTTTTTAATGGTCGCCGTCCCGACCGTCTGCTGATTGACACGCTTATTATATTCTTCTTTAAAATATGCACCGTTGAGCTTCAACTTTGTTGAATCGAATCCCGGTACGGCGCCGTAATAAAAGCTCGGTAAATATGCATCATACAGAGCGGGATAGTAATGGCCGTTTTCATCCTTCCGCCCTTCTTTGTTATTATGATAGTCTTCAATAAATTCCCTGTTGTTTTCCAACAGCGTCTTGGCAAACTGCTTATACCGTTCATATGCTTCGGGATTCCGCTTTTTCAGGGTCCGTTCCGTTACGGGGCCGTCCACGAGCCCCATGACGGCCGCCGCATCAATACCCGCCTGGGGATCCAGATACTGCAGATACTCTTCATACGTGAACTGCGGCAGCGTGGACGGGTCGTTTTTATTGCCGTTATACCATTCCTTTTCTTTATCCCACTGCTCAACGCCGGCACTGTTTTTTGCAAAAGAATGCCTGTAAACGGTCGAAGAAGGCACGCCGTTCTTGACGGCAAGACTCTTATCATAATCCCACGGATCAATACGACGCACATACGTATGAGGCGCATTCTTCAAACGGCTCCCTTCGCCGTCTTCCTGCGCATACCCGAAACCGTATGATATCAGGTGCTTCGCATTAACCTGCGTATCGGCGGATACATCGAAACTCCACTGCCGGTGATCCACATTATCCACATAATTAAGAGTATTCTTTCCTTCATAGGTGCTGTTGCCGTAATCACTGGTCAGCGTCACATCATCTTCTTTAACACGTGCATAATTCAATTCGGCTTTCCATGTGCTCTTATCGTTTTTCCCGTTATACGTAAGGTTCATAGTGTTGCGATCCAAATCGCGCTTATAATGAACCTGCGGTTCCAAATAAGAGGTGCTGCGCTTTACGTACCGTTCAAGATCTTCCGTATACCGTTCCGCACGGAAGGAAAGGGAATTATTTTTATTGATATCATAAATCCCGAATAGCCCCATATTCGAATTGGTGCCGTAAAAGCGCAAGGAATTCTTCAGAAACCCGTGGTCTTCGTCAGACGATAACGCGCTGACCTTACGGTTTTCACTGGCATAGATCGGCATAATATCCTGCTTGCTGCCGTAAACGTCGAAACGGAATTTTCCCATCTGTCCCGAATCGGCACGAATAAAATAATTGGAGAAGGGAGCAATATCGCCGTTCCCCTTTTCCCGCCGTCCCTCGGCATTAAGTTGAATCCCGGCTTTTTTGCGCGGCTTATTCGTAATAACGTTGATAACGCCGCCGATGGCGTCCGATCCGTACTTGGCACTGGCAGCACCCTGTACGATTTCAATATGGTCCACATTCTCCGTACCCAGGCGCTGCAGTTCATCGCCGGCTCCGGAATACTTTGCCAGATCCCCCATAACAGGTTGTCCGTCTACAAGAATAAGAGTATGTCTCGGCTCGGCGCCGCGGATGGATACGCCCACACGTCCCATCGAGTCCACCGTGCGGGATACGCCCGTTTCATTAAAGACGATGTCTTCTACAGACTTGGCCTGCTTCTTTTCAATGTCGGCTTTCGTGATAATCGTCTTCTGCTGCGATTCATACTTCGCTTCTTCTTCGGCAGGCGTAGCCTGGACGATAATATCGCGTGTGGCAATCCGTTCCTCCGCACCGTATACAGGCATAGCCAGCCACGACAGAACGGCGCACATAAGCAATGCATACCTTGAAGACTGTTTCATAATACCTCCCCCTTGCATAAGCACACATACATGATGTCCCGTAAATAAATCCTTTTTTCTTGAATAGTGCCGTCTTTATAATATTCATCTTTTCACATTTCTTCTACTCCGTTCAGTCCCGAAATACTCCATTCAGACAAAAAAATTGAATTTCTCCGAAATTTCATTCATATTATTTTATTTCTGTCGCAAAAATGACAATATACTCGCCCTTATTGCAATAAATAATTTATACAATATCCATAGTTATAAAATTCAGCAATAAGAAAAAAACCGGCTCGGATGAGCCGGTCCTTTCCATATAATTAAAACTTATATGTAGCCTGAATGCGCGTGTAATTACCGAGTTTGAAGTTTTCCGGTCCATACAGCGTATCACGCTTGTTTATCCCTTTCGCGTCAAAGGTATAGAACGCTTCGACGAGGAAGTTTTTCGCCGGTACATAGCCCGCGCCGACAGTAAAGCTGCGGATACCGTCCAGATATCGGTCGGGTACGCCTTCCGCACCGGTACCGCCGAAGAAGGAACCGTGCTGGAAGTATTTATAATCGGCAAATGCATTCCAGCTGCCCGGCACATCCGTATCGGATCGGCCGATATCAAAGCGCAGCGCCCAGAAATGCGGCGTACCGCCGTTGTTTCTGCCTTGAATAACAAAGTCCGCCGCCTGCCGTATGGTCGTACCGCGTATGTCCGTTCATGTACCGTCCGAAATCCGTACGGTTCTGCCCGTAGTCAAAGGAAACGGAAGCATTCCGTCCCAACTGATACTTCGCACCTATACCGACGACATTGGCAAGATGACTGAATTCCCGTTCTTCCGTACGCATTCCCGCCGCCGTACGGAATGTATAGGAATCGCCGCCGACGGAGCGCAGATACCAGGCCGCAAGGCCGAGTCTGTTTCCGACGGTCCGGCGTACCTGCAGGAACGCCGCCCTGTCGACAGGCGGAATATAATCACGCTGCAATACCACTCCGCGGGACGGGATAACATTGCCCGTATATTTGCCGAGTGCTTCCCGCGGCAGGCGGCTGTAACCGTCAGTCTGTTCCAGAAGCCGTGTCAATCCGTTGAAATAATCAGCAAGCAAGGTCGGATAGTACGCGCTTGTCTTGACATTAATTTGCCCGCTTGTTCCCGAGTCGGGCAAGTCGACGGAATTTTGCTGATAAATCCGGCTTTTTAAATCATCCAAAGCCGTATCGGCAATATGCATCGTATAGGGGTTATCACCGAAAGCAATCTTGGCGATTTCTCTGGCCCTGTTTTCGTAAGCTTTTTTGATAGCCTCGCTGTTTTTGTCATACCAGTTGTCAAAATAGGTCTTACCGTTATCCTGCAAGACGGATGTATCGGCAAGAGGCACCTCAAAGAGAGGATCTTTCTGATCCATTCCTGTCACGCCGGGAGCTAATTTTTGCGTGAATGTATGTTCTTCATCATACCACTGCCCGTCATCTTCATCATAATACCGTTCATGATATGTATAGGTAAGGGGGATTTCGGGCATCCGTACGGATACGGTTTTC
>NZ_JH417584.1:11926-89162 GCF_000239275.1 Megasphaera geminata F0357 | reverse complement strand
TTTTTTGAGTGTCTACTTGACGGGTAGCAGTTCATATATTCAGGGATCCGCTTTTTTTTGAGATTTCATGCCGGTGCCGAACAAGATATACAAAAATATATATACAAAAAACATAAATTATATTGCAGAGCAAGGAACTTGGTGGTAATATAAATACAAGCATGATGTATTTATATTTAAGGAGGCGAACTTTTTGGCACAGAGAACGGATATACATAAAATTCTCATAATCGGCTCCGGCCCGATTATCATAGGTCAGGCCTGTGAGTTTGATTATTCCGGAACCCAGGCGTGTAAAGCGCTGCGGGAATTAGGGTATGAAATCATCCTCGTAAATTCCAATCCGGCTACTATTATGACAGACCCGGAAATGGCCGATCAAACATATATAGAACCGCTCAATATCGGTTCTTTGGAAAAAATAATCGCCAAAGAAAGGCCGGACGCGCTGCTGCCGAACCTCGGCGGACAGTCCGGTCTCAATCTCTGTTCCGAACTCTATAAAGCCGGTATTCTTGCTAAATATAATGTGGAAGTTATCGGTGTGCAGGCGGAAGCTATTGAAAGAGGAGAAGACCGTATAGAATTTAAAAAAACGATGGACGCCCTCGGTATCGGCATGGCCAGAAGTCAGGTCGCTTACTCCGTGGAAGAAGCACTGGCTGTCGCCGCCGAATTGGGGTACCCCGTTGTTTTGCGTCCTGCTTATACGATGGGCGGCGCCGGCGGCGGCCTTGTCTACAATACGGAAGAATTGCGCGCTGTTTGCGAACGGGGACTGCGGGCAAGTTTAATTCATCAGGTACTCGTTGAAGAATCGATCCTCGGCTGGGAAGAACTGGAGCTGGAAATTGTCCGTGATAAGGACAATACTATGATTACAGTCTGCTTTATTGAGAATGTTGATCCTGTAGGCGTACATACGGGTGATTCGTTCTGTACGGCCCCGATGCTGACCGTTCCCGAAGAGATACAACGTGAACTGCAAAGACAGGCCTATAAGATTGTCGAGCATATCGGCGTTATAGGAGGGACGAATGTCCAGTTTGCCAGAGATCCGAAAAGCGGCAGGATTATTGTTATTGAAATAAACCCGCGAACCTCCCGTTCGTCGGCCCTGGCGTCGAAGGCCACGGGATTCCCAATCGCTCTCGTCTCGGCAAAGTTGGCGGCAGGACTTACGCTGGCCGATTTACCCTGCGGTAAGTACGGCACGCTTGACCGATATGTGCCTGACGGTGATTATGTAGTCGTAAAGTTTGCCCGCTGGGCTTTTGAAAAATTCAAAGGCGTGGAGGATAAATTGGGTACGCAGATGAGAGCCGTCGGCGAGGTCATGAGTATCGGCAGGAACTTTAAAGAAGCTTTCCAGAAGGCAATCCGCTCGCTTGAGAAAAAATGCTGCGGTCTCGGCCACTTCGGCCCGTACGGCGATTATGATGTGAATACGCTCCTCAATCTTCTTAAAACACCGACGGCAGAACGGTATTTCATCATATATGAAGCGTTCCGCAAGGGGGCGACAATTGATGAAATACACAGTATAACCGATATTAAACACTATTTTTTGGAGGCCGTGAAGGAACTTGTCGCTGAAGAAGAGGCCATTATTGCGGCAGGTGCCGCTCTCAGTGATGACGTTTTGGCACAGGCTAAGAAAAACGGTTTTTCCGATGCGTATTTGAGCGAATTGACCGGGCTTCCGGAGGAACAAATCCGTAATCGCCGTCTTGCCATAGGCGTTACGGAGGCCTGGGAGGGCGTTCATGTCAGCGGTACGGCCGACAGCGCATACTATTACTCGACCTATAACGGCCCGGACAACAACCCTGTATCGACGGGCAGGAAGATTATGATTCTCGGCGGCGGACCTAACAGAATAGGCCAGGGTATCGAGTTCGATTACTGCTGCGTTCATGCCGCACAGTCGCTGAAAAAACTCGGTTTTGAAACGATTATCGTTAACTGCAACCCCGAAACGGTTTCAACAGACTATGATACGTCGGATAAACTGTATTTCGAACCGTTAACGCTGGAAGATTGTGCTCAGTATTTATCATAAGGAACGGCCTGTCGGCATTATCACGCAATTCGGCGGGCAGACGCCGCTCAATCTGGCGGCCGGACTGAAAGCGGCAGGAGTTCCGGTTTTAGGTACGACGCCGGAAGTTATTGACCTGGCCGAAGACAGAGATCGGTTTCGCCTGATGATGGAACAGTTGAATATCCCCATGCCCGAAGCGGGAATGGCGGCGAATACGACCGAAGCGATTGCCGTCGCCGCCGCGATCGGGTATCCCGTAATGGTTCGTCCGTCTTATGTCCTCGGCGGCAGAGGCATGGAAATCGTTCATGATGATGCAGGCATGGAAGAGTATATGAAAGCCGCTTCGGCGTGACGCCGGATAGGCCCGTTCTCATTGACCGGTTCCTGCATAAATGCTTTGGAATGTGAAGCTGACGCCATTTGCGACGGTACTGCCGCTTTTGTTCCGGCCGTTATGGAGCATATCGAGCTGGCGGGCATCCATTCCGGCGACAGTGCCTGCCTTGTCCCGTCCCGCCATATTCCGGCAGAGAATTTGCGGACTATTAAAGAGTATACGAAAAAAATTGCCTTGGCCTTGCATGTTGTCGGCTTGATGAATATTCAGTATGCTATTGAAGACGACAAGGTCTATGTCCTTGAAGCCAACCCTCGTGCATCCCGGACGGTACCGCTTGTTTCCAAAGTCTGTGATATTCGTATGGTTCCCTTGGCGACAGCCGTTATAACGGCTGGCCTTACAGGTGACCGGTCGCCTCTGTGTGAACTGAAAGAGAGAGAAATCCCTTATTACGGTGTGAAAGAAGCAGTTTTTCCCTTTAACATGTTTCCCGAAGTCGATCCCCTTTTAGGGCCGGAAATGCGTTCTACCGGCGAAGTTTTGGGTATCGCCCGCACGGCGGGAGAAGCCTTTTTCAAGGCGGAGGAAGCGGCTAAAGCCACGCTGCCTCTTAACGGTGCGGTCCTCCTCTCCGTAAGTGATGCGGATAAACCGTACATTACGGAAATTGCCGAGCGTTTTCATGAGGACGGCTTTACTATTCTGGCGACGGGAAAGACGTATGAACTCATCCGGGCGGCCTGCATTCCCGTTACAAAGGTTAATAAACTTTCTGAAGGCCGGCCGGATATCGGCGATCTGATTACAAACGGTGAGATTCAACTGATCATCAATACACCGTCGCCCGGTAAAAAAAGCGCGTCTGACGGCAGTGCCATGCGGAAGGCGGCAGTAAAAGCCGGGGTGCCGTATATTACGACGGCTGTAGCCGCGAAGGCGGCGGCCGAAGGGATACATCAAATTAAGCTGAACGGCAATGAGGAGGTATTATCACTGCAGGAATGGCATGCCGGAATTACGGCAATATGAGCATTAAAAATGAGCTTCAACAGGAAATACCTATTGAAGCTCATTTTTAGATTCGGGCCGAAACAATTACAGCTGTATCAAGTGAAAGGCCTCCAGGGAGGACGGGGCGTTAGCGGCCCGAAAGGGGGAATTATTTTAGAAGACACCCTGCTCAACCATGGCTGTAGCTACGCGTTCAAAGCCGGCAATATTGGCGCCTGCCACGAGATTATAGCCTAAGCCGTTGCGTTCAGCCGCATCGACGGAGTTTTTGTAGATCGTGTCCATGATATTTTTAAGACGGGCGTCGACTTCCTCTTCCGTCCATACGAGACGTTCGCTGTTCTGACTCATTTCGAGAGCGGAAACGGATACGCCGCCGGCATTAACCGCCTTAGACGGAGCAACGACCATGTTCTTTTGTTCGAGGAGATATTTCAACGCTTCATTGGTCGTCGGCATGTTAGCCACTTCAATGTAGTAGCGGACTCCGTTATCGACGATTTGTTTAGCCTGTTCCATGTGAACGTCGTTCTGCATTGCGGACGGCATGACAATATCCGCTTTTACGCCCCACGGTTTTTCGCCGGCATGGAATTCGACACCGAATTTATCAGCATAATCTTTTACGCGATTACGGCCGCTGACGCGCATTTCCACGAGGTAGTCGATCTTTTCGGGCGTTACAACGCCGTCGGGATCGTATACATATCCGTCCGGACCGGAAAGCGTAACGACTTTGGCGCCCAGTTCAGCAGCTTTCTTGCAAATACCCCAGCGAACATTACCGAAGCCGGAAGCGGCGATCGTTTTGCCTTTAATGTCGAGGTTGTCATGTTTTAATACGTTTTCGAGATAATAAACGGCGCCGTAGCCTGTCGCTTCCGGACGAATGAGGGAGCCGCCGTAGCTGAAGCCTTTGCCCGTGAGGACGCCGTTTTCAAATACGCCTTTCAGACGGCGATATTCACCGTAGAGGAACCCGATTTCACGGCCGCCTACGCCCATGTCGCCGGCGGGAACGTCGATATCGGGACCGATGTAACGATAGAGAGCCTGCATGTAGCTCTGGCAGAAACGCATGATTTCAGCATCCGATTTACCGGAAGGATCGAAGTCGGAACCGCCTTTACCGCCGCCGATGGGGAGGCCTGTCAGGGCGTTCTTGAAAATCTGTTCGAAACCGAGGAATTTAATGATGCCCGGATATACGTTGGGTTGGAAACGAAGACCGCCTTTGTAAGGCCCGATTGCGCCGTTGAATTGACAGCGGTAACCGATATTTGTATGATATTCACCCTTATCGTCTTCCCAGACTACACGGAAAGTGAACATTCTTTCCGGTTCGACAATACGGTTTAAAATATCGAATTTTTCATATTCCGGATGGTTTTCTACAACCGGTTCCAGCGAAGATAATACTTCTTCGACGGTTTGCACGAATTCCGGTTCGTTGGCATGTTTTTTCTTAACGTTTTCAATTACAGATGCAAGATATTTGTTCATGAATAATCCTCCTTAATACGTCCGTTTCTTAGCCGGTTTTTTCATGTTGTCTGCATGATGAAACATCTTTGTTTTACGCTATGGGGATAGTTATGCCTTCCGCTCTCACCTCGTTGTATTACAATTTTTCCCCTGATTTATTACTGGTCTTACTATATCACTTTTTTTGTTCATTTGGAATAGGTAGAAGGTTTAACGACTTAATTACCAAAGTCGATAAAAAGAGAAACTTATATATTTTTATTTTAACAGGGGTAAAATTAAAATAATTAAAAGAAAGAACAGCTATATTCTTTAAAATTATTCGAACGATGATTATATGTAATCAATAAATGAATGTAATGCGAAAAGCGGTTACTTGTAGTGAACGGATTTCCCGATCATTAAGAGCCGTATAAAAACGGCAGCTTCGGGAAAGGAGATACTGTACGGTTATTTACCTTGCAGGCAGACGGAAAGCCATTTCGGCAGGGGCAACCGGTAAACTGCCGCCGCATAGACGGAGGATGCGGCAGTAACGAAGATATAAGTGCAGATAATAATGACGGCACGCATGGGGACTCCCGCGTAAGCGGCCAGTCCCGTACACATACCTAAAAATACGGGATGAACCAGGTAGATGGGGTAGGACAGATTGCCGAGAGCCGTGAAGGCCTTGTCCGTAAAAACGGAAACACGGCGGCATTTCCAGTGGTAGAGAAGAAAGATAATTGTCGACAGCGTGTAAACCATGCCTGCGGGGCTGAGCTGATGAACTGTGTAGACGGCGGCAAGAGCATCGTAACCGAGGTATTTCATTACGCCCGCATAGGAGGCGATCATTACCGCAGCGGCAATGAGTTGAAAGAGGTTGACCCATGTGCCGTGTGAGCCGATCCAGGTGATAACGCTGTCGAATTTTTCGGCGACAAAGGCACCGAACATAAAAATAAAGAGATAGTGGAGAACGACCCAGTTCAAGCGATATGTAAAGGCATCGCGGAGCCATTCATTCGGTCCTGTGTAAGTCCAGATATAACTGGAGTAAAAGTTGAAAATCACATTCCCGGCAAAGAGAAGTATAAAAGACGGCAGCGGCGCTTTTAGCATATGTGTTAAAAGTTTACGCCACAGCGGCATGAAGAAGTAAAACCATAAAAGAATGACGAGAAAATAAATATGATACATGGCGTTTCCGTACCATATCGCCTTGAGTATGGCCGCCGGCTGAAGGACTGTCCAATTATGACTGAGAACGGCCGAATAGACAAGATAAAAGCAGGACCAGAATACGTAGGGGACGAGGACCGTGCGCAGGCGGCGCTTTAGATAGACGCCGTACGAGAAGGGCTTATGCAGCGGCTGGCTGTAGAACATGCCGAAAGCGGACAAAAAGAAGAAAGACGGCACGGAAAACCGTGAGAGTATTTCCAGGATTCCTATAAGAACCAGATTAGGAGTCGGATTGGAGAGTGCGGCGGAACCCACGTGAATGGCAATAACGCCGAGCATACACAAACCGCGCATATAGTTGACGGACGCTATGAATCGTTTTGACATAACTACCTCGATGGCATACAATACACATAACCGGAGTGCCTGTATAGGGGCGGCACGGCGGTACATATATTTATATTTTATTATAATAATCTTCCTTATTATAACAAAAAGATTGGATTTTCCGGTAGGGGAAATGTACATGGATGCTGATTCACTTCATAAACTTACACGCACGGCCGGTATCATAGCGGTTGCCGTCATCCTGCAAAGTTTACGGCTCCTCTTTCCGGTTCCGCCGCAGGTGAGCATGTTTTTGATCGGCTCTCTCGTCAATATGTGTCTCGTCCTGGCCGTTCGTACGATTAATGTCAGAGCGGGCCTCATAACGGCGACAGTTGTCCCTGTTTTTGCCTGGCTTGAAGGAATGTTGCCTTTTTTGCCCTTTGTGTTTCCCGTCGCAGCGGGAAATACGGCCTTTGTGTTTCTGGTGGGCCGGGCGGGGGAGCATAAGCCGCAGCTCTTTCTTGCGGCGCCGGCTAAGGCGCTTGTTCTCTATGGAGCTTTCCGTTTACTCTTTGCGGCATTTCCTTTTCCCGAAGCGGTTATGGCGACGCTTCTCTTTATTATGAGCTGGCCGCACGGTCACGGGTATTTTGGGGATAAGTCTCGCTTTGCTGGGAGAAAAACATATAAAACCCTTCCTTTCATGAGACTTCATGTGATTTTAGAGATAATAACCCTGTATAAGGAGCTTCGATATGGAGATTTTAACGGTGATCCCTTTGATTTTGGGGGTTTTCTTCATTTGTATCGGCGCGTTTCACGGTTGGAAATTACGCGGCACCGTACGCCGTTGTACAGTCCACGCGGACGGAACGCTCATCGGCTTTCATAAAATAAAGACAAGAAGCGGTATAATGTATTATCCCGTTGTAGAGTTTGTCGCCGGTCCTGTCAAACATAAGGCCGAATATAAGTTTGGCGCATCCGAATGGGATCTTGCTGCCGGGGATAAAGTGGCTCTTCGCTATAATCGGGATGATCCCGACGAGATATATCTCTATCATTCCTTACCGTTGTGGAAGCAGTATTTTTCGCCTTTTTGCGTGATTGCCGGCGGCATTATTTTTATCTGCACCTACTATTTTTATTTCTAAATATACGAGGGGATTTCTATGGCTGAGAGAAGGAAAACGGACCGTGCGGCAGCGGCGGCGGGAATTAAACAATTTCTGGAAGCTTTCGGCATCGATCTGACAACTGAGCGGATGGAAGGTACTCCGGACAAAGTAGCGGCTGCGTTCAGCATATTCTTTTCCGGTTTGGAGGAGGACGGGCTTTCCTTTTGGGGTGATTCCATTGAAACGAAGACGGGCGGCCTTGTAGCCGTTCGCCGCCTCACGTATTATTCTATTTGCGAGCATCACTTATTGCCTTTCTTCGGGACCGTCAGCATAGCCTATTTGCCGAAAGACGGGAGAATAGCCGGTTTCGGTCGTTTTGCCGAGGCCGTACGTATTTTTTCGCGACGGCCTCAGCTGCAAGAGCGCATGACCGAACAGATTTGTGAGTCCGTTCAACGGGGGTTGGGGGCGTTGGGGGTCGTAGTTGTCGTAACGGGACGACATTTATGCCTGACTATGAGAAATACCTTATCCGATCGCACCGACATCGTTACTGTGGCGGCAACGGGAGCTTTAGCGGAGGGTACGATATTGTATGAGAGGGCGCTGAAAATATTGGAGGCTGATAAGCGTGATAGAAAAACCGATAACCTATAGCTGGCCCGACGGGAAAACCTTGACCCTCGGTAAGAGAACGCTGATTATGGGTGTTCTCAACGTGACGGCCGATTCTTTCTCGGACGGCGGTAAATGGAATACGCTGGACAGAGCGCTGTATCATATGGAAGAGATGGTGAGGGACGGTGCCGACATCATTGACATCGGTGCGGAATCCTCCCGTCCCGGCTTTGTTCCGGTCAGCGCCGCCGCAGAGATGGAAGTTCTGTCACAGTTTTTACCTGAAATCGTTAAACGCTGCCCTGTACCCGTATCGGTGGATACGTTTAAGGCCGATACGGCGGAATATGCCATAAATGAAGGCGCCCATATAATGAATGACATTTGGGGACTCCAGTACGAAGAGGAACCGGGGCGGATGGCGGCCGTAGCCGCTAAATATGATGTTCCCGTTATCGTGATGCATAACCGTAACAATACGGACTATTCTGACATTATCGGCGAAATGAAAAGTTTTTTTCTGAAATCGCTTAATATTGCGGATAAAGCGGGTATACGCAAGCGTAATATTATCCTTGACCCGGGTATCGGTTTCGGTAAAGTATTCGAACAAAACGTGTTTGTGTTACAGCATTTAGACGAATTGACCGCATTGCCGCACCCTATGCTCTTAGGCGTATCGCGCAAAAGGTTTATCGGTCAGATCCTCGATTTGCCCGTAACGGAGCGGATGGAAGGAACCGGCGCCGCCTGTGTGGCGGGAATATTGAGAGGCTGTAACATTATGCGTATCCATGATGTAAAGTCTGTTACACGTATGTGTCGCATGGCGGATGCACTGTGCGGTAATCTTGAAAATAGTGTACAATAAAGAGCAGGGAAATGACATATGGATGAAATCATCATTACGGGACTGGCCCTTTACGGTTATCACGGTTGTTTCCCTGAAGAGCGGAGCAAAGGGCAGCCTTTCATCGTTGATCTGGTCCTGCGGCTGGATTTGACGCGGGCCTGCAGGACCGACGACTTGACGGATACTGTCGATTACGGTAAAGTCTGTTCCATAGCGGCGGCCGTTGTGGAGAAAACGCCTTATAATCTTGTGGAAGCGGCGGCTCAGGCTGTCGGTGACGCCGTTTTAAAGGAATTCGGAACGGTTGAGTCGCTGACTGTAACCCTTCATAAACCGGAAGCGCCGCTAGGATTCCCGTTTACCGACGTAGCCGTGCGGGTAGAGCGTAAAAGGAGAAACCGCTTTTATGTAGGCCTCGGCTCCAATGAAGGTGACAGAGAAGGATTTATGACTCAGGCCTTGCAGTCGCTGGCGGATGACGGTGCTCTTGAGGTTCAGGCATATTCGTCGCTTTATGAAACGGCGCCGTGGGGAAAAGAGGATCAGCCGCTGTTCCTCAATGCCGTCGCTGTTGTTGATACGGCTTTGACGGGTGCTGAACTGTTAATGCGTTGCCGGGCTGTCGAAAGAAGTCTGGGCCGTATACGGCACGAGAAGTGGGGCGCCAGAACGATCGATTTGGATCTCCTTTTTTCCGAGAGAGAAGAGAGCCATACGGCGTTTTTGGAAATGCCGCATCCCTATTTAACGGAGCGCGCATTTGTTCTCGTACCGTTATCGGAAGTCGCCGGAAATATAACTATAAACGGTAAAGAGCTTACATATTGGTTAAAGCGGCTGCCCGAAAAAGATGAAATTAAGAAAGTAAAACAGCCTGTAAGGGGGTACTTCATATGGAAAAAATTTTAATTGCAGATGATGAAGAGTTAATGAGACAGCTTGTTGCCGATTTTTTGCGTCCTGAAGGTTATGAAGTCCTGGAAGCGGCTGACGGTAAACAGGCTTTGGAAATTTTCAATGATCAGAAGCCGGATTTGGTTTTGCTGGACGTCATGATGCCCGGCTATGACGGCTGGACCGTATGCAGGGAAATTCGTCGTACTTCGACGGTGCCTATTGTCATGATTACGGCGAAAGATGAGGAAATTGACCAGCTCTTCGCCTATGATCTGGGCGTTGACGACTATATCACGAAGCCGTTCAGCCCGAAACTGTTGGTGGCGAAGATGAAAGTTCTTTTACGCCGTCTCCACGGTGAACAGGACGAAAAAGAAGAGGCCGTGCCGGCAGAGGGCGTCGCAATCGACAGAGACGCGCATCAGGTGCTGATTGACGGTAAGAGCACGGATCTCAGCCCGACGGAGTATAAGCTGCTCAATTATTTGATGACCAATGCGGGCAAAGCTCTCAGCCGCCGTCAAATCTTGAATAAAGTATGGAATTATGAGTATTACGGCGATTTGCGGACAGTGGACACGCATATTAACCGGCTCCGCATAAAACTGGGACATCGCGGTTCTTATATTCAGACGGTTCGCGGTTACGGGTATCGTTACGATAAGCAGCAATGAGAAAAGTCTCGTTACGGGCAAAAGTTGCCGGCGGGCTCGGCGCTTTCACCTTCGCTTTTGTACTGACCTTGGTGCTTGCTATCGGTTTGGGCTTTGAGCCTATTTATTACAGCATTCAGAAGCATAACATGGTGACGGCGGCAAAAAATATCAGCAAGATTTACAGCGCCAAAGGAGCCATCGGCTTTACCGAAATCGATGATATAATCAGCTCGTTCGGAGCGGATGTTTTCATTGTCGACCAGGGCATACTGGCGTACTCGTCCAGGCCGAATCAGGCGATTGTTCTGGATGATCCGGCAGGTCCCGATTACCGTGCGGAAACGTTGCAGGGGCGACGGGCCGTAGCGACGGTAAGAGCGAACGTGCCGCAGCATATTCGCGGAGTCGTATCGCTCCTTAAAGGGTATGAACCGTCTGCTGAAGATTTGGACAAGGTTATGTATTACGCCGACAGCGGCGGTGAACATATCCGTTTCTTCAGCCTCGTTTCGCGCATCAGCGATCATACCTATGTAACGATCAGTCAGCCTTTGGCACCGTTGCAGGAAAACGTGAAAATTGTACAGCGGTTTATTGTGGTTTTCGGTTGTGTTTGGATGGCCCTGGCTCTCTGGGGGGCGCTAAAAGCCTCACAAAGGCTGACTGAGCCTCTGTACGAGCTGAAGGAAATCGCCATGGACATGGCTCAACTCAATTTTTCGCGGAAGTGGTCGCGGACGGGTATGAGCGATGAAATTAACATGGTGGGCGAGAGCCTCAATACATTGTCGGACAAGCTCAATACGGCGCTTGAGGCTTTACAGCAAAGTAATACGGCGTTGCAGGAACAGCTTGATAAGGCTAATGAAATTGAATATATGCGGAAGTCGTTTATTTCTGCCGTATCCCATGAATTAAAGACGCCGCTGGCGATCATTCAGGGATATGCGGAAGCACTGGAAAATCTGCAGAACGTATCGGCCGAAACACGAGAATATTATTGTTTTGTCATTCGTTCGGAAACGCGTAAGATGGACGGTCTTGTCAAAGATATTCTGAATCTGTCCCGTTTGGAAGCGGGGCGGCTGCATTTGGAACTGACAAATTTTGATTTTGTGGCCCTTATTGAAGAAACGAAGATCCGTTTTCAGGCGCCGGCAGAGGAAAAGAAAATCCGTATTGTCTGGAATATGCTTGCAGAAATGCCTGCCTACGGTGATCCCGGGCGGTATGATATTATTCTTAACAACTTTCTCTCCAATGCCGTCGATTATACGCCCGTGAACGGAACTATCAGGATTACAGCCAAAGCGGAGGAAGACGATTATTTAATCGAAGTATTTAATGAAGGCAAACAGATTCCGGAAGAATACCATCAACGTATTTGGGAACCTTTTTACAAGGTCGATTCATCACATACGCGCGATGCAAAGCGTATGTTCGGCGGCCACGGTCTCGGTTTGGGAATTGTTTCGTCCCTGCTTACGCTGCACGGCCAGAAGTACGGTGTACGCAATGAAAAAGACGGCGTTACCTTATGGTTCACCGTCGCCAGAGCAAAATAAGACTTTTAAAATGCTCTTTTTCCCAGCCGGGGATGGGAGCATTTTTTTAATGTTAAATGATCTATTAAATAGCCGGCTTTATGAAGAGTGATATCTTCCGTTTCGCCGTCGTGCTCGTAAATACAGAGCGGCTTTTCCGCACCGACTTCACCGCCGGGGAGATAGATGTATTCGTCTGTTGCGGTATCGCCGAAGATGATACCGGCGAGCAGATGCTTTTCGGCAATTTGACTCATATTACCCTTCCTTGTCCAAAATTTCCGTTATATCGAGGAGTTTGCAGTCTCTGTAGTCGGCCGATACGAGATGAAGCAGTGTGCCGTTATAGAAACGGGGAAACATCGTGTCCGGCTGCATTCCGTGGAGATGCCCGAAGATGCAGAGCGGTACCCTGTATTTTTCGAGAAGCTCCGTAAAGCCGCTCGGTTTGGTAAGATCGCAGACCGGAGGATAATGGAGCAGCAATATTGTATGCCTGCAGCCTGCATCGGCAGCTATTTGCAGGGTCCGCTCGACACGCAGCAGTTCCCGCCTGTACGGTTTATCGTCTTCCGGCGCATGATAGTGTATATCACCGGGGCAAACCCAGCCGTGAGTACCGCAGACGGCAAATTTTTTATCATCTGTCGTCATGACCGTACCGTAGAGGTAGTACATATTGTTTTTATTATCCATGCGGTTCAGTTTACCGGCGCTTTCCCACCAGTAATCGTGATTGCCGCGGATAATTATCTTTTTGCCGGGGAGGGCCCGGATTTCATCCAAATCTTCCTGAGCATCCCGCAAATGCATGGCCCAGGACGTATCGCCCGCAATGAGAACCGTGTCTGCGGCGGTGACACGGGCGACCCAATCCTCCCGTATTCGCTGCCAGTGGTTTTTCCAGCGCGCCCCGAAGACATCCATCGGTTTTTTAGGCGGATTTCCCGATAAATGAAGATCGCCTATGGCAAATAAACGCATAAAATTTATTCCTTTTCCTTCAACAACAGCTGCCGCAATGATGTGATCAGTTTTTGACGTGATTCGCTGTCTGTAATTTGCGGTATTTTATAACCGATATATAAGGGATTCGTGAGAAAACGGGGGATCAGTTTCACGTACAATCCGGGTTCCTCCGGAAAATCATAGAAGAACATGTTATAGCTGTTCGTAAAGCGGGAGAAGCGGTGTGTAATGTAGAACGCCGTATCTTGCATATAGCGGGTGAAGACGGGCAGGTCGTCTGTATTTCGTAAAATCATATTAATTTCATAAAAGCCTAAAAGAGGTTTGTCTGACAGGTTTATTTCTATCTCTTTATCCTTCAGTATGCTATCGCCCTGCAAGTGATATATATGGACGGTATCATGATAGTCATAGTCTTCAAGGCCGACTATCTGCATATGGGGATGGTGAATGGTGCCGCCCGACATATATCCGTAGTTGCGGTAAAAAAGAACCGATTTAAACCGTCCCGAGTCTTTCATTTTATACCATTTGTCAAGGGCGAAACGAATGAGCCGTTCCGCATAAGCGGGAGCATAAACGGAAAATTCACCGTCATCGTTGTCCGTTTCGATGATCAAGGTGGGGTACGTGTTCTTTAAGACGGGAAAGGCGTTTTTTAGCCAAATCATAAGGCCGTCTTTAGCTAAAATACCCTTCAGGTTTTCTACATCGCAGAAAGGGCAGTACGGTTCTTTGCGGTGGACCGTATCAGGTTTTTTTTTCCCTATATGCAGGTTGAATTCCAGCACTTTTTCTTCATCCGAACCGTTCATTTATATCTCCTCTTTCCCGTGTGTTTTATATTGTAGCATACTGCATATGGTTTTAAAAACGATATGATATAATTGATATAGCCGGATTCGGTTATAAAATATAAGGATAATTGAAAGTGGATCAACATGTTAAATGGGCTGAACCGCTCCTTTCCTGGTTTTATCGGAACCGACGCGATTTGCCGTGGCGTACGGAGGGCCGGCGGGACCCTTATTCCGTATGGGTCTCCGAAATTATGCTGCAGCAGACCAGGGTTGAAGCAGTTCGTCCGTATTATGAAAATTGGATGGAACATTTTCCGACAGTAGAAGCATTGGCCGCGGCCGACGGGGATGAGGTACTGCGGCAGTGGCAGGGACTGGGCTATTATTCACGGGCCCGTAACCTGCATGACTCCGTAAAGGAGGTCGTGAGCCGTTACGGCGGACGCATACCGGCGGAAAAATCGGAGCTCCTCACGTTGAAGGGAATCGGCGATTATACGGCCGGGGCCATTTCCAGTCTTGCTTATAATAAAGATGAAACGGCTGTTGACGGGAATGTATTGCGCGTCTTTGCCCGCCTTTACGGAATCAGGGAAAATATTCTTTCCGCAAAAGTTAAGAAAAAAGTGACCGAACTGGCGCGAGAACAGCTGCCCGAAGGAAAGGCGGGTGTTTTTAATGAGGCGCTTATCGAGTTCGGGGCTCTTCTTTGCATCCCGAAAAGCCCCAAATGCGGTGAGTGCCCTTTAAGGCATTTCTGTGAAGCGAAAGCAACGGGGCTGGAAAAAGAGCTGCCTCTTCGTATAACCGGGAAGGATACGCCTACGGAACGGTATGCCGTACTCATTTGCCGTAAAAGCCATACCGTGTTAATCCATCGCCGGCCGTCTGAAGGACTGCTGGCCTCTATGTGGGAGTTTCCCATGGTGCGGTGCGATCAGCCGCATGGCGACGGGGCCGGATTACGGCATTATCTTTCCGGACAGGGGCTTGTCGTTTCCGTAGAAGAAACGGTGACTGCGGAATTGAAGCATGTATTTTCTCATAAAAAATGGGATCTCGCAGTTTATGAAGGCCGTTATGTGTCCGGGGAATTGGCGGAAAGCGAGGTGTGGCGGTGGTTGCCCGTCGAAAAATATGCGGCTTTGCCCTGGGCGGGGCCGCACGGTAAACTTACTGCCTGTCTGTGATGAAAGGATTATTCTTACTTCTGTTTCTGTTCGTAACATCTGCAGGCACGACCGTTTCTCTTATTTTATGGTCTTATGTATGTGCGTACAGACATAAACGGGTCGTTACGGTTTGCAGTATAGGTATCACTGCCGTTGCCGTCGCCGGTTTATGGCTGTATGAAGAGCGCTTTTATTTGCTTTATGACCTGCCATACGTGAAGGTATTACGGTACGGCGCCGCTTTCTCGGCCGACTGGCTGTTGACAATGGCCGTATTCTTGCCGATTGCTTCGATAATCGGTGTAACGGCTTTCTTCATTCGCTTGAAGACAAAGCGGCAAGGGAGAAAAAACGCGTCTTTATCAGGTGATGGCCCCGTCACCCGCCGTGCTTTTATGAAGGGCCTGGCGGCCTTGCCGTTAGCCTTGGGCGCCGTTGATACATGGGGCTTTATTGACGGAAACTGCAGGCTGGAGGTAACTTCCTGCGGCCTTTCCTTCCCGACACTGCCGCAAAAGTTGGACGGATACAGGGTCGGGCAAATTTCAGACTGCCATATCGGCGTCTTCCTCAATCCGTCCGATTTGTGTGAAGCCGTTGCCGCCGTAGCGGCAAAAGGGGCGGATATCCTTGTCGTAACCGGGGATATTCTTGACGAAATGTGTTATCTGTCAGAATGCGGTGCAGTATTGCGGGAATCCGTGCCGCTTTTTGCGGACGGCATTTTCTTTTGTTACGGAAATCATGAGTATTTCCGGGAAACTCGCGAGATTACGGCTATGCTCGAAAAAGCGGGCGTACAGATTTTGCGTAATGAGGGTACGGTTGTGCGGCCCCGGCGTTTTCCCGGAACCTCTTTCTGGCTTGCCGGTGTTGATTATAACTTTGCTCGCACGGAAGAGGATTCTTCAAGGAGGAACAGGATATTTCTTGAAAAAGCGCTGGCCGGGCGCCCGGAAAATGTGTTTACGATAGTATTGGCTCATCATCCCGATTTTTTTGACGCGGCGGCAGAACGACAAATTCCGCTTACGTTGGCGGGACATACGCATGGCGGACAAATCGCGCCGTTGGAACAATTCGTCAGGACCCGTTTTAAGTATTTGCGCGGCTTATACCGAAAAGGGGAGTGCTTTTGTTATGTCAACCGCGGTACGGGGCATTGGCTGCCGCTTCGCCTCGGCTGTTCACGTGAAGCGTATTAATATTTACGCTTTCTTCGGGGCGGTAGAGGCGTGTTGACGAAAATAATTTAACTATATTACTATAAGTTGCGGATGCAGAAAAGGAGGAACGGTTATGAAAATCGCAGTACCTTACGAAGACGGAAAAGTTTTTCAACACTTCGGTAAAGCCAAAGAAGTAAAAATATATACCGTTGAAGGCGGCAAGGTTGTAGCGGCCCATCTTGCCGTAAACGACGGCGAGGGCCATGAGGCGATGGCGGAGCTGCTGAAGAAGCTGGGCGCAGACGTTGTCATTTGCGGCAATATCGGTGAATGTGCGCAAAAGGCCGTGCGTGAAGCCGGTATGGAACTGTACGGCGGCGTCATAGCCCGTGCCGATGATTCGGTCAACGCGTTTTTGACGAATAACCTCGCTTACGATCCTGAAGCGGGCTGTAGCGGACTTGGCGGTGACGAACCTCATACATGCGGCTGTTGACGGACCTTATCGCGTAATGAACGCCTGAAAACTATGGAGAAAGCAATTTTCTCCATAGTTTTCTTGTAGTTATATGTAAAGTGAAAAAGGTAAATTAAAACGGCGAAAATATTAATACGCTTCACGGGTTGCTGCGGGATAAGGGACCGGTCTTTTCTTGGCGGTAGGATTGCGTATCCTTTTTATCGGACAAACAGTTGCCGTGCCGCCTCTTCTCGCTTACCCCATTCTTGACGTATTGCGGCGGCGCGCCGACCGTACTATAATTGAAAATATAATGGATATATTAAGTTGAGGTGTTTTATATGAGAACGAATACGGGAACAATTGAAGAAGTACTGCCGGACGGCATGGTACGGATTCAGACCAACCGCAACAGTTTATATTCTCCCTGCAGCGCTTCGATGGCCCCGGACAATGTTGTTATTGACGCCGTGAACAGGGTTGGGGCCAAAAAAGGGGAATATGTGGAATTTACGATTCCCGATGAAAATATGGCAGTCGGCGCGCTTCTTTGTTTCGGGCTGCCTCTTTTTTTGGTACTCGTCTGCGCGGCCCTGGGGATGTATTTCGGTCCCCGATACGGCTATACAGGTCAAAACGGGGCGATCGCGGGATTTATTATCGGTATACCCGTAGCCGTGGCCGCAATTAAAACGTACGATTTAACTATGAAAAAGCATAATAACAAGTCGGAAGTTATCGGTATTATCGACGAACGGTAGCGTCGGAAAGGAGAAAGTCCCATGTTGTCAACAGGTACAAAGGCGCCGGATTTTACCTTGCCGGATCAGAACGGGAAGAAAGTAAGCCTTCATGATTTTAAAGGCAGGAAAGTAGTTTTATATTTTTACGCCGAAGACGGCACAAAAGGTTGTACCGCTCAGGCTGTCGGTTTTGCCGGCCTTCATGCCGAATTTGTGAAGAAAGGTGCCGTTGTTGTCGGTATCAGTAAGGATGCGGTTTCTTCCCACAAACTGTTTGCAGAAGCACACGATCTGCCCTTTACGATCCTTGCGGATCCGGAAAAAGCGGTTATTAAGGAGTACGGTGTATGGGGTGAAAAGAACCTGTACGGCAAACTTGTGACGGGACTTATCAGGACTACGTATATTATTGATGAAAACGGCGTGGTGGAAAAAGTATTTCCCAACGTTCGTGCCGGCAGGAATCCGGAAAAGATGCTCAGAGAAATTTAACAATGCATGTATGACAAGAAGCCTCGCGGAGAGGCTTCGTTTTTTCTATTCAGGTATGCGGGGGAAATCGTATGAACAGACGTAATTTTATTTTCGGCGGTCTCGGCCTTCTGGGTACTGCCGCCGTCAGCGGAACTTTTATGTATACGCGGCGGGCTGAATTCGGCAGGGTGCCGTCAGGTCTGAGGCTGCAACGAATAATGGCGTCTCCGCATTATGTGGACGGAAAATTTCAAAATCTCGTCCCTGTGGAAATCATGGAACGGCGGGAAGGGAGCAGCCGGTTTAAAATGATGTGGGACTTTCTTTTCGGAGATAAGAAAGGGATTGTTCCCGACACGGCGATGGTGTCGAAAAAAACGGATTTAAAGGCGCTTGACCGCGGCGAAGATATTGTCATCTGGATGGGGCACTCCACCTTTTATTTACAGCTGGGCGGGTATCGTATCCTTATAGATCCGGTATTCAGCTCTTATGCGGCGCCGCTGCCTTTCCTGAACAGGGCTTTTTCCGGCAGTAACGTGTATTGCGCCGAAGATATTCCGAAACTCGATATTCTCGCCGTCAGTCATGACCATTGGGATCATTTGGATTATCCTACCGTTATGGCCTTAAAGCATAAAATTAATTATGTCGTCTGCCCTCTCGGTGTAGGTGAATATTTTGAGGAATGGGGATTTGTCCGGACCGGATCTGTGAAGAAGACTGGAACGGTAAAATCGTGACGGGTCCCGATTTGGAAATTCATATCTTGCCGTCGCAGCATTTTTCAGGACGTTTCTTAACACGGAATCCGACGCTTTGGTGCGGCATGGCTTTTGTTACGCCGCGGCGGAAGGTATACTATACGGGCGACGGCGGTTACGGTGAACACTTTAAAGAAATCGGAAAGACTTTCGGCGGGTTTGATCTGGTTCTCGCTGAAGACGGGCAATATAATGAAGCCTGGCATGCTATTCATATGTATCCCGAAGAAACGGCCCGGGCCGCAGTCGATGTAGGCGCAAAGCAGGTTATCCCCGCGCACGGCGGTAAATTCGCCCTGGCGAGGCATCTGTGGCAGGATCCGTATCGGCGCCTGGCGGCGGCGAGCAGGGGCAAGAGTTACGATTTGGTGACGCCCGAAATCGGTGAAACCGTTCGTATCGGCGAACCGCGTGAAAGCCTGTCATGGTGGGAAGACATGACATAAAGAGAGTAAAAGAGAGTACCGTATCCTCAACTGAGGATACGGTACTCTCTTTATACGGCAGATTCATCCGGCGCCGCAGGAAGTCTTTAAAAGGCTGAGCCAACCTGACGTGTCGCTGCGTTTTAAAGTAATATGGGCGAAAGGGTATTTCAGAATGCTGTCCGGACAAATCCTTTTCAGGGTAGTTAAGCTGTTCAGAATCGTACTGTTTGTCGATGTGGAGAAAGGGATAACCGTCTTTTTCCGTAAATTACAGCGTAACAAGAAACTGCCGAAAAAAGCGGGGATGTCGTTAAACCAGATGGGGAAGCCGACGAAGACGAGGTCATAACCTGCAAGATCGGGAGCAGGCGTCAGTGCTTCCGGTATGATATTGTTTTTTCGTTCTTTACGAACACGTAACACGGAAGAAATATAGCTGCCGTACGGTTCCCGCGGTTCTACCTTCAACGTGTCCGCAGGAATGGTCCGGCAGATACGGTGTACCAGGTTTTCCGTATTGCCTGTGCGGGAACAGTATAAAATTATAGCCTTCATCCAATCATCTCCTTTACGGCAAAGGTCAATTTTATTGTACGCATTTATCCCTGCCTTGTCTATAGAGTATACGTTGCCGCCTGTTCGAATGCAGGAATAATGTATACACAGCGTCCGTTGATTGACAGGTTTGAGCGGCGTACCGTATGATTATAAAAAACAGATATTGAGGAGGAGTATCATGAATACCTTAGTAGGTCCCGATAATACGTGGGTGCTCTTGGCAATTATGTGTTCCGCCGCGGGTGTGGCCATCTACCTGGAGCAGAAATACGCATGGGCATCGAAAATTTCCGGTGCCATTATAGCCCTGGTCTTTGCATTGATTCTCGTTAATTTGAATATTATCCCCACGTCGGCGCCGTTGTTTGACGATGTCGTTTGGGGGTTTGCCGTTCCCGTCGCCATCCCTTTATTGCTTTTACAGGCGAATATGCGTAAAATCTGGAGGGAAACGGGGCGTATGCTCTTTATCTTTCTCATCGGCGCAGCCGGTACGGTAGCCGGATCCCTGTTGGGGTATGCCGTTCTCGGCAGGTCTGTGCACGGTCTGAATCAGGTAGCCGCCATGATTACGGGATCCTATATCGGCGGCGGTGTCAACTTCACGGCTCTGGCCGACGCGTTTAAAGTCGACGGTACGGTTATTTCGGCCACTGTAGTCGCGGATAATCTGAATATGGCCATTTATTTCCTTATTCTTATTGCGGCGGCAGGCAGCGCTTTCTTCCGCAAATATTATAAGCATCCGCATATTGACGATGTCATTGTCAACGGTAAATCGGAAGAGGGAGAAACGTTGGCTGCCAAATATTGGGGCAGGAAAGAAATTTCCCTGAAAGATATTGCGTTAAACTTTATGTATGCCGTTATTGTCGTCGCTTTATCCAAGTTTATAGCCGCCGCCTTAGGCGGGTTTATTCCTAAGAGCGACTGGTTTTTGCAAATGTGCAATACTTTTTTCGGCAGCCAGTATGTATGGATTACGGTATTGGCCATGTGTTTTGCTACATTTTTTCACAAACAGGCTGCCGCTATGCACGGGGCGCAGGAACTGGGAACGTATTTGATTTATCTGTTTTTCTTCGTAATCGGCGTTCCGGCATCGGTCATGGAAATTATTCAGAACGCCCCGCTTCTTCTCATTTTTTGTCTCATCGTCGTCCTTGTCAATATGACGTTCTGCTTTGTTTTCGGCAAACTTTTCAAGTTCGACATGGAAGATATTATCCTCGCTTCGAATGCCAATATCGGCGGACCGACGACGGCGGCGGGCATGGCTATTTCCCAGGGCTGGTATAAGCTTGTCGGTCCTTGTATGCTCGTCGGTACCTTCGGCTACGTTATCGGCACGTATCTGGGTATTATCGTCGGCAGTATGCTGGGCTTATAGGTTGTCGGAGGAGTGATATGACATTTGTTTTTGATGCCCATTCGGATATGTGGAGCAATGTGACGACACGGCGACTGGCCGGTCAGTCGCACGTATTTGAGCAGTATCATCGCCGCCGCCTGAAAGAGGGAGGTGTAGGCGCTCTTATCGCGGCTGTCTGGATCGAGCCGGATTATACGGGAGATCCGACGGCACGGATGCTTGATATCCTCGGTTGCGCTTTCTGTGAGCTGCGGGAAAATGCGGATGCTTTAGGGCTTATCCGCCGCTTTGATGATATGGATCGGCTGCAGCGGCAAGGAAAGACGGCGATTCTTTTCGGAATGGAAGGATTGAGCGGGCTGAAGGGGAAAACAGTATTTCTTGAAGCCCTGTATGCCATGGGCGTACGCCACGCCATGCTTACCTGGAACGAAGAAAATGAGTTTGCTGCCGGCGTCGGGGCTGCCCAGTCTTTCTGCGGACTGAAGCCTGCGGGAATCCGGGCCGTTAAACTGATGGAAGAACTCGGTATGATCGTCGATGTTTCTCATGCTTCGGAAAAGACCTTCTGGGATATTGAGAAGCTTGCCACAAAGCCGTTCTTGGCCTCTCATTCCAATGCGTATTCTCTTTGCCCGGCCAAGCGCAATTTAAAAGATGAACAATTAAAGGCGATCGCCGCCGCCAACGGGGTCGTCTGCATGAACGCGTGGCCCGATTTTGTCAGTACGGCAGCCCCGTCCGCTGAAAAGCTGGCGGATCATGTTGACTATATTGCCGAACTCATCGGTATCGACCATATCGGCTGCGGTTTTGACTTTTGTGACTATTTGGGCGATAATGAGTTATCTTTTTCAGAAAATACGCAAGTGCAGACACCGGGAATTTCCCATGCCGGAGAGGTACAGGGCTTCCTGCGTATACTTCGGGAGAGAGGGTATTCGCAAGACGATGTGGATAAGATCGCTTATAAAAATATACGTCGTCTTTTAGGGGATATTCCATAAGGAGATATGGTATGCATACGGTTCCCGTAGACCCGGCATAGTGCCGGGTCGATTCCTTTTATAATGAGGATTATATGAATAAACGCAGATATATTTTTTATATTATTTTGGGCCTTATCGGCTGTTTTGCCGCTGTGGGAGAATGGAAGATGATGTATTCCTATGCCTTCCCCGTGCTGCGCAGCAACTGCGCTTTGGCCTTCTTTCTGGCCTCACCGCTTCTTTTTTGTCCTGCCGTATACACTGGCGCTGAATCTGCCGTCCAATCTCGTTAAAATACTGACGCAAATCGGCGGCTATTGGTTCGTGACGGCCTATTACGGGGTAATCGGCATGATCCCTTTCTTTTTTCTGTTGGCGGCGGCCACGGTGACGGGACATGCTTTCTGGTATTCACTGCTTTCTCTTTACGGGACGGCGGCGGCCCTTCTCATCATGCTTTCTCTTTGCTGCGGCCGTTACAGGGCGCTTCATCCCGTTATAACGCGCGTGGAGACGGAAACGGCGAAAGCTTTGGATAAAGACTTGAAAATAGCTTTTGTCAGCGATATTCATTTAGGTGCCGTCCAAGGGAAGCCCTTTATAAGGAAATTGGCGGAAAAAATGGAACAAATCGCTCCGGATATGATACTCATAGGAGGCGATATTATAGACGGCAATTTGGAATTCGTCCTGCGCGATAAGTCATTGGAAGAGTTGGAGCGCCTTACAGATACCGGCGCCGAAGTGATAGCCGTTTTCGGCAATCATGATCACTACGGCGCGGATATCGGGGAAGAGCGCCGCGTTCTGGAAGAGGTGGGTATCCGGTGTCTGAGCGATGACACGTATCGTACGGAAACAGGCGCTTATGTAACGGGCATGGCCGACTATATGTATGCGACATTTCAAAAAGTAAGACCGGCCCGTAATGACGGGTTTACAATTTTCATGGAGCATGAACCGGTACAAATCAAACTTGCCGCGGCTGCCGGGTATGACCTCTATCTGGCGGGACATACTCATGCCGGCCAGTTTTGGCCGAACCGTCTGGCGACTAAGCGGATCTTTGAACTGGATTTCGGCATAAAACAATATCGGCAAATGACGGCTGTCGTTTCCTCGGGATACGGTTCCTGGGGGCCGCTTTTCCGCCTCGGCCCGGCTCCGGAAATCGTCCTCATTACGGTAAAGCGCAAGCCGGCAGAAAGCGAAACGGTGCGGCACCGTCAAACCACCGGGAAATTATAATTGTAACAGTGAGAAATATCTGGTATCATACAGGTTGACGTTTTGTCAGAATGTTGTTTGAACGGGTGTTTCAGCTGTTTCCGTGCAGGGAGGAAGAACGATGAAAAAACTGAGTGCTTTATTGGCGGCGGTAGTGATTGCCGGTTCTGTTGCCGGCTGCGGCTTGACGGAGCAGACGAAGAGTTCCGGAGAAAATCCGGAACAGGCGGCCGGCGCCGGTGAAGCGAAAATTGCTTACGTGAAGCCGGGACTGGAAAAGAGCGAAAATAATCCGAAAAAAATTTTAATCGCTTACTTCTCGTATGTTGAAAATACGGGAGGCCAGCCGGTTCATTCAGAACATTACGATATTCTGACGGCAGCCAGCGTTAAGCTGGAGAAAAATGAAATGGTCGGCAACAATGCGCTTATTGCCGGGGCATTCGCCAAAGAAACGGGCGGCGACGTTTTCTCCGTCAGGGCCGATAAAGCGTATTCCTCCGATTATGAGGAAACGACGGATATCGGCAAGGATGAACTGGATAACAACACGCTGGTGAGGGTCGGCACGAAGGTTGACAACCCGGGTGATTATGATACGGTCATCCTCATCTATCCGATCTGGTGGGGCGAATTGCCGCAGGCCGTGAAGACTTTCCTTGCGGAAACGGACCTGGCAGGCAAGAAGGTTATTGCCGTAGCCGATTCATATAACAGCGGTGCGGGAAACACGGTGGAAACCGTTCAAAGACTGGCGCCTCTGGCGACGGTTACGGCGGGGCCGGATATTACGGAACCGGATATGAGCAGGCTTAACGATATTGTCAAAGCAACGGCGGCAAAAGAAGGGCTGACTTTACAATAGGGCGGTTATTGACTTCAACGCCGGCCTTTGCTATGATAAAGAGACAGCGATGCAGGAGAATAAGTAGACCCGCTCAGCGAGGTGAGGACAGTGTGAGCTTACCGTCCGGTCGAAGGCGCTCCGAAGGCTGCGGCAGGAAGTCTTTTGATGCGTATGGCCGAAGGGGTTGCAAGAGAGGGTCGTTCAGACCAACCGGGGTGGAACCGCGGGTAGATATACTCGTCCCTGTAGCACGACAGTGTTACAGGGACTTTTTGTATTTTAGGAGGGAAAAGCATGAATTTTCAGGATATGATTTTTGCGTTGAAACAGTTTTGGTCCTCCCGGGGCTGCATCATTCAGGAACCGTATGATGTGGAAAAAGGGGCGGGCACGATGAACCCGGCGACATTTTTGCGCACGCTCGGCCCCGAGCCGTGGCACGTCGCGTATGTTGAGCCGTCCCGCCGTCCTGCAGACGGACGTTACGGCGATAACCCGAACCGCCTTTATCAGCACCATCAGTTCCAGGTTATTTGCAAGCCTTCTCCCGATAATATTCAGGAGCTTTATTTACAGAGCCTGGAGGCGCTCGGCATCAACCCGGCGGAACATGATATCCGCTTTGTTGAAGATAACTGGGAATCGCCGACGCTCGGCGCCTGGGGTCTCGGCTGGGAAGTCTGGCTCGACGGCATGGAAATCACGCAGTTTACGTACTTCCAGCAGGTCGGCGGTATTGATGTCAAGCCGGTATCGTCGGAAATTACATACGGCATGGAACGTCTTGCCATGTATATTCAAGGCGTGGAAAACGTGTATGACCTTGAATGGACGGCCGGCGTTACGTACGGCGATATTTTCCATCAAAATGAAGTGGAACAGTCTGTCTATGCATTTGCACTGAGCGATGCGGAGATGCTTTTCCGCCTGTTCGATACATATGAAAAAGAAGCGGTTCGCGTTATCAAAGCCGGGTATGTATTGCCTGCGTATGATTACGTGTTGAAATGCTCCCACACGTTTAACCTCCTTGATGCGCGCGGCGCTATCAGCGTCAGTGAGCGTGCCGCTTTTATCGGCCGTGTCCGCAACCTGTCGCGTGCCTGCGCCAAAGCGTATTTGGCAGAACGTGAAAAATTGGGATTTCCCATGTTGAAGGAGGGAAAATAATGAGCAAGGATTTATTACTTGAAATCGGGACGGAAGAAATTCCCGCCCACTATATGCCCGGCATTTTAAAGCAGGTTAAAGAATCGGCGGCTGCGGCCTTTGAAGAAAACCGGCTTGCCTGTGAAGATATTCGCACGCTCGGCACGCCGCGACGTGTAACGCTCATCGTTAAAGGCCTGGCCGAAAAACAGGCTGATGTGTCGGCTAAAAATAAAGGGCCTTCCGTAAAAATCGCCTATGATGCCGACGGCAGGCCGACGCAGGCGGCTGTCGGGTTTGCCCGCAGTCAGAAAATCGACGTTGCCGATTTGGTTGTTGAAGACGGCTATATTTACGCCGATGTGACGACAATCGGTGAAGCGACGGCCGGTCTTTTGCCGGAACTTCTGAAAAAGCTGATCCTCTCTCTTTCCTTTCCGAAAAGCATGATTTGGGGTGACGAAGACGTCCGCTTTGTCCGTCCGCTGCGATGGCTTGTCGCTCTGTACGGCACGGAGGTGATCCCTTTCGAGATAGCGCATGTTCGCTCAGGCCGTATCAGCCGGGGCCACCGTTTCCTCGGTGCGGGTGATTTTGAAATTTCCGCTCCCCATGTATATGAACAGGCGGCAAAGGAGCATTTCCTTATCGTTGATCCGGAAGAACGCAAGGACATGATCTTGCAGGGGCTTGCCGCTATTGCTGCTGAAGAAGGCGGTACCGTCATTATGGATGAAGATCTTTTGGAAGAGGTGGTGTATCTTGTCGAATATCCGACCCCTCTTTGCGGCAGCTTCGATAAACGCTATTTAGACTTGCCGGAAGCGGCTGTCATTACGCCGATGAAAGATCATCAACGGTATTTTCCCATGCGTGACGGGGCCGGCAATTTGATGAATCGTTTCCTGACTGTCCGTAACGGCGACGCTGAAAATCTGACAACCGTGCGGCATGGCAATGAACGTGTTTTGCGCGCCCGTCTGGATGATGCGGCATTCTTTTTTGCCGAAGACCGCAAAAGAACCTTGTCCGACCGCATAGAAGGACTTAAGAAAATCGTTTTTCAGGACGGGTTGGGCACACTTTTTGACAAGGCGCAACGGTTGGCGGCAATTACCGTATTTTTAAAAAATAAAGTGGATGTACCGGTTGCAGATGAAGAATTGGAAAGACTTTCTCTGCTTGCCAAAACGGATCTTCTCACGCAGATGGTTCAGGAATTTACAGAACTTCAAGGCATTATGGGCCGTGAATATGCAGCTCTTGACGGAGAAGGCCCGGCAATTGCCGAAGCCCTTTATGAACAGTATTTACCCCGCTTTGCCGGTGATGATCTGCCGCATACGACGATGGGCATGCTTCTCAGTGTTGCCGACAAATTTGATACGATTACGGGAATGTTCAGTCTGGACATGGTACCGACGGGATCGCAGGATCCGTTCGCGCTTCGCCGGCAGACGATCGGCATCCTGCATATCCTTATGAATGCGGACTGGAATATCAATTGTGATGAAGTATTCGCTTTTATTCTGGAACTTCTCGGTACACCGGCGGAAAAACGAGAAGAAGTTATGACAAATCTTCACGATTATTTTACGCTTCGCCTGAAAAATATTTTTCAGGATAAGGGCTTTGATTATCGTATTATCGATTGCGTCCTCCACGGTGCGTTCCTTAATGCCGCAGAGGCGCTGAAACGTGCTGCGGCGCTGCGTGATGCCGATTTCTTATCTCGGGGGGACCTCCTTCAGGCTTATACCCGTGTCGGTAATATGGTAAAGGATGCCGTTGAAACGGAAGTTGATCCGTCACTGTTTGAAACGGAAGAGGAAAAACGCCTTTATACCGTTGTCACCGAATTGGAAAGCCCCCTGCAGGCGGCCTATGCGACGTATGATTACGGTACGGCCGTCACTGTCCTGGACAAGGGCGTCGAAGCCGTCAACGCTTTCCTGGATAATGTTCTTGTCATGCATGATAATGAAGCGGTCAGGAATAACCGTATCCGCCTTTTGACGAAAACGTTCGGCCTTATAAGTCCGCTGGGGGACATTAAAAGATTATCCTAGCCTTCGAGGAGGGGAAAAGATGAATGCCGGAAAATTTGCAATTACTGTCGTTACCGCGATGATGCTGCTGACGACAGGCGTATCCGCCATGACTATGCCCGGTTACGGCATGGGTTCGACGGAAGATGATGCGATTATTATGACGGAATCCGAAACGTCCGGATTCAATACATACTATAACAGTGCGTACGGGTACGCTCTTGACATCCCCGCCGCCGCCAGTGAAGCGGAAGCGACGTCGAAAGGAGAGGGATGTTATTTTGAAGATCCCGATACACATGCCGTTATTTCCGTATATGCTACAAGGAATATGATGCAGCTTACTGCAGACCAGCTGTATCGTATGGATTTGAATGTCAACGGCTCGCCTGCTTTGCTGGTTAATGAGAAAACGGAGAAAGGGTATGTCATTTCCTGGCAGAAAAAGAATAAGGTTTTTTATGAGGTTATGGCGGTCAACGATAACGGCACGTATACCTCTTTTTCCGTTGTCTATCCGGTTAAGATGAAGACGACGTATGAAGCCTACTGCGCTCATATGAAGGCTTCCTTCATCCCCGCGGGGGCCGTGCGTAAGCCGAAATAGGGAAGCGTAGAAAGAACGTGAGGGAATTACCGGATTTTACTTGCAAAGGGTCAAAACTCTGTGGTAAAATCAATACGTTAATTCGGGCACTCCTCTGTCAGCAGGACGATTACCGTGAAAAGCGGCGGTAACGATGGGCATGAATGTCTTTGTAGGAGGAAAAGAAAATGAATATTATCAGCGTACTTGAACAAGAGCAGCTTCGTAAGGACATTCCCGCATTCCGTCCCGGAGATACGGTAAAAGTTCACGTAAAGGTTGTTGAAGGCAATCGTGAACGTGTCCAGGTATTTGAAGGCATAGTAATCGGCCGTCAAAACGGCGGTGTCCGTGAAACCTTTACGGTTCGCCGTATATCTTACGGCGTCGGCGTAGAACGTACCTTCCCGGTTCATTCCCCGCGGCTTGCGAAAATCGAAGTTTCACGCCGCGGTATTGTCCGTCGCGCGAAACTCCATTATCTCCGCGGTCTGACAGGCAAAGCCGCTCGTATCCGCGAACGCCGGTAAGTATATTCCCGTAAAAAGGCTCTCTGTGAGGGCCTTTTTTTGTGGCCTCCGGAGTTTAAAACACGAGGCCTCTGTGCTATAATAAAAACCATATCAGAACTATTTTATGATGAGGTGATCCGGATGGCAGAACGTATTTATGTAACCGGCCATAAGAGCCCTGACACAGACTCGATCTGTTCCTCTTATGCACTGGCAAAATTAAAAGAATTGCAGGGTATAGATGCCGTACCTGTTCGCGCAGGCGAACTTAACAAAGAAACGACGTTTGCGTTGGAGTATTTTAAGGTAACGCCTCAGCCTCTCGTAACGGATTTTTATATCAAAGTGGGCGAGGCGGTGCACCGCGACGTGGAACCGCTTGCTCTTTCCGCTTCTTTGAAAGATGCGGCACGCTGGTTCTCGGATCATGAGGGGCACGATTTCGCGCCTGTTGTCAATGACGGCAAGTTTGCCGGTATTTTGGAGCGCGGCGCTTTGGCGGAAGAATTTATCAGGACGGTAACGGGCAATGAGCTTGATCTGGTTAAAGACCTTGTTCACGATGCGGAAACTGTGTTTTCCACGTCCGATAACGGTCACGATGTACCTGCGGAAGGCCGGTATGTTGTCGTCGACGGTACGGAATATATCGGCGTCATCTGTGCGGCTTGCGTAGCCGCCGCGCCGAAAAAGAAGGTATTTCTCGTTGACCATAATGAAAAGAAACAGATTATCGACGGCATTGATGAAGCGGAAATCGTCGGTGTTGTAGACCACCATCGTATCGGCGGCACGCTTGAGACGGATGCGCCCATTTTCATCTATTTCCGTCCCGTCGGTTGTTCCGCGACTATGGTAACGGCTCTTTATGAAGAAGCGGGTATCTCCATACCGCAGAATATGGCGGGGCTCCTCTTATCGGCGATCATTTCCGATACGGTGCTTTTCCGTTCGCCTACCTGCACGGCGGAAGATAAGGCCGCTGCCGAAAAACTGGCGGCCGTTGCCGGCGTCGATATTAAAGCATACGGGATGGAAATGCTCAAAGCCGGCGCCAATGTATCGGATCTTTCACCTGATGAAATCGTCCGTAACGATATGAAAGAATTTAACGGCAACGGGCAGACTTTTACGGTGGCACAGGTTCAGGTAATGGACACGACGGATTTACTCGACCAGAAACAAACCCTTCTCAATGCTTTGGAAAAATTGCGCGCAGACAATGATTATCTCGCTTCCTTCCTGATGATTACGAGCATTATTGATGAAGCGACAAACCTGATCTTTGCCGGAAATATGGACGGCGTAGTAGGAAAGGCCTTTGCCAAAGATGTCTTAGGCAACGAGGTGTACTTGCCCGGCGTCATGAGCCGTAAGAAACAGGTCATTCCGCAAATTTTATCTTCTCTGTAAGCCCACGGAGCTGGAAAGGCCCTCATCACGACGGTGTGGGCCTTTTCATCTGTTTGTAGGGAAAGGACGGTTATGAATCCCATTTATGACACGTTAAACGAAAGACAGCTGGAAGCGGTTATGCACACGGAAGGACCGCTGTCCGTTACGGCAGGCGCCGGTTCGGGTAAAACAAAGGTACTCACCTGCCGCATTGCCCGTCTTTTAGAGATCGGCGTTGAGCCGTACCGAATTCTGGCCATTACCTTTACAAATAAAGCTGCGAAAGAAATGCGGGAACGCGTTCAAACTCTTGTAGGTGCCAAAGCCGAACGTATTTGGCTCAGTACATTTCATTCCTTTTGTGCCAGGCTGCTGCGTTTTGAGATCGACGGCTTTGCCGGCTATACGCACAATTTTACAATATATGACTCGGCCGATCAGATAAGTCTTGTCAAAGGCTGCCTTAAAGATCTGAACCTTGATGACAGGCGCAATTTCCGCCGCGCTCCGTGTTGGGGACGGTATCAGCCGCTAAAAATGCGTTGCTTACGGCGCGGGAATTTGCCCTGCAGGCAGATGATTTTTATGCCCGGCAGGTGGCCGAGGTGTACGGCCTTTATGAAAAGAAACTGAAAGATAACAACGCTCTTGATTTTGATGACCTTCTCCTGCTGTCCGTACGGCTGTTGCGGGAACGTCAGGATATACGGGAAAAATATCAGGAACGCTTCCGATATATTCTTGTCGACGAATATCAGGATACGAACAGAGCGCAGTATATATTGACCAAAATACTCGCTGCCAAATGGCATAATATTTGCGTTGTCGGGGATGCGGATCAGAGTATTTACGCCTGGCGCGGTGCGGATATCCAAAATATCATGGATTTCATGCGTGATTATCCGGACGGCACGAATGTCAGGCTGGAACAGAATTACCGCTCGACCAAGACGGTATTGAACGCGGCCAATGCAGTTATCGACAATAATGAAACACGGCTGAAAAAGAACTTGTGGACGGAAAACCCGGAGGGGCACAAGATTATTCATTATCATGCCCAAACCGAGCATGATGAAGCGGACTATATTGCCGGCGTCATTTATAACCGGCACGGTATTGAAAATGAACCGTACGGCAGTATGGCCGTTCTTTTCCGCACGAATTCCCAGTCCCGCGTGCTGGAAGAAAAACTCATGCGTTACGGCATCCCTTATACGATGGTCGGAGGAACGAAGTTCTATGACCGCAAAGAGATTAAAGATGTCCTGGCCTATCTGCGCCTGTTGTATAATCCTGAAGACAGTCTCAGCCTGGTGCGTATTCTCAATGTGCCGAAGCGGAGCATCGGCGCGACGTCTCTCGAACATTTGACGGAATATGCGGAACGTAACGGTATTTCTTTGTTTGATGCCTTGTCCACGACCGGTGAGCTGCCCGTTACGAAGCGGGTGAAAACGTCGCTTGAAGATTTCTCCGCGCTTATCTTCGGCCTTCTGGAACATCTCGGAGAATGGGATGTGCCGACGCTCATTGAGCATGTCATTAAGGAAACGGGGTACGGGGATATGCTGGACAAAGAGGCGGCCCGGGATCCGCAGGGGGAGAGCCGTAAGGAGAATGTCGGGCAGCTCATCAACGCGGCCCAGGAATATATGCACGATAATCCTGAAGGAACTTTACAGGACTTTTTAGAGAATGTAGCTCTTGTCAGTGACGCGGATGAGTTTGAAAGCACCGAGTCCAAGGTTACGCTCATGACCTTACATGCCGCCAAAGGGCTGGAATTTCCGGTCGTTTTCCTGGCAGGTCTTGATGAAGGGCTGTTCCCGCACAGCCGTACGCTCATGGATGCTTCTCAGATTGAAGAAGAACGGCGGCTCGCCTATGTCGGCATTACCCGTGCGGAACGGCAGCTTTATGTGACCAACGCCTCGACACGCACTGTGTACGGTCGCGTGTCGGCGTATTTGCCGAGCCGCTTTTTAAACGAAATACCGGAAGAATTGATAGAAGTATACAGGCGTAAAGCGGCGATGCCGCGGCAGCCGGTCACGGTGCCGGGTAAACAGCGCGTATCGGTTCTTGCCGGGGGCGTAGCCTCGAGTTTACCGAAGGCTCATGCCGTTACGGAAGCGTGGAAGGCGGGCGATAAAGTGCGTCATAAGGTCTGGGGTAGCGGCACCGTCCTTGAAGTCATCGGTGAAGGGGACGGTATGCAAATGAAAATATCCTTCCCGACCAAGGGGATACGCCAGGTTGTTGCTAAATACGCGCCCCTTGAAAAAGAATAGAAAAGGAGTTTGGGCATGGTAAAGGATAAGGAGTATGAACGCCTTCAGGAGCTGAAAGAAAAGCTCGATTATTACAGTTATCTCTACTATACGCTCGACAGGCCGTCTATTACGGATTATGAGTATGACCTGCTCTACCGTGAGCTGGAGAAGATTGAAGGGGCGCATCCCGAATGGGTTACGCCCGATTCGCCTACACAACGGGTAGGGCATAAAATCCAGGGCGGCTTTACTAAATATACCCATGACAGGCCTATGCTCAGTCTGGGCGATGTCTTCACCGATAACGAATTGCGTGAATTCGATCGGCGCGTTCGTGACGATCTGGGCGGTGAAGCGCTCGAATACGTCGTAGAACTGAAAATCGACGGTCTGGCAATTAATCTGATTTATGAAAACGGCACATTCGTTCGCGGCGTTACCCGCGGTGACGGCATAGTCGGGGAAGACGTGACAAACAATGTGCGTACCATCAAAACGATTCCTTTGAAGATCAACAATATGTCGCCTCATATTGAGATTCGCGGCGAAGTCTATATGTCCGTCGGTGCATTTGATGCTCTTAACCGGCAGCGTGAGGAAGATGAGCTGGAACCCTTTGCCAATCCCCGCAATGCCGCCGCCGGTTCATTGCGGCAGCTGGATCCGCAAATAACGGCTGAACGGAACCTCTCCTTTTTCGCGTATGCCATCGGCGGTACGGTGGGCATTGAAATCAACAGTCAGGAAGAATTGCTGGCCGACTTGAAAAAATTCCGTTTTCACGTTAATAAAGAATATAGAAAATTCGTCAATATGGAAGATGTGATTAAATTTATTCATACGTGGGATGAGCGGCGTGACGAACTCCCTTATGCCACTGACGGAATGGTAGTCAAGGTCAATTCCTTTGCGCAGCAGGCCCGTCTCGGCAATACGGTGAAAATTCCCAGATGGGCCGTTGCCTATAAATTTCCGCCTGAACGGGTCGTGACCAAGGTGCTTGATATTTCCGTCAGCGTCGGCAGAACCGGCGTTCTTACACCGGCGGCGGATCTTGAGCCGATTCGGCTTGCCGGAACGACTGTAAAACGGGCGACTCTTCATAATGAAGACTACATCAGAGAAAAAGATATTCGTATCGGCGATGAAGTTATCATTCAAAAAGCGGGTGAAATTATCCCGGAAGTGGTAGGTCCCGTTACGACGAAACGCGACGGGACGGAAACGGTGTTTGTCATGCCGTCCCGCTGTCCCGGCTGCGGCGAACCGGTTGTGCGTCTTAAAGGGGAAGCGGCAACGCGTTGTGTCAATCCCGAATGTCCGGCGATCATCGGTGAAAAAGTCGCTCACTTCGTTTCCCGCAATGCCATGAATATAGACGGTCTCGGTGAGGCCATTGTCAATCAGCTCCTGGAGCGGAAGCTGATACGCAATGTAGCCGATATCTACAGCCTTAAAAAAGAAGAACTGAGCGCTTTGGACGGTTTCGGCGACAAATCGGCGGATAACCTTCTCAGAGCCGTTGAGAACAGCAAGAAAGTCGGCCTGGCGCGCGTTATCTTTGCCTTGGGCATTCGTTTCGTCGGCGCCAAGGCCGGTCGTATTCTGGCGGAGCATTTCGGTTCCGTTGAAGTGCTTGCTGAAGCTTCGCTCGAAGAATTAACGGCTGTCGATGAAATCGGTCCGCGTATTGCCGAGTCGCTCCGCCAGTGGTTCGCTTTGCCGGACAATGCGGAACTCGTGGCCCGGTTGCAGGCGGCCGGAGTTGATATGACGGCGGAGAAGAAAGAAACAAAGGGCGATTCCTTTGCCGGTGAAATCGTGGTCCTGACAGGCCGGCTTGAAATTATGAGCCGCAAAGAAGCGGAAGCGGCCGTGATTGAACGAGGCGGTGAATGTACGAGTTCCGTTACGAAAAAGACCACCCTTGTCGTGGTCGGCGCCGAACCGGGGAGCAAGTATGATAAAGCGAGAAATTTGGGGACACGTATTATTTCGGAAGAAGAATTTATAGCGTGGCTGCAAAGAGAATAGCAGTTCTCACGGCGTCCTTTCTTATGCTATAATTAACCGTTGTTGATAGAAGTGATTTCAGTGATAAGGAGTGTTTCCATGAAAATCAGTGCGGAAGAAGTAAAGAAAATCGCCCTGCTGTCCCGTTTGGAAATTTCAGAAGAACAGACAGAAGAGGTCGGACGACAGCTCAGCGATATTCTGTCTTATATGGAGCTCATCGAACAGGCGGATATTACAGCCGCAGAACCGACGGCACACGCGGTTTCCCTGTCCAACGTTATGCGTGACGACGTGCCTCATGAATCGTTACCCAATGCGAAGGCGTTACAAAATGCCCCGGAATCGGAAAACGGGTACTTCAGAGTACCCAAAGTTATCCAGGAATAAAGGAGGTCCGTTATGGAACCCGTTACTATCCATGCGCTGCATGACAAACTTGTAAAAGGAGAAATTTCAGCTGTCGAATTGACGCGGAAATTTCTGGACCGTAAAGATAAAGTAGAACCGACTGTCCGGGCCTTCTTGTCGGATAATCGTGAATTTGCTTTGGCGGCCGCGGCTCTTACGGATAAGAAGCTTGCGGCCGGTGAGGCAATTGCCGATTTGGCGGGCATCCCCGGCGCCGTTAAGGATAATATTTGTATTAAAGGCCAGCAGGCAACATGTGCATCAAAGATGCTTGCCGACTATACGTCACCGTATGACGCGACGGTTATTGAAAAGCTCAATGCCCTGGACTACGTGAGCCTCGGCAAGACCAATATGGATGAATTCGCCATGGGCAGCTCGACTGAAAATTCAGCTTTTCAAGTTACGACGAACCCGTGGAATACGGGTTATGTCCCCGGCGGCTCTTCCGGTGGTTCGGCGGCGGCCGTAGCGGCGGGAGAGGCCGTTTGGGCACTCGGTTCCGATACGGGCGGTTCTGTACGTCAGCCTGCGGCTTATTGCGGCGTGGTCGGCCTGAAACCGACATACGGTCTGATTTCACGTTACGGCCTCATCGCCTTTGCGTCTTCGCTGGATCAGATCGGCACGTTTACGAACGATGTCGAAGACTGCGCTATCGTTTTAAATGCCGTGGCGGGATACGACAAGAGAGACTCCACGTCCGTACCCCGACGGAGCAAAGATTATAAAAAGGCTCTCGTCAACGACGTAAGAGGCATGAAGATCGGTATTCCTGCGGAATTCTTCGGCGAAGGATTGGATGAAGAATGTCGTAAAGCCTTGGATGAAGCCGTTGAAACGTATAAAAAATCAGGCGCTGAAATTATTTCCGTTACCATGCCGAATATGAAATACGGTTTGGCGGCGTACTATATTATTGCGCCTGCCGAAGCAAGTTCCAACCTCGGACGTTATGACGGAGTGGGGTACGGGTTACGCGTTCCCGGCAAGGATATTGTCGACATGTACATTAAAACCCGGTCCGAAGGGTTCGGGCCGGAAGTTAAACGCCGTATTCTTCTGGGAACGTACGTACTCAGTGCCGGTTACTATGATGCCTACTATCTCAGGGCCATGAAAGTCCGTACCCTCGTTAAACAGGATTATGACAACGCGTTGGCACAGTGTGATGTGCTCCTTACGCCGACGGCGCCCGATACGGCTTTTGAAATCGGTAAAAATAAAGAAAATCCCCTGTCCATGTATTTGGGCGATGTCTGCACGGTCACGGTGAATCTTGCCGGCCTGCCGGCTGTCAGCATTCCCTGCGGCTTCAAGCGGGGCCTGCCTGTCGGTATGCAGCTTATCGGCAGAGCGCTTGACGAAGAAACCTTGCTGCGCGCGGCCTATACATTCGAACGGGAACGGCCCGACCTGCGTTTGCCGTTACCCATGGGGGAGGTTGAAGTCTGATGAAATATGAAGCGGTTATCGGTTTGGAAGTCCACACCGAATTAAAAACGAAAACAAAAATTTTCTGCGGCTGCAGCACTGAATTCGGCGCCGCGCCGAACACGCATGTCTGCCCGGTCTGCATGGGCCTGCCGGGCTGCCTGCCTGTATTGAATAAAGAAGTAGTGCATTTTGCCGTTAAAGTCGGGTTGGCGTTTCATTGCGATATTTTGTTACACAATAAATTCGACAGAAAAAATTACTATTACCCCGATTTACCGAAAAATTTCCAGACATCTCAGTTCGATCTGCCTATCTGCCTGAACGGCTATGTGGATATTGACGTAAACGGTGAAGAACGCCGCATCCGGCTTACCCGCATTCACATGGAAGAAGATGCGGGAAAGCTCGTGCACGGCGGTACGACTATCAATACATCCGATTATTCCGATGTGGACTATAACCGTACGGGCGTACCCCTTCTGGAAATCGTTTCGGAACCGGATCTTCGCAGCGGTGAGGAAGCAAGAGCATATCTTGAAAAGCTTCGTTCCGTTATTCAGTATCTGGGCGTATCCGACTGCCGGCTCGAAGAAGGAAGTATGCGTTGTGATGCCAATATTTCCGTCCGGCCTGCCGGCACGGATAAACTCGGCACGAAGGCGGAAATTAAGAATATCAATTCACTTACGGGCGTTCAGAAGGGGATTGAATATGAAGCCGTTCGCCAGGCCCGGGTCTTAGAAGAAGGCGGCAGGATCATTCAGGAAACGCGCGGCTGGGATGAAAATAAAGGGGTTACTTTCAGCCAGCGTGTCAAAGAAGAATCCAACGATTACCGTTACTTCCCCGAACCGGATCTCATCCCGCTGGAACTTTCCGAACAATGGATTGAAGAAGTACGCCGGGAACTTCCCGAAATGCCCGATGCCCGCCGCAAACGGTTTACGGAAGCATTGGGCCTGCCCGAATACGATGCGGCTATCCTTACCCTTGAAAAGGGAACGGCGGACTACTTTGAAGCCGTAGTTGCCGCCGGGGCCGAGGCAAAAGCGGCGGCCAATTGGATGCTCGGTGATTTTGCGAAAAAACTTAATGAAGAAGGCCTGACGGCAAGAGAATCTCCCGTTACACCGGAAAATTTGGCGGAACTCATCTCTCTTATCGATAAAGGGACGATTTCCGGGAAAATAGCTAAACAGGTTTTACCTGAGATGTGGCGGTCCGGTGAGAGCGCCGCCGCCGTTGTAGAGAAACAGGGCCTTGTCCAAATCAGCGACGAAGGAGAATTGTCGGGTATCGTCAGGAAAATTATCGATGCCAATCCGCAATCCGTTGCCGATTATAAGGCGGGCAAGAAGAAAGCTATAGGATTCCTCGTCGGTCAGATTATGAAAGAAACGAAAGGCCGCGCCAATCCGGCGTCGGTCAATGAATTATTGATCAAAAAACTGGAAGGGTAAGGTGACGGCACAGGTCGGAAGATCTGTGCCGTTTTTGCATAATATTACAAATTGTCATGATGTATCTGTAACTGTCCCGACATGGGAATACCGCTTTATTCCCGTGAGTCCTTATACTATAATGTATAAGGATTGTTGTTAAAGGCCTTTTAAGTATTAAGCCTGATCTGCTTCTGAAGTTTGCGGTTTTACGGCGGCTCTTATATTTACTTTGCCCACAGGCTGAAGAAACGGGATAAGAACATATTTTTTGTGTGAAAGGAAGGAAAAACATGGTATTCTTAGCGCTGCTGCCGATAATTTGGCTGGTTATCGGACTGGGCTTCTTGAAGATGCCCGGTTACAAAGCCTGCCCGATTGCAGTTGTTATTGCCGCGATTGTGGCTGTTTTCGCCTTTGACATGCCGACTCTTGATACGGGTACGGCGGCTTTGGAAGGCGTTGCCCTTGCGATTTGGCCCATTTTGCTGGTCATTGTGGCGGCCATTTTCGCGTATAATCTTACTGTGTATACGAAAAGCATGGATGTCCTTAAACAAATGCTGACGACAGTAAGCAAAGACAGCCGTATTTTAGCCCTTCTCATCGGCTGGGGCTTCGGTGCTTTCATGGAAGGCATGGCCGGCTTCGGTACGGCGGTTGCCATTCCGGCCAGTATTCTCGTCGGCCTGGGATTTAATCCCATCCGTGCTATTCTCGCTTGTCTTATTGCCAATACGGTACCGACCACTTTCGGTTCTATCGGTATTCCGACGACAACGCTGGCAAGTTTGACGGAACTTGATCCGGTCCGATTGGCTACGTATATTACGACCCAATTGGGGTTATTGGATATTTTGTGTCCGTTCTTGATGGTTATCGTCATCGGCGGCTCTGTCCGGGCGTTAAAAGGCGTTTTTTTCGTGACCCTGCTTTCCGGGTTGGCGCTTTTCATCCCTGAATATATCATTTCTTCCGTTCTCGGACCTGAATTAGCCGTTATGGTGCCGTCCATCATCATCATGGGCGTAATCGTTGTGTATGCGAAACTTTTCAAGACGGACGATCCGGACTATGCGTTGGATATTCAGCCGCAGTCCGTTTCCGCCGGCGCGGGTATAAGGGCCGCGATGATCTTTATTCTTATTTTTATATTCCTGATCATTACGTCCAAGCTTGTTCCCGCCGTTAACGGCCCGCTCAGCGCCGTTAAAACGGCCGTTCCTATTTACACCGGTGCGGGAGCGAAGCCGTATACCTTTGTCTGGATCGCCACGCCGGGCATCATGATCCTCCTGGCCGCTATCCTCGGCGGCAGATACCAGGGCGCATCGTTCGGTGAGATTTTCGGCAGGCTGGGTGAAACGATTTATAATCTGCGCTTTACCTTTCTGACGATTATCACCGTCGTGGCTACCGCTAAAATCATGACATACAGCGGAATGACGGCAAGTATCGCGCATACCCTCGTTGATGTGACGGGGACCATGTATCCTGCGTTTGCCCCTCTGGCCGGGGCGCTCGGCGCCTTCATCACCGGTTCCGGCACGAACAGCAATGTCCTTTTCGGACCCTTGCAGACAGCTGCGGCCATGGATATTCCCGGTGCCGACCCCGCCTGGCTCGCCGCGTGCAATTCCGCCGGCGCCGGTCTCGGCAAAATGCTTTCGCCTCAGAGCATTGCTATTGCCATCGGTGCTGTCGGCGCAGTTGTGGAAGGTAAGGAAAGTGAGATCATGAAGGCGGCGCTTCCGTACCTCGTCGGGTTTATGATTATTGCCGGGGCCATTACGTATTTCGGCCAAATGATGATTTAACGGGTTGTATTCATTACATCCGCTTTTATAAAAAAGGAAAACAGTTCGGAAATACTAATCCGAAACTGTTTTCCTTTTTTCTTCGGCCCGCCGCTTCCGGAAAAAATCTTTTAACAGAGCCGCGCATTCTGTTTCTCGTATGCCTGCCGTGACGATTGCGCGGTGATTCAGCCGTTCGTCGTCAACAATTTTATACAAAGAGCGTGTACCGCCGCCTTTCGTATCGGCACAGCCGTAAACAACGCGATCCAGGCGGCTGTTCACGATAGCGCCCGCGCACATGGGGCAAGGTTCGACGGTCACATATAAGGTGCAGCCTGTAAGACGCCAGCGGCCGAGAACGCGGCACGCCTCCGCAATGGCCAGAAGCTCGGCATGAGCCGTGGCGCACGGCAGCGTTTCCCGCAAATTGTGGGCGCGGGCGACGGCTTTTTTCTTGTGTACGATAACGGCGCCGATCGGGATTTCACCGACGGCCGCCGCTTTTTTTGCTTCTTCCAGGGCTTTCCCCATGTAGAATTCGTCTTTTGTCATCGTCCCGCCTCCCGCACATGATTACGTCCATATTGTACAGGACAGATAACGGCAGTGCAATCATCCCTGCGGAAAGAAAATAAATTTCTTTAAATTTTATTTTTACGACGGCATTTGGTATAATAAAAAAGATTTATATGTCAGAAAATGTTAGGAGTGATTCTGTGAAACCCTTTTATAAATTGGTCGGTGCAGTCGTTTGTTCGCTCTTGTTTACCGGCACGTCTGTATTTGCTTACGGGAAGACCATCTTATATGTTCCTCAGGATGATCGCCCTGTTGATTACGCATACACTGTAAAAACGGCAAAAGAGGCGGGATATACCGTACTGACTCCGCCGCGCCAATATTTGTCGGGTTCCAATTTCCACGGCTCGCCGGAGCAATTAATGGATTGGGTCGAGACGCATGCGCCTGAAGCCGACGCGATGGTCCTTTCTGTTGATTCTCTCGTCTACGGCGGCCTGGTCGACTCGCGCAAACATAATTTTGATACAGATACGCTTATGAACCGCCTCCGCAACGTGGAAGCGTTACACGCAAAATACGGGCACGTTCCCATTTATGCGTTCAGTACGGTCATGCGCAGCCCTTGGACGGGAGGTAAAGGCGTAGAACCGGATTACTATTTGAAATTCGGTAATGACATTTATGAATTGGCCGCTCTGCAAAATAAAGCCGATACAGAGGTCCTTACGCCTGAAGAGCGGTCCCGCTGGTTTGCCGTCATGCGCCGGGTACCGCTTGAATATTTGCAGGACTGGTATAAACGCCGCCAAAAGAATATGGCCGTTAACTACCGGCTGATTGATGACGCGAAGAAGGGGATCTTTACCTATTTCAGCTTAGGTCATGATGACAATTCCGCCCACACGCAGTCGGCGCTGGAAGCGAAATATTTGGAAATGCGCGGCAAAGATGTGCCGAAAACGGTGTTCGGCTCTTTTCCCGGTGCGGATCAGCTCGGCTTGCTCCTGATTACGCGTGCAAACAATGATTTTAATAACTATCATCCGAAAGTTACGGTCATCTATCCTCTCGGCGGCGGTGAAAAAACTGTACCCAGTTATGACGGGCAGGCAATCGGCAAAACCATTGCCGAACATATTGAAGCCGTCGGCGGTGAAGTGACGAATACGTCCAAGCCGGATTTGCTTCTGGCGGTGAATACGCCGCTTACGACAAAGACGACAGAATCGGCCAGCTTTGAAAACTTCCCGATTATGCTTGATTCGACACGAGAGTTTTTAGGCCACATTGAAACGGCTGTCGCTGCCGGGATTCCTGTAAGTATTGTCGACATGGCTTTTTCCAACGGTTCGGACAATACGCTCGTTTACGGCCTTTATAAAGATAACATGATGTATCGCCTGGCTGCTTATAACGGCTGGAATACGGCCAGCAACTCCGTCGGCTACGGTCTTTCGCAGGGGATTCTGGCCAGGTATATGAGTGCGGATGCCCATAAAAATATGCTGACGACTAATTATCTTGATAATTGGGCGTATCAGGCTAATATCCGCAACTATCTCTACCGTATGCAGCAGAAAATAGCAAACGGGCAGCTGCGCCGCTATTATCCGACGGAAACGGGTGAATTGCAGGGGCTTGCCAAGCTGGAATTGCAGCGGTATGCGAAAGCATATTTAAATGTAAACCCGAAAACGGTGGAAGTGACATTGCCGTGGAACCGTCTTTTCGAAACTTATGTAGACGTACATTCTCTGCCGAATGTGCAGCTTGAGGCGGATGTGCGGCTGCAAAAGGACAGAGAGATCCTAGCGCGGCTTGCCGAACAGCGCGATGCCGCCGTTAAAGCCTATGATACGGCAAAAGAAAAAGGCGCGCCGAAGATTGATGCCGCAACGGAAGCAAAGCTGAAGGCCGCAAAAGACGAAGCGCAGGCCAAGTATGATACGGAGCTTCGGACGCAAGAAGCCAACCGGCGGAACGAGTCGATCGCCGCGCGCAGCAGGACCTGGGCGCCGCATACGTAAGAGTGCATAAGTGTATAGGGGAAAACGCGAAAAACCTGTAGAATAAGGCGTTTCTTTTATTCTACAGGTTTTTCATGTATAATAGGTTTCATGGAAAAATACACTAAATCTGACGAGGTAACAATAAATACGGCCGGTACGGAACATACAGGAGCGGCGCGGAAAAATAATAATGTATTGACGCAGGATAAAAACGTGCCGTCCAGGGAGGCGCGTACCGTAAAATTTATAGTCGGTATTTTGGCTGTAGCACTTCTTGCCTGCGGCTGTTTTTATTTCCTGCCGCCTTTTTGGAAGGCCTACAAGTCTTCCTATATAGAAGTCAAGGCGGACATGACCGGTGCGGAAATAGCGGATGAATTGTATGCGGAAGAACTTGTTTCCAACCCGCTCCTTTTTCGGGCGGTTTTGGCACTGACAGGGCAGGCGGGGGAGCTGAAACGCGGCGAGTATACGATACATTCAACGATGAGCCTGCATCAGATCGTCGCCAAGCTGACAAGCGGAGATTCGGAAGCCTATCGGCTGGTCGTACCCGAAGGGTATACGGTGCGGCAAATTGCTAAAGCCGTTGCCGAAAATACAAATATAAGTGAAGAAGAATTTCTCATTGCAGCCAATAAAGCGGAACTTCTTTACCCGTATATGAAGGGTAATCGTCAGGTTACTTTCGTGACCGAAGGATTTTTATTCCCCGATACGTATTATCCCCATTTTGACGGAACGGCCGATGATCTGGTGGTGATGATGCTGAAAAACTTTGATGACCGTTTAGACACGGCAATGAGAAACCGGATCGGAGCCGGGAATTTTTCCGTTTATCAGGCTGTGACGCTTGCTTCGGTAGTTGAAAAAGAAGCGAAATATGATCGTGACAGACCGCTTATCGCATCTGTTTTCCTTAATCGGCTGAAACGGCACATGAAGCTTCAATCCGACGCAAGCGTTTCTTATGCGATGGGGTCGCACAAATATGAGTACAATCTTGATGAAATTGCTTACGATTCGCCGTATAATACGTATCTGCATGAAGGACTGCCGCCCGGTCCCATCGGCAATCCGGGTATGAAGAGTATATATGCCGTACTTGATGCGCCTGAAACGAGTTATCTTTATTTTGTGGCGGACAAAGAAGGACATAATTATTTTTCCGTGACGTATGAAGAGCATATGGACAATGTCCATAAGTATATGCCATGACGGAGTTGTTAAAGGAAGTGAAGCTGTACGGAACGGCTCACGGGCTGCCCGTTTTACGCGATGCGGAAAAGGAGCTGCTTCAGAAAATTGTAAAAAACGCTTCGCCCCGCCGTGTTTTGGAAATAGGGACGTGTATCGCGTATTCGACACTGCTTATTATGGAGTGTTTGCCTTCAAATGCATATATTACGACGATTGAACTCGATGCGGACAGGCATAAAATAGCTGAAAAACATATTGCCGCCTCCCCGTTCAGAGGGCGGATAAAGGCGCTCCACGGTGATGCGACGTCAGTATTGCCGCATTTGGACGGCCCTTGGGACTTCGTCTTCCTTGACGGGCCGAAAGGACAGTATAGCCGGCAGCTGGAACTGCTTATGCCGAAATTGGCTCCCCGCGCCGTCATTGTAGCCGATAATGTCCGCTATCACGATATGGTCTATGTACAGGGACATTTGCCCCATAAACACCGCACGGCCGTGACGAGGCTGCGTGAATTTATGGATAAGATTAACGATACCGACCTGTTTGAAACGGTTGTATTTGAGAACGGGGACGGCCTTACGGTCTCCCGGAGGAAGAGTTAGGAATGAAACGGATGGAATTGCTGGCGCCCGCCGGTAATATGGAGAAACTGAAAATTGCCTTCCTGTATGGTGCCGATGCGGCTTATCTGGGCGGCACGTCTTTCAGTTTGCGCGCATTCAGCGATAACTTTACGCCGGAAGAAATGAAAGAAGCAGTAGATTATGCCCATTCTCTCGGTAAAAAAATTTACGTTACCGTTAATATTTTCCCGTCGGGTAAAGATTATAAAGAGTTACCAGGTTATTTACGGTACCTTGAAAAGATAAAAGCCGATGCCGTGCTTATTGCGGATCCGGGGATTTTCCGCCTTTGCCGGGAAGTCGCTCCGGCTCTGCCAATTCATGTGTCGACACAGGCGAATACTACGAATTGGTCGGCCGTGCAGTTTTGGAAAGAATGCGGTGCCGAACGGGTTGTCCTGGCCCGGGAGGTGTCGCTGGCCGATGCGAAGGAAATCAGCGCCAACGTAGATATAGAACTGGAAGGCTTTGTACACGGCGCTATGTGTATATCTTATTCGGGCCGCTGCTTACTCAGCAATTATTTTACGAAGGATCGCGATTCCAACCATGGTGAGTGCGTGCAGTGCTGCCGGTTTAAGTACAGTCTTGTCGAAGAAAAACGGCCGGGTGAATATTTTCCGGTTATGGAAGATGAACGGGGCACGTATATTTTTAACTCGAAGGACTTGTGCATGCTGCGGCATCTGCCGGATCTGTATGATGCGGGCTTCGCGAGCTTAAAAGTGGAAGGCCGGATGAAGAGCCTTCATTATGTGGCGACCGTTGTCAAGGTATACCGTGAAGCCATGGATGCGTATGAAGCGGACCCGGAACACTTTACGGTCAAAGAGGAATGGGTCGAAGAGTTGGAAAAAATCTCTCACCGGCCGTATACGACAGGATTTTATTACGGCCGGCCCGCGGCGGCGGATCAGGTATACGGGCAGTCCAGCAATACGCAGACCCATGACTTTATCGGCTTCGTCAAAGCGTATGACGAAGCGACGCACACCGCCCAGATTGAACAGCGGAACTATTTTAAAGTCGGCGAAGAAGTGGAATTTCTTTTGCCGCACGGCCCGATCGTCAAGCATATCATCAGAAATTTACGGAACAGCGACGGAGCGGTCATTGACGCGGCGCGGCATCCTCAGGAAATTGTCTGTATGACGACGGACGTGCCGCTGCAGGTAAACGGTATGATGCGCCGGCAGGTGAAATAGTCATGCTTTTTGAGGAATACGTTTATTTTCAGGTAGAGCCTTCGCAAATGACATTAGTCAACCGCATCACGGAAGGCTTTGATCACATGGGCGTCCTTACGGCTCTGAACGGTAGGAAAGGGACGGCCTGTTTACGGACTACTGCCGATACGGCGGCGGAAGCGCGGCAATTATTGCGTGATTTGCCGATAGACGTGCGTTTTCTTACTTATGCGGAGGCGTTGCGTGAAAGTGAATAGGAGCCTGAGCGGCATTGCCGTTCGGGCTTTTTCTGGTATTTAAACGGGCAGTTGTCTTTTGCATATACGTACGGTGTGATAAAAGACAGTAATGCCGGGGAAGACGGGAAAGAGTGTTGCAAATGAAGGTATTTATTGCGGAAAAACCGAGTATGGCCAGAGAATTGGCGAAATGCCTGCCGCCGCCGCGGCGGCGTGATAACGGCTGCATACGTACGGGCGGCGGTATCGTTACGTGGGCGTACGGCCATGTGTTGCAGCAAGCCGAGCCGGAAGCGTATAATGCGGCTTATAAAAAATGGCGGGCCGAAGATTTGCCGATTATACCGAAGGAGTGGAAGCTTTTTGTTTCACCTGCGTCTAAAGAACAATTTGAGATTATCCGTTCGCTCATTAATGAAGCGGACAGTATTGTAAATGCCGGTGACCCCGACAGAGAGGGGCAGCTTCTCATCGATGAAATACTTGATTATGTCGGAAATACGAAGCCTGTCGAACGGATTCTGCTCAATGCGCTGGATGAGAAAAGCATTCGCGAGTCGCTTGGTAATTTACGGGATAATAAGGCCTTTAAGCCTTTAAAAGATTCGGCTTTGGCGCGCAGCCGCGCCGATTGGCTGATGGGAATGAACTTGTCGCGTGCCTATACGCTGGCTGCCCGCCGTCAAGGCTATCGGGGCGTCTATCCCGTCGGCCGCGTAAAAACGCCGACATTGGCGCTTGTAGTCAGAAGACAGCGGGAGCTGGATAATTTTAAACCGGTAACATACTATATTGTAAAAGCCGATTTTAATTACGGCGACGGCGTTCTTTCCGCCCGGTGGCAGCCTGCGGAGACACAGGCGGGGCTCGATCCGGAAGGGCGTTGTATCCGCAAAGACATTGCCGCCCGTATTCTTGAGAAATTGGCGGCGGAACCGGAGGGAATGGTGACCGAGCGGAAGGTCACGCATAAAAAGGAAAATCAGCGTTTGCCCCATTCTCTGTCGTCCCTGCAGATAGAGGCCGGCAGGAAGTACGGTTACAGTCCGCAGCAGGTTCTTGATACGGCTCAGCAGTTATATGAACGAAAGTTTACGACATATCCCCGTTCGGATTGTGAATATCTGCCGCTTAATCAGCGGCGCGATGCACTCGGGATTTTGTCCAATCTTGCCGGATTGGGGGATCGTGAATTAAGCGTCTGGGCAGGCGCAGGTGACAGTACGGTCAAAAGTCGCGCCTGGAACGATACAAAAATTACGGCTCATCATGCAATTATTCCGACAACTGTTGTCTGTCCGTATACTCGGCTCACGGAAATGCAGCGGAATATATATTTTCTTATAGCCCGGGCGTATATTGCCCAGTTTTACGCACCTCATGAATATGACAGTCAGCGTATCGTCATCAGAGCGGCGGAAGAAAATTTTGTCGCCCGCGGCAGGACGATAACCGTCGCGGGCTGGAAACAACTGTACAGCCGCGACAAGCATGATGACGGTGATGAGGAAAAGGGAGAATTGCCGGTTCTTCGAAAAGGAGCCGCTGTTACTTATACCGGCGGTATGACGGAAGAAAAGGAAACAAAACCGCCGCAGCGTTTTACGGCCTCCACCTTGTTGGCGGCAATGAAAGAAATTTATAAATATGTCAAAGACGATACGCTGAAAAAGAAACTGAAAGAAGTGCAGGGGATCGGTACGGAGGCGACGCGGGCCACGATCATTAACGAGCTCATCGCGCGTAAGTTCCTGCTTGAAGAGGGCAGGAAAAAATATCTTTTCCCCGGTGACTCCGCATATGTTCTTATTGATTCTCTGCCTGACGAACTTTCTTACCCCGATGAGACTGCCCTTTGGGAAGAGCGGTTGCATCAAATGAGCTTGGGTAAGGACGATCTGCAGTCGTTTTTGAAAGATCAGACAGAGTTCCTCACACGTCTTATTGCCAAAGCCGCGGTGACAGAAACCGCGGCCGCCGGCAGTACGGGAAAACGTTGTCCCGACTGCGGTAAAATAATGATTGAACGAAGCGGTAAATTCGGCGATTTTTACGGGTGTACAGGCTATCCGCAATGCAGGCATACGGAGCGGATCATGGAAACGGCCGCCGCCGAGGTTTCGGATTATGCCTGCCCGCGCTGTAAGACCGGGCGCTTTATAAAACGGGACGGCCCTTACGGCGCTTACTGGGTCTGCAGCAGCCCGGCCTGCAATACGCGTTGTGCCGATGTGGACGGTGTGCCGAGCATTTATGTGCGGCAGCGGTAAAACTTTATTTTCAGGAAAGGCGTGGACCATGGCAAAATATATAATGTTCCAAGGTACGAGTTCGCATGTCGGCAAGAGTATTTTAGCGACTGCTTTTTGTCGTATTTTTGCGCGGGAAGGGTTGAAAACCGTACCGTTTAAAGCCCAGAATATGGCTTTAAATTCTTTCGTGACACCTGACGGCGGGGAAATGGGAAGAGCGCAGGCTGTGCAGGCTGAAGCGGCCGGCCTTATCGCGGAAACGGATATGAATCCGGTACTTTTAAAGCCGGTCGGGAATTGCCGTTCCCAGGTTATCATTAACGGGGTTCCCGTCGGCAATATGTCGGCGGAAGAATATCATCTTTCTTATTCCCTGAAAGCGTTTGAGGCCGTAAAAACCGCTTTGACGCGCCTTGATAAAGAATACGATATGATTGTTCTTGAAGGGGCCGGCAGCCCGGCGGAAATAAACCTGAAAAATACGGATATCGTGAACATGCGTGTAGCCGAATATGTCCATGCCCCCGTTTTCCTCGTCGCCGATATTGACAGAGGCGGCTCTCTTGCGGCCCTGGTCGGCACCTTGGAACTTCTTGATGAGGCCGAGCGTGATCTTGTAAAGGGCCTTATTATCAATAAATTCCGCGGCGACCTACACCTTTTCGATCCGGCTGTCCGCTTTCTGGAAGAGAAAACAGGTAAGCCCGTTATCGGAGTAATGCCGTATATAAGCGATTTGGGGATAGACGAAGAAGATTCGGTATCCCTGGCGGAAATGTTGCGTGAACCCGAAGAAAAGGATCTCAAAATAGCCGTTGTCAGGACTCCCCGCATTTCTAATTTTACCGATTTTGACAGCCTTGCTTCGGAAGAAGATGTCAGTCTTTATTACGCACAGGAGCCGGAGGCGTTGGCGGCGGCGGATATTATTCTGCTGCCGGGCACAAAAAATACGATAGACGACATGCTCTGGCTTCGTGAGAACGGTATGGAACAGGCTGTCCTGACGGCGCGGCGGCAGGGCGTGCTCATAGGCGGTATTTGCGGCGGCTATCAGATGCTCGGCAGGAAAATCTCCGATCCCGACGGCGTTGAAGCCGCTCATGAGAGTGTTGACGGCCTGAATTTTTTACCGATGGAAACTGTTTTTAAAGGGGAGAAAATTACCGCCCAGGTACATTGCCGTTGCCGCAGGTTTTCCGTTTATGACTCCGTTATAGATTGCAATGATATGAAAGGGTATGAGATTCATATGGGCCGGTCTGTCTTTTCCGCGCCTGTGTCCCGGCCTTTTGCGGCCGTCTTGCGCCGGGGGCGGCGTTGTGATGACCCGGTGGGAGCTTCTCTTGACGGCACGGTTTTCGGTACGTATGTGCACGGCATCTTCGATAATGACGGGTTTCGCCGCGCCTTTCTCAATGCCGTGCGTATCCATAAAGGGCTGCAGCCGATTACAGCGGGCCGACATTACAGAGGAGAAAAAGAAAAAAGTTATGATCGTTTGGCGGATCTTGCGTTAGCCAGTTTAAACATGCGGAAAGTCCGACAAATTATCGGAGAATAGGACATGCTGACCGTTACAGTTGCATTTATTGTCGATTGCTTTGTGGGGGATCCGGAGAGCCGGTATCATCCCGTTGCTCTTTTAGGGCAGGCAATAAAAAAACTTGATACCCTTTTCTATAGTGAAGGGAAATCTAAACAGTACTATTTCTTTACCGGTACGGTTGTGGCCGGACTGACTGTGTTTTTTGCGTACGGTTCGGTTCGTTTGGCGGCCGTAATTTTAGAGACTCTCTTTCCGGAAACGGCTGCAGATGTATTGAAAGGGATAATTTTGTCTTTCCTTATTTGCCCGCGCAGCCTGGCCGGAGCGGCCGACACTATTCGTCGCTCCCTTATACGCCGGCATTTGGATGACGCGCGTAAAAAACTGAGTTTCATTGTAGGCAGGGACACGGAAAATTTATCGGAAAGTGAAATCTGTCGTGCCGCCGTTGAAACAGTGGCGGAAAACACGTCGGACGGGATCGTGGCGCCTCTTTTCTTCTACGTCCTCGGCGGCGTGCCGCTGGCGGCCGCTTATAAAGCCGTTAATACGCTTGACTCCATGATGGGGTACAAAAACGCCAAGTATATCTATTACGGCCGGTTCGCCGCGCGTCTTGACGATGTGTGCAATTTCATTCCGGCCCGGATTACGGCGGTATTGGTAACGGCCGCCGCGTTTTTGTGCGGCTTTGATTATAAGAACGCCTGGCGTATCATGCGCCGTGACGCCCGCAAGCATCCGAGTCCTAACGGCGGCTATGCGGAAGCGCCCGTTGCAGGCGCATTGCATATCCGCTTAGGCGGTTGTAATTCTTATTTCGGAGAAATGACGTTTCGCGAGTATATGGGCGATGAAGAGCTGCGGATAATGCCGGAAACCGTTTCTTGCGCCGTCCGTCTTATGTATACGGCCTCGCTGCTGGCGATTGTCCTCGCCGCATGCTGCCGTTTTTGGGAGTGAGTATGAACATTGTCGTTACCGTGCCGGCCGGGTGCGGTGAGATCCTGCAGGGTAATATGGATAAACGTTCGCTTATTGTTGCCTGCCCCGTTAATCTGTATGTGACGGCGAGAGTTGTTGACGGTGTATTTGACGAGTTGGCTGTACCCGAAAAATCACGCCGTGCCGTGGCGGCAACCTTGCGTTATCTGGGCGAGAAGTCTTTTCCTTATGCGCTCGGTCTTTCGTCTGCCGTGCCGCAGGGAAAAGGCATGTCGTCGAGCAGCGCCGACATAGGCGCCGTTATTACTGCCGTCAGCGCCGCTTTCGGCTATGAAATGACGGAAAAAGAAATTTGTTCGCTCGCGCTTGCGATTGAGCCTACGGATCCCGTGTTTTGCGAAGGCATTGCGGCGATGGACAGAAAAAGCGGAGAGATTATACATACCTTTACGTCCGTCCCGCCTATGTCCGTCTTAACGTTTGACAGAGGCGGCGTCGTGGACACGGTTTCTTTTTATAAAGACAAAGATAAAGATCCTGACGGTTCTCAGGATCTGAAAGAACTGTATTCCGCCTTAAAAAAAGCGGGCGACGACTGCCGGGTTTGGGGCGCTGTGGCAACGGCAAGTGCCAGGGCGAATCAGAAGATTTTTTATAAGCCCGAGTTGGAAACGCTCATTCATCTCGCGGAACAATATGATGTCTGCGGTGTCGGAACGGCTCATACGGGTACGCTCTATACGGTGTTTATGCCTTCGGAAAAGATTTTTTCAGCCGGTGCGGAGCTGGTGCGTGCAATAAAACGGACGCTGCCCGGGTTACAATATAAAGGTGTGTATACGCTTATAGCGGGCGGCGTTTCAAAGCGGGGGAGATAAAATGGAGAAATTTGCTCATGGCGGTAACGTATATGACGGGACGGGTAAGAAAAAATCATGGATTGATATGAGTGCCAATATCAATCCTCTCGGTATCCCGCCGTCGGTACGGCAGGTATTGCAGGATCATTTGGAGGATATCGTTTATTATCCCGATCCCGCGGCGGAAGCGTTTAAGCGGGCCGTATATCGGCATTACCGCATAGAGAAGGAATATACTGTTGCCGGCAACGGCGCGGCGGAATTGCTGTATGTCTGGTTTCATGCATACAGGCCTGCAACGCTCGTGTTGCCGGTTCCCTCGTTTAATGAGTATGAACGGGCCGCTTTAGCCGGCGGTGCCGCAATACAATATATTTATTTAAGCGAAAATAACGAGTTTGCCGGCGATTGGGAAAAGATCGATCTTTCTTGTCCGTCCGGCTCCTGTTTAATTCTCGGCAATCCCAATAACCCTACCGGTACCCTGATCAACCGTGATACGGCGGTCTCGTGCGTACGTATTTGTGCGGCTCATAATGTTTTTGTCATTATAGATGAGTCGTTTCTTGATTTCAGAGATGACGGTGCGGACTATACGGTTCTCGATCTGGTAAGAAAATATTGATAACCTGCTCGTGTTACGTTCACTTACCAAGTTTTATGCTTTACCGGGCCTGCGCCTGGCTTTTGCGGCGGCGGCCGAAACTGTGGTTGCGCGGATGGAAGCGCATAAGGATTGTTGGAACGTCAATATTTTGGCACAGCTTGCCGGTGCGGCGGCTTTGAGAGACAACGAATATGCGCGGGCATCCATTGCACTTATCAAGAGGGAAGCCGCTTTTTTAAAGCGGCATTTGAGTGCGATAAACGGGGTGAGGATCTTCGGCGGTACGGTCAATTTCATCCTGATAAAACTGGAGCGCATGTACGGTTCTGCGACAGCTTGCGTAAGTTTTCTTGAACAGGAAGGCATTTTACTTCGTAACTGCAGTAATTATGAAGGTCTTAACGACCGATTCTTACGTATTGCGGTGAAAGACAGAAAAACTAATGAAATCGTTATAAAAATGATAAAAAAATATTTTAATAATGACAAAATTAGATAGGTTAAACGTTTTTTAGATTAAAAATAGATATGATTAAAAAAAAAGGGTTAAGATGATGAATAAAAAATAGTATTATGATATAATGTCACCAATATTAAAGTATTTTTCTGCGCAACGGAGAACTTTGCAGACTTGTGCTTTTCTAGGTAAAGTCGTACCTTTACTGCCCGGTAAAGACGACCATTCTTTGGAACGGAGCGTGATTTACAATGAATGAGAATCAAAAAGACAGTAAACGATTTATTGCAGTCGGCCTCATGTTGTTTGCCCTCTTTTTCGGAGCGGGGAATCTTATTTTCCCGGCGGCAATGGGACAGCATGCAGGCGCAAATGTATGGTGGTCCGTTTTGGGCTTCATCGTTACCGGTGTCGGACTGCCTCTTGCCGGTGTCCTGGCCATCGGCTATTCGGGCTGTGAGAATTTGCAGGAACTGGCTGGCCGCGTTACCCCGAAATTCGGTCTCTTTTTTACGGTATTATCGTATTTGACAATCGGACCGTTTTTCGCTACGCCGCGTACGGGCAGCGTTTCTTATGAAATTGCCGTTCGTCCCTTCCTACATGACGGTGGATCCGACCTTCATATGACGATCTTCCTTGTTATCTTTTTTGTTATTTCTTATTGGCTTTCCGCAACCCCGTCGAAGCTTGTCGACCGTATCGGCAAAATCCTGACTCCCTGTCTCCTAGTTACTATATTGGCACTTATTGCAAAATCTTTCATTACGCCGCTAGGTGTTCCTCTTGCCGCCGACCCTCAGTACGGTACCACTACTTTGGCTATGGTCCAGGGTATCCTTGACGGTTACAACACCATGGATGCTATAGCATCCCTTGTATTCGCCATTCTGGTTGTTGAGTTCGTAAGAGAAGCGGGCGCAACTACGCCGAGCGAAGTTACGCGTGACGTATTTAAAGCAGGCGTTGTAGCGGTCGGCTGTTTGGCATTTGTCTATATCTTTATCGCTAAAATCGGTGCTGACAGCGTTACCGCCATTGGTATGCAGGATACAGGCGCACCCGTGCTTTCTCTCAGCGCAAAAATCCTTTTCGGTGAAGTAGGGGCAATGCTCCTGGCGGTTATTGTGTTACTTGCCTGCCTTTCCACCAGTATCGGATTAATTACGTCTTGTGCGACATATTTTCAGCAACTTATCGGCGGGATGGGGTATAAGGCGTATGCGGCCGTTTTTTCGATTATTTCCTTCTGTGTCGCTATGTTCGGGTTAAAGACGATTATCAGTGCGGCTATTCCCGTACTGATGTTTATCTACCCGATTGTTGTCGCCTTGGTTATACTTACTTTCCTCCACAAATTTTTCGGCGGACGTCAGTGCGTATATGCATGGACAATCGGGCTGACTATTATCCCGGCCGTCGTTACAGGGTTGCAGACCGCTAAATTTTCATTGGGAAGCATTGACGTATTTTTCAATAATACAGTGCCTTTGCACGATCTCGGCATGAGCTGGCTTTGCTTTGCCGTGGCAGGTTTCATTATCGGTCTTATTTGGAAGACGGCAGTAAGTTCTAAAACTGAAGCTTAGTCCGCCATTATCAGTTGAATAACGAAACCTCCTTCCCGTCAGGATGGAGGTTTCGTTGTTTTATATAGTAAAACGATTTAAAAGGAGTTGGTTAAGGTGGATATTCTGCAACGTAAGCCATATCAGGATTTGATCCGACATACACAGGATAAGAAGTTGAACAGAGTACTCGGGGCATTTGACATTACTATCATGGGTTTAGGAATTATAATAGGTACTGGTATTTTTGTTCTCACCGGTATCGGTGCAGCCAAATATGCTGGCCCCGGGTTGATGGTATCCTTTATTCTGGCAGCCGTTACCTGTGCTTTTGTCTGCTTGACGTATTCCGAACTGGCCACTTTTTTGCCTGTATCGGGCAGCTCGTATACATATGCATATGCGTCACTCGGTGAATATTTCGGCTGGTGGGTAGGCTGGAGCCTTATTCTTGAATATTCTGTAGGTGCCAGTGCCGTGGCGGGCGGGTGGTCCGCTTACTTTGTAGGTATCCTCCATTCCTGCGGCATTGAATTGCCCAAAGCCTTGACGGCCGTGCCCGCCGACGGCGGCATCATCAATTTACCTGCTTTCGCTATCGTCCTTCTGGCGACGCTTTGTCTTATCCTCGGTGTTCGTGAAGGCGCAAGGGTAAACAGAGCGCTTGTTGTAGTAAAGATTGTTACTATTTTTGCGTTTCTCTTTTTTGCGGGGCCGCATATTGATCCCCTGAACTGGCAACCCTTTTTGCCTTACGGCTGGGACGGCGTTGTTGCCGGTACGGCAGTCCTTTTCTTTGCGTACCTGGGTTTTGACGCCCTCTCTACGGCGGCTGAAGAAACAAAAAATCCGACGCACGACATGCCTGTCGGCATTATTTCCGCGCTGGCGATTTGTACGGTTTTGTATATTGCCGTCTGCGCGGCTATGACCGGCGTCGTTCCGTACGAACAGCTCGATACGGCGGCTCCCGCATCGTATGTTCTTGAATACATCGGGATGCGTGCGGGCTCGGCTCTTATCGGCACGGGGGCGCTCTGCGGTTTGTCCACCGTTGTGCTGAATATGCTTTTTGCCCAGAGCAGGGCTCTGTATTCGATGAGCCGTGACGGTCTTATTCCCAACAGCCTTTATAAGGTACACGAGAAATACCGTACGCCTTACAGAATCCAAATTATCATCGGTATCATTGTTTCCCTCGTGGCAGGCTTTACACCCATTCATATTGTGGCGGAGGCATGCAGTGCCGGTACGATTTTCGCCTTTCTCTGCTCCTGTGTGGGGATTATCGTGTTGCGTAAAATCTATCCCCGCATTCCGCGTGGGTTCTGCTGCCCGGCAGTATATGTCATTGCGCCTTTAGGCTTTATCTTCTGCGCGTTTATCTTTGCACACCTTTCGATCCATACGCTGGAACTTTTCGTAGGCTGGTCCGTTGTCGGTACCGTTATTTATGCCATTTATGGATATAAACACAGTACTTTGCGGCATGGCGAACCGGAAAGTCATGAATAACATCGTTTGAAACGTTATCAAATGGGAAAACCGGTGCCAATCGTTTGTGGCCCCGGTTTTTTTGAAAAAAAGTATACTGTGTTTGCGTCCTTACACAGATTAAGATAAGATGAATTGAAACATGATCCTCATAAACTGATGATATGTAATAAAAGAACGGGTATTTCCATATGCTCGGGGGAATATTTTGAAATCACCCGATTGCAGGGGTGGGCGGCGGCAATTCGAAAAAAACGGAATTGTCGGAAAAAAGGAAGCTCCCTGCAGGATATTGCGGCTATATGAAAAACGTATATTGATATAACACGGCAGAAGATTGCTTTTTTATCGTTTTTCTGTGATACTATGAGATACAAAAATATATAAGGAGATGTACCTTGCGTTATCTCAAACAGCCGATTTCTTATCGTACACTGCTTGCATTTGCCGTCCCGATGATTATTTCGCAACTTTTTATGAATATGAACTTTATTATCGACGGTATCTTTGTTGCACATGCTATCGGAACAAACGGTATTTCGGCAGTTAATATTGTATTTCCTTTAATTTTGCTGACGATTTCACTGGCACGATGCTTGGCACGGGAGGGAGTGCGCTTGTTGCTGCACAGTTGGGTGCGGAGAAGCATCGGTGTGCCCTGCAGAATTTCTCGCTTCTTGTCGCTGTCTGTGTTGTACTCAGTACATTACTTGCCGTTTTGGGACTGCTTTTTTTCATCCTCTTCTATACGGCCTTGGTGCGGATGACGTGCTTTACCCGTTTTGTGCGGCATATGCAGTCCCGCTTTTTCTGGCGACTCCGTTCACCATGGCAGGCCTTATTCTTGATATCTTCCTTGTTACGGCGGGGCAGCCGCGGCTTGCGCTGCTTTCTTCGCTCATCGGCGGGATCGTGAACATCGTTCTGGACTATGTTACTCTTTTCGTATTTGAATGGGGGCTTTCGGGAGCGGCAGTTGCTACGGGGATCGGCTACTCTGTTTCCGCTTTTGTCGGTATTTGGTATTTCACTACGCAACAGCACAGGATACTTCGCCTCACCCGGCCTGCCTGGCGTCCGCGTGCCGTTCTCATGGCAATGGGAAACGGTGCCAGTGAAATGGTGACTCAGCTTTCCATGAGCGTTGTTATCATCGTAATAAATAATACGATGATGCGTCTTGCCGGAGCGGAGGGTGTTGCCGCTATTTCCATCACGCAATATATGGCGGAGTTGTTTGCCGCCGTATATCTCGGTTATGCGGAGGGGGTTGCGGCATTGACGAGCTTCTGCTATGGGCGTAAGGATATGGCGGAGCTGCGCGGAATTTTTCGCCGCAGCCTCAAGCTGATCGGCGCTTTTGCCCTGTTTACGACGGCACTCAGCATCCTTATTGCCGTACCCGTTACGAGTGTTTTTGTCCCTGCAGGTTCACGGGTGTATGAACTGGCTGTATACGGCTTCCGCATTTATGCCGCAGGTTTTCTCTTTGTCGGGTTTAAGACTTACGGATCGTCCTTCTTTACGGCTCTCGGCGACGGACGCACATCCGCGCTGCTCTCGTTCTGCCACACTATGCTCTTTCTGCTCGGCTTTCTTTATATCCTGCCGCGCATTTTCGGTGTTGACGGCGTTTTTATGGCGACGCCCGCCGCAGATTTCTGCGGTGCCTGCATGGCGTTCGTGTTTTTTTGGCAGAAACGCAAGGTTTATCAGTACGGATAATCAGGTAAAATAGAATCTCATGAAGAGAGTATTTATGAGAAAATTATGTTTATAGAAGGCCCTTGTACTCTGTAAAGGGCCGGTTGCAGCAATTTATACTGCGGTTAAGTCTTGTTGGAACAGATTAAGTTACCGTAACAGGCTCATTTATAATTTTATCCTGTATATAATAAGGAGTTATCATGCAGTTTTATACTTATTCTTTTGTAGAGGGGCAATCGCATATTGATCATATGTTGCAGTACGTTCTCATTGCCTTGGTGTTAATTGCTTGGCTGATTGTCGGCGGCAAATATATGTGTAATCGTTTTCAGACGAAGTACAGAGATTTAAGTGTTATCCTTTTCCTTACAGGTGTATTTCTTTTAGGCGCCAATTGGCAGGAATATTCGCAAACCAGGCAGTCAACGGAAGATATGTCGCGGATGACCGCTTTTCTCGGTAACTTCGCCTATAATATGGATGTGCCTAAAGAAAGCTTGCTTGTTAATTCGTTACGTTTAAAAAACAGTATGATCGTAAAAACGGGGGATAGAGATTATTTTTCAGTAGATTTTACGGATAATCAGACAGCTTATAAGGTTACGCGTATTTATATGATTGACGTCAATATCAAAGTTAATGATAAATAGGAGGCTTCAATGCTTGTACATTATATAATATTCGCCAAGTTGGGCTTAGGCCTTTTGGTCATTATTTTTCAGATAAATATTATGGGCAAAGGAAATCTTGCTCCCGCATCGGCTTTGGATCAAGTGCAAAATTATGTTCTCGGCGGCATTATCGGCGGTGTTATATATAACGATGCTGTCGGTATCCTGCAATTCCTCCTGATTCTCATCGCCTGGACTATTTTGGTGATGTTGCTGAAATACGCTAAGGGAAACAGTAATTTTATAAAGCGTTTGATTGACGGTGACCCGCAGGTCGTCATTAACCACGGGAAAATCCTTACTGATGAATGTATGCGTTCGGGACTGAATGCACATGACCTTCATCTGAAACTGCGCATGGCCGATATATGGCATATTGAAGAGGTTTATAAAGCCGTATTAGAGCAGAACGGGCAGCTGACGATCATGAAGTATGACGATCTGGATAACCGTTATCCCGTCATTGCTGACGGGCTCGTCAATGATGACGCTCTTGAGCTTATTCATAAGGATAAAGCATGGCTCCGGGAAAAAACGGCGGCACAAGGATATAAAATAGAAAATATTTATTTGGCTGAATATGATAAGGAAAATGTAATTCTTTATCCTTATTCGCAGAGCGGTAAATAAACAGGGCTGTAGCAGAATGAGATGTTACCGTGTTCTGTTACGGCTCCTGTTCAATATAGAATAGACCAAGACATTGAGCTCACAGGAATTCATGCTATCTTGGTCTGTTTCTTTTTTTTGATGTACTTAACAACAAGCCCCTGTGACTGTGTGAATTTTTAAGGTTCTATAATAAATGTTGGGAGGACATATCATGCTGACTACTGCAGTCTTTTTTTTGCAAAGCAAAAGCATATGAGGCTCGCATATTTTACCATAAGAGTGGCTAATTCCTGGAGAAAGGAGCCGATCTCATATGCCTACTGCTAATTATGTAGATCCTTTCTTTCTTAAAAACTTCTTTATATCGTTTTACTTCATGGAAAGAACAGATAACCAATGTTTTCTTATTTTCCCTTTTGCGCCCGTATCCTGTTGTTAAGTAAAAAAAGGCATCGATCGCTACCGTGATTGATGCCGGGAAAGACTTGCCGGGTAGCCACACCCCGACATTTGCAAAAGAGCTCAAATATAATCCAATGTCCGTTATTTTAGTTTAAAAGGGCTGTTATGTTACAGTCTTTTTATGGATTATTTAACCGTATTCGAGAGTGTGCCGATAGGGGGGATCGAAATTTCCACGATATCGCCGCTCTTTAAGTATTTTGGCGGATTGAAGCCGATACCGACACCGGCAGGCGTACCGGTTGCGATGATGTCTCCCGCAAGTAAGGTTGAGCCCTTGGAAAGTTCGGTAATAAGGCGGGGAACGGAAAAAATGAATTCACCGGTGTTACCGTCCTGGCGGATTTCACCGTTTACTTTGGTCACGATATCAAATGTAGCCGGCGCGGCGTCGCGAAGCAGTATGCACGGCCCGATCGGGCAGAATGTATCAAGGCTCTTGCCGTGGAACCATTGTTTGTGATTGCGTTGCAGGTCCCGCGCGGTTACGTCATTTAAAATGGTGAAGCCGTAAACATAGTCCATAGCTTCGCTTTCGGAGATATCGGCACCCGACTTGCCGAGAATAACGGCCAGTTCGCCTTCATAATCTACTTCGGAGGTGACCCGTTCATGCAGGTTTATGGTGTCCTCCGGCCTTATTACCGACGTTGCCGCTTTCGTAAAGAAAATAGGATAGTCGGGAGCTTCCGCCTCAGTCGTTTTATCGAATTCGATGATGTGTTCACCGTAGTTCTTGCCGACACAAAGAATGTTGCGCGTCCTGTTGCGGAGCGGTGTCAGTATATGTACGGTATGCAGCGGGTTTGCCGGAACGGCGCCGGTTTTTTCATTTGCTTCAAGACTGTCTGCCAAGGCAAGAAGCCCTTCCGTTCCCTGATTGATGAATTCTTCCAACGTTTCCGGCAAGGGTGTGAAGAACGCTTCTTCCAGGGAGACGGCGCTGTATACGCCGGCGCCGTCCTCAGAAATAACACCCCACTGTTCAAAACCGGCATCTTCAAAGGTGACTAATTTTTTTATTTCCATGATATCAACTCCTGACTCTCATAATATTTTAATTATAGCACAGGATATTCCGAAAAAAGCGGCGGTTTTCGTGCCTACTGGTAGGAGCGCGTTATTTATGATACAATCAAATCACTAATTGTGAGAAGGAGACTCCTTATGGACCGGGAAAATACAAAAAATTTTATTGAAGCCGTTATTGATAAGGATAATGAAACCGGCAAGTACGGAAAACGTGTACACACCCGTTTTCCGCCGGAACCGAACGGGTATCTTCATCTGGGACATGCCAAGTCGATTTGCCTCAATTTCGGCATCGGTAAAAAGTATAACGGTCTTACAAACCTGCGTTTCGACGATACGAATCCGTCGAAGGAAGACGTCGAATATGTTGAGTCCATCAAGCGTGACGTTGCGTGGCTGGGCTTTTCCTGGGAAGATCGTCTCTATTTTGCATCGGATTATTTCGATCTTTTTTATAATCAGGCTGTAAAGCTCATTAAAAAAGGGAAAGCCTATGTAGATGACTTAACAGGTGATGAAATTCGCTCTTACCGGGGTAATTTTAATGAACCCGGCAAAGACAGTCCGTATCGCAGTCGCTCCGTGGAAGAAAACTTACGGCTTTTTGAAGAGATGAAGGCCGGCAAGTACGGCGACGGGGAAAAGGTCCTGCGTGCAAAAATAGATATGGCCAGTCCCAATATAAATATGCGGGATCCCGTCCTGTATCGGATTATTCATGCGTCTCACCATCGTACGGGCGATAGGTGGTGCATTTACCCCGTCTATGATTTCGCCCATCCCTTGGAAGATGCAATTGAACGAATCACACACTCTATTTGCACACTTGAATTTGAAGATCACAGGCCTCTTTACAATTGGGTTGTTGATGAATGGGATGATCCGGAAGGTCAGACGCCTCAGCAGATCGAATTCGCACGGTTGAATGTGGCGAATATGGTCATGAGCAAGCGGAAACTGCGGCTTCTTGTCGAAAAAGGGGTTGTCAGCGGCTGGGATGATCCCCGCATGCCGACCATTGCCGGTATTCGCCGTCGCGGCTATACGCCTGAAGCCGTTCGCGACTTCTGTGACCGCATCGGTGTGGCTAAGGCGGACAGTACGGTCGATCCGGCATTTCTCGAATACTGCATTCGTGAAGATTTAAAGTTGAAAGCGCCGCGCTACATGGCTGTACTTGATCCGATCAAAGTTGTCTTGACGAATTATCCCGCAGATCGGACGGAAGTCATCCGTGCGGACAATAACCGGGAAAATGAAGCAATGGGCATGCGCGACATGACTTTCAGCAACGAGATTTATATTGAACGGGGCGATTTTATGGAAGAACCGGTAAAGAAATTCTTCCGCCTTGCGCCCGGCAGAGAAGTGCGGCTGAAATATGCCTATATCATTACATGTGATGAAGTTGTCAAAGACGCCGCCGGCAGGATTACAGAACTTCGTTGTTCCTGCGATCTTGAAAGTAAAAGCGGCAGCGGCGCTAATGCGACCCGTAAAGTCAAGGGGACGCTGCATTGGGTCAACGCGAAAGATGCGGTAGATCTGGAGTGCCGCCTCTATGATTCCTTATTGAGGCCGGAAGGGGACGACGATAATGCCGATTTTCTCAGCCGGCTGAATCCCGACAGCCTCGTTGTTACGCAGGGAAAAGGTGAGGCGGGGCTGGCCGGCTTTAAAGCGGGAGACAGGTTCCAGTTTTTGCGGCAGGGCTATTTTGTCATTGATAAAGACACGACGGCAAAGAAACTCGTTGTCAACCGTATCGTCGGCTTGCGTGATACGTGGGCCAAAGTGCAGAAAAAAGGGTGAGACCGGTTTGAAAGGAATGCCTTTCTCTACGATGGAGGGCATTCTTTTTATATTGATGTACCGCTTTATTACCTGTATAATGAAAAAAGTGTTAATGACAGGAGGAAATTTGATGAAAGCGGCAGGCAGTAAGGGTGCACTATTCTTAATTTTATTTCTCGTTGCGGGCGGCATTTTGGGCGGCATTATCGGTGATGTCTTGTCGAGCCTTAATATAGTCAGTATTATGCCGGCTTTAACGAAACATTACGAAATTTTTAATATTCAAAATGTCCGGCTTAATTTGTATATTCTGGAATTGTCATTCGGAATTCATTTTGCCCCGAATCTTCTCAGCATTATCGGTATTTTAGGAGCCGTCTTTATTTACAGACGCGTGTAGGAGGATCCTATGCTGATTTTGGCATCAAATTCGCCGCGGCGCAAAGAATTGCTGGCGCAAATAGGCGTAGCGTGTGAAGTCATTCCCGGTACGTATGCCGAAGACGTACCAGGGCGTGATAATCCCGAGAAGTTTGTTGATATACAGGCTGCCGGCAAGGCGGCCTCCGTTGCCCTCCGTTACCCGGATCACTGGGTTCTCGGTGCCGATACGGTAGTTGCGGCGGACGGAAAGATTTTAGGAAAGCCCCGTCATGAGGCGGAAGCGGTGCGCATGCTTGCCGGGCTTTCCGGCAGGAGCCATGCTGTCTATACGGGAGTTGCGCTGCAGAAGGGGGACGTCGTTTACAGGCATGTAGAGAAGACGATCGTCACCTTTCGGACTCTCGGAGAAGAGGAAATAAGTGCCTATGTAGCGTCGGGAGAGCCCATGGATAAGGCCGGCGCTTACGGTATTCAGGGTAAAGGCGCAGTATTTGTGGAAAGAATTGACGGCGATTATGCCAATGTCGTCGGCCTGCCCTTATGCGCCGTGTATCGTCTGATGCGTAACGCGGGTATTGCCGTATGACGACAGCCGTACGCCATATGGCTTCATGCGAAAAGCCGCGCGAAAAGTTTTTGGCCGCAGGGCCTCAGGGAGTGACGGATCAGGATTTACTGGCCATTCTCCTGCGGACGGGAACAAAAGGGGAATCTGTTTTGGATGTGGCACGCATATTTCTGCAGACATTGCCGGAAGAAAATGTGTATTATCTCGGCGAAACGGATGTGCATGCCTTGTGCGGCCTGCGCGGTATCGGCACGGATAAAGCCGTGACCGTATGTGCCGCCGTTGAATTGGGAAGACGGATAGCGCGGCAGCGGGTTAAAAAGAATGCTCCCGATTTCAGCAGCCCCGAAACGATTGCCTCTTATGTGATGGAAGATATGCGCTGCCTCAGACAGGAAAAATTTTCCGCTATGTACTTATCGTCAAAGAATAAACTCATTGCCATCCGTGATTTAACTGTAGGTACAATTAACGCAAGCTTTGCCAAATCAAGGGAAGTGTTCCGCTATGCGCTGGAATACAATGCGGCGGCCATTGTGCTTATGCACAATCACCCTTCGGGCGATCCCGAGCCTTCAAAGGATGATATCAGGGTTACACGCTACATTGCCGAAGCGGGGCGGATAATGGAAATACCCGTCCTGGATCACATTATCATCGGTGACGGTATATATGTCAGTCTTTGTAAGCGAGGGTATATTTAGACAGTTGTCAGGGATTTTCCGGCCTGCGGGATTAACGGCGACGGCCTTTTGGCGGACTGCCGTTATAAAGGCTTTCCTTGACTGGGGAAAGTGACTTATCGTATAATGATTAGGCAGGGTTTACAGGCCTTGCCTACCGGGCCTATAGCTCAGCGGTAGAGCCACCGGCTCATAACCGGTTGGTCCTTGGTTCGAACCCAAGTAGGCCCACCAGAAAGTGCGCAAAGCTATTTCGCGATCTTGCGAAATAGCTTTTTTTGTAAAAATGCAATGAAGTGAGGAGAAATGATGAAACTATCTGAACGGCTTCGGACAATCGCTTCTCTCGTGCCGAAAGGGGCGACGGTGGCCGATATCGGTACGGATCACGCTTATCTTCCCGTCTGGCTTTGTGAAAAGGGCATTTGCCCGTTTGCCGTTGCCAGCGATGTGATGGCGGGACCGCTTGCGTCCGCGCGGACCCACGTTGCCCGGGCCGGCCTGAACGGACGGATCGATTGCCGCCTTGCCGACGGCCTGCAAGGTCTTGACGGCGGGGAAACGACGGGTGCGCTGATATGCGGTATGGGCGGTAAGCGTATAATCCATATCCTCGAATCGTCTCCCGCCGTGCGGGACAGTTTGCAGTTTATCATTTTACAGCCGCAGAGTGACAGTGCCGCGCTGCGGGAATATGTTGTCCGGCAGGGCTTTTATATAGAAGAGGAACGGCTTGTCAAGGAAGACGGACGGCTCTATCAGATTATGAAAATTTGTAAGGGGAAACGGGAAGTCATGGAAAAGTGGCAGCTTGAAACGGGGCCGCGGAACTGGGAAAAAAAGGACCCTCTTTTAATAGAGCTGATCGAGGACGTTATACGGAAAAAGACCGAAATCTATAAAGGTCTCATGCATAGCCGGACGGGAGAAGCGGAGCTTACGGACCGGCTGGCAAAAGAGCTTAAAGAATGGGAGGAACGAAAATGGCAGTGCACTTTAAAGAGATAATTGCGGAAATGGAACGGGTAGCGCCTCTCGGCTTGAAAGAAGCGTGGGATAATCCTGGGCTTCTCGTAGGGGAACCGGACAAAGACATTGCTTCCGTCTTACTGACTCTTGATGTGACGGCGGAAAATGTCGCCTATGCTGTTGATAACGGGTTTGATGCCATTATCAGCCATCATCCCGTCATTTTTTCGGGGCTTAAGGCGTTGCGGACGGATACATATGACGGCCGCATGTTCGCCTCGCTGCTTTCCCATGGACTGAGCGTTTACTGCGCCCATACCAATCTGGATAGTGCCGTTGGCGGCGTCAATGATGTCCTGGCTCATATTTTGGAACTTGAAGATGTCCGCCCTCTCGGCGCGGAGGGCACATCGGCCGCCATGGGGCGTGTAGGCGTATTCCGCGAAGCGATGAAAGCGGCGGAGGCCTTGGTGTTTGTGAAAAATAAACTGAATCGTCCCGTCCTGGCATATGGCGGCGCCGTTACTGAAGCGGCGATCAGAAAAGTGGCCTTATGCGGCGGCGCCGGCACTTCATTCATGGCGGAGGCTGCAGCGGCCGGCGCGGATATGTTCGTTACCGGTGATATGAAATATCACGATGCGCAGGAAGCCGAAAAAGAAGGCATACTTTTAGTTGACGGCGGCCATTACGGCACGGAATTTCCCGTGGTATTCGAATTGCAGCGCATTCTCTCCGCAGCAGGCGGAGAAAAAAATTGGCATGTTGACTTTATTGTAGATTCGACGAGTAAGGACTTTATATCTTATATATAAGGAGAGCGGCATATGACAAAAGAAGAACATGTACGTCGTTTAGCGGAAGATCCTGTTTATGTTATTATGGGAGAAGAGTTTTCTCTCGGACGTAAGAACAGGGAAGTCGCAAAGGAACTGCTGGATGCAGGCGTGAAGATTATTCAATACAGGGAAAAACATAAAACATGGCGTGAAAAATATGGGGAAGCCAAAGAGATTGCGGCTATGTGCGAAGAATACGGCGCTACGTTTATTATGAATGATTCCGCCGATATTGCCGTGGCCTGCGGTGCCGACGGGATTCATGTCGGGCAGGACGATGCGCCTGTACCGCTTGTGCGCGCTCTTGCCGGCGAGGACATTTTTATCGGACTGTCAACGAATACGATTGCCGAAATGAAAGGCGCTCTGGCCGACGGTGCCGATTATGTCGGCTTCGGTCCTATGTATCCGTCCGCATCTAAAGCGGATGCCGGTAAGGTCGTAAGCCCGGAGGAAAAAGCGTTTGCCCTTCATTTTGCCTTGCCCGTTGTTACGATCGGCGGCATTGGCAGAGATAATATAGGCGAGCTCTATAAAGAAGGATTTCGCTCTTTTGCCATGATCAGCGCTGTCGTTTCGCAGCCCGATATAGCCGCGGCAGTTGCGGAGCTTCGCTGCGCCTGCCGCTGAAGCGCCTTGACGGGGACCGGCCTATGGCGTATGATTGTACACGATGAGTATGAAAGGTAATCGCCAGTACGGCAGTATTGGAGGAAAGTCCGAGCTCCGCAGGGCAGGATGCCGGATAACGTCCGGCGAAGGCGACTTCAGGGACAGTGCCACAGAAATGTGTACCGCCACGCAAGTGGTAAGGGTGGAACGGTGCGGTAAGAGCGCACCAGCGATAAGGTAACTTATCGGCTAGGTAAACCCCATCCGGAGCAAGACCGAATAGGGAAGGGATGAAGCGGCCCGCTGATCTTCCGGGTTGTGTCGCTCGAACAGGCCGGTAACGGTCTGTCTAGATAGATGATTACCGCTGCGCAGGCAGAACAAAACTCGGCTTAATGATTACTCATCCTTTGTAAAAAGAAACGGTAAGAGGTCTGCCTCCTACCGTTTTTTAGTATAGTTATTTCCGCAGTTCTTTCCTGACCGTATCGACGGCAATGCCGAGCGCTCTTAACTGTGACGTCTTTTTGTACTGGTGCTGTTTCATGCGGAAGAGGATATCCGTCAAGGCCGCTACGGCTTTAACGATATGCGGCCCTTTGTTGAGCATGACACATTCGGCCCGGGCGCTCATGGCGGCATCCGTAATTTCGGCCCGTGTCGGCATGCCCGTTTTTACCATCGTTTCCAATACCTGTGTAGCCCAAATTACCGGGATATGGGCGGCTTCACAGATCCAGAGGATTTCCTCCTGCAGTTCTGAAAGTCTGTGATACCCCGCTTCAACAGCTAAATCGCCGCGGGCAATCATAACTCCGAAAGGTTGTTTGGACGCAGCCTGCATTATAATTTCCGGCAGGTTTTTCGCACTGTCTTTCGTTTCAACTTTACCGATAATGGCAAGAGAAGAGGCTTTTTTGCCGAGCCGCTTTTGCAGCTCGTATTGCAGCAGCTTGATGTCATCCGCGTTGCGAACGAAAGAATAGCCGACAGAATCGGCATATTTGATTATAAAATCCAGATCGGACAGGTCTTTGTCCGTAAGCGGCGTTATATCCAAGTACGTATTGGGGAAGTTAAGGCTCTTATTATTCTTTATGCGGAACCCTTTTTCTTTTGTCGCCGTAACCGTCAGATAGGCGCCTTGTTCCGTAAGCTTCGAGACGATAGCCGAAACCTTGCCGTCATCGATGAGGACGGGATCTCCTTTTTTCAAAGAGGAGAAGACGACGGGAATACTGCAGGTAAGGACCGGATTCCCTTTTATGTCTGCAGGATAGTCGCTGATGTTGTTTTTGGCGAGAAAAAACGTGTCCCCGTTCATCAACCTGTCCGTATCGCCTGTGAAAAGAACTTGTGAGATACGAATTTTGGGCCCCGCCAAATCCATATAAACACGGCAATTTCGGTTAGTTTCCTTTTTAGCCCGTTTCAGGTTATCGAGCATGGCGAACCAAACGACTTGATTATCATGGGCGCAATTGATACGGACCGTATCGGTTCCGTTAAGCAGCAGATCGCGGACCAGCGCATAGTCCGCTGCCGCTTCGGTAGGCAGCGTAACCATAATATGGGTGTAATGCGCCGCTTGATTGCCGAATATGAGTCCTGTGTTGTGTGCTAAAAGCCGGTTGCCGTGAAAGAACCATTTTGATGTCGGATAATCTATCAGTTTATCATCTTTGCCGCACAAACGCCCTAACGTGGCCATGACGGCGTCCAGATTCGCCATTGTCCGCGCCTCACTGCGGCCCAGCGAAGACAGGCCGAAAGGCAGGAGCTGTTCTTGCAGCGGCCGCAAATCATGACAGCGAACGGCAAGATAGTAGGCCAGGTTAAGCGCGCTGAAGCGGAAGGGACGCCGCTCAATCCGAGGCAGCCATTTTGAAAATATTGCCTCGCCGTCATGCATTACTTCTTTGCGGAGAGCATAAAGCGTATCATATAAATTGTTAATTTCCTCAGGTATGCCTTTCATTGAAATTCCTCCTTTGTAAACGGGCAGTTGCGGCCAAGAGGTATTCCGGATATATGGAGTATATTCATGCGGGTATGCTATTATTATACAATATACAGTGAGTGAAATAAATAACAAATTCACGGAAAATATTTATACTATCCCGACGGCATATAATTTCTCCGGAGTATATATGTGTATGGAGTGCAGTCATAAAGACAAAGCCGAGCGGCGGAATATCGTGTTTCGGCGAAGTGTCCGGAGAGAAAACAGCATAAATCCGCGGTTTTAAGGCGGCCTTCTCTTTACTTTTGAAGAGGGGCATGCTATTATGCTTCTAGCAGTATCTTGCTGTAGGATAGTGTGCGCGGAGCACTGAAAAACACAGTAATATCGTAAAGCGAGGGAATCAAGTTGGCATTGATCGTTAAGAAGTTCGGCGGCAGTTCTGTCGCTACGCCCGATAAAATGCGTACTGTTGTACGGCGTGTCCTGCAGGGCATGCAGGAAGATGATAAAGTCGTTCTTGTCGTTTCCGCTATGGGCGATACGACGGATGAACTTGTATCATTGGCACGGCAAGTCACGTCCAAGCCGTACGGACGGGAAATGGACATGCTGCTTTCGACGGGTGAACAGATTTCCATTGCCCTGATGGCAATGGCCTTTAAGGAAGCCGGCCACAAAGCCGTGTCCTTTACAGGCGCTCAGGCCGGTATCGTTACGAGTAATGCCTTTAATAAGGGCCGCATTTTGGAAATTAATGCGGATCGCGTTACAGAAGCACTGGATGAAGGAAATATTGTCATTGTGGCAGGCTTCCAGGGGATGACCGATGACGGGGACATAACGACTCTCGGCCGCGGCGGCTCCGATACGACGGCGGTTGCCGTCGCCGGCGCCGTCAATGCGGATGCATGCGAAATATATACGGATGTAGACGGTATTTATACATCGGATCCCCGCGTCGTTCCGAATGCCCGCAAGATGGAAGAAATTACGTACGTGGAAATGCTGGAAATGGCGAAGCTCGGCGCCGGCGTCATGCAGCCGCGTGCCGTTGAAATGGGCAGCCGTTTTAATGTGCCTATTCACGTACGCTCGACTTTTTCCGAAGCGGCCGGTACGATGATACAGGAGGATTATTCCATGGAAGTTAAGCAGTATTTGATCCGCGGTGTGGCGGAAGATAAAAATGTTGCCAAGGTGACGATTCTGGGCGTTCCCAATAAACCGGGACATGCGTATCGTATTTTCTCCGGACTGGCGGATCGTAATATTGACGTTGATATGATCGTGCAGAGTGTCCGTTATGCCAATGAAGGCGTGACGGATATTACCTTTACCGTCAGTCGTGACGATGCTGCGCTCGTACGGGATGTCCTTACCGCTATGCAGGGCGATATGAATATTGAAGACGTACTTATCGACCAGAATATGGGGAAAGTTTCCGTTGTCGGTGCGGGTATGGCCGGTCATCCCGGTATTGCGGCCAGCATGTTCGGCCTCATGGCATAACGGCATTAATATTGAAATCATTTCCACGTCCGAAATCAGCATTACCTGCCTTATTGCGGAAGAGCATGTTGATAACGCCGTCCGTTCCATTCATGATCATTTCTTTGATGAAGGATAGGAGTTTTCATGTCTGTACTCGATAATTTTACGGAGGAAATATTACAAAGTGAATTGCCGAAGACGGTTCTTCTTGACAAGATGATCCGCGGCCTGGATACGGAAAAACCGCCCCGTTTTGAGGTACCGGCGAAAAAGTTTACCTTTGAATCCAATTTGCACGGATTTCTGTACGATTATCAGGCAAAGACGGTAACCGTGTCTTACAGGGTGACTCAAAATATGTATCCCGATATGACCGTATCGTTCAGGACATTCCGTGTCCTTTTGGAGGGGCTGGCCGTGTGTATTCGCATGCAGAAATGGTAAATACAAGGTGATGACCTGTAACTGATGTTGCAGGTTGTTTTTGTATGGAGGAATATATGCTTGCAGGTATTGATATTGTTCAAATCAGCCGTATGGTTGAAGTCGTGGAGAAATCCGACGAACGGCTGGAGCGCCTTTTTTCACCTCGGGAAATTGCCTACTGCCGCAGCAAGGGAAGGAGCGCGGCGGCGTCTTTTGCCGGACATTACGCGGCTAAAGAGGCTTTTTTTAAAGCACTGGGGCAGGGCTTCCGCAAGGGGGCCTGGCGAGATGTGGAAGTATGCCATGATCAGTGGGGAGCGCCTTTTTTTAAGCTTTACGGGTATTATGCAAGTGAGGCGAAGGACCGGTCGTCCCGGCCGCCGGCGCTGTCAATTTCTCATGACGGAGATTATGCTGTGGCTCAAGTGATTTGGGAAAGTTAGGAGGAACGCATGTATACCTTGAAAAGTGCCGCTCAAATGCGACAAACAGACAACACGGCCATGTACGGAAAATACAGTATAGCGCCTGCCGTACTCATGGAAAATGCGGGCCGGGCGGTGGCTGAAAGAGGCGGGGCTTATGTCGGCGGCTGGGACGGTAAAGACGTACTCATCCTTTGCGGCAAAGGAAATAACGGCGGCGACGGTTTTGTTATCGCCCGGCACATCCTGGCGGCCGGCGGCCGCGTTTATGTATATTCTTTCGGTACGACGGCCGAGTATAGTGAAGAAAGCAAGGCTCATTTACATACGCTGCGTATGATGTGTGATAATCGTACTTGTACCTTGACGATGTATGAAGGCGAAAAAAATGACCGTCTTTTATATAAGCGCCTTGCTGCCTGCGATGTCCTTATTGACGCTCTGCTGGGCACCGGTTTCAGCGGTTCCCTGCGTGAGCCGCTGGCCCGCGTTGTCGCGGCTGTTAACGAACGGGCCGCTGCGGGCGGGTGTACAGTTATAGCCGTCGACATGCCGACCGGTGTTAATACTGATACCGGGGCGGTAAGCGATGATATAAAAAATGATACGTCATCGCCGCTCATGGCGGACCTTACCGTTACCTTCGGTTCCTATAAGCGGGGACAGTTTATTTATCCGGGGAAAGCGTGCATAGGCAAGCTTGAGCTGGACTCTATAGGATTACCGCCGGCCCTGTTGACGGAAAATGCGGAAGATAACGTATACCTTTTATGTGAGGCGGATATAACGGAGATAGTAACGCCGAGACGCGCTGACAGCCATAAAGGCACACATGGGACGATCGGTATTGTCACGGGCTGCGGCGATATGGTCGGTGCGACCCTCATGACCGCACACGGAGCTGTGCGCAGCGGTGCGGGCAAAGTGTTTTTACGCGTTCCCGGGGCTGCCGCGCCGTATTGCATCGGCAAAGAACCGGAAATTATGGTCCGCCCCGTAGGCGGGCGGGACAGACTGCATTTTTGCCGAGACGATGCGGCTGAAATTATCGCCGAAAGTAAGGACTGGTCAGTGTTGGTCATGGGACCGGGAATGGGGAAGGATAAAGAGCTGCCGGGTTTTATAGAAGCCGTTGCCGCAGAAACGACCTGTCCGCTTGTTCTTGATGCGGACGCGCTTAACGCCCTTCGGGGGAAAGAGGCGGATTTCTTTGCCCGTCATGGCGGACGGACTGTTATTACACCGCATCTGCTTGAATTTTCCCGTCTTAGCGGTCTTGCCACGGCCGAGATCAAAACAGATTTAATCGGTACGGTGATGAAGTTTGTTCGCGATTACGCCGTGACAGTTGTTTTAAAAGGAGCGCCTTCTCTCATCGCCTCCGCTAAAACCGGTAATATCTATGTCAACGAAACGGGTAATGCCGGAATGGCGGCAGGCGGTATGGGCGATGTATTGAGCGGTATTATTGCCGCCATGATTGCTCATGACGGTATCGGCAGCATCGCTGCGGCAGCCTGTGCGGCCGTTTATTTGCATGGCGCCGCAGGCGATTATTGTGCAGGCCGTATCGGCCCTTACGGTTTTACGCCCGATGAGGTTGCCGATGCCGTGCCTGAAGTGCTGGCGCTGTGGGACAAAAGACGGCCGCTTACCCTTTTGGAAAAACCGTATATTATATGATATAAAAGAAAATGTGCTTAAAAATACAGGAAACGATATTCTTCATGTTTTACTCATGACAAAGCAATGTGCTATAATGAAAAAACATTGTTTGGAGAAGGAGAGTGAAGGCATGAAAAAACTGTGGATCCTTCCGTTGTTGCTGCTTTGTCTTTTTCCTGTATTTCAAAGCCGGGCCGCGACGAAAGCTGAAATAAGTGCCGTCCGTATTGCGACACGAAATGACGCAGCTACACCTTTTGTACGAACTGTACTGGATGTAAATAAAAAAGTAACACCTGAAGTACTGATTGATAAAAACGGTAAATATGTTACTGTATCTTTGCCCGATACGACAGTGGCCGCCAATTTACAAACCAAGTATGAAGCCGATCCGAACGTCGTTTCCGAAGTCAGTCTGATTAAAAGACTGACTGATACGGAGGTTGTTTTTAAGGTGCCCCGCACGGTTACGGCAAACGATGTCAATGTCTTTACACTCGGTTCGAATGGAACTGTTGCCGGCCGTGTGGTCGTTGATATTAATGATAAATCCGGACAGGTCAGGCAGTGGCATAAGTGGAAGCACCTGAATGTAGGCGACAAGGGAATCGGCAAGACGGAACCCGTATCTAAACCGCAGACGTCCGATCCCGTTTACAGACGGCCCCTTACCAGGGGATTGAAAGGCAAGGTCATTTGTATTGATCCGGGGCACGGAGGGACCGATTCCGGTGCTGTCGGCGCGTTTTCCCAGGAAAAGAACATTACCTTTGCGATTGCCGGGAAAGTACAGTCTCTCCTGTCGGCACAAGGCGCAACGGCGGTGATGACGCGCACGTCCGATGTTGACGTATACGGCCCGCATGCCGGCGCCGTGGAAGAACTTCAGGCCCGTTGCAATGTCGGTAATATTGCTGCCGCCGATGTGTTCGTATCCATTCATATCGACTCCAGCAACAGTGCTCAGGCCGGCGGCGTCACAGCTTATTATGCGGGCGGTTCTGCGGAAGGACAGCGGTTAGCCGCATCCCTGCATGCCGAAAACATGAAGGTTACAAATTTTGATGACCGCGGTGTGCGGACGGCTAATTTCTATGTTTTGAATCATACGACTATGCCGGCGGCACTTTTGGAACTGGGCTTTATCTCCAATCCTGCAGAAGAAAAAATATTAAATACGGACAGTCAGCAGCAAAAGTTTGCTGAAAGTATTGTTGCGGGGTTACGTAAATATTTCAGGTGAAGTGAATAAACGGGGCGCGCTTTGTCGGTTTTCGTTGACAAGGAGCGCCTCATCGTGTAGAATACAATAGTCATAGCATACAGAGTGGCTGTGCATAAGCCGCATGAAGAGGTATACAAGTCCGCAAGGCGCCGTATTCAGCGAGTATAGTAATGAGGAGGTGTCACCGTGTACGCTATTATTAAAACCGGCGGCAAACAATATCGGGTCCGGGAAGGTGCGACGATTTTCGTTGAAAAACTGGAAAGTGAAGTTGATGCTGCCGTTGTATTTGATGAAGTTCTGGCGGTCGGCAGCGAAGGGAACCTGAAAATCGGTACCCCCGTTGTTGAAGGGGCGAAGGTTACGGGGAAAGTAATTGCCCAGGGCAAGGAAAAGAAGATCCTTGTTTTCAAGTACAAAGCTAAATCCAATTATCGTCGTCGTCAAGGCCATCGTCAACCGTTCACAAAAGTTGTTATCGAAAAGATTGAAGGGTAATGATACACATTGATATGAAACGGGACAAACATAAGCATTTTTGCGGTTTTACTGTATCCGGTCATGCGGGCTACAATGAAGCGGGAAATGATGTTGTCTGTTCTGCCGTGTCTGCCCTCGCACAGACCGCGTTGCTCGGTATGCTTCGTTACAGCGACGAAAATCAAGTGCTGTATGAGCAGAAAGATGGATTTCTATCCGCTCTTGCAGTGAACGGCAACGAAGCGATACGGGTCATATTGGGAACCATGGTCTTAGGTTTGGAACAAATAGCGCGGCAATATCCTGAATATGTCGAGCTTCACTTATAAGAATCGGGAGGTGAACGAAATGTTAAAATTCGATCTACAGCTCTTCGCCCATAAGAAGGGGATGGGCAGTACACGTAACGGTCGCGACAGCGAAGCCAAGCGTCTCGGCGTTAAGCTGCATGACGGCGTTGTCTGCAAGGCGGGCAATATCCTCGTTCGCCAGCGCGGCACGCACTTCCATCCCGGCACTAACGTAGGTATCGGTAAGGATGATACGTTGTTTGCCAAGGTTGCCGGTAAGGTTGCGTATGAACGTGCCGGTCGTTACAAACGTAAAGTAAGCGTATATCCTGTAGAAGCGTAAGGATAGGAATAACCCCTGCAGACTCGCGTCCGCAGGGGTTTTGTGTAGGGTTTCATAAAGTTTTGAAACTGTATTGGCAAACGGCAGACATTGTGATATACTGAACAAAGCATAAAATTCACGCGTCAGCTTATATGGGCATTATCCCGAGGGAAGTGTACCGGCTGATAGGGGAATTTACGTTATGCAAATACGACTTGTATCTCATAAAGAGAACGAGAACGGAGGACTGATTATGGAAAAAGCAACACAAATGCCTGTGCGGCGCAACTTTATGAATGTACGGCAATTAACGGTGGCGGGATTGCTGACGGCGGTAACCGTTTTTCTGGGACTTACCGGATACGGTTTCATACCGCTTGGATTCATGCGTGCCACTATTTTACACATACCGACGATTATTGCCGCGTTAACCGGCGGCAGACGGGTCGGCATGACGGTAGGTTTTATGTTCGGTGTTTTCTCGTTTATTCAGACCTTGCGTGCGCCTGCGGCGCTTATGCTTTTTGCCGTGCAGACGAATATTGTTTACGATGCGTTTATCTGTATCGTGCCGCGTGTCCTTTTGGGACTTGCAGCATATGAAGTATACAGATTTCTGACCGAAAAAGGTGTTTCTTTATATGTGCGGACTGCGGTGACGGCTGTAGCCGCAACTATTTTGCATACGCTTATGTTTCTCGGCTCCTATACCGCCCTTATCGGCGGAACTTATGCGGAAGCGAACGGAATTCCCTTTGCAAACGTCGTTAATATCATGATCGGTATTACTGTTGTCAACGGTATTCCTGAAGCCGTCGTTTCCGGTATCATCGTTACTCCCGTCATTACGGCGCTGCGTAAAGCGGGTATTATAATGAAATAAAAGAAGGGCTGTCCCCGGGCAGCCTTTCTTTTAAGTATCTGTCGCAGACGGCAGAGGGAGGTTTTCCGGATGGAAGTTTTCGTGAATGGGGAAAGACGCGAACTTCACGTATATGATCGCATTAATGAAGCTGATTATACGAAAAGCATCGTTTGTTCGGAAGAGCGTATCGATACGGACGAGCTGGGGCGTTTTTGTATGGAAGAAGAAGATTTTACGCGGTGGCAGCGGGATTTAGCCGTATTGCAGAATTCCGAAGATATGCGTTTTTTTCTGAAGGACCGGGTAGATTATCAGGAGCTGGATAATTATATTTACGAAGAAACGCGGTATATTACGAGTGCCGCCGCTGCTATTAAAGAGGAAAATATCAGTTTAAAACGATTGGAAAGAGCATTGTGTGAAAAAGACGCGGCGTGGCTGAGGGACAACGGGTTCATAAAAACGGAGATATAGAAAAAATCATAAACGTGTATAATGGGGGCTGCAGGCAAAATGAAGTAAATTTTTTATTTTGCTGCAGTCCTGTTTTTTTCATAAATACGATGACAGTAATGTTATTTTTATATGGATTCTTGCGACGTTTATGTAAAAGTGGTATGCTACATACGTGATTTTAGAGAGAGGGAGTTAGATTTGTGAAAAAAGTCTATACATGGCTGTTGGGTATTTGCCTAACCTTTTTCGTAGTGTTGGCGGGAGCCTTTTCGTATTGGTATTTTGCTTCCACCAACTATCATTTAACAGGCGTTCCGGTTCTGAATTATCATCAGGTTAACAACAAATTTCATACTGTTTTGACAATGAAACCCAAAAATTTTGAAGAACAGATTCAGTATCTCAGCGAAAGCGGGTATCATTCCATCACGCTGGAGCAATTTTCGCAATATATGAGCGGTGAAGGAGACCTGCCCGATAAGCCGGTCCTCATTACATTTGACGACGGCTATGAGGATAACTATGAATATGCCTATCCTATTTTGAAGAAATATAATATGATAGCGACGTTTTTCTTAATTACCGATTTCATCGGTCGCCCCGGATATCTCACTTGGGATCAAGTTAAAGAAATGGATGCGGCCGGTATGGAATTCGGCAGCCATACCCTCAGCCATCGGCCTCTTGACAGTTTTGATCGTGAAGGCGTACGGCATGAATTAGTGGGATCCAAAAAAGCTGTTGAGTGGCGGCTGGGAAAAAAATGTGAATTTATTGCTTTCCCGGAGGGAAAGTTTACCGATACCGTTTTGGAAGAAACGGAGAATGCAGGCTATAAATACGGTTTCACTGTTGATACGGGACGTGATTTTTCCTGGGATGACCCGTATGATCTTGACCGTATCCCGCTTTTTGAAGGGCCTATCAGCTTTGAACATTTTCGCTTTCGGTTAACCTTCAGCGCTTTCAGCGCTTTTTTATGGAAAAGCCATAAATTCTTTGATCATATGGAACTTACTAAACCCTTGGCCGAATGTATACCTGAACCTTAAAATCCCGCACAATCGTGCGGGATTTTTTGTATGATCGGGAGATAAAAGTGAGTTTTGTAAAAATTTTGTACTTTCGTAAGTGAAACGCACGAATTTGCGCGTCTCTTCGGTCCTTCAAATTCGGGGCGAAAATAATCATGCAGAGGAAGGCTGACAGATGCCGCCGCAGGAAAAACAGGTAAGGATAGCTTTTACAATTCTCAAAAAGATGAGATAGATAAATACAAAAGAGTAAAGGCAATTCTTGAAAAGATAACAGGCTCATCAGCTATCAAGACAAAGGACTGGCAAAAGGAAATACAGAGCCTTGAAGATGAAATTACAAAGCTAAATAAACAATCTCAATCTATCAAAGAAGAATATGAAAACATCAACCATATTAAATATGCAGTGAAAACTGTAAATGATGATTATGGTATCGATTTATCCATTGAGATTGACAAGGCAATCAAGAGAGGAAAAAAGCCGAGCGTGATTGCACAGATTAAGAAATATCAAGAGCAACAAGAAAAATACGACTAGAGAAAAGGCAAAGGACTATTACAGAAATGAGGAAAGGTAGTGATTTTTTGGAGAAATAGGGTATAATATAAGTGACAAAAGAGTGGTGTTTAGGAAATTTGCTGATTTGACATTTCTAAAAATATTTGTTATACTTTCAGTAAATAAAGAGGGTGTCCCACTACCGTTAAAGGTGGAGCATTAAAGAAGGTGTCTCACTACCTATATCCCAAAGGTGAAGCATTAAAGCGAGCAGAGAGGATAAAACCTCTCTGCTTTTTTAGGAAAAGGAAATGGCAGAAGCGATTCAATATGGATTTTATACTGTAAATCCTGATTACCTTGAATATCTAAATCAAATAGATTCAGAAGTTTATTACAACCCATCGTATAGAAATAGTATTAAACCATTTGTTGGAATTATTGTTGGGATAGAAAACTATAATTATTTTATTCCAATATCTTCTGCAAAGGAAAAACACAAAAGATGGAAAAATGTTTCTGATGAGCATTTTCTGATTTATGAAGTAATTGATAATAGCATTACTATAAATGGAGATATTTACAAATATTATTCTGATAAAGAAAAAATGCACATATTATCTATATTAGATATTAAGAAAATGATACCTGTACCTATCGGTTGTTATGAAAGAATTGAGTTTGATGAGCTTGAGGACATCAGATACAAAGATTTATTTGAAAAAGAATATGCTTTTTGCCTTAAGGTAAAAATAAAGATTTTGAACAAGGTTGAAAAGTTATACCAAAATCAAAAGGAAACAGGAATTGTTAGAAGAGCAAATTGTAATTTTTCAGAGTTAGAAAGAGCAATGCTGAATTGGAATTAAAAAACTAAATTATTTATGAATGATTAGAGAAGTGGAGTAATAATCTACTTCTTTTTTTTGCGAGTGAAAGGATTTATAAGTGTGATACAAGATGGTGGAAAGGTGTTTTTAGAGCATTAAAGCCAAAAGATGTATCAGATAAATAGACTTATTTAGAAAGAGTGTGAAGATATGGGTTACAAAAAAGACGAATAAATTTCTTAACTACCCTTGACAAAAGCTATCAGAAATAAACTGTTTTTCCACGCGGTGTAAGTGAAACGC
>NZ_JH417584.1:7259-11916 GCF_000239275.1 Megasphaera geminata F0357 | reverse complement strand
AAATTCGGGGCGAAAATAATCATGCAGAGGAAGGTTGACAGATGCCGCCGCAGGAAAAACAGGTAAAAGAAGTAAACTGTTTTTCCACGCGGTGTAAGTGAAACGCACGAATTTGTGCGTCCCTTCGATCCTTCAAATTCGGCGTCCTACTTATAGAAGAATTTTCCGAAGAAAGGGATTTTTTTTGCGTCTTCACGCGTTACGCCGCCAGTAAGCGTCATGATCCCCAGATAGATTGCGGAGCCGGCTGCGGTCGTCATGAGAAGGCGAATGAAGAGGCTTGCCGTTACTGTTGCCGCAGCGGCGTAAAGAAAGTACATGGTTACCCCCATGACAGCCGCCGCAAGTGTATTTCGCAAGACTACTTTAACGTCGAGGATATAGCCGGTATATTTATAGATAAAGATCAGGTTCAGGCCGGCGGCGACACCGATGTCGGCGGCCGTTGCATAGGCGGCGCCGGTAATGCCCAGAGCAGGACTGGCAACGAGGACCCAGTTACAGAGAACTTTGACGATACAGGCGATAATCATATTGATTACAGGGATTTTCGGCTTTTTCAGTCCTTGTAAAATAGCCGTTGTTATTTGGTGCATACCGAGAAAACAGATAGCAACGGCGATCGCCTGTGTTGCGTCTTTGGCCGCCGGCGCGTTATAGATGAACGTAACGACCGGTTCGGCGAGAACGTAGAGCATGACACTGAAAGGAATCGTTACCAGGAGGGCGATACGTGCGGCGCCGGCAGTGCGGGCGTAAATTTCCGCTCTATCATTCAGCGTAAAGCTGTGGCTTATGGCCGGGACCAGACTCATCGCCATAGCTGCCGTAAGTATAGTCGCCAGGTTGATAAGAGGCACGGACATGCCCGTCAGATAGCCGAAGAGTTCCGTTGCTTTATGTGTTGTATAGCCTGCAACTTCAAGCCGATAAGGCACGATCATAAGATCTAAGTTTGAAACGACGGGCAGCATGATGCTTGCCATGGAAATCGGTATGGAAAGGACAATAAGCCTTTTCAAAATATTTTTTACAGGCTCTTTTTTAAAACTTTCCGACTGAGCGGGAAGAGACCGCTTCAATTTAATATAGAAGTATAAAAGCACCGTCCATGCCGCGGCACCGCCCATAGCGGCGCCCAGGCTGGCGCCGCCGGCCGCATAATCCAACCCGTACGGTAAAAGCAGATAAGCGAAACCGAGCATCGTCGCGACACGGACAAGCTGTTCCACGATTTGAGAGAGAGCAGTCGGCGTCATTTGCTGCCAGCCCTGCATATATCCTCTGTAGCCGGCTATAACGGTTGTAAAGAAGATTGCCGGCACAAGTGCGAGCAGGGAGTAATACGCCCGGCTGTCACGAATGATATGAAATTCAATGAGCAGGGACGAAGCGAAATAAACTATAATGCTCAGAAGGATGGCTGTCGTCGTCAGTAAGGATAGAGAAACGCTGAATACTCGCCCCGCATTCCCGTAGTCATTACGGGCCACTTTTTCGGCCGTTATAATAGAAATAGCGATGGGGATGCCGGCGCTGGAAATTTCCAAAGCAAGTAAGTAAACGGGAAAGGCCATCTGGTAAATACCGATACCTTCTCCTCCGAGTATACGTGACAGAATAATCCAGTTGACACTTCCGATAGCCTTGACGACGAAACCCGACAAGGTCAGGATTAATGTGCCGGAAACGAACTTGTTAGCCATAACTACCTCTCTATGCGGATATATGCTGAATAACAACTCATTTTAGCATAAATGAAAAAGGCTCACAAGGAAGGTAACCATGTACTTTTGGCCGGGATTAAAGTTGGAATAGTATAAAAAAGTAATACTTAAAATAATTAGAGAAATATCCTTGACCCGTGATTAGAATATACTATAATATTAATATAATTAACTATGTGAAATTAGTATCAATATTAAAAATATGTGGCAGGGGTGGAGAAATGGCTGAATTTCAATCAAGATTTCAAGAATACAAAAAACGCGTCCCCATTGATGAAAAAAATTGTTCAGTGCGTTTTGACGTGACAAAGTGTAAAAATTGTACTCTCTGCCGCAGGGCCTGTGAAACGATGCAGACGGTACTGGACTATTATTCCCTCGAAAGTACGGGTGATATGCCCGTTTGTGTGCATTGCGGGCAGTGTGCCAACGCATGTCCGTTCGGCGCGATTACGGAAGTAAATGATGTTGAGCGCGTTAAAGCGGCGATTGCCGATAAGGATACGGTTGTCACCTTTCAAACGGCGCCTGCCGTTCGCGTCGGGCTCGGCGAAGCTTTCGGCTTGGAAGCGGGAACTTTCGTTCAGGGGAAAATGATTGCGGCGTTGCGAAAACTCGGTGCAGACTATGTGTTTGATACAAATTACGGTGCCGACCTGACCATTCAGGAAGAGGCGAGCGAGCTTTTACACCGTGTAGTGTCCGAAGACATTCCGTTACCTCAGTTTACGAGCTGTTGTCCTGCGTGGGTTGAGTTTGCGGAAACCTTTTATCCCGAATTGATCCCTCATCTCTCGACAGCCAAAAGTCCCATCAGCATAATGAGCGCCGCTGAAAAAATCTGGTTTGCCGAAGAGCAGAAAATCGCCCCCGGAAAAATAGTTAATGTTTGTGTTACGCCGTGTACGGCAAAAAAAGCGGAAATCAGAAGACCCGAGTTAAACGCGGCGGCCCGGTACTGGGACAAATCGTCTTTAATGGATACGGATATCTGCATTACAACAAGGGAACTGGCCGATTGGATAAAAGAGGCGGCAATAGACTTTGATTCTCTGGAAGATGAGCGGTATGATCCCGTTTTCGGTGAAGCATCGGGCGGCGGCATTATCTTCGGCAACACCGGCGGGGTAATGGAAGCGGCTTTGCGTTCGGCGTACTATTTCCATACAGGATCTCCGGCTCCGGCGGAATTCATTCCTTTTGAACCGATCCGCGGCCTTCAAGGTGTAAAAGAAGCCGATGTGCCTTTAGGCGATGTGACTTTGCGTATTGCGGCCATCAGCGGGTTGGGCAACGCCCGTGCGTTTATCGATAAAATAAGAAGCGAAGGCACCTTCGGAAAATATGCTTTTATTGAAGTAATGGCATGTCCGGGCGGCTGTATCGGCGGCGGCGGTCAACCGAAAGTGAAAATGCCGATGGTACAAAAAACACAACAGGCTCGTGTCGATTCATTATATAAGCGTGATGATGAAGTCAAGCTTAAAGCGTCTTGGGAAAATCCTGAAATCCAAGTATTGTATAATGAGTTTTTTGAAAAACCGTTGTCTGAAAAATCGGAGGCCTATTTGCATACGATTTTTACAGATCGTTCTGCAGATTTAGGCCCCGAAAAGCATGTTACGCCTCAGACGAACAGTATGTCTCCGAAGTATAAACCGGTTGAATAAAGATAAGAAAAGCTGTGCAGTAATACCGAACTGACCTCCAGAAAAAGTTGGACTTGGAAAATCTGACTGAAAGAGGTCAGTTTTTTGATTATTTAGGGATGAAGCAGTTTTTTGACTATTTATTGCCAATTAGTAATAGTATCCATGTAAAAGATGATATAATATATTGAAGAGGTGGAGATTTAGTAATTGAACTATAATGCTTTTAAGGAGGTATAGGATGAATCTGGATCATTTCATATATTTCATTGAAACGGTAAAGCATAATAGTTTTACAACCGCTTCTGAAAAATTGTTTATAAGCCAGTCTACAATAAGTAAAGCTATTAGATCGCTGGAAAAAGAATATGATACGAATTTGATAGACCGAACTTCTAAGCAGTTTAAACTGACTTCTGCGGGAGAATTGTTTTATTATAGTGCCGTCAAGATTGTTTCTAATTATCAAGCGGAAAATGAATTGTTGTTGGATCTGTTGAAAAGTAAAAAAGGCACGTTGAAACTGGGAGTCCCTCCTGTAACCATTACTATTGTGTATTCCCTTTTAAATACATATAAAGCCATATATCCTGATATTAGGCTGCAGATTTTGGAAATGGGGGCAAATAAAATATATTCACTTGCGAAGTCTGGCGCCATTGATATAGGCATTTTAATACAGCCGTTTAAAAATCCCGATTTCCTTCAAATTCCCTTTTATCATTCCGATATAGTTTGTCTTTCCGGATTAAATCATCCGCGATTGAGCGGAAAGAAAAAAGTACATTGGAGTGAGTTGTGTAATGAAAACTTATGTATATTGGATAAAAGTTTTATGCTGCATGATATCATTTTAAAAGAGTACAAAAATATGAATATAAATCCGATTATCAGTTTGGAAAGTGCTCAATGGGATTTACTGATTGAGGCGGTTTCCAATAGTGAATCAATTACATTTTTGCCGAGACCGATCATAGAAATGTTTTGCCGGAACAAAATTGAGATTCATGAAATACACCAACTGAATCTTCCTTGGATCCCCACGGCCGTTTATCATAAGGGAAAGTTTTTATCGACTCCGATAAAATTATTTCTTGATATGGTAAAAAACTATAATAACAGGCAATCTCTTATTTAGTCACTCGACATCAAGCGATATTTTTGTCTTAGAGTACAAAATAGAACTAAATAAATATTAATATCATATGAAAAAAATTCATAGTTCAATTGAATTAAAACCTTTTTACATAAAGTATATGATAATGATAAAATTAATATATA
>NZ_JH417584.1:0-7095 GCF_000239275.1 Megasphaera geminata F0357 | reverse complement strand
GATAATGATAAAATTAATATATAAATAAAAGCGTATTAGACAGAGTATATTTTTGTACGGTAGCTTGTTCTAAAAATAACGTAATCAAAAAGGAGGAAAAATGTATTATGGATTTTAATGTTATCGTTATCATTTTAAGTTTATTGGGGCTTATTGCATTTGCATACAGAGGCTTTTCAGTGATCATGATGGCCCCGATAATGGCTATTTTGGCTGCTACCCTGTCCGGATTTGATATTATGCCGTCATATACTGAACTTTTTATGGGGAAGGCTGTAACCTATATTAAATCATTTTTTCCCGTATTTATGTTGGGTGCGATTTTCGGTAAAGTAATGGAAGAGACAGGATTGGCACGTAGTATTGCCAAAGCCATTATCAGCGGTTTGGGAAAAGAGCCTCACAAAGCCATTATATCTGTAATTGTCGCGGCCTCCGTATTGACTTACGGCGGTGTGAGTCTTTTTGTCGTAGTTTTTGCGGTATACCCATTTGCGGCCGCATTATTTAAAGAGGCCGATTATCCTAAACGGTTTATCGCTCCGATTATTGCCTTGGGCGCCTTTACTGTAACTATGGATTGCTGGAACGGCACTCCGCAGATTCAGAACATCATTCCTACGACATACTTTGGAACCAATCTGTATGCAGCTCCTTTAGCGGGGATTATCGGTGCAGTCATTATCTATGGATGCGGTATATCTTATTTAACATATCGTTTAAAAACTGCTATCGCTAAGGGTGAAGGATATGGGGATCATAAACTCAATGAACCTGAATACAACGCGGATATGACATATGTTAATTGGAAGCTTGCCATATTACCTCTTTTGGCAGTACTTGGAATTAATTTTGCTATTACTGAGTTCGTTATGTGGAATCCTGATATCCTTGTGCCGTTCCAGCAGATGAAGGGAATCCCTTTGGTGGCCGGAAAGGTGCAGAATGTTGCCAGTATCTGGGCGCTTATTATTTCACTGGTAATCGGTATTGTTTTGGCTTTGATTGTAGGGAAGGGCGAGATTAAAAATATAAGCGGTCTTACGAAGATTCTTAATGCAGGTGCAATCGGTTCTTTGTTAGCGATTATGAATACAGCTTCAGAAGTCGGTTACGGTAACGTTATCTCTCAATTACCGGGATTTGCGGATGTGGCGCATTTTCTGATTAATATCCCATTTGGGGGAACTCCTTTAGTATCGGAAGCTGTCAGCGTTACTGTATTGGCGGGAATAACAGGATCCGCTTCCGGCGGGCTGGCCATTGCCTTGGAACTTATGTCTCAAGATTGGTTGGCATGGGCTCAATCGATCGGGATGGGGCCTGATATTCTTCATCGTGTGGCATCCATGGCATCAGGCGGTTTAGATACCTTACCTCACAACGGTGCCGTTATAACATTGCTTGCAGTTTGTGGATTGACACATCGTGAATCATATAAAGATATTTTTGCGATTACAACAGTGATTACAATTTTTGCAGTGTTTGCAGTTGTTATTATTTATTCGATAACAGGATTACATTGATTCCTTTAGAGTATAGATTTTATGTGCTATAACAGAAAGAGGTGTTGATTATGGCTAAATTTGTAACAGCTGAAGAAGCTGTAAGTAAAATCCCCAACGGTGCGACGATTGCTACAAGCGGTTTTGTCGGGGCAATTGTACCTGAACATATTTTGAAGGAAATCCAAAATTCTTTTCTTACCAAAGGGAAACCTAATGATGTTACCGTTGTCTTTGCTGCAGGGCAGGGAGACGGTAAAGAAGGCGGGCTTAACCATTTCGGTGAAGAAGGGCTGTTAAGCTGTATTATTGGAGGACATTATAATTTAAGTCCTCGTGTCGGGAAGCTGGCTATGGAAAATAAAATTGAGGCCTATAATTTCCCGCAAGGGACAATATCTCAATGGTTTAGAGATATTGCGGGAAGACGTCCCGGCACGATTACAAAGGTCGGTCTCGGAACCTTTGTCGATCCTCGTGTTGAAGGAGGGCGTTTAAATGAAAAAAGCCCTGAAGGTCGCGTGGAAGTTATCACGTTAGACGGTGAAGAGTGGCTTTGGTATAAACCTTGCAAATTGGATGTGGCGCTTATTCGAGGTACTACGGCCGATGAAGACGGGAATATCTTAATGGATGAAGAAATCGGTACCGGAGAAGCGTTAGCTATTGCTGAAGCAGTAAAAGCATGCGGAGGTATTGTTATTGTACAGGTTAAAAAGATTGCCCAACGCAATACTCTCGATCCTAAAAATGTCAGAGTTCCGGGTGTGGTCGTTGATTATGTCGTTCAGAGCCCCATTGAAGATCATCGAATGACTTGGGACTATGAGTTTAACCCTGCTTTTAACGGAGATTTACGGGTTCCCTTGAACTCGATATCCCCTTTACCGTTGAACAACAGAAAGATTATTGCCAGAAGATGTGCGATGGAATTAATTCCCGACGCGGTAGTGAATTTAGGTATCGGTATGCCTGAAGGCGTATCGGCAATTGCTGCGGAAGAAGGCATCGACAGTATGGTGTTGACTACTGAAGCCGGCACTATCGGTGGAGTGCCCGCAGGAGGGAGCAGTTTCGGTGCTGCAACCAATGCGCAGGCAATCCTTGACCAGCCGTATCAATTCGACTTTTATGACGGCGGCGGTATTGATCTGGCTATTCTTGGTTTAGCCGAAGCTGATGAAAAAGGAAATATCAATGTAAGCAAATTTAACGGTCGCGTTGCCGGCTGCGGCGGGTTCATCAATATTACGCAGAATGCGAAGAAGCTTATTTATTGCGGCACTTTTACGGCCGGCGGCTTAAAAGAAGAAGTTGCAGACGGTAAACTTGTCATTTCCGTTGAAGGAAAAAATAAGAAATTCTTGGCACATGTAGAACAGGTTACTTTCTCCGGAGAGTATGCGAATTCAATCGGACAACCGGTATTGTATATTACAGAACGTGCTGTATTTAAATTGACGCCCGAAGGCCTTGAATTAATAGAAGTCGCCCCCGGCATTGATATAGACAAAGATATACTTGCATACATGGACTTTAAACCGATTGTTAAAGATGTCAAATTGATGGATGCAAGAATTTTTGAAGATAAACCTATGGGCTTAACTGTATAGAAAGAAGGGATACTATGGCTCAAAATATTGCTTACATTGATATTAAGATCGGTGATAAGGCATCTGTTTCCAAAACCGTTTCCGAGCATGATGTATATGCCTATGCCGGCGTTACCGGCGACTTTAATCCTGTTCATGTTAATGCGGAATTTGCTAAAACATCCATGTTTAAGCAACGTATTGCCCACGGTATGATTTCCGCAGGTTTGATTTCTGCAGTGTTGGGTACCGAGTTGCCAGGCATTAGTACGATTTATATGGGGCAGGATTTAAAGTTTTTGGCACCTGTTTTTTACAATGACACACTTACGGCCGTAGTAGAATGCATTGAAAAGAATGATGAAAAGCACCGTCTCGTTTTTAGGACTACCGTTACGAATCAAGACGGAAAAATTGTTACTGACGGTAAAGCGATGGTTACGAAAAAATAGATTGTAGAAGGAATTTCTAAGGATAATCAGACGTTAATTACTATTTATTGAATACTATCTCTTTCGGAATAGCATCGGCAACATGTGTTACGATGCTATTTTCCTATTGCCGAACAGGCATGACGCCCTTTCCATTTTGTAAAGAAGAAAGAGGACTTCCATATAAAAAGCGCAGCAACAATAGTGCTGCTGCGCTTAACGCTAATTTTACGTGGTACTGTAAAGAAGCGGATTTTTGTTACGATCTTTCGCCCTTAATATTCTTGAAAAAAGATAGGGGTAAAAGATTATTAAAATTTTTCTCCTTTAGCATCTTTCTTTAACCATTCAATTAAAATTTCTTCTCTCTTCTTTTTTATTTCGTTCAATTCAGATTCGGTCCAATCGTAAAGCCCTGTACCGGTTTTTGCTCCCAAATTTCCCTGATCCACACATTTTTTCATTATAGGTGAGGCTGTTTTGTCATCAGATAAATCAGCATTTAAATAAGCTGAAGTATTATAAAATATGTCAAGACCTCCCAAATCAGCCGTTTCCAAAGGGCCGGTTACAGCAAGTCTACGGCCGATACTGTATTTGCAGACAGTATCAACCACTTCAGCAGTACAAATGCCGTCTTGTACACAATGAAGCGCTTCCCGCAGTAAGGCAAATTGTAAACGGTTACCGACGAAACCGGGCGCTTCTTTTAATAAAGCCACCGGTTTTTTGCCGATTTTTTCCATTAATTTCCATGTAATATCTACTGTTTCCTTGGCTGTTTTTTCGCCGGGAACAACTTCAACGAGCGGAATTAAGTGAGGAGGATTCCAGAAATGGGCGACTACGAACCGCTCGGGATACTTTAACACGGAGGCGACCTCTGTAGGGCTGAGTCCGGAGGAGTCCGTTGCAAATATTATGTTTTGGTCTAAATATTCTTCCATTTCTTTATATACCGCTTGTTTTATGGAAACTTCTTCGGCGACGGATTCAATCACAAAATCAGCGTCTTTAGCCGCCGCTTTTAAGGTTGTTACCCCATTAATGCGTTCTAATAATTCAGCGGCTTCATCTTTAGTGAGAAGGGCATTCTCGATCATTACGTTTAGCGTGAACTTTATGTTTTTCATTGCGCGTTCGATACTCGCGTCTTTTCGACCGAACATGTTCACATTATATCCGCTTTTTGCAAATGAGATGGCTGTACCGAAGCCCATGGTTCCGCAACCTAAATTACATATTGTTTTGATTTCGGACAGTTGTTTCATATTAACACCTCGCTTATACTATGTCTGTAAATAAAAATTTTTGCCGTACTGTGCAGCATTAAAGATATTTATCCGGATAACAAACTGCTGGTTATGAATATATATTATTTTTCACCGCCCTTTCTGCCGGCAACGTTAAAATCAAGGCCGCATGACCAGGTGAAGCGTATGATCGGGAGATATGACGTATTGTCAGATCCTCTTTGCTGAAAATAATTTAAACAGTAAAAGGAATAAACGTTAACCCGAGAATCATTATAATACCGAGAACTATGAAAGCCACAAAGCTATAGCCGACGAAGTCTTTAAACTCTAAACCGCAGACTGCCATAAAAGGTACTGCAAAGAAAGGTTGAACCAGAGCTGTTAAGTCACCACCAAACATATAGGCGATTATAGTTTTAGCATCGGCAACGCCTAAGGCTTGACCGGCAGGAATAAGGAAGGGCGCTTCAATAACCCACTTGCTGCCGCCGGAAGGGATAAAATAGCTGATAAAACCGGTCAAGATTGCCGTTATTGCCGGAAAAGTCGTTTCCGTACTGAACGCAATGACCCACGATGAAATAGTATCAACCAGGCCTGTATATTTCATGATACCATAAATACCTGCGTAAAAGGGAAATTGTAAAATCACACCCCAAGCTGCAGGTGTGGAGGCCTTAACCGCTTTTAACATAGCGACAGGAGTCTTGTAGAGAAATATAATTAACGTAAGGAATATAAAATTTAGTACATTAATATCTAATGATTTACCCAAAATGAAAAAATGATAAACTAAATAGACAATAAACATCAGGCCTACAAGGTAGGAGCACCATGGAGTATATGTTACAAAATCGCTGGGAGTTTTTATTTGAGGTGCAGTTTCCTGTTGCGGTGTTTCTTTAACTACCAAGTCAGGATTCCATTCTTCAATAGATTGCATTTTACCGGGATCTTTGGGTGGTAATATGAAACCGAATAATACGAGAATAGCAATAACGGATATTCCTGTTAAAATTAAATTATAAGGATGAAATATGGTCTGAGATATAGGAATTACTCCGATCTCTTTTACCATAAAGTGATCCGCAGTGGCTACGAGCAAAGGAGCGGAGCCGGAAAGTCCCATATGCCAAATGTAAAATGGAGTCCATGAAGCGCCGCATAAATATCTGTAATCAATCTTTATATTTTTTTTCAGTGCCTGTGTAGCAAGATTTTTGCAGATAAGCGCTGCGAATACTAGGCCGAAGCCCCAATTTAGATAAAACCCTATTGCAGAGAGTATGACGGCATAAATGTATACACCCGTAGCAGAATTCGGTTTACTGCATACCGACGTTATAAGCCGTGTGCATACCGGCGTAGTGGCCAATGCATAACCGGTAATTACAATCAAGGACATTTGCATAGCAAAAGCCAATAACGTCCAAAAGCCTTTTCCCCAGGAAACTACTATATCCAACGGGGTGGTAGGCGTTAGAAAAAAAGCCATTATAAAAGCGATAAGTGTCAGTACTAATGCAATTACATAAGAATCCGGTACCCACTTTTGGGCAAAGTCAGTAAAATAATCAGTAAACTGACGTGTTGTTGTCATGTCTTTCATAATAAATCGCTCCTTTCTATAAAATATCAAACAAGACTATAATAGTAGTTAATAGTAGTTTAAACCTGCTTTTCAATTTTAGCAAGATATAATAAATTATAGAATCTGTCTAATAGGTCGCGATAAATGAAGGCACAAAAGAGGTGTACGGATAAAAATATATATTTTTGAATTTTAATATGACACGGAATCTTTGTTAATACATTATGTATCGCTTGATACAGTGTAATTTAATCTAAATGTTTAAACAGTGTAAGGAGATGAATATATGGAGACAGAGAATAAAACGAACTTAAAAGAGCCGGAACTTCTTGAATATCATGGAGCGGACAGTATTGCAAATTTGGAACATCCTGACAAAGAACCGCCTTCAAACAATCGAGAAAATAAATTATTTCTTGCTTTTAATATAACGGTTGCAATTATCGGTGTTATATTATTGTATTCAGCATGGGGTAATCACCGCTTGGGGGCAGCTGTTATATTAGCATTGATTCCGGCAAATATAGCTAGAAGGAAGGGCTATTCATATAAGTTTTGGTATTTATACGGTTTGTTATTGTGGATTTTTGCCGTTATTCATATAATTATACTGAAAAGCAAACCTTCCAATCTAAAATAACGGCGAAAGTGCAATCAATACGGAGCTTATTATTAAATCTTTTTAAAAACCTCTTATTGTTCCATTTGGAACGTGGTATA
>NZ_JH417583.1 GCF_000239275.1 Megasphaera geminata F0357 | reverse complement strand
CTGTACCTTGACAACTACAAGAAAACGTAAGAAGAAGGATCTCTAAGAACGAGAGATCCAACCTTAGAAACTCAAAGAGGCAAGTTAAGTAAGAAAGGGCGTACGGCGGATGCCTGGGCCATATCAGCCGACGAAGGACGCGATAAGCTGCGAAAAGCTGCGGGGAGGTGCAAGTAACCGGAGAGCCGCAGATATCCGAATGGGGAAACCCGGCAGTAGGAGTACTGTCACCTCTCGGACGAGAGGAGGGCACCCGGTGAACTGAAACATCTAAGTAGCCGGAGGAAAAGGAATCAACAGAGATGCCCCCAGTAGCGGCGAGCGAAAAGGGCGGAGCCCAAACCGGGGCGGGAAACCGCGCCGGGGTAGAGGACTACCGAAAGACAGCAGGATGAAGTCGAAGCAGGTGGGAACCTGCGCCGCAGACGGTGAGAGCCCGGTAGACGTAAAGAGAGCTGAGGGGTAGGATCCGGAGTACCACGGGGCACGAGGAACCTTGTGGGAAGCAGGGGGGACCACCCTCCAAGGCGAAATACTGATATGGACCGATAGCGCAGAGTACCGTGAGGGAACGGTGAAAAGAACCCCGGGAGGGGAATGAAGAGAACCTGAAACCGTATGTCTACAAGCAGTCGAAGCACGATGCAGGTGCGACGGCGTGCCTATTGAAGAATGAACCGGCGAGTTATTTTTTTCGGCGAGGTTAAGCGGCAGACGCGGAGCCGAAGCGAAAGCGAGTCTGAAGAGGGCGCGAAGTCGAAAGGAATAGACCCGAAACCACAGTGATCTATCCATGCCCAGGTTGAAGCACAGGTAAAAATGTGTGGAGGACCGAACCAGTGAGC
>NZ_JH417582.1 GCF_000239275.1 Megasphaera geminata F0357 | reverse complement strand
GTCAGGAGGAATTAATTATGGATTTCAGATTAACGGAAATGCAGGCGGATATAGCCAACCTGGCCAGGGACTTTGCCGAAAAACGGCTGGTGCCGACCGTAAAAGAACGGGATGAAAAAGAAACATTCGATCGGTCTATCCTTGACGAAATGGGGCAGCTCGGACTTCTCGGTATCCCCTGGGCGGAAGAAGACGGCGGCGTCGGCGCCGATTTCCTCAGCCTGGCCGTGGCGTGCGAAGAAATTGCCAAGGTGGATCCGTCTATCGCCCTGAGCTTTGAAGTGCATACCATGCTCTGCTCCTGGCCGATATGGAAATTCGGTACGCCCGCACAGAAAGCAAAGTACTTGAAACCGCTGGCGGAAGGCACCAAGCTCGGCGCGTTCGGACTGACGGAACCCAATGCCGGCACGGATGCGCTGAACGGCAGTACGATGGCGGTAAAGAATGAAGACGGCTCTTATACGCTGAACGGGTCCAAAGTATTCAATACGAACGGCGGCGAAGCGGAGGTTACGGTGGTCTTTGCGGCTACGGACAAAACCAAAGGGGCAAAAGGGATGAGCGCGTTCATCGTGGAAAAAGGGACGGAAGGATTTACCTACGGCAAAGAAGAAGTAAAGATGGGGATCCGCGCATCCGTCCAGCGAGAACTCGTATTTCAGAATGTCCGCATCCCGGCGGAAAACCTTCTGGGCAAGGAAGGGGACGGTTTCAAGATTGCGATGATGACGCTGGACGGCGGACGGGTCGGAGTCGGGGCGCAGGCATTGGGGATTGCGGAAGGGGCTTACAATGAAGCGGTTAAATACGCGAAAGAACGGGTACAGTTCGGCAAACCCATTGCGACGAAACAGGCCATAGCCTTCATGCTGGCGGATATGAAAGTAAAGATAGAGACGGCCCGGCTGGCCGTGTACAAAGCGGCGTGGCAGATGGGACAGGGAGACGGGAAGTCCTACTCCATGGACGCGTCTATTGCCAAGAAATATGCGTCGGACATAGCGATGGAGGTGACGACGGATGCGGTACAGGTATTCGGCGGGTACGGCTTCACGCGGGAATACCCGGTGGAACGGTACATGCGTGATGCCAAGATAACGCAGATTTATGAAGGCACGAATCAGGTACAGCAGATGGTTATTTCCGGGGTTATTCTGAAATA
>NZ_JH417581.1 GCF_000239275.1 Megasphaera geminata F0357 | reverse complement strand
ATCGTGATGCGGCGCCTCTTCGGCTTTGAACGGCGCTTTGGTGATTGTACAGGTTTCTTTTGCGGCGGTACCGGACTGACAGTATTCGGTAAGTAATATTTCTAATTGAGAAGATATGCGCGGAATGACCTAAATCAATGATTGCACATCCATTAATGCATAAACGGTACGGCAACTATTCTTGACACGTATACCGTATATATATATAATGAAAATATAGTTAAACGTTGTACGTGAAAAAGGAGTGAGACTAAATGGTAAAACAAATTACTAAAACTATGGACGGTAATCAGGCAACCGCCGATGTAGCGTATTCCTTTACGGAAGTCGCTACGATTTATCCGATTACGCCGTCTTCCCCGATGGCGGAACACGTTGACGCCTGGTCGGCTCACGGCCGTAAAAATCTTTTCGGCCAGCCCGTTAAGCTCGTTGAAATGCAGTCTGAGGCCGGTGCTATCGGCGCCGTTCACGGTGCCGCCGAAACGGGCAGCCTTTGCTCGACGTTCACCGCTTCTCAGGGCCTCATGCTTATGATCCCTGTGTTGCATCGTTTATCCGGACAGCTGAAACCGGTGGTTCTTCATATTGCCGCCCGTACGGTGGGGACGCATACCATGTCCATTTTCGGAGATCATTCGGACGTTATGGGCTGTCGTAATACCGGCTTTGCCATGCTTTGCAGCGCAAGCGTGCAGGAATGTGCGGATCTTGCCGCTGTGGCGCACTTGTCGGCTATTAAAGGTCATGTACCGTTCATGCATTTCTTTGACGGGTTCCGTACGTCTCATGAAATTCAAAAAATTCAGATGCTTTCGGAAGAAGAACTGAAGAAACTCATCGACAGGGATGCGCTTTATGATTTCAAACATCACGGTCTTAATCCGGAACATCCTGTTATGCGCAGCACCGTAACCAATCCGGATATGTATTTCCAGTCTAAAGAAGCGAGCAATCTTTGGTATGATCGCCTGCCGCAGATCGTGGATGAATACATGCAGCAGATCAGCGCTCTTACGGGCCGTGATTATAAACTCTTCAACTACTACGGCGCGCCTGATGCGGAAGATATTCTCATCGCCATGGGTTCCGTTACCGGTGCTGTTCAGGAAACGGTGGACGCTCTTAATGCGCAAGGGAAGAAGACCGGTTATGTACAGGTTCATCTCTATCGCCCCTTTTCCATTGACCACTTCATCGCGGCCTTGCCGAAGACGGTTAAACGCATTACTGTCATGGATCGCACTAAAGAGCCGGGCGCTCTCGGAGAACCTCTGTATGAAGACATTTGCGCGGCTATCCGTCACACCGATATAGATGCCAAAATCTACGCCTGTCGTTACGGCCTCTCGTCGAAGGACGTACCGCCCGCATCAATTAACGCGGTCTTTGCGAACATGGAAAAGGCCGAACCTAAAGTTCACTTTACTGTCGGCTTAAATGATGACGTTACCAATCTCTCTATTCCGGATGTTCCTCTGGCGGTCAACCATGACGGCATCGTCAACTGTAAGTTCTGGGGCTTCGGTTCTGACGGCACTGTCGGCGCCAACAAGAACTCTATCAAGATTATCGGCGATAATACGGATATGTTCGTGCAGGCATATTTTGAATATGATACGAAAAAATCCGGCGGCGTTACGAAATCACACTTGCGTTTCGGCAAGAATCCCATTCGTTCAACGTATTACATTAAACAGGCGGACTTCCTCGCCTGCCATAAGCCGGTTTACATGAGCACCTATGATATTGTCGGTGAAGTAAAGGACGGCGGTGTCTTCCTTCTCAACTGCAGCTGGACGCCGGCGGAACTGGAAGAGCACCTGAGCAATTCCGTCAAACGTCAAATTGCGAAGAAGAATATTCAGTTCTATACGATTGATGCCTCCAAGATCGCTCAGGAAATCGGTCTCGGCGCCAACCGCACGAATACAGTCCTGCAAGCGGCCTTCTTCAAACTGGCCAATATCATGCCCATTGACGATGCGGTCGAACATATGAAAGCCGCTATTTACAAAACGTATATGGCGAAGGGCGCTAAAGTCGTTTCCATGAACCAGGCGGCAGTAGACCGCGGTCTCAGTGATCTCGTAAAAGTGGATATCCCTGCCGCATGGGCTGATTTGCCGGAAGATGCGCCGCAGGAAGATACCCGCAATATTCCGGATTTCATCAAGAAAATTGTTGAACCGTCCAATCTCCAGAAGGGCGATGACATTCCTGTCAGTGAATTCGTCCCCTATGCGGACGGCTCTTATCCTATGGGCTCCACGCAGTACGAAAAGCGCGGTATCGCTTCTGTCGTGCCTCGCTGGATTGCCGACAATTGTATTCAGTGTAACCGTTGCTCCTTTGTTTGTCCTCATGCGGCGATCCGTCCGTTCCTGGCAACGAAGGAAGAATTGGCTGATGCGCCCGAAGGGTTTGAAACGAAGAAAGCTACGGGCCGAGGGCTTGAAGAATACGGTTTTCGTATTCAAGTATCGCCGCTCGACTGCTACAGTTGCTATACGTGTGTAAACGTTTGCCCGGCTAAGGAAAAAGCCCTTGTTATGGAACCGCTTGATACACAGCTCCATGAACATGAGAATTGGGAATTTGCCGTAACGCTCAGCCAGAAAGACACGGGCCTTGATAAATATTCCGTCAAGGGAAGCCAGTTCAACCAGCCTCTCCTTGAATTCTCCGGAGCCTGCGCGGGTTGTGCCGAAACGGCGTATATGAAAGTTCTCACGCAGCTCTTCGGACAGCGTATGCTCGTGGCTAATGCGACAGGCTGCACGCAGGCATGGGGATCCGCAATGCCCAGCCTGTCTTATACCGTTAACAAGGACGGGTTCGGCCCGGCCTGGTCGAACTCCGTATTTGAAGATAACGCCGAATTCGCACTCGGTATGTCCCTTTCCATGGAACAGCAGCGTGACGACCTGCGCCTCAAGACGGAAGAACTCCTGCCGCTTGCAGAGGGAGATTTGAAAGCGGCCGCTCAGGCATGGCTTGATTCCCTCGGCGTGCCGAATGAAGGAGAAGTGACCGAAAGTATCAGCAAAGCGTATATTGCGGCGCTTGCCAAAGCGAATGTCACGGGTAAGGCGAAAGAACTCCGCGATTACCTCCTTGCTCACAAAGAGCACATTGTGAAGAAGACCATTTGGATGTACGGCGGTGACGGCTGGGCATATGATATCGGTTACGGCGGATTGGATCATGTCCTTTCCATGAACTATAATGTCAATATCATGCTCGTCGATACGGAAGTATATTCCAATACGGGCGGTCAGTCTTCGAAAGCGACGCCTGTCGGCGCAGTGGCGCAGTTCGCTTCCGCCGGCCGCCGTTCCAATAAAAAGGATCTCGGCCGTCTCCTCATGACATACGGCCATATCTACATCGCCCAGGTCGCGTTGGGTGCGGATCCGAACCAGCTTATGAAAGCGATTAAAGAAGCCGAGGCATATGACGGCCCGTCCATTATTATCGCGTACTCGCCGTGCATCAATCACGGCCTCAGCTGCGGTATGGGCAGAGCGCAGGAAGAAATGAAACGAGCTGTTGAATGCGGTTACTGGCATTTGTATCGCTATAATCCGGAACTCAAGAAAGCAGGCAAGAATCCCTTTATCTTGGATTCCGAGGAACCGAAAGCCTCCTTCCGTGATTATCTCATGGGTGAAACGCGGTATGCCGCTCTTACGAGGACTTTCCCGGAAATTGCGGATGAACTCTTCTCGCAGGCGGAACACTTTGCGAAAGAAAAATATGATATTTACAGGACATTGGCAGATAAATAGTCTGAACAGGAAAAGGGGCTTCCCGTACAGGAAGCCCCTTTTGACGTGCATCGTTTATTTTCCGCCGCAGCAGGGAGATTTGCCGTTACCTTTGGACGTATCTTTTTCAGACGAACAGCAGCCTGCGCCGCCGTCGCACAGGAGCAGCCCGTGGTACCCTTGAACAGGCCGCGTACGTGTTTGAACATATAAACGGCTGCAATAAGTATTACGATACCTACGATACATGTTGCCGGAGTCATACTAATCGCCTTCTTTCTGTAAGAATACCTTCGTATCTGAACGCCGCTTTTACGGTGAATTTGCTTCTCTTATGCGCCCAGGCCGGCGAGAAGCGATATATTGTATGTAACCAGCGCAAATACATAGGCGAGGACGAGTCCCAGACCGGCGGAGAAGCCCATCCATTTCCAGGAATTCGTTTCACGTTTGATG
>NZ_JH417580.1:62224-74209 GCF_000239275.1 Megasphaera geminata F0357 | reverse complement strand
AGTTGTGATGTAACACATGTATTGTAATCCTACAAATAGTGCTTGACAGATTCATGTTTTTGTGTTGACGAAGGTTAACCCGTATGCTATAATAACTTATTGCAGAATATCCGGCAGAAGGCTTATTTTTGTTTACGGGGGAACGAATCCTAATCAGAGGAAAATTAAGCAAGGTTCACGTTACGTCAGAGCCTTGCTTTTTTGTCGCTTTCTCTGTAGATGTGCGCGTTCTGTTTTAGGCGATTTACTTTTTATAAGGGGTGAAGTAACAGCATGTTCAAACCTGTACAAGTAGGGAAAAGAACTCGATACACGTATGCAAAGATTAACGAGGTCTTGAAGATGCCTCATTTGTTGGATTTGCAGATCGGATCTTACAAATGGTTTTTGGAAAAAGGGTTAAAGGACATATTTAAAGACATCTCTCCGATCGAAGATGCGTCGGGAAATCTTTCCCTGTCTTTTGAAAGCTTTTCATTAGGTGAACCGAAATATGCCGTTCGCGAGTGCAAAGAGCGGGACACGACTTATGCGGCGCCTCTTCGTGTGCTTATTCGCCTGATGAATCGTGAAACAGGTGAGATCAAAGACCAGGAAGTATTCATGGGTGACTTCCCCCTGATTACGAATACGGGTACATTTATCATTAACGGTGCGGAACGTGTTATTGTCAGCCAGCTGGTTCGTTCGCCCGGCGTGTATTACGGCCGTGAAATCGATCCCATGGGCATTCGGCTCTACAGTTCGACGATCATTCCTAACCGCGGGGCGTGGATTGAATTGGAAACGGATACGAACGGCATTGTTTATGCCCGTATCGACAGAAATCGTAAGATCCCCGCGACCGTCCTGATTCGTGCGCTCGGTTGGCCCACAAATGACGATATTATGCAGCTTTTCAATAATGATCCCCGTTTACAGGCCACTTTCGAAAAGGATACTACCGAATCGCAGGAAGAAGCACTGGTTGAAATCTATAAAAAACTTCGTCCCGGCGAACCGCCGACAGTAGAAAGCGCCCGCAGCCTCTTTGGAAGGGCTCTTCTTTGACCCCCGCCGTTATGATATGGCTCGTGTCGGCCGTTATAAAGCCGGCCGCAAGCTCGGCTGGGAACATCGCCTTTTCGGCCTCACCCTGCATGAGCCGATTGTCAACGGGGAAACGGGCGAGCTTATCGTGCCGGCTCAGACGGTTATCGGCGCTGCCGAAATTCGGAAAATCAAAGACAGCGGTGTCTTCGGCTTCGACGGTCTTGTCGAAGTCTTTGCCGAAAAGCAGGACGGGTCCGTTTGTAAAATTATTTGCAATAACAGCAATTTGCCTGTTGATCACCGTACGATTACCAAGGAAGATATCATTGCCAATATCGGCTATCTCCTCAATTTGATGGACGGGTTCGGCAATGTCGACGATATCGACCATTTGGGCAACCGGCGCCTTCGCTGCGTCGGTGAACTCCTGCAGAACCAGTTCCGTATCGGGCTGACGCGCATGGAACGAGTTGTTCGTGAACGCATGACCGTACAGGATACGGAAACGATTACGCCGCAGGTGCTTATCAATATTCGTCCCGTCGTTGCGGCTATTAAAGAATTTTTCGGTTCCAGCCAGTTGTCCCAGTTCATGGACCAGACCAATCCGCTGGCCGAACTCACGCATAAGCGCCGCCTCAGTGCTCTCGGGCCGGGCGGCTTGTCCCGTGAACGCGCCGGGTTTGAAGTCCGCGACGTGCATCACTCCCACTACGGCCGTATGTGCCCCGTGGAAACGCCGGAAGGCCCGAATATCGGCCTGATTTCATCCCTTGCCTGCTTCAGTAAGGTGAATGAATTCGGTTTCATTGAAGCACCGTACCGCCGCGTCGATAAAAAAACACATGTCGTCACGGATGAAGTGCATTATATTACGGCCGATGAAGAGGAACAGTATATTATCGCTCAGGCAAACGAACCGCTCGCGGCAGACGGCACCTTCGTCAACGAACGCGTTGCCTGCCGCCACGGCGAAGCCGTCCTGGAAGTTGCCCGCGAACGCGTCGATTTTATGGACGTATCGCCGAAAGAAGTGGTTTCCGTCGGTACATCCATGATCCCCTTCCTTGAAAATGACGATGCCAACCGTGCTCTCATGGGTGCCAATATGCAGCGGCAGGCAGTTCCCTTGCTCCGGACACAGGCGCCTCTCGTCGGTACGGGCATGGAATATAAGGCCGCCTGCGACTCCGGCGTCTGCGTTCTGGCAAAACGCGCCGGTACGATCGTTCGTGTAACGGGCGATGAAATCATCGTCGATACGGATGAAGGCGGTCTTGATACATATAAACTTATTAAGTTCGTGCGCTCCAATCAAAGCACGTGCATTAACCAACGGCCGGTCGTCTATAAAGGGGAACGGGTCGAAAAGGACCAGGTTCTTGCCGACGGCATGGCTACGGACGGCGGTGAATTGGCATTGGGGTACAATATCCTCGTCGCGTATATGCCCTGGGAAGGCTATAACTATGAAGATGCCGTACTTCTCAGTGAAGAATTGCCGAAAAACGATATTTACACGTCTATTCATGTTGAAGAATACGAATGCGATGCGCGCGATACGAAACTGGGCGCAGAAGAAATTACCCGGGAAATTCCGAATGTCAGCGAAGACAGCACGAAAAACCTTGATGAAGACGGTATTATTATGGTCGGCGCCGATGTATTTCCCGGCGATGTCCTCGTCGGGAAAGTAACGCCGAAAGGCGAAACGGAACTCACGCCGGAAGAACGCCTTCTTCGCGCCATCTTCGGCGATAAGGAACGGGAAGTTCGCGATACGTCTTTGCGCGTGCCTCACGGGGAATCGGGCAAAGTCGTGAAAGTCCGTGTTTTTTCACGGGAGAACGGCGATGAATTGCCGCCCGGCGTCAATAATCTGGTCCGCGTTTATATCGCTCAAAAACGTAAGATCCACGAAGGCGATAAAATGGCCGGCCGCCACGGGAACAAGGGGGTCGTTTCCCGCGTCATGCGTCAGGAAGACATGCCCTTTCTCCCGGACGGCACATCCGTCCAGATTGTATTGAATCCCCTAGGCGTACCTTCCCGCATGAATATCGGTCAGATTCTGGAAACCCATCTCGGCTGGGCCATGCATGAAATAGGTGTCCAGATCTTGAATCCGGACAACAAGCTGGCAGATAAATTGAAAGCTGTCGGTTATGATATCGATACATACGGCATGGTCCGTCCGGATAAAGCGGGTGTCCATATTGCCACCCCTGTTTTTGACGGTGCTCACGCGGAAGACGTATTCGAGGCGTTGCGTCTGGCGGGCCTTCCCGATGACGGTAAAACGGTCCTTTATGACGGCCGCACGGGCGAACCGATGGACCGTCGCGTTACAGTCGGGTATACATACTTCCTCAAGCTGCATCATCTTGTCGACGATAAAATTCACGCCCGTTCGACCGGTCCGTACTCCCTCGTCACGCAGCAGCCCCTCGGCGGCAAAGCCCAGTTCGGCGGACAGCGTTTCGGTGAAATGGAAGTATGGGCCCTTGAAGCGTACGGTGCGGCGTATACGTTGCAGGAAATGCTTACTGTCAAGTCCGATGACGTTGTCGGGCGCGTAAAAGCATATGAAAAGATTGTTAAAGGCGAAAATATTCCCGAACCGGGCGTTCCCGAATCCTTTAAGGTGCTCCTTAAAGAATTGCAGGCTATCGGGCTGGATGTTCAGATCCTTAATGAAGACAGCGAAGAGGTTATTATTAAGGAGTTGGACGACGAAGACGATGCGGACGGGGATGCAGGTAAGAATGATGAAATGCGTCATATTATGGAAGGCGAAGGGGCGGCTGATACTGCCGGCCAATCCGTAGAAGATGCCGGTATTGAAGAAGCCGACGCACCGGCGGATAACGGCGGTGAAGACGATTTAATCGGCATGAGCTATGATTCGTCTCCTGCCGACGGCATGAATGACGATACGGAAGAATAAGAAGCGGTACAGAAGGGAGCGGTATTAGTGCTGGACGTAAATGAATTTGATTCCATGCGAATCGGCCTGGCCTCGCCGGAAAAGATTCTTGAATGGTCCCACGGTGAAGTGAAAAAACCGGAAACCATTAATTATCGTACATTAAAGCCGGAGAGGGACGGGTTGTTCTGTGAACGCATTTTCGGCCCTACAAAAGACTGGGAATGTCACTGCGGCAAGTATAAAAGGATTCGTTTTAAAGGCGTCGTCTGCGATCGTTGCGGCGTTGAAGTAACGCGTGCCAAGGTGCGGCGTGAGCGGATGGGCCATATCCGATTGGCTACGCCCGTTTCGCATATTTGGTATTTCAAGGGTATCCCCAGCCGGATGGGGCTGGTTCTCGACATTTCGCCGAGGTCCCTGGAAAAGGTGCTTTACTTTGCTTCATATATCGTCCTTGATCCGGGCGATACGCCGTTGCAGAAAAAGCAGCTCCTGACAGAATCGGAATACCGTCAGAACCTTGATATGTACGGTGAAAAATTCCGTGTCGGCATGGGTGCGGCGGCAATTAAAGAATTGCTTCAGAATCTCGACCTGAAGGAACTCGACGGGGAACTCCGCAAAGAACTTCACGATTCTTCCGGACAGCGCCGCATACGCGCCATCCGCCGTCTTGAAGTCATTGAAGCGTTTCTTCATTCCGGCAATAAACCGGAGTGGATGATTTTGGACGCGGTCCCGGTCATTCCGCCTGAACTGCGCCCGATGGTACAGCTTGACGGCGGCCGTTTTGCCACGTCCGATCTGAATGATCTGTATCGCCGTGTTATTAACCGCAATAACCGGTTGAGCCGTCTGCTGGAACTGGGGGCGCCGGATATTATTGTACGTAACGAAAAGCGCATGCTTCAGGAAGCCGTTGACGCGCTCATTGATAACGGCCGTCGCGGCCGGCCCGTAACGGGCCCCGGCAACAGGGCGTTAAAATCCCTCTCGGATATGCTCAAAGGGAAACAGGGGCGTTTCCGTCAGAATCTGCTCGGCAAACGCGTCGACTATTCCGGCCGTTCCGTTATCGTTGTCGGCCCCGAATTGAAAATGCATCAATGCGGGCTGCCGAAGGAAATGGCCCTTGAACTGTTCAAGCCTTTTGTTATGAAAAAGCTTGTTGAAACAGGCGACGCCACGAATATCAAAAACGCAAAGAAACAAGTTGAACGCGTCAACCCGAAGGTATGGGATGTCCTGGAAGGCGTAATCAAAGAGCATCCCGTTCTCCTGAACCGCGCCCCTACGCTGCATCGTCTCGGGATCCAGGCTTTTGAGCCGATCCTTTGGGAAGGACGCGCCATCAAGCTCCATCCCCTTGTCTGCACGGCGTACAATGCCGATTTCGACGGCGACCAGATGGCCTGCCATTTGCCGCTCTCGGTGGAAGCTCAGTCTGAAGCGCGTACGCTCATGCTTTCGGCTCATAATATTTTGGCGCCGAAAGACGGCAAACCCGTTGCCGTCCCGACACAGGATATGGTGCTCGGCGCGTACTATCTGACCATGGTTAAACCGGGCTCTCGCGGCGAAGGCAAATTGTTTTCCGGTTTTGAAGAAGTTATGCTCGCTTATGACGCAAAGGTGATCGATATCGGTGCGCTTATTAAGGTGCGCATTCCCGGCCGCGGCCTTATCGAAACGACGGCGGGGCGTATGGTTTACAACAATCAGCTCTACGAAGAACTGCGCCGTTACCATACGGACAGGGTCATGGTTTTCACGAATCCGCAGGATGTCGTCTTTGCTTATGAAAACGACTTGATCGATGACGGTCATCTGATCAAAATCAAGAATGAAGACGGCCGTATTCTCGATTATGGATTTACGGGCCTGAAGGAGGCTTTCGGTATCGACTTGACCCGGGTCCGTCCGAAAGTCGTCAGGAAGATCGATCAGGAAGCGGTTGCCGCGTTTAAAGCGGAAAAAGAGTACGTCGATGTAGAATGCCTCGGCGTTCTAATGAATAAGAAACAAATAGGCAAGCTCGTCGCCGAATGCTTCCACCTCGTCGGCAATACGGAAACGGCGGCACTTCTTGACCGTATCAAAGCTACGGGTTACCATTACGCCCGTCAGGCAGGCATGTCCATCGCTATTTCCGATATTCAGGTTCCGGCCGAAAAGAAAGCCGTTCTCAGTGCAACGGATGCACAGGTACTCAAGGTTACGCAGATGTTTATGCGCGGCCTGATTACGGAGGATGAACGTTATCGTAAGACGATCGCGCTCTGGGAAAAAGCCACGGAAGACGTTACGGAAGCCATGATGGATAACATGGATCCGTTCAACTCGATCTTTATGATGGCTGATTCCGGTGCGCGCGGTAATAAGCAGCAGATTCGCCAGGTTGCCGGCATGCGCGGGTTGATGGCCGATCCGTCCGGCCGGATTATCGACCTGCCGATTAAAGCAAATTTCCGTGAAGGCCTGTCCGTATTGGACTACTTCACCTCTTCGCACGGCGCCCGTAAGGGCTTGGCCGATACGGCTCTCCGTACTGCCGATTCAGGGTATCTGACCCGCCGCCTTGTCGATGTGTCCCAGGATGTTATCGTCCGTGAAGATGACTGCGATGTATTCGGGCTCGATCTCGTGCGTGAACGCGCTCGCCTTGCCGGCTCCGTGCGTCAGGCCGTCAATCTTTTGCGTGATAAGCTTATCGGCCGTGTCCTCGCCCGTAATGTCGTCGATGAAGAAACGGGCGATCTCATCTTCCCGGAAGAACACATTTTAAGCAATGACGATTTGGAAGTCGTTATTGAACATAAAATCCCCAAGCTGTCCCTTCGCGGCAGTCAGATGGATATCAATGACGATCTGAACCATACGAATACGATTGAAACGGTCAGCCTGGGTGCGCCCGAAGAAAATATCCGTGCCGCTCTTCGCGAAGCGATGATTGGGAACATGCTCGGCAAAACCGTCGAAAAAACTGTGTACGATTCAGCGGGCACGGAAATTTGCCCGGCCGGTACGGCGCTTACGGAAGAAGCTATTGAACGGATACTTATGAGCGATGTTGACGAAGTTAAAGTTCGCAACAATGATATCCGCGGTATTGAAGTGACGGCTATCGTTGAAGGCGACGGTGTTATCGAACCGCTGGCAGACCGCATCGTCGGCAGAACGGCGGCGGAAACGCTCATCAATAAGGATACGGGCGAAGTCATCGTGCCCATGAATGAAGAAATCATGGAAGACCAGGCGAAAGAAGTCGTTAAATACTACGATGCCGTCCGCATCCGTTCCGTCCTTACCTGCCGCAGTCGTTACGGTGTTTGCGCCAAGTGCTACGGTCGTGACCTCGGTACGGGCGGCAAGGTCAATGTCGGTGAATCCGTTGGCATTATTGCCGCACAGTCTATCGGCGAGCCGGGCACGCAGCTGACGATGCGTACCTTCCATACGGGCGGGGTCGCTTCTGCCGGCGATATCACACAGGGGCTCCCGCGTGTCGAAGAATTGTTCGAAGCACGTAAACCGAAAGGCAATGCCGTCGTTACGGAAATTGACGGGGTAGTCACCATTACGGAAAAAGAAGACCACGAAGACATCCATATCGTACACGTTACGGCGAAAGACGGTGACGAACGAAGTTATACCATTCCGTACGGTGCGCATCTCGTCGTGCGCGAAGGTGATGAAATTGAAAAGGGGAGCCGTATTACGGCGGGTTCCATCAACCCTCATGATATTCTCCGCATTCAGGGCGTAGAAGCCACACAGCGCTACCTCGTATATGAAGTGCAGAAGGTATACAAGTCACAGGGCGTTGAAATTAACGATAAACATATTGAAGTTATCGTTCGCCAAATGCTCCGCAAGATGAAGATTGAAGATGCCGGCGATGCGGACGTGTTGACGGGCGATTATGTGGAGCTGAATACGTACGAAGATACGAACCGTCGTATCCGGGCTGCAGGCGGTGCACCGGCTGCAGGCAAAGCCATGCTTCTCGGCATTACGAAAGCCGCTTTGGCTACGGAGTCCTTCCTTTCGGCGGCATCCTTCCAGGAAACGACGCGTGTCCTCACGGATGCGGCTATTAAAGGGAAAGTCGATCCTCTGTTGGGGCTCAAGGAAAATGTCATTATCGGCAAGCTTATCCCGGCCGGTACGGGCATGAGCCGTTATCGCAAGGTTAAGGTGGTCAAACCGATTCCCATCATTGAATATGAAACGGAAGAAGAAAGTGAGCCGACCGCTCCCTCATTGACCGGAAATGAATGAAAATAACGCCGCCGCGGCGGTATGGGCAAGAGACTCATCGTATGATGGGTCTCTTGCCGTACCCGGGCGGAAAACATGTCCTTTCGAAGGTAAGCTTTTCGGAAAACGAACGTACGTATACTACGTAGTTCTGTCCTGTTTCATGAAGTGTATAAGGAGGTACCCTTATGTTAGGCAACTTTGAATATGTTAATCCGACCAAATTATATTTCGGCCCGAAGGCCCTCGATTATTTGCAGCGGGAATTGCCGAAGTACGGCAATAAAGTCGTGCTTATTTACGGCGGCGGTTCTATTAAAAAGAACGGTATTTATGACAGCGTCACGGCGATCCTCAAAGCCAACGGCAAGGATGTCGTTGAAGATGCGGGAGTTATGCCCAATCCCACGTCCGATAAGCTTACGGAAGGCGCGAAAATCGCTAAAGAGCACGATGCCGATTTGCTTCTTGCCGTCGGCGGCGGTTCTGTCTGTGACTATGCCAAAGGCGTAGCCGTGTCGGCTTATTGTGAAGATGATCCGTGGGAAAAATACTATGTCCGCCAGGAACGGGTGGACAATAAGATTATCCCCGTCGGATGTGTCCTTACCATGGTCGGCACGGGTTCGGAAATGAACGGCGGTTCCGTTATTACCAATCATGCGCAGAAACGCAAAATCGGTCGTGTCTTTAAAGAAGATGTCTTTCCGAAATTCTCTGTCCTTAATCCGGAATATACGTTTACGTTGCCTAAGTATCAAATGGTTGCCGGTTTCTTTGATATTATGTCCCATATTCTGGAACAGTATTTTTCCGGTACGGATGACAACACGTCCGATTACATTATGGAAGGGCTCCTGCGTTCCCTGATCCATTCGGCTCGCATTGCCGTAAGGAATCCGCAGGATTACGAGGCGCGCAGCAATATCATGTGGACGGCGACCTGGGCGCTCAATACGCTTGTCGCCAAAGGGAAGAGGACGGACTGGATGGTCCATATGCTCGGCCAGGCTATGGGCGCCTATACGGATGCGACTCACGGCATGACATTGGCTGCCGTCTCCCTGCCGTATTATCGCCATATTATGAAAGACGGGTTGCCGAAGTTTAAACGGTATGCCGTTAACGTCTGGGATGTTGACCCGACGGTCCTCAGTGATGAAGAAGCGGCGGCGGAGGGGCTCAACCGCATGCAGGCATACATGAAAGAAATCGGCGTCGTCATGCATGCGGCCGAACTGGGCATGACGGCCGATATGGTGGAAGGTGTTGCCGATGCGACGTTTATCCTGAACGGCGGATATAGAGAACTGAGCCGACAGGAAATCGTCGATATCCTGAAAGAAAGCATGTAAGGTAAACTATCGGTATGCGCAAGGAATTATATCCGGGAGGTATGTGTCTATGGAACAGAGAGTCTATGAAATTTCCGCGTATGCAAAACAGAGTGAGGAGAAAGCCTTGAAAACAGTTATCCGCAGCACCGATTCAACGAGTTTGTCCGTCTGGGTTATGAAACCGGGGCAGGCCGTTCGGGACCATGTTCATCACAAGGGTGAAGACGTTTGGATTTGTTTGCAGGGGACGGGGGTATTTCACCCTGCTGAGGATGAAAAAGTGCCCGTATCCGCCGGTAAGATCGTCGTGACGCCGAAGGGCGTGTGCCACGGAATGGTCAATACGGGTGAAGAAGATTTTATTTTTGTCAGTGTCTGCCCGCAGCTTTCCGATTATGAAGCCTTGCCGGTATAAAAGGAGGACGCTTTTGTCATAAAAGAGGCTGTAACAAAGCAGTTCCCGACTCGAACGGATAAAGCAGGGGGTTCTCAGCGCGTAATCGCTGAGAACCCCCTGCTCTTTCCCGTGCCGGTTTGTCCGTTCTTTTGAATTTCGGGATGATCGCTTAGAACCGGTAATTTGCTTTGAACCATACTGTACGGCCCGGCTCATTGATGTGTTCATGGCCGATGATGCCCAGATTACTGATAGTTGCCTCTTTGTAACTGACGAATTCGGCATAATTCTTATTGAAGATATTATCTATGCCGCAGGAAAAAGTCATGGCGTCCGTTGCCTTATAGGCGGCATTTAACGAGACAATACCGAAACCGCCTGTAGGCGCCGTATCGACGCCCGTTTCACTGCCATAGCCGGGACGGCAGCGCTTTTGACTTGCCATGATACGCCAGAGGAGGCCGGCTTCCCAGGCGGAATGGCGGTATTTAAGGCTTACATCGGTCTCGAACGGGGCGAGCTGAGGTAGGGGGGCATGTTGTCTGCGGTCGCTGCCGCGTGTCAGCGCGGCTGTCGCGGACAAGGTCCAATGAGGCGTAAAATGGTGCGTATAATCCGCTTCCAGCCCATAGAGGCGGGCGTCCGTGTTGATGTAAGTCTGCGGTGTCCGCATGATAAAATCACGGATATCGCTGTAGAAGAAAGAGATACTGCCCCTGTCTTTTTTGCCGGCGTATATCCAGCCTATATCGAGCTGTGTGTTTTTTTCCGGAGACAGCAGGCCTGTCGACGGGCTGACGGCGGTTCCCTGCGGATTGAGACGGTTACTCTTCGCCTTCCAGCTGGTGAACGACTCCCAATAGTCCGCCGGGCGTTCGGCGTGCCCCAATCCTATGTAGAAAGTCAGCGGTTTCTTCCTGTTTTTATGTTCATACCGTAAGAAGCCGCTGTATCCGTTAAAAGACGTATTTCCGGGAAGGAGGTCGAGTGTCTTTTTGCCGGACATATTACGGCCTATATACGGTAAATAGTCGTTAATTACCCGATCATACCGCAGTCCGCTGTGGAAGCTGTCCTGTTTACCGAAAAAATGACTGTATTCCGCGAAAACTCCGTAATTCCGGATAGACATGTCTTTACTGAATGCGCCTACGGGTTTTCCTTCCGGCGCCACGGCAAAGAAATGATCCTGTTTCTGATAATCAAACCCTATGGCGCCCAATGAGGTATCGGAAAATACCAGGTCGAAGACTGTGCGTATACCGTACAGCGTGCGCTTTACATCCGTACCCATCGGCATCTTACGGGGCGGGACCGGACGAAGACTGTAATTGTCCATGATGTGATCGATCGTAGTGTGGTATATGTCGATATCGATGCCTGCAATATGGGGAGATACCAGATCCCTGCGGAATTTTAACGCCCAGCTGTCGCGATCAAACTGTCTGCCGTCCATCATACCGTGTGCAAAAGCCGCTTTGCCGCGGCTCTTGTCATATGACAGTTCAAAAAGAGTGTTTTTATCCGGCGTAATACCGATGATGCCGGTCAGACTGTGTCGGTCGTAGCGAGAATGCACGGTCTGGCCGCCGCCGTCGCGATAGTCGCGGGAATAATTGCGTGTCTGAATGAAACGGGCATATCCTTTTTCATTGCCCGCCGTAATGTCGAACAGGTTGTCGAAGCGATGATTGCTGCCGCCCAACATGCCTATATTGCCGCGTATTCCGGCAGAGGTGAACCTCTTCGTATCGCGTTCAAAAATGACTGTGCCTGCCAGGTTTGCGCCGTAACGGACACTTTGAGGACCTTTGATAATATTGATGCGGCTGAAGGTTTCCGGGAACGCGTAGGTTACGGACGGATCCATCCGGCCCGGGCAGCCGCCGTAAAGACTGCCGCCGTTTATGAGCACATTGAGCCGAGAGCCGCCCAGGCTGCGCAAGAGCGGGTCGCCGCTGATACCTCCTTTACGGACAAGCGTAAAGCCCGTAACATTTTTCAAGTAACCGCCGCCGTCGGCAGCCGGT
>NZ_JH417580.1:54349-62037 GCF_000239275.1 Megasphaera geminata F0357 | reverse complement strand
GTCGGCAGCCGGTACGGGCTGCCGCGGCTTTTGCGGGTTTGTGGAGGTAAGTAACGGATCGGTCATGGCGGAGGAGGTGATGACGACATTCTGTGTGTAATACGTAGTGTCGGCTTCATCGGTCGCCGCCCTTACCTGCAGGGAAATCCCCGATGTCAACGTAAGTGTTGTCATAATAAACGATACAATCAAGCGTTGGCGTTTTATCGGTTCCAATTTCATAATACACTCCTGTTGCTGCATAAAATAACATATATTCCGAATTACTTTGTTATTTTTGCGTAGTATTTTATATTGCGGTTTATGACTTATGCGGCCTCACATGGTTTTCTTGGCGGCCGTGTCCGTTAATCGACCGGTTTCAGTATATTGCATTCTTTTATCCGCTTCAGTCCTTTTTCCGACAATTTATAGATCCCGTCTTCCGTGATCAGCAGCTGTTGTTTTATAAGACGTCTGGCGATCTTTCTGAGAAACAAGGGAGACCAGTACAGATGCTCATGTATAGTGCCCGTGCCGTTTTCCGTGACGGCTTCGGCCGTATCCTGATGAGTAAAGACATGGAACAACATAGTCTATTCACCGCAGCGGATACGTAAATACCTCCTGCGGCGTATTTTAGCCACAATACCGATGCGCGGCGCCGTAATGATGGTCATAATGAAGAGCAGGCCGATAACGGAAGCGACCGTGCCGGCAATGGACACGTTCAGAAAAAAAGCGGCTTTTGTACCGCTCACGGCGGCAACGGCTGCGATGACGACCGCGTAAATGAGCATATTTTGCAGGGATTTGGCGAATAAATACGCAATGGCGGCGGGCCCTATCATCAGGGCGATGACTAAAATTGCCCCGACTGCCTGAAAGGATACGACGACAGTCAGGGAGACCAGCGTCATCAGCACATAGTGCAATAATACCGGACGAAACCCGTAAAATGCCGCCAGCAGAGGATCAAATGCGGATAATTTGAATTCTTTGGCAAGGCAGCCTGTAATAAGCGCATTAAGCAGGCAGACGGTCCCCGTCGACCACAGCGCCGCAGGTCCCCAATCGTAATTGCCCCAGTGAACACGTTCGAACGGAGTGAATGCGATCTCTCCCAGGAGAACGGTATCCGTGTCTAAATGCACATTATTGCCGTACAGAGTAATCAATATGACGGCAATGGAGAAAAGGAGCGGGAAAATGATGCCGACAGACGCGTCTTCCGTGACCAGTTTGGTGCGGTAAAGCAATTCTGTCAGCCAGACGGTCAGAATTCCCGTTGCGGCGGCGCCGAGGAGCAAAAGAGGAGAGGACAGGTCCCTGGTAAGAAAATATGCGATAACGATACCTAAGAGGACGGTATGCGTAATGGCGTCGGCTGTCATGGACATACGGCGCAGAACCAGAAATACGCCGGGTATGCTGCAGGGACGGCTGTGACAGTAATGATCAAAAGAATCTCATTTTGCGCGCTCATGAAAAACGGCCAGCCTCCTTTTCAGACGACACAGTATCCCGTACTTCGGAGACAGAAGCAAGCTTGTCAGGACAAAGACGGACAACATGATAATAATGGCGGGTCCTGTCGGCAGTTTCGATACGGAAGCGCTCCACCATACGCCGCCGATTCCGGAGAGGGCGCCGAACAATCCGGCAAGCACGGTCATTGTACCGAGCTTGTCCGTCCATTGACGGGCGCCTGCGGCGGGGGCGATGAGCAGTGAGCTGATCAGAACGGCGCCTACGGTTTGAATGCCGATAATAACGGTTAAGATCAACATGGCTCTGTAAATAACGGTAACGGCCGTAACCGGTATTTGCAGCGTTTCCGCGTATTCAGTATCAAAGGCGATGAGTTTAAGCTCTTTCCAGAAAACCAGAACGGTCAGGATTATCAGCAGTGCAGTGCCGGAGGTGATATATACATCGCGAAGCATCATGGAAGCCGCCTGGCCGAAGATAAACTTGGTAAGCCCCGCCTGGGCGGCGTTATTGAGACTTTGTATATATGTAAGCAGCACCATCCCGAAGCCGAAAAAGGAGGACAGCAGCGTGGCCAGCGCGGCGTCGAATTTTATTTTCGTATATTGGACGGTCAGTGTAATCAGCCATGATGTCAGAACGGCCGATACAGTGGCGCCCAAAAGCAGCCATCCCGTTTCTTTTGTACCGGTCCACAGGAAGGCGAGAGCGATGCCGGGGAGGGCGGCATGAGAGAGGCCGTCCCCTACGAGGCTTTCTTTGCGCAGTACTGCGAATGTGCCGACAATTCCTGCCGCTAAGCCGAGAATGGCGGCTCCCGCAATAATGATACGGAAGGTATATTCGTTCCATAACATCATAGGGCGGCCTCTTGCAGATTATATGTTTTTTTCAGTGCTTCGGCGGTAAACACGTCCTCCGTTCTGCCGCAAGCGATCGTACGCACGTTAAGCAGTGTTACCCAGTCGAAATAGGAACGGACCGTGTTCAGATCATGATGGACGACGACGACTGTTTTGCCCTGATGTTTCATTTCCTTAAGAATAGCGATGATAGTTTCTTCCGTTTTTTTATCGACGCCCTTAAAGGGCTCGTCCATAAAATAAATCTCCCCTTCCTGTACCAGTGCCCGAGCCAGAAATACTCGCTGCTGCTGCCCACCGGAAAGCTGTTTGATCTGCCGGTTTCTGTAATCGGCCATACCGATTTTTTCGAGTACGGCTAACGCCATTTCTTTGTCCCTTTTCCCCGGCCGCCGCAGCCAGCCGAGATGCCCGTAGCGCCCCATGAGGACCACATCCAGCACGGTTGTGGGGAAATCCCAGTCGACACTGCCGCTTTGCGGGACATAGACGATTTGTTTTTTATCTTCTTTGAAAACGGCCAATGTACCGTTAACATAAAATTTAACCCTGCCGGAAACTGCGGTAAGAAGGCCGAGCGCCGCTTTCAGGAGAGTGGACTTGCCGGCTCCGTTAGGCCCGAGTACGGCGGCCAATGCCCCTTGCGGCACCTTCATGTCCACGTCCCAAAGGACGGGATGCATATCGTATGCCACGGTCATATCTTCTATTTCTACTGCCCATTTCATGGAAAGGCTCCTTATTTCAATGCATCGACGATCGTATCTATGTTTGCTTTGACCATGCCGATATACGTGCCGGCAGGTCTGTCGGGCGAGTCCAGGGAATCCGAATAAAGCTCGCCGCCGACGGCGACTTCCCAGCCGTTGGCCCGGCAGGCTTCCTGTACGGCTTCGATTGTTTTATGAGGCACCGATGACTCTACGAAGACCGCTTTTATTTTATGATCTATAATGAACTGCACCAAATCGGTCATATCGCGGGTTCCCGCTTCCGAGGCCGTGCTGACTCCCTGCAGGCCGCGTACCTGAAACCCGTAGGCACGGGCAAAATACTGGAAGGCATCATGTGCCGTCACGAGAATACGGGAATTATCCGGTATTTCGGCGGCTCTGCGACGGATATAATCATTTGCGTCTTCCAGCTGATGTAAATAGTTTTCCTTCCGCTCTTTATACTGGGCGGCATGGGCGGGATCCTTTTCGGCTAAGCCTTTTTCTACGGCCGCCGCCGCTTTTTTCCAATTTTCCACGTCAAACCAAATGTGAGGATCCTGCGCCGATACGCCTCCGCTTTCAAAGGTCAGGATGCGTTCGGGTTCAAGACTGTCGGAGACATAAATAACGGGGATATTCCGATTTTCCATGTTTTTCAGCACGTCCCCCATTTTCCCTTCCAAATGGAGCCCGTTGCAAATAATAAGTTCCGCGTCGGACAATGTTTGTACATCTCCCGCACTCGCCTGGTATAAATGAGGATCGACACCCGGCCCCATTAGACCGGTTACGTTTACGTCAGCACCGCCGATTTGGACGGCTAAATCGGCAAGCATGGTGGTGGTTGTAACGACACGCAGTTTCTCCGCTTTTTTCTCTGATGCCGTTTCGCCGCCGCAGGCCGTGAGCAGCAGCAAAGACAGGCACGAAATGAGAAATACCGTGAATATCCGTTTGTTCATAAAGCCTCCTTCAATTGAAACAATATATTGAATAATTTTTCTGTATGCGTTGCTTTATTTACTGTATCATAAATGATAGTAACTCTCAAATATAAAATAACAAAGAAGAAAAATAAAAATTTTTCTGCCGTAAATTTTAAATACCTCTTAAGAAAGGGACACTTGGGTACGTGTGATAATGAATGGAGAATTTGCGCAGACTTTCGGCATAAAAGGATTGACAGACAAATAGGGGAATGCTACAATACGTAAGTGTCGCAGTGTACACTGCGTCTAATTTGCATGGGTAAGGAGTGAGTTTCGTGAGCTTGGAAGTGCTGCAAGCGGCCAGGAAAACGGTCGGAGCCAAACAGACTTTGAAAGCGATGAAACGGAACGAAGTGTCCGCCTTGTATATTGCCAGGGACAGCGATACAAAGGTCACTCGTCCCCTGACGGACTGTGCCGCCGCAATCGGGGTTCCCGTCAATGAGGAATATACGATGGCGGAACTGGGAACTGCCTGCCGCATTAAAGTCAAAGCGGCAGCCGTCGGTTTGTTAAAATAATTTCGGTAATATCATCATAAAGGGCATTGCCCCGTGGTGATTACAATATAAATCTAATTGTTTAGAGAGGAGGTGCCCATATGCCGACAATTAACCAATTGGTTCGTAAAGGCCGTCAGACATCTGTAAAAAAATCCACTGCTCCGGCTTTGAAAAACTGCCCGCAGAAACGCGGTGTCTGCACCCGTGTATACACGGCTACGCCCAAGAAGCCTAACTCCGCTTTGCGTAAAGTGGCCCGTGTCCGCTTGACGAACTCTATTGAAGTGACAGCTTATATTCCCGGCATTGGCCACAATTTACAGGAACACAGTGTTGTTTTAATTCGCGGCGGTCGTGTCAAAGACCTTCCCGGTGTGCGTTATCATATCGTTCGCGGTGCGTTGGATACCGCAGGCGTTGCGGATCGCAAGCAGTCCCGTTCGAAATACGGCGCTAAAAAGAGCAAATAAAATTTGCCCGCAGTAATTTGATGACTTACATTTTAAGGAGGAATTAGACATGCCCAGAAAAGGCCCCGTGCCGAAGCGCGATGTATTGCCGGATCCGGTATATCATTCCAAACTTGTTACGCGCTTCATTAATAAAGTAATGTTGGACGGTAAAAAAGGCATTGCCGAATCCATCGTGTATGATGCTTTCGATATTATCCGTTCCAAAATGAATAAAGATCCTATGGAAGTATTTGAACAGGCTCTCAATAATGTTATGCCTGTCCTGGAAGTTCGTGCCCGCCGTGTCGGCGGCGCCAATTACCAGGTTCCCGTTGAAGTGCGGGCCGACCGCCGGCTCTCTCTCGGTATCCGTTGGACTGTAGGCTATGCCCGTAAACGCGGCGAACGCACAATGAAAGAAAAACTTGCCGCTGAATTGATGGACGCTTTCAACAATACGGGCGCTGCCGTCAAGAAGAAGGAAGATACTCATAAGATGGCGGAAGCGAACAAAGCTTTTGCGCATTATCGCTGGTAAGACTAAAGTACTACTATTGAGGAGTGGAAGATTATCGTGGCAAGAGAATATTCCTTGGAAAAAACAAGAAATATCGGCATTATGGCTCATATTGATGCCGGTAAAACCACGACAACGGAACGTATCCTTTTCTATACCGGCCGTGTCCATAAGATCGGCGAAGTTCATGACGGTGCCGCTACCATGGACTGGATGGCACAGGAACAGGAACGCGGTATTACGATCACGTCCGCAGCTACAACGGCTCACTGGAAGGATCACCGTATCAATATCATCGATACTCCGGGGCACGTTGACTTTACTGTTGAAGTTGAACGTTCCTTGCGTGTGCTCGACGGCTCCGTTGCCGTTTTCTCCGCAAAAGGCGGCGTAGAACCTCAGTCCGAGACCGTATGGCGTCAGGCTGAACACTACAAGGTTCCGCGTATTGCGTTTATTAACAAAATGGATACGACAGGCGCCAACTTCCTGAATTGTGTCGATATGATGAAGGAACGGCTCCAGGCGAATGCCGTGGCCATTCAGCTGCCTATCGGCGCTGAAAACGACTTCACCGGCATTATCGACCTTGTAACCATGAAGGCCGAAGTATACGGTGATAACCTCGGCAAGGAAATCAATATCGTCGATATTCCTGACGATATGAAAGACCGGGCTGAGGAATATCGTCAAATCATGGTAGAAGCCGTCTGCGAAACGGACGACGCTCTCATGGAAAAATATTTGGAAGGCGAAGAGCTTTCCGCGGAAGAATTGAAAAAAGCCATTCGTAAAGCGGTTGTAACAAATGCCATGGTCTACGTGCTGTGCGGTTCCGCATACAAGAACAAAGGAGTTCAGATGCTTCTCGACGCCGTTGTCGACTATATGCCGTCTCCTTTGGACATCCCTCCCGTATCGGGTATTGTTCCCGGCACGGAAGAACCGGCCGAACGCAAGGCGGATGACAACGAGCCGTTTTCCGCTCTGGCATTCAAGATTATGGCCGACCCCTTCGTGGGTAAACTGGCATTCTTCCGTGTGTACTCCGGTACGCTTGAAGCGGGTACGTATGTATTTAACTCGACTAAGGGCAAAAAAGAACGTGTCGGGCGCATCCTGCGTATGCACGCCAACCATCGTGAAGAAGTCCAGACCGCTTACACCGGCGATATCGGCGCTATTGTGGGGCTGAAAGACACGACGACGGGTGATACGCTCTGTGATGAAAAAAAGCCGATTATTCTTGAAAAGATGGAATTTCCCGAACCGGTTATTTCCGTTGCCGTTGAACCGAAGACAAAAGCCGACCAGGAAAAGATGGGCGTTGCCCTTTCGCGTTTGGCTGAAGAAGACCCGACGTTCAAAGTTAAAACGGATGCCGAGACGGGGCAGACGATTATTTCCGGTATGGGCGAACTTCACTTGGATATCATCGTTGACCGTATGGCTCGTGAATTTAAAGTCGAAGCCAATGTCGGCAAACCGCAGGTTGCTTACCGCGAAACAATCCGCAAGACCGTTAAACAGGAAGGCCGTTTCGTCCGTCAGTCCGGCGGTCGCGGTCAGTACGGTGACTGCTGGCTTGAACTGGTTCCGCAGGAGCCGGGCGCAGGCTTTGAATTTGAGAACAAAATCGTCGGCGGCGCTATTCCTCGCGAATATATCGGTTCCGTAGAAGCGGGTGTTAAAGAAGCTATGGAAACGGGCGTCCTTGCCGGCTTCACGATGGTGGACATTAAGGTTATCGTTTTCGACGGTTCATACCATGATGTCGACTCCTCGGAAATGGCTTTCAAGATTGCCGGTTCCATAGGTTTCAAAGAAGGTGCCCGCAAAGCGGATCCCGTTCTTCTCGAACCGTATGTAAAAGTGGAAGTTGTTGTTCCTGAAGATTATATGGGTGACGTTATCGGTGACCTGAACTCTCGCCGCGGCCGCGTGGAAGGCATGGAAATGCGCAGCGGCGCCGAACATATCAATGCTTTTGTACCCCTGGCCGAAATGTTCGGTTATGCGACGGACTTGCGTTCCAAGACTCAAGGTCGCGGCGTTTATACAATGACTTTCGACCACTATGAAGAAGTTCCCAGGAACGTAGCGGAAAAAGTTATCAATGAAAAAGGCTAAATTTTAAGCGTATTGGAGGAAATGAAAAATGGCAAAAGAAAAATACGA
>NZ_JH417580.1:0-54339 GCF_000239275.1 Megasphaera geminata F0357 | reverse complement strand
GGAACTGTTAACGCGTGCTGACGCTCATCCCCGGATCGTTTGCCGTATAGAAGAGGATAACGCTATGGCCGGTCTCGTTGCCGCCGGGTACGGCGTGGCCATTATGCCTGATTTCTACCTCCTCAAATATTATGCTGTTGAACGGATTCCCATTGCCGATAAGGCGGATCGCCGTTATCTGTTCATGGCCGTCCATAACCGGCACAATATGTTGCCTGTAGTGGAACGGTTCCGTAATTTCGTTCTGGCCAGAGGCAGGAATACGGAGGCATGATGGAAGCGTTTTGTATGAAGAAAAAGGAGGCATATATGCTTTAAAATAACTGTCTGAAGCCGTTTGCCGCAGCGGTTAAAAATTGTTGACAGATAGAAGTTTATTGGCTATAATTGGTTATGTTCTGTTAGGCGAGCCGACATAGCTCAGTTGGTAGAGCAACTGACTTGTAATCAGTAGGTCGTAGGTTCAAATCCTATTGTCGGCTCCAGAATCGGTGGGATTCCCGAGTGGCTAAAGGGAGCAGACTGTAAATCTGCCGGCGTCCGCCTTCGAAGGTTCGAATCCTTCTCCCACCACCAAATATTGTCGCGGGGTGGAGCAGTTGGTAGCTCGTCGGGCTCATAACCCGAAGGTCGTAGGTTCAAGTCCTGCCCCCGCTACCAAATTTTTTTTGCCTTTTCGGCAAGATAAAAGCATAGCTTTGAACGGTTTTAAGCTGTTGTAGCTCAGTCGGTAGAGCGTATCCTTGGTAAGGATAAGGTCACCGGTTCAATCCCGGTCAATAGCTCCATACTTGGCGGCTTAGCTCAGTTGGCTAGAGCATGCGGTTCATACCCGCAGTGTCCAGAGTTCGAATCTCCGAGCCGCCACCATACTCAAATGACCTCGTTTATCGAGGTTATTTCTATATAAGAAAGGAAACCGGAAGGATTTTCCCGTTTTATATAGAATATATAAAGTGATGTACTCTGTCTTTTCCTAAAAGGAGGAAATGAAAAATGGCAAAAGAAAAATACGAAAGAACGAAACCGCATGTCCTTTAGGGACAATCGGGCACGTAGACCATGGCAAAACGACATTGACGGCGGCCATCACGAAAGTATTGTCGGAAAAAGGCTATGCGGAATTCTCGGACTATGCGAATATCGATAAAGCACCGGAAGAACGGGAACGGGGGATAACGATCAATACGGTGCACGTGGAATACCAGACGGACAAACGGCACTATGCGCACGTGGACTGCCCGGGGCACGCCGATTATGTAAAGAACATGATCACGGGAGCGGCGCAGATGGACGGGGCGATCCTGGTGGTATCGGCGGCGGACGGACCGATGCCGCAGACGCGGGAACACATTCTGCTGGCACGACAGGTAGGCGTACCGGCCATGGTAGTCTTTTTGAACAAAGCGGACCAGGTAGATGATCCGGAACTGATAGAACTCGTAGAAATGGAAGTGCGGGAACTGTTGAGCTCGTACGATTTCCCGGGAGATGAAATCCCCATCATCGTAGGGTCCGCGCTGAAAGCTCTTGAAGGAGACGAAGAGGCGAAGAAAGCGATCCTGGACCTGATGGATGCGGTAGACGACTACATTCCGACACCGGACCGGCCGACGGACCAGCCGTTCCTGATGCCGATAGAAGACGTATTCACGATTACCGGCCGCGGTACGGTAGCAACGGGCCGAGTAGAACGTGGGACGGTAAAAGTAGGGGATACGGTAGAAATCGTCGGGATGCAGGCGGAAGCCAAATCGACGCGACGAACGGGCGTAGAAATGTTCCGGAAACTGCTTGATATGGCGGAAGCGGGCGACAACATCGGGGCCTTGCTGCGAGGGATAGACCGGAAAGAGATCGAACGGGGACAGGTACTGGCCAAACCGGGCTCGATACATCCGCACACGAAATTCAAGGCACAGGTATACGTGCTGACGAAAGACGAAGGAGGGCGGCACACGCCGTTCTTCACGAACTATCGTCCACAGTTCTACTTCAGAACGACGGACGTAACGGGCGTTATCCAATTACCGGAAGGGGTAGAAATGTGCATGCCCGGGGACAACGTAAAAATGGAAGTGGAACTGATCACGCCGATCGCCATTGAAGTAGGGCTGCGCTTCGCTATTCGCGAAGGGGGCCGGACTGTAGGCGCCGGTGTCGTATCGGAAATCGAACAGTAAGGCAGGCGGCAGACTGACCGCCGTGACTCCCGTCGCGTCAGCGGCGGGAGTTTTCTTTACACGTAAAACTGTACTATATATAAATATATATTTCTGTATATTTTTATATAGTCAGAGATGCGGTATAATAACTCCTGGAGAGGTGATATGATGAAAGCGAAACCGAGTACGACTGCGGCGGAATCAATTATATCGACGAAGCGGTTGACCATGGCGGCACTTTTTATGGCTATGAATATAGCTCTCAGTTCATTCGGCATTCCCGTTCCGGGCGGACATCTGTACATCAACGATATTGTTATCTGTTTGGCGGCGCTTCTGTTTACTCCTAAGGAAGCTCTTTTCGTCGGCGGTATAGGGGCTTTTCTCGGAGATTTCTTCTTCTATCCGGCGCCGATGTTTGTTTCTCTGGTAACACACGGTATTCAGGCCGGAGCGATAGCGTACATCATTGCGCGAACAAAAGGCGGAAAATCACGCGGAAAAATTATCATGGCGCTTATGGTCGGCGCCGTTATCATGGTTACGGGGTATTCGTTGGGCAGAGCATATGTGTACAGTACGCCCGAATATTCGCTGATAAAATTGCCTTTTGAAATATTACAGGCCATGATTGGCGTCGTGTGTTCGTATTTCCTGTATTTTCACACATCCGTACGGGACATTTGGAAAAAGCATATTGAAGGATAAGTAGTCTAATACTATATCTGCGGTGCATCATTTGGAATATTCATGATGCACCGTTTTTTTACGGTCAATATACGGAGTTGGCAAGGTTATTGCAATTAGAAAATGACATTGCTATAATTAAAATTAATTATTATATAATAGTTATCATAGAAAGTAAAGCGATTTTTCAACACTTTCATAAATATTCGCAGTCGCTGTTGTCTAACGGAGGGAACGCGTTATGGAAAGGAAAGAGAGGTTTACGGGCTGTATGCTCGGCGGAGCGGCAGGCGATGCACTCGGCTATGTTATCGAATTTGACAGTCTTAAAGCGATTCAGCAAAAATACGGCCCCCACGGGCTGCGAACAATTTTGAAATGCAAAAAAGAAGGTAATAAGGCTGTTATTTCCGATGATACTCAATTGGCGCTTTTTACGGCAGACGGACTCCTTTGGGCGGATCAGGACGGCGCGGATCCGGTGGAACGTATTTTTCGCTCTTATATGCGTTGGTATTATACGCAGACGGAACGAATTGTTAAACCGGAACAGACGGATTGGATGAAACAACAGCCTCATGAGAGTAAATGGGGATATAATCTCATGGGGACGGAGGAGTTGTATGCGCGGCGGGCACCGGGTAAGACCTGCCTTATGTCCTTGGCAACGGGTGTGTCCTTTGCCGCGCACGAAGTACCGAACTCCAGCAAGAGCGGCGGTGCGGTGAAACGGGCGGCCCCGATTGGGCTATATTATTGCAACAATCCGAAGAAGGCTTTTTATGTCGGCTGTGCTACTGCTTTTCTTACGCATGGCGGAGCGGAAGCGGTCATCACGACAGGCGCATTTTCCGCACTTGTCGCGTTATTGTCGGAAGGGCTTCCCTTACGTGATGCGGTGCTGCGCATAGCGTCCTTCACGCGGCGGGAAGAAGGCGGCGAGATTACGGCGCAACGTCTGGAGCTGGCGCTGAGTGAAGCTGATTCGGAGCGGTTGCCTATTGAAAGTATCCGGAACCTCTGCGACAGTAAGCATGCGGCCGGGATCCTTGCCGTCGCCGTTTATTGTCTCTTAAAAACCGACAATTTGCGCAGCGCCGTGATTATGGCGTGCAACCATGATGATGACAGTAATTCATGCGGTACTGTTTGCGGCAGTTTGGCCGGGACTATTTACGGCGTCGGCGCTCTTCCGCCGGGATGGCTCAATACGCTTGAGTGTTTTGACCTTCTTGTCGGTATGGGCAATTCTCTCTATGAAGCGGTTTAGATCTTGCCTGCAGCAGATTTTACCGATTTATCCGAAGCGTATGCAAAATGGAGCGGGGAACGGCGCCGGTATTCTTTAATGTTTAAAGAGCGATCTTGTTCAGACCGCTTCTTTTTCATTTTACTTCCATGCAGGCTTGGGAAATCGTTTTGACGGCCCTTTAACGCAATTCGAATATATGGTAGAATAGGGACTACAACAGTCGGTTTTCAGGACGGTCGTCGTGTTGCCGACGAGTTACACGTATCTATGAAATAAATGCATGATCGCCATTGACGGTCACGGTAAGGAGATAGTTATGACTGTGGAAACGGAAAAGTTGACGGGGACGCTCGCTGCGGCGAGAGTACACCCTTACAAAACCCGTGAGGGCGGTGCGACCGTAACCGTATTCGTTCCGTATAATTGTTTAAATAATTGCCCTTTTTGTATTAATAAAGCGGAATATGATAATCCCACAGGATTTTCTGCTGAAAAAATTTGTGAAAGTATTCAGCGTATGGATGCGATTACACCATATTGTGATTTTGTTTTTACGGGCGGAGAGCCGTTCGCGGATTTGCGGGTTTTGCAGCAAATGCTGGATATTATCCCGCCGACGCACAAGGTATATATCAACACGACTCTGCCCGTTTCTGCATTGCAGACAGAAGACGATATAATTGCTTTTACGGCGCGTAATAAAGATAAGATTACGTGTATTAATGTATCCCGCCATATGCAGCATTATGTCGTTGAGTCGAATGACGGCCTTTTAAACCGCTTGGCCGTTCCCTTCCGCATAAATTGTGTTTTGTATAAGAACTATCCGAAAAAGGACATGATTCCTTATTTGGAACGCTTCAGGGCCGTGCCGGGCGCATCTATCCAATTTCGTTTCGATTATACGGAAACGACACCTGACAATTTGTATGAGGCGGATCATGATAAGATTTTGCTTGATTTAAAGGAAATTGCCGTATATCGCGGTCTTGACGGCTGCCGTATGCGCTGCGGGTTTCATTTTGATTATAAAGGATTGGAGCTTACGTATCATAAGACCTTACCGTACAGTACGATAGTTGAAAAAGATCCCGCAGACGGTATGACCTACGATATTTTGTATGATATTCTTATTAAACAGACCGGCGAGATTCATTCCGACTGGGACGGTACGCTCCTTGATGTACCGGCTTATGAAAAAGTGGTATATGAACCGTATGATTTACGATGGCTTGAAAAAGTCGATCCTAAGACGGGCCTTGTTTTTAAAGAAGGCCGGACAGCTGTCTGAACCGCCACCTCCGCCATATGGCGGAGGTGTTTCGCGTTTTTCATATTTTTTGACTGATTGACGTAAGAATGCGGTGAAATAAAATATTGCGGCAGTCGTATATGCCGAAAAATACCGGCCCTCATCTCATTGAAGGCCTGTAAATAAAAGTTTATTTTTACCTGTAAGTAGTATATAATAGTAACGTTAGATTATTCATAGGAAGAGTTGAAGCCGAATTGAAGCGGGTTTTAGTCAGCGTTACCAGTATCCAGCGAGATAACAGCGGGGAAGAGATAAAGTTGGAACTCGTTTCGGCGGGTAAATATTATGAGAAGGAGCGGGCTCGGTATTTCGTTTATAAAGAAAGCGAGATTACCGGCATGGAGGGCGTGACGACGGTTATTAAACTGGCAGCCGACGGAACGCTCGTCTTATTGCGCCTCGGCAAGGTTCGTAACCGTCAGGAATACGCTGTCGGCAAGGTGCGAAAATCAATTTATCAAACACCTTTCGGTTCAATGGAAATAAGCATGAAAACCTATGAAATAAAAGTCGATTTACATGACGGTATAGGTGAGATTTATTTGGCTTATGACGTTCTTCTGGGAGAACTGGCATCAATATATAATCAGTTAATTATTACTGTGCGGGAGGATAAGGCTTAATGGAAATGAAAGAAACGGTAAAACAGGGGATTGAAGCGGCGGTGCAGGCTGCCGTCCGGGAAGGGGATTTGCCGGCAGGTGAATACCCGTCTGTCCTCCTGGAAGTTCCGCCGCAGAAAGAATTCGGCGACTTTGCGACTAACATTGCCATGCAGTCCGCTCGTACGGCCCGTAAATCGCCGCGTGATATAGCTGCCGTTATCCTCAGACATTTGAAAGCGCCCTGGCTTTTGAAAGCGGATGTTGCCGGAGCAGGTTTCATTAACTTTTTTTTAAAGCATGATCTTATGTATGATACACTGCAGGACATTCTGGCGGCCGGCGGAAAGTACGGCACGGCTCCTTTGCGTGAAGACGATACGGTTCAGGTGGAGTATGTCAGTGCCAATCCGACGGGACCTCTTCATGTAGGACACGGCCGCGGCGCCGCTTACGGCAGTGCCCTCGTAAATCTCTTGCGTGCGGCCGGCTATAACGTACAATCTGAATACTATATTAATGACGCAGGCAACCAGATGGATAATTTGGCCGTATCCGTTAACGCCCGCTATTTGGAGCTTTTGGGGAAACCTTCAAAAATTCCGGAAAACGGCTATCACGGTGCGGACATTATTGAAACGGCGCGCGCCATTATTGAGCAGGACGGCGATAGATATCTCCAGCTGGACGAAGCGGAACGTCTTGTTATTTTTAAGAATCGTGCATATGAGGAAAAATTGAAGGCTTTAAAGCGCGATTTGGAAAATTTCAATGTAACGTATGATAAATGGTTCAGTGAGCGAAGCCTTCATCCGGAAGCAATTCGTGAAGCCTGTGAAACATTAAAGGCAAACGGCAATATTTATGAGAAAGACGGAGCGCTTTGGCTGAAATCGTCGGCTTACGGCGATGATAAAGACCGCGTGGTCATTCGCGATAACGGAGTGCCTACTTACCTGGCGGCCGATATTGCCTATCATAAAAACAAGTATGAACGCGGCTTTAAGAAAATGATTAATATCTGGGGCGCCGATCATCACGGGTATGTGGCCCGCGTTAAAGCCGCCATGGAAGCGTTGGGATTTGATGCGGATAAGCTTGAAATTCTGCTGCTTCAGATGGTCAGTCTCTTTCGGAACGGTGAGCTCGTCAAGATGTCCAAACGTACGGGCCGGGCGGTTACTCTTAATGAACTTATTGAAGAAGTCGGTACCGACGCGGCACGTTATTTCTTTATTATGCGGTCTCTTGATACACAGCTTGATTTCGATTTGGATCTGGCTACGTCGCACAGTAATGAAAATCCCGTTTACTATATTCAGTATGCCAATGCCAGGATTTTCAGCATATACAGACAGGTTGCCGAAAACGGCGATACGTTCGATATGACCTGGAAAAATGTCGTGTGGAACAAATTGCAGGAAGAACGGGAATTGGAGCTCATTAAAAAAATATCCGCCTATCCTGAAGAGATACAAACGGCTGCGGCCGACAGAGCGCCGCACCGTATTGCCCGCTTTGTTTATGAATTGGCAGGCCTTTTCCATGCATTTTATAATAATTGTCACATTATCCAGTCCGATAAGGAGTTGGAAGAAGCGCGTCTTGCTTTGGTTACGGCGGTTCAGATTACCATTGCCAACAGCTTGGCCGTATTAGGTATTTCGGCGCCTGAGAAGATGTAATCATATCGGCGCAACCGGTAGCAGTTTATACAGTCTTTAGTGCAGAGAAGGCGTAAGCCGGACAGGGAGGAATCATGGCTAAATATATATTTGTGACGGGCGGCGTTGTATCTTCGTTGGGAAAGGGGATTACGGCGGCATCTTTGGGGCGTCTGTTGAAAAACCGCGGCTATAAGGTGACGATTCAGAAGTTTGACCCGTATATCAACATCGATCCCGGTACGATGAGCCCTTACCAGCACGGTGAAGTATTTGTCACTGATGACGGCACGGAAACGGATTTGGATTTAGGACATTATGAACGCTTTATCGATATTAATCTCGGTAAGAATTCCAATGTTACAACCGGCAAAATTTATTGGTCCGTCCTTCAAAAAGAACGCCGCGGCGACTACCTCGGTTCTACCGTTCAGGTTATTCCTCATATTACGAATGAGATTAAAAAGAATGTGCATCGTGTAGGTGATGATGATAATGCGGATATCGTCATTACGGAGATCGGCGGCACGGTAGGCGATATTGAAAGTTTGCCGTTCCTGGAGGCTATACGGCAGATTAAAAAGGAAGTAGGCCGTAATGACGTGCTTTATATCCACGTGACGCTTGTCCCGTATATAGGCGCGGCCGGCGAGCTGAAGACAAAACCTACACAGCACAGTGTGAAAGAGCTGCGCAGTATCGGCATCCAGCCGGATGTTATCGTTTGCCGTTCGGAAAAGCCCTTATCTGAAGAAATGAAGGAAAAACTGGCTCTCTTCTGTGACATTGATAAAGAGGCGGTTATTCAAAACCGCACGCTCGACAGCATTTATGAAGTGCCGCTGCTTCTTGCGGAAGAAGGTCTTGATAAAATTGTTCTTCATAAATTGGCGCTTCCTGATACGCCTTGTAATATGGCCGATTGGGAGAAAATGGTCTATCATATTTACAATGCGGAAAAAGAGGTTGAAGTTGCTCTTGTCGGTAAATATGTCACCCTCCATGATGCGTACCTCAGTGTGGCGGAGGCATTGAGCCCGCCGGTATTGCGTATAAAGCGAAGGTGAATATTCACTGGATCGATTCGGAAGCGCTTGAAAGTGAAGATGCCGACCTGGCAGCGGTGTTTAACGGAATAGACGGAATTGTCGTTCCCGGCGGGTTCGGCGGCCGCGGTGTCGAAGGCAAGGTTCGGACGATACAATATGCCCGTGAAAATAAGGTGCCGTTCCTCGGTCTTTGTCTGGGCATGCAATCTTCCGTCATGGAATTTGCTCGCAATGTTTGCGGCATGGGCGGAGCCAATTCGACGGAATTTGATGAAGCCTCTTCCTATCCCGTCATCGATCTTATGGCGGATCAGGTGGATATTTCTGAAAAAGGCGGTACCATGCGGCTCGGTCTCTATCCGTGCAAGCTTGCTGAAGGTACGAAAGCGCGTGAAGTATACGGGGAAGATTTAATTTACGAGCGCCATCGCCATCGCTGGGAATTTAATAAATAAGTACCGTAAAGAGTTAACCGCTGCGGGTCTCGTCATTTCCGGCACGTCTCCCGACGACAGACTCGTGGAAATCGTTGAAGTTGCCGATCATCCATGGTTCGTAGGGTGTCAGTTTCATCCGGAGTTTAAATCCAGACCGACAAACGCCCATCCGCTTTTCAAAGGATTGATTAAAGCGGCTTTGGAATTTAAAGAAAATTAATATAGATCGGTTTTGATGGAAATAAATTTATAATATTGCCGCCGCTTTTCGCTATTTGCATAAGACGTATGCGTGACAATTCTGCCGCAAATAAGAGAATAAAGATAAAGGCTTATGCGAATGTAAGTGGAGCGGGAAAGTCATCTTTTATACAGAAAAATATACCGTGACAGTACATTTTAATGCATATTGATATAGTCTATCAATATGCATTTTTTGCTGTATAAACGTGTGATTGAGCCGATTTTCACGTTGAATAATGGTATTTATAATGATATAATGTAAGCGATTGAAAAGGTAATTGATTCAAAAGGTCATGCCTGCTGGAATAGGTATGCGTAAAATCAGAATAAGGTTTCCTCTTATAGACTGTTGGAGAAATCCCATTGTTCCGTGAATATACAAAACGATGGGAACCCTGAAAATGGATATTTATGCAAATAAGAAATAATGAATTATTTCCAGAAATCATCCGTGCGGTTTCGCAAGCTATGCTGAATGGACGGTACAAGACATTCTCTGACAATCGAAAAACGTTGCCTCGTATTTACGGCATGATACTTTGATCCGAACCTTAAGATTTTTGTTCAGTCTTCATTATTTTTTCATTCGTATTTTTTATATTGAGGTGATTTCAGATGATGAAAAGCTTTATCGGCGGGGTTCATCCTGATGACGGCAAGGCTTATGCCAAGGACAAAGCCATCGAAACCCCGGCAATACCGGATGAAGTAGTCATCCCTATGAGCCAGCACTTCGGCGCCCCCTGTACTCCGACCGTCAAGGTTGGCGACCACGTGAAAAAAGGCCAACTTATAGGGACAAGTGACGCGTTCCTGCATGCCGATATCCATGCATCCACTTCCGGTGAAGTTGTCAAAGTGGCTCCTATGCCGCACAACATGATGGTTACCTGTATGTCCGTCGTTATCAAAGCCGACGGCCTCGACGAATGGGCTGACGGCTTGCCGGACGAAAAAGATTGGCGGCAGCTTGATAAGACGGAAATCGTTGAACGTATCAAGAAAGGCGGCGTCGTAGGCTGCGGCGGCGCTACATTCCCGGCGCATGTCAAATTGACGCCGAACAAACCGGTTGATACGTTTATTGTCAATGCCGCCGAATGTGAACCCTATTTGACCTGTGACTATCGGCTCATGCTTGAACAGGCCGAAAAACTCGTTACAGGCGTTCAGATCTGTATGAAAGCTTTAGGCGTTGACAAAGGATATATCGGCATTGAAGATAACAAACCGGAAGCCGTCAAAGTATTGACGGAAGCATTTGCGAGTGTACCGGAAGTTACAGTTGAGGCGTTGCCGACGAAATATCCGCAGGGTGCTGAAAAAATGCTCATTAAAGCGGTGACTGACCGTGAAGTTGAGCCGGGCGGCCTGCCGATGGATGTGGGCTGCGTAGTCAGCAACGTAGGTACGGTAATTGCCATTACCGACGCCGTATGTCACGGGATTCCGTTCATTGAACGTGTAACGACGGTTACAGGCGACTGTATAAAAGAACCGAAGAATCTTTCCTTGAGAATCGGCACCCCTTTCCAATATGCCATTGATTACTGCGGCGGCTTCTCAAGCCAGCCGGATCGTGTAATTGCCGGCGGCCCGATGATGGGACTCGCTCAGTTTCAGCTGGATGTTCCCGTTGCCAAGGGCGTATCGGGTATTCTTGCATTGTCGCCGGAAAAATGCCAAGTCGGCGTGGAAGATCCCTGTATTCGTCGAGGCCGTTGTGTAGATGCATGTCCTATGGGGCTTATTCCGAGTCAGCTCAGTATTTTTTCGTCTTGCGAAGCATGGGACAAGTGTATGGAATATGGTGTCATGAACTGTGTTGAATGCGGCAGCTGTGTCTATGTATGTCCGGCTAAACGCAACATCGTTCAGTACATCCGTAACGCGAAAGCGCAGGTAAAAGCACAGCAGCAAGCTGCAAAGGCAAAAGCAGAAGCCAAATAGGCTAGTCTTAAATGGAAGAAGGGATAATTATGGAACAGAGTACACAAGAAGTCGTTCTGACTGTGTCCTCCTCACCGCATGTCCGTTGTAATGAATCCATCCCCAAGATTATGTGGACTGTTGTGGCAACTCTTGTGCCGGCAGCAGCTTTCGGTGTATATTACTTCGGAATGAATGCGTTACTTAATGTTATTGTCGCTATCGTATCGGCAGTGTTCTTTGAATGGGCTTGGGAAAAGTTCATGCATAAGAAAATTACAGTCAATGACGGCAGCGCTGTTATTACAGGTCTTTTATTAGCTATGTGCTGTCCTCCGACCCTGCCGTGGTGGATGAGCATTATCGGTTCCTTTATCGCTATTGTAGTCTGCAAGCAGGCTATGGGCGGTTTAGGTTATAACCTTTTCAATCCCGCCCATATCGGCCGTGCAGGGTTGATGGTATCCTGGCCGGTCGCCATGACGACATGGACACAGGTTGACGGCAGCGTCATCGACGGTGTTGCCGGCGCAACTCCGCTTAACGTTTTAAAACAGGGCGGGTATGATGCATTGCTTCAGCTTCGGTTTAACGATCCGATGATAATGTATCAGAACATGTTCCTCGGTTTCCGTAACGGTTCTATGGGTGAAACGTCTACTGTACTTCTCATTCTCGGCGGCTTATATCTTATGTACAAAGGGTACGTGAAATGGCAGGCTACCTTTGCTATGATTGCCACGGTAGGTATTCTCATGTGGATCTTTGGCGGTGCGGTAGGCGCGCATGCTGCGGGCGGCCTCTTTACGGGCGACCCGATTTTCCATATGATGGCAGGCGGTTTGATCATCGGCGCGTTCTTCATGTCAACCGATATGGTAACGGCACCTATCACGTTGAAGGGCCAGATCATCTTCGCAGTCGGCGCAGACGTTTCACCGTTTTGATTCGTCTCCTCGGCGGCTATCCCGAAGGGGTCTGCTATTCCATCCTTTTGATGAATGCCGTAACACCCTTAATTGACCGTATCGTTAAACCGAAAATCTTCGGTTCGGTCAAGGCAAAGGAGGCAAAGTAAGATGTCCGAAACTACTGGAAACAACATTTTTAAGATTGCCCTTAATCTTATCCTCACTTGCTTAGTATCCGGCTGCATCATCGGTGCGGTTTATTATGTAACCGGCCCGATTGCCAAAGTTAAAGCGGAACAGATGAAACAGGACTCAATGAAAGCCCTCGTTCCCGATGCGGAAAAATTTGCTGAAGTTCCCGGCGAAAAAGATACATATTTTGCGCAGAAAGACGGCAAGACAATTGCCTATGTAATACCTACCGAACCAAAAGGATACGGCGGTCCCATCAAGTTGCTGACGGCCGTGGCCTTAGACGGTTCCGTAATGGATTATACGATGCTTGAACACAATGAAACTCCGGGTTTGGGTGATAATGCTTCAAAACCGAAATTCCGGGATCAGTTCAAAGGTAAAAAAATCGACAGCCTGGAAGTCACGAAAGAGCATAGCGACACGAAACACATTCAGGCTATGACCGGCGCTACCATTTCTTCCCGTGCAGTTACTCGCGGCGTAAAAGAAGCTGTTGAAAAAGCAGCGAAGTTAGGGGGGAACTAATCATGAGTTTATGGAAAATATTCAGTAGAGGTATTATTGAAGAAAACCCGTACTTCGTATTGGCCTTGAGCTTGTGCCCCGGTCTCGCCGTAACGACGAGCGTCATCAACGGGTTAACCATGGGGCTCACTGTATGGTTCGTTATTACTTGTAATAACGTTGTAGTTTCCATCATTCGCAAGACTATTAATAAAAAGGTTCGCGTGCCTGTATATATTACCTGTATCGCCACTATCGTAACCTGCGTGCAACTCTTTCTCCAGGCATTTGCTCCCGACCTCTATAAAGCGTTGGGCGTATACCTTGACTTGGTCGTCGTATTTGCGATCATCCTGGCTCGTGCGGAATCCGTTGCTTCGAAGAACGGCGTTGTCGTTTCTTTCCTGGACGGCATGGGTATGGGCGTCGGCTTCACCATTGCCATGTTCCTCATTTCCTTTGTTCGTGAAATCCTGGGGAACGGCTCCCTCTTCGGTATTCCCGTATTCGGTGACTGGTACCAGCCGGCTCTGATTATGGCGTTGCCGCCCGGAGCGTTTATGCTCATCGGCTTTATCATGGCAGGCTTTAAAGTTTGGAACCAGAAACGTGAAAAAGCACGGCTGTTGAAAGAACTTGAAGGGAGTGAAGCATAATGGGTGAATACTTAACGCTGTTTATCGGTGCAGTATTGATTAACAACTTCGTACTGACCAAGTTCCTGGGCTTGTGTATTTTCTTCGGGGTTTCTAAAAACTTAAATGCTTCCATCGGTATGGGGTTTGCCGTAACTTCCGTTATTACGTTAAGCACGATTTTGGCTTGGTTGGTTTATAATTTCGTTCTCGTACCGCTTGATCTTACCTTCCTGCGTACGATTACATTCGTTGTACTTATTGCCAGTTTTGTACAGTTATTGGAAATCATCATTAAAAAAGAATCGCCCACGTTGTATAATATGTGGGGGATTTACCTCATGCTTATCGCTACGAACTGTATCGTATTGTCCGTACCCGTATTGAGTGTTACCAATAACTATGATTTTATTGAAAACATTGTTTTTGCAGTCGGTTCCGGTATCGGTTTCGCCCTCGCGCTGATCCTCATGGCGAGTGCCCGTGAAAAACTTGATTTTGCCGACGTTCCTGCAGCGATGAAAGGGACCCCGATTGCATTTGTAGTGGCCGTGTTGTCCCTGGCTTTCCTCGGCTTTTCCGGCATGTTATAAGATAAGAGGTGACATAACATTATGAACGAAACCTTATTTATTTCCATAATGGCTATCGTTATTATGGTCTGTGTAGGCGTCGTCTTCGGTTTTGTCCTCGCCGTCGCAGATAAAAAGTTCGCCATGGAAGAAAACCCTCTCATCGGCGAAGTTAAAGAAGCATTGCCTCAGGGGCAATGCGGTGCCTGCGGTTATGCAGGTTGCGCTAAATATGCGGAAGCCGTTGTTAATGATCCGGATGTTCCGCCTAATCTCTGTGTTCCCGGCAAAGCGGAAGTCGCCGCGGAAGTCGCCAGACTTACCGGTAAGGTTGCGGAAGCGGCCGAAGCCAAGTTTGCCCATGTTAAATGCCGCGGCGGTATCGGTATTGCCAAAATGTCTTATGAATATAAAGGGGTTCATGACTGCGCCGCTGCAAAACAGATTCAACAGGGCCCGAAATCCTGTAAGTTCGGGTGTCTCGGTTTCGGCAACTGTGTGCGTAATTGCCCCTTCGGCGCCATGACAATGGGGGCTAACGGTCTTCCGCAGGTTGATAAGCTGCTCTGTACCGGCTGCGGCAAGTGTGCCAGTGTCTGCCCGAACCACGTTATCGAGTTATTGCCGGTCAGTGCCAAGGTCAGTGTAAGCTGCAGCTCCAAAGAAGCGGGCGCGGTCGCTAAAAAATCCTGCTCCGCCGCATGTATCGGCTGCGGTCTTTGTGTCCGCAACTGCACTCATGAAGGCGGTGTTAAGGTGGTTGAACACCTGGCTGTCGTAAATCCGGAAATCTGCCGTGAATGCGATGATCCGGCCTGCGTTTCCAAGTGCCCGACAAAAGCTATCGCTGCGTATGTTAAAGCGGCGAAAAGTGAAGAAAAGATCGGAGAATATTTATGAACAGAAGAAGCTATACGAAATTATTCGCTGTTGTCTCCTTCACGGTTCTGTCGTTGGTCTGCTCCGGATGCAATTTGCGTTCGGAGCAGTCTTTCGATAAGAACGGCATTGCTATGGACACGGCGATTTATTTGAAGGCAACGGGCGACGAAGCAAAAGAAGCGGTTGAAGAAAGTTATGCCAGGATTCAGAAGTTGGACGAACTGGCCGGTTCACAACGGCCCGACAGTGATGTCAGCAGGCTCCGTGCGGCGGCCGGCAAAGAGTATATACAAGTGGATCCGGCTATATATGAAATGATCTCTTTTGCAAAAGATTACTCCGAAAAATCACAAGGCGCCTGGGATATTACGACCGGGGCCGTCACTGAACTCTGGGGCATCGGTACGGATAAACAGCATATTCCGTCGGATGAAGAAATTGCCGCGGCAGAGCGTCTTGTCAACTATAAAAATATTCTCCTTCGTCCGGAAGATCACAGTGTTATGCTTGCCGAAGCGGGGATGAGCCTGGACCTCGGCGGTATAGCCAAAGGATTTGCCGTTGATGAAGTACGTAAGATCTATGAAAAGCATCATATTGAAAACGGTCTTATTAATCTGGGAGCCAGTTCAATGTACGTCCTCGGTACAAATCAGAAAGGAAAGCCGTGGCGCATAGGGATTAAACATCCTCGTAAAGATGAAAAAGATGTTTACCTGGGGGTTGTATCCGTAAGTAACAAAAGCATTTCCACATCCGGTGATTATGAACGTTTTTTTGTACAGGACGGCGTGCGGTATCATCATATTTTTGACCCGAAGACGGGACGGCCTGCGAGAAGCGGAGTTATAGGTGATTCCGTCCTTGTCGATGCATCTGTTGAACACGGCGGTATGCTCAGCGATATGATAACGACCATCATCTTTGTCCTGGGGCCCGAAAGAGGCCTGGAATTTCTGCGCGGACTCGACGGCGTTGAAGGTGAGATTACGACCGAGGACGGTACCGTATATATGACCGACGGTTTTAAAGAATATTTCTCCGACCTGAACAGTGATTTTCGTTATGGACAATAATGTTTTTCGCTCCGTAAAGGAAGCTGAATGAAGTGAATGCTGATTTTGCATTTAATATTTACTTTTCTTTTATAATATAAGATAATAAAAGTAATATAACGAAATTTTTCACAAAGGGCGGTAGAGACATGGATCATATTGATGAACATATTTTGGAGATTTTGAAAAAGAACGGGAAAGTATCGGCAACCGAAATCAGCAAAGTTGTAGGGTTATCAATACCTGCAGTTGCCGAACGTATTCGGAAAATGGAACATAACGAGATCATTGAAGGATACGGCGTAAAGTTGAGTCGCCGCAAAACAGGCTATAACGTGACGGCATTTATTATGGTCACGGTTGAACGTGCCGTAACTGATGATGAATTCCGAAGACGTATAGTGCTTTTTCCGGAAGTATTGGAATGTCATCATATCGTAGGCGCTTTTGATTATATTTTGAAGGTACTTGTAAAGACACCTGACGACCTGGAACAATTCATTATGAAAGAATTAAATGAAATTCCGGCGGTTACGTCGACACAGACTTTCCTCTGCCTTTCGACTTTGAAAGAAGAATGGAACGTATAGTAAAAGAGCTGCAGGTTTGGGCCTGCAGCTCTTTCTGTTTTCCATGCAGTTAGATGAAGTACGGCCCCATGTCCGTACTTCTTTTTTTTGACGGCCGTCGTTGCGATGCTTATCTTCCCTTGGGAGATGAACTTTTTCGGTTTCCGAGGCGGCGGGATGTCAGAAATTGTGCTCTCTTTCAACAATGTGGACAGGATTATGCTGAAAACGGTTGCAGTGAACTCTTGATAAAAATTTACGGATTTTTCTTTTTATGAGAACGGCGGAAAATATTTTTTATTGAAGCAGTGTAAACTCGTCCTTTTTATAATCTATGAGCCCGTCTTTTTTCATACGGCTCAATTCTGCCGACATAGCGCTTCTGTCAACGGACAGAAAGTCAGCCAATTGCTGCCTGTTGAACGGGATGGTAAAGGCGGAGGCGCGGTGTGTTCTCGCTTCATCCGAGAGATAGGCCATGAGTTTCTGCCTGGTTGAGCGCTGTGAAATATAACGTATTTTTTGTGCCAGGAGCAGATTTTTTTGTGCCAGCAGTCCCATCAGGTTGCGCAATACTTTTCGAGCGGCACTGGGCAAGGCGTTTTCTGAGTTCATGAGGGAATCAACACTGATGAAGAGGATTTCACCTTTTTCGATAATGATGACATCGACGACGGCTTTAGCTTCAGGTAAGGCGGCAAAGGCTTCACCAAAGAGCTGTCCCGGCTGAATGGTTGTAAGAATGTTACGGTTTCCCCAGTAATCCTCCTGCACAATATGTGCCAGCCCCGATAACATAATGCCGATCACATTGATGTTATCGCCTGCATAAAAAACGAAATTTCCTTTGTCAAAACGACGTTTTTTCGCTTCCATATGTTGCAGGAGCGCTTCTGTTTCTTTTTCGTTGACCCCGTTGAAAAGAGCCGTTTGCTTTAAAAGGGGAATATATGTTTCCATTTACACACCTCAGTTATAAATACAACGGACATATTGATTTAATTGTACTACACTTTACGTACGAACAAAACGACATTTTTCTGTAAATCTGTAAAGGGAGTCTCAACGATGCTGCGGAAGATAGTATATATTGATGAACCTAAATGTAACGGCTGCGGTATTTGTGTTGCCGCCTGCCATGAAGGAGCGATGGCCATATTGGACGGCAAGGCCAAACTTTTGCGTGATGACTATTGCGACGGCCTCGGGAATTGCTTACCTGCCTGTCCGCAAGGAGCGATTACGATTATAGAACGTGAAGCTTTGCCGTATGATGAGGCCGCTGTAGCGGCCTCACAGGCTGCCCGTCAAGGAGTTTGCCCGGGGCGGCGTATGCGCGTTATCACACCTTCCGAAAACGGCACCCCCGTTTCAGGCACGTCCCGGCTCCGGCATTGGCCCGTACAATTAAAACTCGTTCCGATCAACGCGCCTTCCTTTACCGATGCGGATCTTCTTATTGCAGCCGATTGTACGGCCTATGCATACGGTCGGTTTCATGATGATTTTATAAAGGAGCGCACCGTCCTCATAGCTTGCCCGAAACTGGATGATACCGATTACAGGGGCAAACTTACCGAAATTTTCCGTACAAACAGCTTACGCAGCATCACCTTGACCAGAATGGAAGTGCCGTGTTGCGGCGGGCTGGAACAGATGGTGCGGGACGCCTTACTGTATAGCGGCAAAACCATTCCGCTTGACATAAAGGTTATTTCACTTGACGGGAAAATAATGTAAAATGTTGTCGGAATGTAAATTTTTGGTGCCGGAAAATGAGTGTTTCCGTTTTAATGGAAGCCGGCCGATATAATGTAAATAAACGCAAACGGGTAAGGGGCATATGCCCTTTACCCGTTTTTTACCGGTTCAGTGAAGATGGGGGAGAATATGCCCCATCTTATTTCTCTTTGTTTCCAAATAGAATTCGTCGTATTGTTGCGGTACCATTTCAATCGGCACGCGCTTCGTAATTTCGACGCCGAATCCTTCGAGCCCGTAAATTTTTTCGGGATTGTTCGTAAGGAGGCGAATCTCTTTTGCGCCTAAATCCTGAAGGATCTGTGCGCCAATCCAATATTCACGGAGATCCGGAGCAAAGCCCAGTTTTTCGTTTGCTTCGACCGTATCGTATCCCTGTTCCTGAAGGGCATAAGCTTTGAGTTTGTTAATCAGGCCGATGCCGCGGCCTTCCTGGCGCATGTAGAGGAGAATGCCGCGGCCTTCCTTGTCGATTTGCGTCATGGCGGCTGCAAGCTGTTCCCCGCAATCGCAGCGGCAGGAGCCGAAAACATCGCCTGTGAGGCACTCGGAATTATACACGTACAAGAAGGTCTTTGCCGTCGCCGATATTGCCTTTGACAAGAGCTACGTGATGTTCGCCCGTTAAGTCGTTTATATAGCCGAAAATTTTAAATTCACCGTAATGTGTCGGCATTTCTGCTTCCGCTTCACGGATAACATGCTTGTCATGGCGGCGGCAGTAGTTTTGCAGATCTTTAATGGTAATGAATTTGATACCGTATTTTGCGGCTATCTGCCAGAGACCGGGTGTGCGCAACATGGTGCCGTCATCGGCCATGATTTCACAGCAGAGGCCGGCCTGCTCAAGGCCGGCGAGGCGCATTAAATCCACCGTTGCTTCTGTATGGCCGTTACGCGTGAGGACCCCACCTTTTTTCGCGATGAGTGGGAACATATGGCCGGGCCGACGGAAGTCTTCGGGGCGTGTGTTTTCATCAACTAATTTACGGGCCGTATAGGCGCGTTCAACGGCGGAAATACCGGTTGTCGTATCAATATGGTCTATAGACACCGTAAATGCTGTTTCGTGATTATCTGTGTTTTGCGCTACCATGGGGGATAAATTCATTTTACGGGCATATTCACGGCTGACGGGCATACAAATTAATCCCTTCCCGTGTGTTGCCATAAAATTCATGTTTTCCGTTGTACAAAATTGCGCGGCACAGATGAAGTCGCCTTCGTTTTCACGATCGGGGTCGTCTGTAACGATAATGAGATGACCGGCACGCAGTTCTTCTATTGCTTCCTCTACCGTATTATAGTGCTGTTTTTTCTGTGTCATACTGAGACCTCCTGAATATATAAAAGCCCTGAATTCCGGACGGAAATCAGGGCGATACGGCTTGCACCATAAAAAATACCGTAACTCTATCTTCTCTCATCCAGACTATACTGTCGGTTTCGGAGTTGCACCGAATCTACGCATGGCGTTCGCGGACTGTACCGCCGATCGGGAATTTCACCCTGCCCTGAAGATATAATTGTATAAGATTTTTCTTACGTTATTATTATACCGACGCCTGCTTGAAAATGCAATACCGAAATCAGTCGTCCAATTTGAAAATTTTACCGGGATTGAGTATATTATTCGGATCCAACGCTTTCTTTATCGCTTTCATCATAGAAAGTTCAACGGGATCCGTGAACCGTTCCATTAAGCCGCGGCGTTTGTAACCGATGCCGTGCTCGCCGGAGAGGCGTCCGCCGAGACTGTAAACATAGGTGTATAATTCCGCCTGGTTATTGGCGATGCGTTTTTCCCACTCTTCATAAGGGATATCTTCGTTTTTTAAAATATTCAAATGAATATTTCCGTCGCCGGCATGGGCCGCAATCCGGGTAATGAGATTATATTTTTGGGCCTGAGCGAGGATGAAATGCAAAAGCTCGGGTTCTTTGTCGACAGGAACGACAAGGTCTTCCTTGCAGACGATCAGGCTCTCGGCGCGCACTGCTTCGGCAAAGGATTTACGCGCTTTCCAAATGCGCTCGGAGTCGGCGACGAGCACTTCGGCAGCCCCCCGTTTTGTGCAAATTTCATCGAGGCGCATTATTTTATCGTCCAGGTCGTCTTCAGTTTCACCTTCCAGTTCGATAATAAGATGATTTCCGACGTCGCTGCCGGGAAGTGTCGTCTGTAAGAACCGTTCTACCGAATGAAGCGTAATATTATCCATAAACTCAACGCATGTCGGCGTGATATGTTTTTTTAAGATCTCTTTTACCGTGTCTATGGCCGCATCGGCGCTTTGAAACACGGCGAGAATATCAATCTTGCAAGGTAATTTCGGCAGGAGTTTAATCGTTGCTTTCGTAATGATGCCTAACGTCCCTTCCGAGCCGATAATCAGCTGATCCAGGCAGTATCCTGTGGACTGCTTTTTTAAACGGCTGCCGAGCTGTACAATTTCGCCGAGAGGGTTGACGACAGTGACTGCATAAATCTGGTGACGTGTCGTCCCGTATTTCACGGCTCGGTTACCTCCGGCATTAGTGGCGATGTTGCCGCCTATCTGACAGGAGTCGCCGCTGCACGGGTCGCCTGCATAAAACAGCCCTTTCGCTTCAGCCTGCCCGCTGTAAATCGGATGTCCGTACACCCGCTTCAACAACCGCATACAATGCGTCTTCATTGATTTCCTCTATACGGTTCATCTTTTCGAGCGATACGACGAGACCGCCATAGATGGGGACGGAACCGCAGGCAAGGCCCGTGCCGGCGCCGCGGGGAACGACAGGAAAATGTTCTTTATTGGCAAGCTTGACAATAGCTGCCGTTTGTTCCGTTGTCTCCGGCAGGACAAGCGCGTCCGGCAGGCGGTGATAGGCCGGGTCCGTCACTTCATCGTGTGCGTACGGTTGCAGGCGGTCTATATCGGTAATAACGTTCTTTGCGCCTGCAATCCGTTCTAATTCGGACAGGATTGCAGGTGTCAGTGTATTATATTTCATCCTCGTGTCGCGTCCTTTCACATCATCAGGTAGTATCTTTATTATAAAAGAGACGGTCCCGTTTTAAAAGAGAAAAGTAAAGGTGTGCATAAATATAAAAATAAACCGTGTAGGCTGCGGCGGCAGGCTTTATCAGGGCTGCAATTAATGATATACTGATAATTACATTAATTGAAACGGTAAAAGGAGTGACACCATGGCTGAAGTCAGAAGGCGCCGTCCCGGTCGGAGGAAGACCGTACGCCGTCGTCGGCCGAAAAGACGGGAGACATCCGTATATAAACGTATTATTATCGGTATTCTCATCATAGGCGGGCTTTTTCTCCTGAATCGTCTTTATCTGCTTTGGGAAATTCACGGCGACATGGAAGCGACTGTTAAACAGGAAGAGGAGCTGACGGAAGAGAATCGGGCCTTAAAAGCGGAAAAGGATAAACTCATCGATCCGGAGGAATTAATCAATAGGGCCCGTACGCAGTTCGGTCTTGTCAAACAGGGAGAAATCCCGTATAAACAGTAAGGGCGGGCCGGTGCCTATGTTAAAATATTAATTGAATTTTTCACATCTTATAGTATAATAATTAGTAAATATTCGGCGTTTATGCCCAAGGAGGATTAGTACACAGGATGGCGATTGAAGCAGAGAGTATGCTGGAAGGTATCGTTACGGGGATTACGAATTCGGCGCTTTTATTGAATTACCTGAAAAGAAAGTCGGTCTCGTACATATTTCGGAAGTAGCCGATGAATATGTAAAAGATGTCCATGACTTCTTACAGGTAGGCGATAAGGTGGCGGTTAAGATAGTATCCGTTGATGACAAAGGCAGGATCGGGTTATCTATCAAACAGGCTCAGGCGCCGACGGAACGTAAAGAAATCCGGACGAAACCGGAATTTCGTGAGCGTAAATTCGATTCTCATCGCCGTTCTAACGGAACGGCATCGTTTGAAGACCGGTTGAGCAGGTTTTTGAAAGAAAGTGATGAACGGCTCATGGATTTGAAGCGGAATACAGAATCCAAGAGAGGCGGCCGCGGAGCGCGTCGCGCCGACTGAGCCGGCAGGAACGTCGGGCAACGGGAGTATTCCTGAGGGAATGCTCTTTTTGTTTTCTTATTTATGAACCGGGAGAATATCTTGTGATGACAGATACGGAATACGCCGTTGTGGATATCGGCTCTAATTCACTGAGGCTCATGCAGGGAATATTCAAAAAAGGACAGTGGCGGTTTTATCCGAAGCGCCTGGCGACGACCCGCTTGGCAAAGGGGTTGAACGAATCGGGGCATTTGTCTCCCGAAGGCATCGTTAATTCTTTTGCCGTCATGGAGGAGTGGAACCGTGACCTGCAGGGGATTCCCGTTTGTGCCGTCGCCACGTCGGCCGTGCGGGAAGCCAGAGACGGACAGGCTTTTTTGGCGGAAGTGCGGTGGCGCTTCGGCTGGCATTGCCGTATCGCTTCCGGGGCGGAAGAAGGGGCGCTGAGCTTTTGCCGGGGCTGTTTCAACGATCCCTGCCGGTACGGTTGTCGCCGTTCTTGATATCGGCGGGGGCAGTACGGAAGTGGCTCTCGGCAAAGACGGTCATGTGACCTGGTCGCACAGTTATCCTTTAGGTGCAGTGCGGTTGACGGCGGCGGAACAAATGGGGATTCGGGAATTGAAAGAAGTCCGGAAACGATGTGACGAAACATGGCTGCGGCAGCCTGTAAAACCGGAGAAATTAATCGGTGTCGGCGGTACTCTTACTTCGCTGGCGGCCATTGATGCGCGGATGGACGTGTATGATCCGGAGCGGGTGGACGGATATGTTCTTTCCAAAACCGATTTGGCGGGGTGCCTTCACCGGCTTGCTTCCATGAGCGATGGGGAACGCAAACATGTGCCCGGTCTTATGGCACAACGCAGTACGATTATTTTGGCGGGCCTGGTTATTGCCGAATCGTATATGGATTACTATAGTATTGATGAAATTACAGTGAGCGAACGGGATTTGCTGGAGGGCGTCTTCTATAAACAGGCCTTTTACGATTCCTGCCGTATATATAAACCCTGATTATGACGATCTTAGAAAAAGTTAAGTCCTTTTGTCATCATGAAGGGCTGCTTAAAGAGGGGCAGACCGTAATCGTTGCCTGCTCCGGCGGTCCTGATTCGATGACGTTGCTCCATATACTGGGAGCCCTGAAAAAATCATATAACTTACAATTAATTGTTGCGTACGTTCATCACGGCTTGCGGGCCGCAGCGGCTGCGGAACTGAAATTTGTCGAGGCGGCGGCTGTAAAACAAAACGCTGTTTTTTGCAGCACATATGCCGATGTAAAGGCCTTAGCCGAAGCGGAAGGCCTTTCCGTGGAAGCTGCCGGGCGAGAGGTTCGCTACGCTTTTTTTGCGGACCTTGCCGGAAAGTACGGCTCTTCCGCCGTTGCAGTGGGCCATCATGCCGATGATCAGGTTGAGACTGTGCTTTTGCATCTGATTCGCGGCGGCGGCACGGGCGGGGCGACAGGTATGCAAAGTAAAAACGGACATATTATCCGCCCTCTTTTATGTTTGACCCGTCAGGAGATTTTGTCGTATATAGAAGAAAATCATCTTTCCTGCTGTTTTGATGAAAGCAATGCGAGCCGGGAATATCCGCGCAATCGTATCCGCCTGGATGTGGTACCTCTGCTGCGCTCGTATAATCCCGGTATTGCGGCCGCGTTCGGACGGTTTGCCGAGATCGCCGGGAGTGAGGATGACTGTTTAACCGTGCAGACAGAGCGCCTTTTTAAAGAACTTGTCTGTCTTGATGACGTATATCGCCTTGCCGTCGCTAAGGCTGCACGACTTCACAAAGCGTTACAGCGGCGGCTTGTCCGCCGCATCTGCGCGGCTGTAAAGGGCAACGATAAAGACCTTACCTTTGATTTTACGGAAAAGGTATTGGCTCTGATGCGTAAACAGAGCGGCCGGCAAGTACACATGAAGGAGATAACCGTCTACAGAAGCGGTGCCTATCTGTGTTTTACCGGCCCCGGCGGGCGTGATGAACCGGTCGGCACGGCCTTGCCGGGCGACGTCGGCGTTACCGGTACGGGCACATACGAATTGAACGGCTGGAAACTGACCGTTCAAAAGGTTTTGACGGACGGATATACATTGTCGGCAAACGAATTTTTTCTGGCGGCCGATCCGGCTGAGAAACCGCTGACGTTCCGTTACCGGCGCGGCGGAGAAATAATCAATATAGGCGGCGCATACCATAAAACCTTGAAAAAATATTTGATTGAAAAGAAGATACCGGCGGAACGAAGGGGACATATACCGCTGCTGTGCGACGGCGATACCGTTTTGTGGCTTTGCGGCTGCAGTGCGGACATTACGCGGCCTCTCGCGCTCAAAAAGGGGCCGCTGGTATGTACTGTTTCGGGAGGAGACGACCATGCATAAGGATTTGGAAAAAATATTGTTAACCAGGGAAGAAATCGCTGCACGCGTGCGTGAGCTGGGAGCACAGATTACTGCGGATTATGAAGGAAGATCCATTTTGCTCGTTTGCATTCTTAAAGGGGCGGTAACATTTTTTTCCGATTTGGCCAGAGAAATTAAAGTTCCTGCAGAATTCGACTTTATGGTATGTTCCAGCTACGGAGACGCTACCGATTCAAGCGGCTTCGTGAAAATCCGCAAAGATTTGGACAGTGATGCCGCAAATAAAGATGTACTTATCGTTGAAGACATTATTGATACGGGTACGACCTTGAGCCGGCTTAAACCGATCTTGGAAGATCGCGGTGCAAAATCCGTTAAAATAGCGACAATTCTTAATAAGCCGTCGCGCCGTAAAGCCAACGTGACCGTCGATTATAACGGCTTTGAGATCCCTGACGCTTTTGTCGTGGGATACGGCCTTGACTACGCCGGGCGGTACCGCAATATCCCGTACATAGGCATTCTCAAGGAGTCTGTTTATAAGGCCCGCATATTGTGACATCGGCTTAAGTATGGTAACATAGGAATGTCCACAGTTTTACTGTAGAAACGAAGTAAGAGAGAAAGGAGCAGTATTTTGAGTAAATTTGTTCGCAATGTCGGCTTATATTTACTTCTTATTGTTGTGGCGGCAAGTATCATCGATGCCGTTGTCAGCAGTAGACCGGATAAGTCTGAAATTACATATACGAATTTTATGGCTCAAGTGCAGCAGAAGAAGGTCGATTCCGTTCAGATTACGGCAGACCACGCTATCACCGGCCAGCTGAAAGACGGTGCGTCCTTTACAACCTATGCGCCTACTGATGCGGCGTTGATGCCGGCGCTTAAAGACGCGGAAGTCAATGTCGTGGCTAAACCGCCTGAACAGCCTTCCTGGTGGATGAATGCGTTGGCGTCGATCGTGCCTATTCTCATCCTTGTAGCCGTATTTTTCTTTTTTATGCAGCAAACACAGGGCGGCGGCAGTCGCGTCATGAATTTCGGCAAAAGCCATGCCAAAATGCACGGTGAAGGAAAGGTGAAAGTGTCCTTTAAGGATGTCGCCGGTGCAGATGAAGCAAAAGAAGAATTATCGGAGATCGTGGAATTTTTGCGTAACCCCGGTAAATACAATACTATTGGCGCTAAAATCCCCAAAGGGGTCCTTCTCTTCGGACCGCCGGGCACGGGGAAAACATTGCTTGCCAGAGCCGTAGCCGGTGAAGCGGGCGTGCCTTTCTTCAGTATCAGCGGCTCCGATTTCGTGGAAATGTTTGTCGGCGTCGGTGCGTCCCGCGTACGCGACCTTTTCTCGCAGGCGAAGAAAAATGCGCCCTGTATTATTTTTATTGATGAAATTGACGCGGTCGGACGCCAGCGCGGCGCCGGGCTGGGCGGCGGCCATGATGAAAGGGAACAGACGTTAAACCAGTTGCTCGTTGAAATGGACGGTTTCGGCGCCAATGAGGGCATCATTACGATTGCCGCAACGAACAGACCGGATATCCTTGATCCGGCGCTTTTTCGTCCCGGCCGGTTTGATCGGCAGATTACGGTAGACCGTCCGGATCTTCAAGGCCGGGTCGCTATTCTTAACGTCCATGCCAAAGGCAAACCGCTGAGCAAAGACGTCGATTTGAAAACAATTGCCAAGAAAACGCCCGGATTTACCGGCGCCGATCTCAGCAATCTGCTGAATGAAGCGGCTCTCCTGGCTGCCCGTGCGGATAAGAAGATCATCGGCATGGCCGAACTGGAAGAAGCAAGTGAAAAAGTTGCCTTCGGTCCGGAACGGCGCAGCCATGTTATCAGTGAAAAAGAAAAACGTTTGACGGCAATTCACGAGTCGGGCCACGCGCTCGTCGCATACCTGCTTCCCGAAGCGGATCCCGTGCATAAAGTCACGATTATTCCGCGCGGCCGTGCAGGCGGCTATACGATGATGTTGCCCGAAGAAGATCGTTCGTATGAAACAAAGTCTTATTATCTTGCGCAGATTCGTGTTGCTTTAGGCGGCCGGGCGGCTGAAGAAATCGTTTTTAACGAAATCAGCAGCGGAGCGTCCGGCGACCTGCAGAGCGTAACTCGTATCGTCCGTCAGATGATCACCCGTCTCGGCATGAGTCCGAAACTCGGGCCTATGGTTTTCGGTGAACAGCAGGACCAGGTATTTCTCGGCAAGAGCCTCGGGCATGAACGCAATTACGGTGAAGGCGTAGCCGAATTGATTGATTCGGAAATGCATGATATGGTAACGCAGGCGTACGATGATGTTATCAAAATGCTTACGGACCATCGTGATGCCTTGAACAATATGGCGGCGGCCCTGATGGAAGTCGAAACGATCAATCATAAACAAGTGGAAAATCTCATTACATACGGATCTCTTGAAAATCCGGAAGAGCAAAAGGAAGAAGCTGCCGGACCGCAGGTAGGACCGGAGCCTGAAGCGGAAGAAACGAACCCTGCGGCAAAGCATGTCAGTCCCTGGGGCAATGAGCTGTCTTCACCGCAACAGGAAGCGACAGTTGTTTCCAAAGAAACGGAATAAAGTAATACACCTCGTTCCGGCGAGGTGTATTTTTCTTTGCCCCTTCCAAGAAAAAGGAGGCGGAAAAAGGCGGGGCGGCTCAAAGGCATACACATGATGTCGTCGGCAGGACAGGATCATTTTTTGTGTTAATTCAGGTATGAATACGGAAGGGTTTTATCTTTTACTGAATATGATAAAATAGGGCTTGAAATGGTCTTGTTCAATTTGCTTCGGAGGGGTGGCCTATGCGTCAGGATATTTTAGAGTATTTGCTGGAACATCGCGGCGAGTTTGTTTCAGGTCAGAAGTTGTCCGATGTGTTGGGAATTACGCGTACTGCTGTTTGGAAGCATATTTGCACCTTGCGCGAAAAGGGATATGTTGTCGAATCATTTACAAAAAAAGGCTATCGTCTGACCGGGGTGCCTGAATTACTTGATGCGGACGCCGTTTCGGTATCCTTACACACAAAGAGTATCGGCCGGACAATTGTTTATCGTGAGCGGGCGGATTCTACCAATACGTTGGCTAAAGAGCTTGCCGACAAGGGGGCCGTTGAGGGGACGGTCGTTACGGCTGAAGAACAGTCGGGCGGGAAAGGGCGCCTTGAACGGTCGTTTTATTCGCCTTACGCCAAGGGACTTTGGTTTTCCGTCATTTTACGGCCGCCTTTTCCGCCGATAGAAGTTTCCAAGATAACCTTGCTTGCAGCTGTTGCCGTAACGCGTACCCTGCATCGGTTCGGCCTGGCCGGCTGTGTCATTAAATGGCCGAATGACCTATTGGTCAACGGCAGGAAGATCGTCGGTATTTTGACGGAGCTCAGTGCGACAATGGAACAAGTAGGCTACGTTGTCCTGGGCATAGGAATTAATACAACCGTTACGCTTGATGAAATGCCGGAAGAAATACGGGCCGGCGCGACCAGTTTTGCCGCTGAAGGCATTATCGTAAGCCGTAACGAGTTGTGGCGGGCCGTTATGGAGTCGCTGGAGAAGTACTATGAAAAAGCGAAAAAAGAAGGATTTTCATCAATTCTCGACGAATGGCGCATCTTGTCATCCACATTGGGAAAGACTGTTGAAGTTACCTTGCCGCGGGAAACACTTATCGGCCGGGCCGTTGATATTGACGGGGACGGGAATCTGCTCGTCATGAGTGAGAAGGGAATGGAGCGTGTTGTCGCCGGCGATGTGCGCGTACGGACAAAATAATTGTTAATGCAATTATTCGCTTGTTAAGTTGACAATAAAGCCGCCTGTTTGATAAGATGGAGTTAACGTATCGTTCAGGAGGTTTTTATGTCTATCCGTACTATGACAGCCATTGCGATTTTTGCGGCCCTTATAGCGGTTTTTTCTCAATTTTCCGTGCTTATCGGGCCGGTGCCGCATACACTGCAGATTTTTGCTGTAACGCTGGCCGGTATTGTATTAGGGGCGAAGCGCGGGGCGTTCGCCGTTTTGATTTGGATCCTTTTAGGCGCATTCGGGTTGCCTGTCTTCGCTATGGCACAGGGGAGCCTGTCTGTTGTTTTCGGACCGCTTATCGGCTTCTTTTTCGGTTTTATCGTTCATGCATGGATATGCGGCCGCGTACGGGTAAAGAATTTTTTTGTATCCTTCCTCGGCGGCGCTGTTTCGCTTGCGTTCGTCTACTTCCTCGGCGTCGCCGGGTTTTGGGCGGAATACAATTATATCCTCGGCAAGTCCCTGTCCGTGGGTAATGCTTTTGCGGCCTGTGCCGCCCCTTTTATTATTTTTGATTTACTTAAACTGGCGGCGGCCGTCGTTGCGGGCCGCCGCATTTTAAAAATCCTGGCAAAGGCGGGTATTGATTTAAGTTGAAAAGCTGTTCTTTTTCGCTGAACTTTGTTATAGTAGTAACGATATAAATCGAAGTATAGGGAGAAGGAACAGCATGTTACTGGTTATTGATGTAGGCAATACAAATATAGTTCTCGGTATTTATAAAGGAACGGAGCTCCTGGATCACTGGCGAATATCTACGGACCGTCTTCGCACGACCGATGAGTACGGAGTATTGATCCGCAATCTTTTCTTTTGGAACGAAATCAGTGCCGATTCCATCGATGCGGTTATCATTTCTTCGGTAGTGCCCCCGATTATGCCGACGCTGGAACGGATGTGTCAACGTTACTTCGGTATTTCACCGCTTGTCATCGGACCGGGTGTAAAGACGGGTATGGATATCCGTTATGACAATCCGCGGGAAGTCGGTGCCGACCGCATTGTCAATGCCGTGGCAGCATATGATAAATATGGCGGCCCTGTAATCATTGTCGATTTCGGTACGGCGACGACGTTCTGTGCCGTTGACGGCAAGGGTGCTTATTTGGGAGGCTCCATCTGCCCGGGCGTCGGCATCTCGACGGAAGCGCTTGTCCAGCGCACGGCTAAACTGCCCCGTATTGAATTGCGCCGTACGGACGGCGTTATCTGTCATAACACGGTAGAAAGTATGCAGGCCGGTGTTTTTTACGGGTTTGTCGGGCAAGTGGAAGGGATTGTCGCACGGATGCGCAAAGAATTGGGAGGAAACGCAAAAGTGGTGGCTACAGGCGGCCTGGCTGTCGTCCTTTCTCCGGCAACCGGCGCGATCGATGTCGTTGAACCGATGCTTACCCTGGAAGGGTTGAGAATTATTTATGAACGGAATTGTTAAACCGTTGCGTATAGGCTCGGTAATTATAGATTCACCGCTGCTCCTGGCCCCCATGGCGGGAGTTTGTGATTTACCGTTCCGCGTCATTGCCCGCCGCTATGGCGCGGCTTTAGTTTGTACGGAAATGGTCAGTGCTAAAGGGCTGGCCTACGGTAATGAACATACGCGGGAAATGCTTTCTATAGACGCGGGAGAACATCCGCTGTCCCTGCAAATTTTCGGCTCCGACCCGGAGATAATGGCGAAAGCCGCCGTTGCGGCGGAAGAAAGCGGCGCCGATATTATTGACATTAATATGGGCTGTCCTGTTCGCAAGGTCGTGCAGAACGGAGAAGGGGCGGCTCTGATGAAAGACCTTCCTCTGGCGGAAAAAGTTGTTAAAGCCGTCGTTGCCGCCGTATCCGTCCCCGTAACCGTGAAGATGAGAACCGGTTGGGATGATTCGTCCTTTACGGCTCCCGAACTGGCCGTACGGTGCGAACAGGCGGGTGCGGCAGCCGTTGTCGTGCACGGCAGAACGCGGGAACAGTTTTACAGCGGTAAAGTCGATATAGAAAAGATTGCGGCTGTTGTCGCCGCCGTGTCCATACCCGTTATCGGCAACGGCGATATTGCGGACGGCCCTGCGGCGGGGGCCATGTTTGATCATACCGGTTGTGCCGGTATTATGATCGGGCGGGCGGCCCGGGGGAATCCCTGGATTTTCAGAGAAATTGAAGCATATCTTACGAGCGGCGCGGTTATAAAGGCGCCGACAACGGCGGAACGCTATAAGCTGCTTTCGGAACACTTCGAAAGCCTGCTGAAATTTAAAGGTGATTATATAGGACTTCGCGAGATGAGGGCACACGCTTCCTGGTATACCCGGGGCATGTTCGGTTCGGCCGCCTTGCGGGACCGTTTTAACCGGGCCGCGTCACCGGAAGAATTTCGTTCCCTTATTCGCCGGGCGGCAGGTGACGGAGACGGTTCGGACGGGGTATACTGATTGACATCAGGACGCTATAAGAATATAATTATACATACTTGCGTACTATATAGATTTCAGGGATAGAGCTTTTTCAGGACAGCCGTTCCTGTCTACAATCATACAGATAAAAGGAGCATTCAATTCATGGCTAATGAAACACTGATCACTGCGGCAGGGCTTGAAAAACTGAAAGAAGAATTAAACGAGCTTAAATCGGTTCGCCGCATTGCCGTTTCGCAACGTATCAAAGAAGCGATCGCGCTAGGCGACTTGAGCGAAAACTCCGAATATGACGACGCCAAAAATGAACAGGCGTTTATTGAAGGCCGGATTGCCGAGCTGGAAAATAAAATCAGAACCGCAAAAATTATTGAAGAGGCGACTGATGACGTTGCCAGAGTCCGCTTGGGCTCAAAAGTCATTTTGGAAGATGTGGCGACGAAGGATCGGTTTGAATATACGGTTGTCGGCACGGCCGAAGCGGATCCGTTCAATAACCGCATTTCCAATGAAAGTCCTGTAGGCGCCGCCATTTTAGGCCAGAACGTGGATAAGGAACGCCCCGTCGTCGTATCCGTAAAAGCTCCGGCCGGAGAAGTCCGGTACCGTATTTTACCGTTTGAAGCCTAAAGACCGGGAGGATTGAGATGGCTGATCAGGAAAAGAAAGCCGTACCGGCTGCAGAAGAAGAAAAATTAAACGATCAAATGATAGTCCGCCGTGAAAAAATGCGACAGTTTGCCGAAGCCGGCATATACCCGTTCGGCCAGAAATATGAGTGGGATCATCATGCGCGGGACATAAAGGATAATGCGGAGACCTTGGCACAGGACGGCACACATGTGAGTCTGGCAGGCCGTCTTATGGCCCTGCGCCGTCACGGTAAAACCGCTTTCTGCGTGCTCCGCGATTTGAGCGGTGAAATTCAGCTCTATTTCCGTAAAGATGTCGTCGGGGAAAAATCGTATGAACTCTTTAAACTTCTCGATATAGGGGATATCATCGGCGTAGAGGGTGACGTATTCACGACGCATACCGGTGAAATTACGGTACGCGTGGAAAAATGGACGCTCCTTTCCAAATCGCTCCGCCCGCTGCCGGAAAAATTCCATGGCCTTACAGATAAGGAAACAAGATACAGACAGCGGTATCTCGACCTCATCGTAAATCCGGAAGTTACAAAGACTTTCGTCATGCGTTCGCGTATTATCAAGGGTATTCGCGAATATCTCGATAAGAAAAATTTCCTTGAAGTGGAAACCCCGATGCTCCATAATATTGCCGGCGGCGCAGCCGCGCGTCCGTTTATTACGCATCACAATGCGCTTGATATGGATATATACTTGCGTATTGCACCGGAACTGCACTTGAAGCGGCTCCTCGTCGGCGGTCTCGAACGCGTATATGAAATGAACCGCTGCTTCCGGAACGAAGGCATCGATACGCGTCACAACCCTGAATTTACGACGGTTGAACTGTATCAGGCGTACGGTGATTTGGAGGATGTTATTCATATTACGGAAGAGCTCGTTTCCGAATTGGCTGTAAAATTGTACGGGACGACGAAGATTACTTACCTTGATCGGGAAATCGAATTGGCAGCGCCTTGGCAGCGTATGACCATGATCGAAGCTGTTGAAAAATACACGGGTAAAGATTTTTCGAACGTTACGACCGTTGCGCAGGCGCGTGCTGTTGCCGCTGAACTCCATGTCGAATACGGTGAATACGACGGTATCGGTAAGATTATAAACAGCTGCTTTGAAGACTATGTTGAAGAAAATCTTATTCAACCGGTGATTATTACGGGCCATCCCCTGGAAATTTCACCGCTTACGAAGCAGGACGAAACCAATCCGCTTCTCACACATCGTTTTGAAGCGTTCATTTACGGACGGGAACTGGCAAACGGGTTCTCCGAATTAAATGATCCCGTTGACCAGCGCAATCGTTTCCTTAAGCAGATGGAGGAGCGTGCTCACGGCGATGACGAAGCCCATCAGATGGATGAAGATTATTGCCGCGCGCTCGAATACGGCTTGCCGCCGGCCGGCGGTTTGGGTATCGGCATTGACCGGCTCGTTATGCTTCTTACAAACAGTCCGTCTATTCGCGATGTCCTCTTATTCCCCTTGAGCCGTCCTGAACAGAAATAGTTTGCTCGGCACCCCTTGAAGGCTTTCAGAGGGTGCCTTTTTCACATAATGAAGGAGAAAATATGAAACGGCATATTTCCGCCGCCCTGATTTTTTGTATAGTGACCCTGACGACGACTGCATTTGCCGCAACCGGCAGCGGCGACAGGACCGAAAAGGAAATACATTTGTTGAAGCGGGCTTCCGCCGGGCATGGCGATAAGAAACAGAGTCATAATGACAAGGCGGATAAAGAAAAAACAAATTATAAGGTAAAGGCTATCGAGGACTCTTTAAAACGGGACACTTCCTGGCAGAATACTGTCAACCCCAATGGGAAAGCTGTTTTGCCGGAAGGTATCGAAGCGGCGCCCGTACGTCCTCTAAAAGATGAGCTTTTCGTTGTCGGCGGCCTGCGTAAAGGCATGTCTGCCGCTGAAGTGCTGCAAAAGTACGGACAGCCTCAGGAACGGTCCGAAACAACGCATTTTCTTAAACTCGTATATCGTACGGATGATTTGGGAATGCGTGTTGTTTTGCGTAAACCGGTGGCTGAGTCCCTCCGCCTTAATAACATTGATAACGGCGTTATTGAAACGGGCGTTGAATCCGTATTTCTTACGAAAAGCGATACTCTCGTTATAGGGGAAGATATAACGCTCGGCTCGCCTGTCGAGCTTTTAGTGCGCCGTTTCGGCGTACCTGATACTATATTGCGCGACAATGACGCTAATGTTTACTATTTTGTCTACTCGTCACAGGCTCTCCACGAGGATATTATTTTTGCCGTCGGTGACAGAAAAATCCAGCGCGTGGCCATGATGCCGCCGCGCATGCCTTATGCGGCAAAAAACAGCCGTGCCTTGCCGTACGATATGCCGGCCAAAGAAGATTTCACACTCATGGGGTTTGCGCCGGCCGCTCCGTTCACTCAAAACAAATACAACACGTGGCAGACCGTGATCAAACGGGGCCATACCAACTTCTGGCTTTACGGCGATTACGGCGTGGAAGTGGACAGTACGGGTACGGTGCACAATGTTTTTCTCTTATCCAATTCGGCCTTTACGGGCCGCGGCATTACGTTGGGCTACCACGTTTCCACTCTTTTGGCTGCGTACGGTGTGCCTAACCGCATAGATATCGGACCTGATACGGAAGATTCTGTGGACGCATACTATTATGACAGTCCTTTTGACAGGGGCACGTCGCTGGTTTTTATTTTAAAACATGATAAACACTATATAAGTGATATTATTCTGACGGACAGACCGATCAAAGACCTTCAGGATTCTTTAGGACGTTACGATTTAAAGGAAAAAAAGGCTATCCCAAAAGAATATACATAGAACCTTTACTAAAGAGACTCTAATCAAGTATAATAAAACCAAATTAAATCTATCCAATTCTAGCAAATGAAGGTGATTTTCATGGTTACAGATGCAGAAGTCTTAAAACGTTGGAAGTACATTGCGCAGGAAGATGAAAAATTATTGATCATTATCGGCGGCCCCGGTTCGGGAAAGAGTCAGCTGATCCGCGATTTGACCTACCAGGAAGGGTGGAAGATTTGTGAAGCCAGAGAGCTTTTTGATGATGAATTCCTGGAAATTCCCCGTGCGGACCGCCCGGAAAAGGCAATCGACCTGATTGCCAACGCGATCAGACGCTTGAATGCCCGCGTCGTCATGATCGATAATGTAGGTTTTCTCTTCGCACCCATCCTTAACTTGAATCCGGTCGACATGTTGAAAAAACTCAGCAGAGAATGCCCCATTATTGTCAGCTGGAGAGGGAAACTGGAAGGAAATACGCTTTACTTCGAACACAACGGAGACCCGAAATACGCCAAGTTTATTGTTGAAAATCCGAATCATGTTATTTCACTTGACTAGTTATGAAAAGCAATGCGTGAGCGCATTGCTTTTTTTTTGTCCTGCTCTGTGATATAATGAGCGACGTATTATAAGTTTCTCAGTACACAAGGAGCGGATTATGAGCGATTATATAATAGCCGTTATACTCGGTATTGTCGAAGGCGTTACGGAATATCTTCCCGTTTCTTCTACGGGGCACATGATCCTCATCGGCGACTGGCTCGGGTTTGACGGGCCGAGAGCAGGCGTTTTCGAAGTATTTATTCAATTAGGCGCTATCGCAGCGGCGCTCTGTATTTATAAGGAAAAATTTCTTTACATGCTGCGTCAATATGACTGCGTACACCTTTTAAAACCCGAAAATTGGTATCGCCGTGACACGGGCCTGACCTTGGCGCATGTCGCGGTCGGCATCGTTCCCGTTATGCTCATCGGCTTCTTTGCCCATCATGCGATTAAGACCTACCTTTTCTCGCCGAGTACCGTGATTATCGGCCTTATTGTCGGCGGTATTTATATACTTATGGCGGAAAAGGCGAAGATCCCCGTTGTCTGTAACGATGTCGAAAAGATGACGATTATGCAGGCGTTTTTAGTGGGGATTTTCCAGATTTTTGCTCTCGGCCCGGGTTTTCCCGTTCCGGCTCGACTATAGGCGGCGGTATCCTTTTGGGCATTAGTCGCAAAGCGGCGGCTGATTATTCATTTATTATCGCCGTGCCGGTTATGATCGTTGCCTGTTTCTATGACCTCCTGAAGAGTTTTAGCGATCTCGGCGGCGGCGACCTTGCCATGATTGTCGTCGGCTTTGTCACCGCGTTTGCGGTAGCTTATGTTTCCGTTCTCTGGTTCCTTAAATTCCTCAACAAGTCGACGCTTGCTTTTTTCGCCTATTACCGCTTTGCCGTGGCGGCAGTCGCCTTCATCTATTTCTTCGTGCTTTAATGAAACGTACCGGGCGGTACCCTGACGGGTGCCGCTTTTGTATGTAACCGTGCCGTGAGCGGTCTGCCTGAAAAAGGGCCGGTTTTTTTCCGGCATATAAAAAAGACCGCTTCCAAAAACGGCGGCCCGCTTCAGCTGGATATCTGCTTCAAAGGCCGGGCAGCAGAAATGAAGCATATCTCCTTTGAAATGTCCCGAACTAAGTATCGCCGTGCATAGCCGTCGGAAAGAGAAAGCCGATTTCCGTCAACGCAGCGGTAATTTCACCGAGTCTTTCGAGCGCTTCCGTGTCATGGTCCGCCATGACGTGAAGAAGGGGAGGCAATGTTTCCGTAATGGCTTCACGCAAGAAATTAGAAGTAAAAAGTCCTTCCGAACCGGGAAGATATTCCTATATGCGGGGATTGGACATAACGTATCCCTGCTTGATTTTACCGGTAATACCGTATTCGGGGTTCAGGGGAAAATTTGAGTCAAAATCCATAATATGATACCATTGTAAAGAAATGCGTATTGTCTGTTTTATGCGGGAGGAAAGCATGGTAAAGGCAAAAAAAATAAAATTGCAGAAGCGTTCCGTACCGGACGCTCGTGTTCATGAAGGATTGTCGCTGCCGGCCGGTGCAGGCGGGAGCGGTTATATAGGATTTAAAAATACGGCCGATTTAAAAGCGAAGTATTTTGTCCGGACAGGGCGTTTGGCCAGGGTGCCGTTTGTTTTACGTATGCTTGTCCTTTTTTTTGCGCAATTCATCTTTACCTTTGTCCTGTACAGCCGCATGGCGGAAGGTATTTTACTGAATCAACCGCTTATTGCCGCTCTTTTCGGACTCCTTCTGCTTGCCTTTACCGTGCCGACCTTTTTTTCTCAACTTTCGTTGGGAATCCGCCGGTGTCATGATACGAACAGAAGCGCCGCTTATATCGCCCTGCCGTTAAGTTGTTATTACGGAGCCTTTTTTTTTCCGCTCCTGGGGCTTGGTGAAGCCGGTACATTTGCGCAGTTCGCGGCCTTCATAGCGTATGCGGCCTTGGCTTTTATGAAAGGCTCCGTCGGTGCGAATAAGTACGGCAACGCCGATTAGAGGCGTCATATCCGTACGGGTAAAATACGATGCAGATTGAGGGATATATATCATGTCCGCGTTTATGATAAGAACGGAACATCTCAGCCATACATATAAAGACGAAACGGGGAACCTTGTTTATGCCGTAAAAGATGTGTCCCTGACGGTTGCACCCGGTGAATTTGTCGCCGTTATCGGTACCAACGGCTCGGGGAAGTCGACCTTGGCAAAGCATTTTAATGCGCTGCTTTTGCCGACGGAAGGAGTTTGTGAAGTTGCCGGCATGCGGACGGATATCCGGGAAAATGTCTGGAATATTCGTCAGCATGTAGGCATGGTGTTTCAGAATCCCGACAACCAGATAGTGGCGGCCGTGGTCGAGGAGGATGTGGCTTTCGGACCGGAAAATCTCGGCGTGCCGCCCGCAGAAATCCGTGTTCGCGTTGATACGGCCCTGGAACGTGTCGGTATGTCGGCGTTTGCCAAGCAGGGGCCCCACCTGCTGTCGGGCGGACAAAAGCAGCGCATTGCCATCGCCGGCATTTTGGCCATGCAGTCCGATTGTATTGTCCTGGATGAACCTACGGCCATGCTTGACCCGTCGGGCAGGGCGGAAGTAATGAAGACATTATTGCAGCTCCATGAAGAAGGCATAACCGTTGTTCTTATCACGCATTTTATGGAAGAAGCGGTGCGAGCCGACCGTGTCGTTGTCATGAACAAGGGCGAACTGCAGATGGACGGCACTCCCCGTCAGATTTTTTCGCATGTGGCGGAACTCCTTTCCATGGGTCTGGATGTGCCTGTTGCGGCGGAAATCGCCGTTCGTCTTCGGGAACGGGGCGTACCTGTAAAAGGGGATATTATCAATAAAGAAGAGTTGGGAGATGCATTATGTCTATAAGACTGGAAAATGTATCCCATACGTACGGGAAAGGAACGCCCTTTGAACAGACTGCGTTGGAACCGTTGAGTCTGGAAATAAAAGAAGGGGAATTCGTCGGTATTATCGGCCATACAGGTTCGGGAAAATCAACGTTGGTTCAACTGTTGAACGGCCTCCTGCAACCGACTGAAGGGACTGTTCATGTAGACGGGATAAACATTGCCGAAAAAAGCAAAGAGGCGTTTTCTGCACGCCGCCGCGTCGGCATGGTATTTCAGTATCCGGAATACCAGCTCTTTGAAGAAACGATAGCCGGAGATATTGCTTTCGGCCCGAAAAACTTCGGCTTGAACGAGGCGGAGACGGCCGAGCGCGTTCGTGAAGCCATGGATTTCGTCGGCCTTGATTACGATGAATATGCGGAACGGTCGCCCTTTCGGCTCAGCGGCGGTCAAATGCGCCGTGTTGCCATTGCCGGCATTATCGCCATTCGGCCTAAATACCTTATCCTTGATGAGCCGTCGGCGGGCCTGGATCCCGCAGGCAGACGTGAAATTTTTGCGCAGATCCGCCGCCGTTATGAAGAAAAGGGCATTTCTGTTATTCTCGTCTCCCATAATATGGAAGATATTTCGTCCCTTGCCAACCGGCTTATTGTGCTTTCGCACGGTAAAATCGTATTGGACGGAGAGCCGTTGACCATTTTTTCCGCCTGTCGTGATGCCCTGCAGGAGGCCGGTGTGGATGTGCCGCCTGTGACACAGGTTTTGCAATACCTGCAGACAAGAGGGCTGGACGTATCCGATAAAGCTAGAACGGTGGCTGACGGTACGGCCGCCGTTTATGATGCCCTGAGGAGGAACGGATATGCTGACTGATATAACCTTAGGTCAATATTTCCCGGGGAATTCCTTCCTGCACCGGCTTGACCCGCGGATAAAAATTATTGCGACGATGATAGTTATTATCTCGGTTTTTCTGGCGAAATCATTTTTGTCGTATGCGGTTCTGACGGCTTTTATCGTCTTTTCATACCTCCTGTCACGCTTACCGGCAGGCAACGTGTTCAAGTCTTTGAAGCCCTTGTGGGGAATTATCTTTTTCACGATGGCTGTACATCTCTTTACGACGCCCGGTGAAGCGTTATGCCAATACGGGATCATTCATATCACAAAGGAGGGTATCCGCCAAGGTGTGCTCATGACCCTGCGCCTCGTGTATTTAATCGTATTCTCGTCTCTTTTGACGTATACGACATCCCCGATTGTCCTGACTGACGGTATTGAGCATCTGTTAAATCCTTTTAAGCGGATTGGCGTGCCCGCTCACGAACTGGCTATGATGATGACCATAGCTATGCGCTTTATCCCTACATTATTGGAAGAAACGGACCGTATTATGAAAGCTCAGACCGCCCGCGGCGCAAATTTTACGACAGGCAGTTTATGGCAGCGCGGTAAGAATATGGTCCCCTTGTTAGTGCCTCTTTTTATCAGCGCGTTTCGCCGGGCCGACGACTTGGCGACAGCCATGGAATCACGTTGTTATCGCGGCGGAGAAGGCCGTACGCGGCTCCATGAATTGGCCTGTACATGGCGTGACGGAGCCGCTCTGTGCGGTGTCGTTTCTGTGACGGGTGTCCTGGCGGTGTTGCGATGGCTGATATAATGAAAAACATATGCCTTCGTATTGCTTACGACGGTACGGATTTTTTCGGTTTTCAGCGCCAGTCCGATTTTCCGTCGGTACAGCAGACGATGGAAGAAGCCCTGGAAGGATTGTACGGCTGCAGGATCCGCGTTTATGGGGCGGCCCGCACGGATACGGGCGTTCATGCACGCGGGCAGGTCGTAAATTTCTATGCTCACGATCGTATTCCCGTCGATAAGCTGCCGTATGCGTTAAAGGGAAGTCTGCCGCCGACAATCGTCGTTCTGGATGCGGTTGAGAAAGCGTATGATTTCAGCGTTCGTCATGACAATAAGGGCAAACATTATCGTTATATTGTTGTCAACGGACCTGTGCACGATCCCTTTATGCTGCGTTACGCATGGTATATCCGCAAGCCCCTGGATATAGAAGCGATGCAGCGGGCTGCAAACACGCTCATCGGGACGCACGACTTTTCAGCCTATAAAGGGGCCAATACAACCCCGCATAACCCTGTCAAGACGATGTATGAAATCGCCGTGTCGCGTGCCGGCGGCCGCGTCCGTATCGATGTCCTGGGAAGCGGGTTTTTATATCATATGGTCCGTAATATCGTCGGCGCCCTTGTGGACGCGGGGCTGCACCGGAAAAGCCCTGAAGCGCTGGCACGTATTCTCGACGGACGGGATAGGCGTAAACTCGGGGCGACGGCGCCGGCTCAGGGATTGTTTTTAGAAGAAGTATTTTATACAAAGGACGGCGTGCAGAAGCGGCGCGACGCGCTTTATGCCGGAAGGGCGAGTGATACGGGTTCCGCAAGGTGTTCCGACGTATCTATAAAATGAGGGCGAATATGGTATAATATACATGTCCGGTTCACAATACGGAAGAATTGTGGGTTTGGCATGGACAGAACCCTGCATTTGTATGGTATACAATACGACAGGTGTTGAAATAACGTATGTAAAGGGCAGACAGAAGCTTATGAGTGATAAAACAGCAGGTTGGATAACGCGTGACGCCGTCGGGATACTCGTTGTCATTGCCGTATTTTGGGCCATTAAGTTAGTACAGCCCGACTTTTATTCGATCATGTGGGAATTGACCGTGCTGGGCGATATAGACGGTATGACCGCATATATGGCTTCATTCGGGTACAAGGCAATTTTTGTCAGCGTTTTGATGGTAGCCTTTGTTAATGCCATCGGTATTCCGTCCGTACTGTTTCTGACGGTTAACGGCGTTATTTTCGGTCTTGTTCCGGGAATCGTCATTTCCTGGATCGGTGAAGTCGTCGGTATAGAAATCAACTTTCGTTTGACGCGGACCTTGTTCCGCGGCCAGGCAAAGAAGGTCATCAGCCGCAGCAATATGCTTGAACGTCTCGATTCGTACAGCTGCATTCGCACGATTATGGCGGGACGGGCTATTCCCTATGCGCCTAATGTCTTCGTCACGGCTCTGGGCGCGCTTAGCCATATCAGCTATCGCGACCATTTCGTCGCCAATGCTGTCGGCAAGTTACCGGCGGTCGCTATCGAAGTGTGGCTGGGACATGATTTGCTGCTTATACATGAACACTGGCCGCGCCTTCTGGCCGTATCGGCTATCGTTGCCTTTGTTTACGGCCTGTTATGGTGGCGTCGGCGCCATCAAACTACATAACCGGTTACGACAACTCCTCGAAAGAGGGGTTGTTTTGCGTACGTCGGATACGGAAGGGGATATCTTTCTATGAAACAGGTGGATCAAATAAGGACGATTTGTAATCTCGGCTGCGGTACTATGGGGTTCAGTACGGCCGTCGTTTTTGCCGGAGCGGGGTACGAGGTAAGGATGTTCGGCCGCAGGACGGCGAGTATTGAGCGGGCTATGACGAATATCAAGGCCGCCTTGGCAGGGCTGACGGACAACGGGCTTTTGTCACAGGCCGAGGCGGAAAATCTGCGCGGCCGTATCCGCGGCGTCACCACGATTGAAGAAGCTGCGACAGGCGCCGATTTTGTCATCGAGTCGGTGGCTGAAGACATCTCCGTTAAACAAAGCGTCTATGCGGAAACGGAAAAATATATCGATGATGACGTGATTATCGCCACTGATTCATCGGGCCTCAGCCCGACGGAACTTTCGGCCTGCATGAACCTTCCCGGGCGGTTTATTGTCGCCCATTTTTGGAACCCGCCTCATCTTTTGCCGCTCGTTGAGATCGTTCCGGGGGAAAAGACGGCTGCGGAAGTTGTTTCTCTCACTAAAGAATTAATGGAAAGAATCGGCAAGAAGCCCGTAACTCTTTTAAAGGAAGCGCCCGGTTTTATAGGCAACAGGCTGCAGCTCGCCCTTTTGAGGGAAGCGCTCCACTGCGTCAGGGAAGGGATTGCGACTGCCGGGGATGTGGATGCCGTGTGCAAATACAGTCTCGGCAGACGTCTCGGGGTTACCGGCCCTATTGAAAGCGCCGATTTGGGCGGCCTTGATATTTTCTACAATATTTCAGCCTATTTGTATAAGGAACTGGACGATACTAAAAGCGGCTCCGAAATTATGAGAAAATGTGTAAATGAAGGCCGCCTGGGGGCAAAGACGGGGGAAGGGATTTTTTCCTGGACTGAAGAAAAGAAACGGATGCTCATGAAAAAACGGGAAGACGTCTTGATCGAATGGCTGAAAAAGGACGGGACGGCCGCGGGGAACCCTTGCACAACTGGTATTTAAGCATGAAATATTGTAAAATACTACTATCTGTTATAGTGTCACTCGTGTGATGGGAGAATATATATGGCGTATATACCGGTTCAGGGATTTATCAGCAGCTTCCGGCTGTTGGATATTTTAGACATTGCCCTGGTTGCTTTTTTCTTGTATAAGCTTTTTTTACTGCTTCGCAATACCCGTGCCGTAGCTCTCATTAAAGGGCTTGCCTTCCTGGGTGTTATTACGGTGAGCAGCCGTGTGCTCAATTTACACGTCGTCAACTGGATATTACAGCAGGGCATGACGGTTATCCTGGTCGCATTACCCGTCGTCTTTCAGCCTGAATTGCGCCGGGCCCTGGAACACATCGGCCGCGGCAGACTTTTCCGTTCCGACCATTTGATCAGCCAGGAAGAACTGGCGCATCTTCTTGATGAAGTCGTTCCTCTTTCTGAGACATTGTCCAAAACTCGTACCGGCGCCCTTCTCGTTTTTGAACGGGAAGTGGGGTTGAATGAAATCATTGATACGGGAGTAGCTATCGACGGGCTCGTATCCAAAGAGCTGTTGGGCAATATTTTCATTCCCAACACGCCCTTACATGACGGCGCCGTCGTCATTCGCGAAAATCGCATTATGGCGGCGGGGTGCCTTTTGCCGTTGACGACGGACCGCTCTTTGTCGACGGAACTCGGTACGCGGCATCGGGCGGCTATCGGTATCAGCGAAAAGTCCGATGCCGTCGTTGTCGTTGTCAGTGAAGAAACGGGTGCTGTTTCTTATGCGTACGGCGGTCACATTTACCGGCATCTTACCGGTGAAAGATTACGTCAAACATTGGAAGGATTTTTTTCGAAACAACCGCAGGGGCTGGCTAACATTTTGAAATGGAGGTCCGGCAAATGATAAAAGCACCGCAGGAGAAATGGAAGATACAGATAATTTGCGTTATTGTCGCTATCGGTCTCTGGTTTGCCATCATAAGCGAACAAAATCCTGTCAGTGAAGGCAGTTATACGGTTCCTGTCGTCGTGGAAAACCTGGATTCTCAATACGTGGTCTCGCAGGTGCCGAAAAACGTTTATATCCATCTTTCAGGACCGCGTAACACGATTATTAATATCGATCCGGCGGAGATCAAGGCCTATGTCGATTTATCCGCTGCGCAGGAAGGGACCGTGACGGTTCCCGTACATATAGAAATCCCGGCAGGGACGGAATTGAAGAAGCAAAGCGTGAACGACGCCACTATCATTGTCGATGTCTACGCCGTTCAGGAATTTCGCCTGACGCCCCACCTCGTCGGCAAACTGCCGGACGGAGTGGCCGTGACGGGCATTAAGCTGCTGCCCGAAAAAGTCGTCGCATCCGGTGCGAAACGTCTGCTTAACGAAGTAAGCAGGGCCGTTATAGAGATCCCCGTAGCCGGTAAAAATTCGGGCTTTACTGTCATGGCCCCGATTCATCTCGTGCATGCCGACGGCACTCCCGTCGACGGCCTTGATCTAACGCCCCATCAGAGCAGCGCGTCCCTTACATTCGTGCAAAATGCCGCCTCTAAGAAGGTACCCGTTAATGTGCCTACCTATGGGGAAGTGGATGCTTCGGTGCGCGTAAAGAATGTTACGGCCTCACCGAGCAGTGTGGAAATTCGCGGTGATCGGGATAAGCTGAACACCATTTGGGCAGTCACCCTTGAGCCTATCGATCTGACGGGGCTCGGTTCCGACAAAGAGTGGCGCGTCAGTATCCCCTGGTCTACAGGAGACGGCACGGTCGAGCCTGACGTCGTTACCGTAAAGGTGGAGACGGAAACTGCCGAATAAAGGAGAGAAGACGTTGATACGTTTGACCAATATACGTGCTGCCGTACCGTTGCGGGCGGACGTCACGGACCTTGCGGCGGCTAAACTTCACTGCAAACGGACGGAAATAGAAGAGGTGACCGTCGTACGCCGTTCCGTCGACGCGCGCCGCAAACCGAATATATTTTTGGTTTTTACCTTACAAGTGACGGTAAAACGGGAAAAACAGATCCTTTCCCGATGTCGGCAAGATAAGGACATTCAGCCTGTAACCCCTGTAAAGGCGGTGACCCCCGTTTACGGTACCGTGCCGCTGACGGCTCGGCCTGTCGTTGTCGGTACCGGGCCTGCCGGGTTGGGGGCCGCGTTGGCATTGGCCGGGCACGGGTATCGGCCGATTGTATTGGAACGGGGATATGACGTGGACAGGCGGACCGAAGATGTGCGGAAGTTTTGGGAGACGGGCATTTTTAATGCAAAGTCCAACGTGCAGTTCGGTGAGGGCGGAGCCGGCACGTTCTCTGACGGTAAACTGACGACACGCGTCAATCACCCTCTCCTGCGGCCTATTTTAGAAGAGCTGGTTGAAGCGGGTGCGCCGACGGATATTCTGTATATGTATAATCCCCATATCGGTACGGATATATTGCGGACGGTCGTAAAGCGACTGCGTTTTAAAATTGAACGGCTCGGCGGTACCGTCCGTTTTGACAGCCGTCTTACGGATATTATTCTCGATGAGGGCGGGGCCGTTCGGGAAGTCGTCGTAAATGACGGCGGCCGGCTGGCAACGAACCTCGTCATTCTCGGTGTCGGTCACAGTGCGCGCGATACCTATTATATACTCCATGCACGGCATGTATTTCTTGAAAAGAAGCCCTTTGCCGTAGGCGTCCGCATTGAGCACAAACAGGAGCTCATAGATAAAGCGCAATATGGATGCAATGCGGCTGAGCTCGGCCTGGACGCGGCGGAATATAATCTCGTATATCACGGGCCCGGTAACAGGACCTGCTATTCCTTTTGTATGTGTCCCGGCGGTACGGTGGTGGCCGCGGCTTCGGAAGAAGGGCGCGTCGTAACGAACGGCATGAGCCGATATAAGCGTGACAGCGGAACAGCCAACAGCGCCCTTGTCGTCAATGTGACCGTTGACGATATGGGCGGGAATTCACCGCTCGGCGGTATCGAGTTCCAACGCCGCTATGAAGAAGCCGCATATCGTGCCGGCGGCTGCAGTTATAAGGCACCGGCTCAGACGGTCGGCGATTTTCTCGGGCGCACGGGGGCCGGTCGGGCCGATTCGGTGCAGACGTACAGGCCGGGTGTGGTCCGGACGGATTTGCGCCGCGTTCTGCCTGAATTCGTTACGGAAACGTTGGCGGCCGCGTTGCCGTACTTCGGCAGGAAAATACGCGGCTTTGACGATAACAATATTATCATGACCGGCGTTGAAACGAGGACAAGCGCCCCCGTTCGTATCAGGCGCGATGAAACGACGCGAGAAGCGGTAAGAACGAAAGGCCTTTATCCCGTAGGGGAAGGCGCCGGTTATGCCGGCGGCATTATGAGCGCTTTTCTTGACGGTACGGAAACAGCAATTGAAATTATGAAAAAATATCGCCCTTTGGAGGTAAGATAAATGGCAAGATTATTCGGAACCGACGGCGTGCGCGGTGTGGCAAACGATTCTTTAACGCCTGAATTGGCATACCATTTGGGCAGAGCGGCGGCTTTTGTCCTCGGCAAGGACAGAGAACATCCGACTTTTTTAATCGGCAGGGACACGCGACTCTCCGGCACGATGCTTGCCGACGTTTTAGCCGCGGGAGTCGCCTCCGCCGGCGGGAATTGCTTTATGGCCGATGTCGTTCCCACTCCTGCGGTCGCGTATCTGACAAAAGCCCGGCATATGGATGCGGGTGTGGTTATTTCGGCGTCGCATAATCCCTTTGAATATAACGGCATTAAGTTTTTCGATAAATACGGGTATAAACTTCCTGATGAAACGGAAGATCTGATTGAAGAGTATATGCTCAGAGACGAACGATCCGGCCAGGAAAACAGGCCTACCGGCGCCGCTATCGGTACGGTTACGGAACTGCCCGATTTGCAGGAAGAGTATATCGGCTATATCCTCAACAGTACGGATATCGATCTGAGCGGTATTAAGATCGTACATGACGCGGCTAACGGCGCAGCCTATAAAGCGGGGCCCGAGATCTTCCGCCGCCTCGGTGCGGAACTCATCTCCGTCCATGCCGAGCCGAACGGTATCAATATTAATGATAAATCCGGTTCAACTCATTTGGAAAGCGTTAAGGCCGCTGTTTTGAAATACGGGGCGGATATCGGTATTGCCAATGACGGCGATGCCGACCGTTGTCTCGTTATCGATGAAAAGGGAAACGAATTGGACGGCGACCAGATCATGATTATTTGCGCTTTGCAGATGAAAGAAGAAGGGCGTCTTCGCGGCGATACTATCGTCGGTACGGTTATGAGCAATATCGGGTTCCATAAGGCGGCTAAAGAAATGGGGTGCAAAACGGAAATTACGTCTGTCGGCGACCGTTATGTGCTTGAGTGCATGCGGCGGAAGGGGTACTCCCTCGGCGGCGAACAGTCCGGACACATTATTTTCCTTGACTATAACACGACGGGTGACGGCCTTCTGACGGCCGTACAGTTTATGACGGTTATGAAGAAGCAGGGGAAGAAAGTTTCCGAGCTGGCCGGCCTTATGACGAAATACCCGCAGATTTTGAAAAATGTCCGCGTTGAAACAAAATCGGGCTGGGAAGAAAACACGCTTATCGCCGCCGCCGTTTCGGCGGGGGAAGAAGAGCTCGGCGAAGAGGGGCGTATTCTCGTTCGTCCGTCCGGGACGGAACCGCTCATTCGCGTTATGGCGGAAGGTGCCGATCTGGTACAATTGGAACGCATTGTCGACGATATTGCGGGCGTTATCGATCATGAGATGGGGGAAATAAAATAAGAACGTATTCCATGCGGTTTTTCTCTTTTCGGGAGGTCCTTTCGGGGACCTCTTTTCGCGTTTCCGCAAAGCGGCCGTTTTTTCCGGGTACTGCGGTCCGCCGCTTTTATCGCTTCTTTCATAGCCACGGTAACGGTAAGATGATATAATAACAAATTAGGTAATCCGTGTGGAGGGAATTTTGTTATGAAAGAGGTCGTACACCGCATTTTACGTGCTTTGAACGATGCCGGTTTCGAGGCATATGTTGTCGGCGGCGCCGTGCGCGATTTACTCATGCATAAGGAACCGCATGATTACGATATTACTACCTCCGCCCGGCCTGAAGAGATTATGGCCGTTGCGGCAAAACAGAATTGGCAATCTGTCGATGTAAACGGTAAGACTTTCGGTGTTGTCGTTCTCGTTATCGGCGGGGAGACATATGAGGTCGCCTCGTTTCGCGGCGAGGTGTACGGGGAAGACAGCCATCGTCCGGAACGCGTCTGGTATGCGGCGTCTTTGCGTGAAGATGTGATGCGTCGCGATTTTACGATCAATGCGCTGGCAATGGATACGGCCGGACAAGTTTATGATTATGTGGGCGGCCGGAAAGATATCCGTAAGAGACGTCTTGCCGCCGTCGGCAATGCGAAAGAACGGTTCCAGGAAGATGCACTGCGGCTTTTTCGGCTCTGTCGTTTTGCGGGTCAGCTTGATTTTTTGCCGGAAAAGAAAACGCAGGACGCTATGCCGCAGGCATTCGGACGCGTAGCCGGGCTTTCGTCGGACCGGGTCGTTGCGGAAATTGAACGCCTTCTCGTTACACCGGCCGCCTATAAGGGTCTCGATATTCTCGTGCGCTCCGGTCTGGGAAACTGTTCGTGCAGACGGAAAGAAAACGGCGCGTATGTAAATGTTCCGATCATGCCTGAATTTTCGCATCTTCCCGACACGCCTCAATCCCCGCCGTTTCATGTGTTTGATGCGTGGATACATACGCTTGCCGTCATCTCATATACACCGGCCGATCTGACGCTTCGTTATGCCGCTCTTTTCCATGATGTGGCCAAAGGGTCGGCCGGCATACGCAGCATCCGTGACGGCCGCTATACGGATTACGGTCATGATCGGGCGGGGGCGCGCATAGCCGCCGAAGTGATGATGCGGTGGCGGCGCAATAAAGCGTGTATTCGCCGTGTCGCATGGCTCGTAAAAACACATATGAAGTTTCATTACTTTGCCAATACCGGTCAGGGAAACGTGGTCAAATGGCTTCGTCATGAAGCCGGGAGCAATGACTTTCACAGCACCGCCGAACTTGCGGCAGCCGTGCGGCAGGCGACGGCGTTAGCCGTTGCCGATGCAAAAGGGTGCCGCCCCGATGCAAATACGGACGGCACCGTTTCTTTCGGTAAATATATGGAAGAGCTGGCCGGTTCCATGCCGGTCGGCACCGGAGACCTGCAGTATGACAGAAGAGTTCCCGAGATTTGCGGATCCCGTACGGGCGATTGCCTGCGCGTCCTCTTAAAGCGGGTGCAGGACGGGACACTCGCCAATGAGCCCGATGTTTTTGCCGATGCGGCGGAAAGATGGATGAAGCGGCGTTCAACATAAGGAAAGAAAACTATGGATAACGAATTGAAAGCAAAAGCGGATAAGCGCAGAGAGCAAAAAATGTGCAGGCGCATAATAACGTGCCTTATCATCTTATTCGCTTTTTGTGCGGCTGCTGCCGGCCGGCTTTTCTGGCTTCAAGTCGTCAGGAGCGCCGAATTATCGGAACGGGTTGACGCGCAAAGCGAAGCGGACCGTAAAATTCAGTCGCCCCGCGGCATGATTCTTGACAGAGACGGCAAAGTCCTGGCTATCAGTGAAGTTGCCAAATCACTGTACGCCGATCCGACGATGACGGAAAAATCGCCGGCCGAGATGGCAAGGCTCCTGGCGCCCTACCTGCGTATCAGCGAAGAGGCCATAGAAGAACGGCTCAGCCGCGATACTGCGTTTGTCTGGCTCGAGCGGACGATGGATAATGATAAATACGAAAGATTAAAAGGATTCATTGCCAAAGAACAGATAAAAGGGCTTCGTTTCGTTGACGAAAACAGGCGTTACTATCCGAACGGGACTTTGGCCGCTCAGCTTATCGGCTTTGTCGGTGATAACGATCACGGCTCGACGGCATTGAAATGGTTCTTGACGACGAGATTCGCGGTGATACGCAGAAGCTTCGGCTCACCACGGACAGTAATAACGTGCCTATTTTTGATTCGGCCCTGGAAAAAGTGCTGCCCGACAAGGAACGTTCCGTTCGTCTCACCATTGACAGCACGATTCAATACATTGCCGAAAAAGGCCTTGACGAAATCGTGAAAAAAAACAAACCTGAAGGGGCCGCCGTCATCATTATGGATCCGAAAACAGGCGAGATTCTGGCTATGGCGAGCCGGCCGAATTTTGATCCCAATGATTACGGCAAAGGAAATGCGGCGGCCTATAAAAACAGAGCGGTTGTCAACCTTTACGAGCCGGGATCGACGTTTAAACCGATTATGGCATCGGCAGCTCTTGACGCGGGGACGTGGACGGAAAACAAGGTTTATCATGATATCGGGTATATTCATGTTGATGACCGCACCATCCATAACTGGGACGACAGCGGCATGGGCAATGTAACGCTTAAAGACATTCTTAAATTTTCCATCAATACGGGGATGGCTGAAATAGGGATAAGCACGGGCGGGGCCGTCCTGTCAAGAATCATGCCGAAAAATACGGGTTCGGCAAGCCTACGGGCATTGAACTTCCCGGAGAAGGAGAAGGGATCCTCTTTGATCCTGAAGAAATGAGCCGTGTCGATACGGCAATTATGGCCATCGGTCAAGGCATTGCCGTCACGCCGCTGCAAATGGTGCAGGCCTTCGGCGGGTTGGCTAACCGCGGGACGATGATGAAGCCTTTCGTCATTAAAGAAATTGATAATCCTGACGGTTCCGTTTACAAAAAGACGGAACCTGTTGAGGCGGGGCGGCCTGTCAGCCCGGAAGTCAGCAGGACAATCAGCCGTATTATGGCCGAAGAAATCAACTCCGGCGGCGGCATTAACGCGAAAATCGACGGGTATAATTTCTGCGGTAAAACAGGTACGGCGCAGCGCCTGAATGCGGAAGGTACGGGTTATGCCGAAGGGCAGTATATCGGCTCCTTCGTCGGGTTCGGCCCGTTGGAAGATCCGCAGTATGTGGTGCTCATTGTCGTTGATAATCCGTCCGGCGTATATTACGGCGCGCAAGTCGCGGCGCCCGTATTTAAAGAAATGATGACCGATATCGTGCGGATCAAGGGCATCCGTCCTGCCGATCCGTCTGCCGTCAATGCGGGGATTTTCCGAAGTGAGGGCGGATCGGTACGGTCTTCCTTGCCGCCCGTATATGTGGATGCCGACGGTATTTTATTGCCTTCCTTTGCCGGCTTTGACTCGCGTGAAGTAAATGAATGGCTTAATGAAGCGGGCCTCAGTTTTATCCCTGTCGGTACGGGCTTGGCCGTGTACCAGCACCCTGACGCGGGTACTTATGTAGAACCGGGGAGCGATGTGACCGTTTCGTTTACACGATAACAATGCAGAAAAGGTGACGGTATGAGTATTTTAGACGGTAAAAAAACGGCGGCTGCCCGTAAAGAGCGGTTGGCGGCATACTTGCGGGAGCTGAAAGAAAAGGGAGAGGAGAGGCGGTTGGCCGTCTTAGCGGTCGGCGAAGATGCCCCGTCGGACATGTACGCCCGGACTGTACAGCGCGCCGCCCTGTCCGTCGGTCTGCCTGTCGAAATTTGCCGATACGCTGAAGATATCAGTGAAGAAGACCTTATACAGGCAGTTGCGGCGCTCGGTGAGCGAAAGGACATCGCCGGTATTTTACCGATGCTGCCGTTGCCGGAACGGTTTAACCGGGAGCGTGTTCTTAACCGTATTGCGCCTGAAAAGGACGTTGACGGGCAGACGGCGGCCGATAAGGGCCTGCTTTTTTCAGGAAGCCCGTGTTTTGCGGCCTGTACCGCCCGGGCGGTAATCGCTGTCCTTGAAGACTATAACATCACCCTTGAGGGCAAACATGTCGTTATCATCGGCAGAAGTGATGTTGTCGGCAAACCGCTTGCGCATCTTTGTTTAACCCGCAATGCAACCGTTACGGTATGCCACAGCAGGACAAAGAATCTGCCGGCATTGACGGCACAGGCGGATATTCTTGTCGCCGCTGTCGGCAAAGCGGCCTTTGTCACTCCCGATATGGTAAAAGAAGGCGCCGTTGTTATTGACGTCGGCATCAATCGTGCGGACGGTAAAACCGTCGGTGATGTAAGCGATGCCGCCAATGCCAAAGCCTCACAGTATACGCCGGTACCCGGCGGTATCGGCGCTGTCGTTTCAACGATAATTTTAGAAAATACGGCATACGGCAGGAGATAGACGACAGGCCTTGTATATGTAAGAAGATTTTTATAAAAACAGTCTTGTATAATACAGGCATAGCGGCTATACTGTATATAACGAATAATAATTATTGATTGTTAAGACAGGAGGAATGAATGATGGTCAAATTTTATCAGAATGAAGAAACCAAGGCGATTTTTATAAGTCTGAGCGGTGAAGTGTGTCCTGGGCTAAAAGAATTGGTTGCCAACACCACGGATGCGGCACAGGAAAAACACGTTCCCGTAGTCACGAGAGAAAACGGCCGGCTTCATGTACAGGTCGGTTCCGTTGAGCATCCTATGCTTCCGGAACATCATATTGCCTGGATTGCCGTTGAATCGGAAGGCCGCCTCGTGTTCAAGTATTTAAAGCCCGGTGAAAAACCGGCGGCCGAATTCTGTGACGCCCCGTCCGGTACCGTTTATGAATATTGTAACCTTCACGGCTTGTGGAAAGCGGAGTTTTAATGTAGATCGAGTTGACATATGCGGGGGCAGGCGCTCTTATTAGGGAAACTTAGTAAGAGCGCCTGTTTTTTTCTATTGGGAGCTGCTGACGGCTTTTAAACTGTTCGGTGTTTCCGATTTTGCGGCCCGTTTCTTCCCGGCCGTCATATAGACCGTCTTGAGACGCAAGAAAATATAGAAAAGTACAAGCCGCGCGGAATGGCCTGGTCCGATACGAATGTTATGCCGTTTATGGCCATAGAAGATTTGCCGGCTCATAAAGATATTCTTGTCATTACGGATCATAAAAATGCCGCTGCAATATGTGAGGACCTGCCCGGTACATGGGAAGAAGCGGGCGCGGCAGGGCGCTTCGTTTTCTTCAGGCGGTGCCGGCAATAGAAAAGGAGCTGTAACATACCGGCCCTCAAAAAATAAGATCTAATTTTGGGTTGCCCCCATCAGTCGGTATTTCTGATGCCGACTGATGGGGGCAATTTGTTTTTACCTTGATAAATAAGTGGTAAATACGCCGTTTCTTTTTAAAGGAACAATTCCGGTTCGGCCCGGCGCGTGTAAACCTCTTCCAAGTCTCTCTTATGGAACAGATATCCTTCGTCGTCGTAGTAACGGGCATGTCTAGGACAGCCTTTAATACAGGCGCCGCACTTGATGCAAATGCCCGTGAATTTTGCCGGATCGTCCGCATCAAGTGAGCCCATGGGACAGACAGCGGCGCAGATGCCGCAATACGTGCAGTCGTCCGTTATCTTTGACGTGACCTTGCGGATATCGATGGGCGTGCCGTCTTTCAGGCGGGGCGTGTAATAAGGTCGATACGGTGTTTCGCCGCGGACAAAAACGGGAGCCGTATCTATGGCGCGGGAGCGGATTTTTTCGGCAACGGCATTGCCGAAAGCTTCGGCTTTCGCCAGATCGGCCGCGTCCGGCCTGTGTGCGGCAAGCACCGTTGAAAAGGAATGCTCGCCTATAAAAGCTGCCGCGGCGACGGTGTGTATACCGCCTTCTTCCATGGCGTCACGCAGTTCGATGAGGGCGTCGTCGTAATTACGGTTGCCGTAGAGAACGACAGGGATGCCGAGGGCGCCCCGGCCGGAAAGTGTTTTTATATACTTGATTAATACATTCGGTACGCGGCCGGCATAGACGGGCGTGCCGAAAACGACCAGGTCATGCGATGAAAAGCGGAGCGCCTGCGTTCTCCTTTCGGGTAAGGTGAAATCATCGGTTGCTAACGGTAATTCCAACTCCCGGGAGAGCGTGGCGGCTATTTTCGTTACTGTTTTTTGCGTTGTCCCGGTCGGACTGAACCAGACGGCTTTGATCGTTGTAACGGCGGTCATAGGATCAACCTCCTTTGTAAACGGAGCGTGCGCAATGCAATTTTGGTAGTGTGTACAAACAGTATAGGCTTTTCTATAAAAGCCGTAAAGGCGGGGAAATAAATGGTATTGATATAATGTCAAAATAAAGTTGTGCTTCAAGGACGTAAAAGAGTGCGTATATAACCGGGACAACCTGCAAGGGCCGTCGGGTTTTGTATAATTACCTGTGCCGCCGCCTTCATTTATGAACAAAATATGGTATAATAAACATGCATTATAAATTATGACCTTATACTAGTAGTTGGTTTTATATACACCGTGTCGGAGGTATACATGGCTAGAGTAAAAATTACGGAAACTGTACTGCGCGACGGACATCAGTCCATTGCGGCAACGCGTATGCGTATAAATCAGATGATCCCCGTCCTGGAAGCGATGGATGAAATCGGTTATCATGCTGTTGAGTGCTGGGGCGGCGCCACCTTCGATTCATGTATGAGGTTTCTTGACGAAGATCCGTGGGAACGGTCAGATGCTTCTTCAGCATACGCACAAGATTGTATGCATCATACGGGGCGAGCAGGCCGGACATATCCTTGATACAAAGGGAATCGACGCCCATTTCCTGCAATTCAACGGCGCCCTTCGTAAAACTTTCCAGCGTATGAATGGGGCTGACCGTGTAAACCATAGCGCCCTGAACGTGAACGGACTTCGTATCTTTTCCCGCTTTAACGGCCGCTTCAAGGTTTCGCGAATCGTTAAGCGCGTCGAAGACACGGATAATGTCGATACCGTTGTCGACGGCACGATTCACGAATTCATACACCATATCGTCGGCATAGTGACGATACCCGAGAATATTTTGCCCGCGGAACAACATCTGTAACGGCGTCTTTTTCAAATACTTCTTTAACGTCCTCAGCCGTTCCCACGGATCTTCGTCAAGAAACCTCATA
>NZ_JH417579.1 GCF_000239275.1 Megasphaera geminata F0357 | reverse complement strand
TTCTTTGGAAGCGTACTTGTCCTTCATCATGGCCCTGACCCTGCCTTTCGGATTTATTTTCGAGTTGCCCCTCGTCGTCATCTTTCTGGCAAAACTCGGCCTCGTATCGGGTGAGTTTTTGCGGTCAAAACGAAAAATACTCATCGTCATATCCTTTGTTTTTGCGGCTATCGTCTCGCCGACGACGGATGTTATTACGCAATCGCTTATTGCCGTGCCTCTTATTGTCCTTTATGAAATCAGTTTATGGATTGTCCGGTTTACCATGCATAAATAAATCTTGTATACAGTATTTATGAAGGCCGCCCCTTTTGTACGGGGCGGTTCTTTTGTTATAATAAACGAGTAAGTTCGTGCCGGTATACACAAAGAAAGTACCATCATCTCTATGACAGCAGGAGGTCTTATTACATGAAAAAAATTAATTCGGTTTTAGTTGCGAACCGCGGTGAAATCGCTATTCGTGTATTTCGCGCCTGTAACGAACTCGGCATCCGCACGGTAGCCGTTTACTCCAAAGAAGATTCTCTGTCACTGCACCGTTTCCGTGCCGATGAATCTTACTTGGTCGGTAAGGGTAAGAAACCGGTTGACGCATATTTGGATATTGAAGATATTATTCGCATCGCCCATGAACACGAAGTTGATGCTATTCATCCGGGTTACGGATTCCTCTCGGAAAATTCGGAACTTGCTAAACGGTGTCATGAAGAAGGTATCGTCTTTATCGGTCCGAAGGTGGAACATCTTATCATGTTCGGCGACAAGATCAATGCCCGTATTCAGGCTAAAAAAGCGGGTATTCAGTTTATCCCCGGCAGCGACGGCCCCGTTATGAATTATGCCGAAGTAGAACGCTTTGCCAAAGAAGTGGGCCTGCCGATTATGCTTAAAGCCGTTAATGGCGGCGGCGGCCGCGGGATGCGTATGGTCGACAAAATGGCCGACCTCAAGGAAGCATATGAACGCGCTAAGTCCGAAGCGAAGCTCGCTTTCGGCAACGATGAAATCTACCTGGAAAAATGTATTATCAATCCGAAGCTCATAGAAGTTCAGATCATGGGTGACGAACACGGTAATGTCATTCACCTCTTTGAACGGGACTGCTCCATTCAACGGCGTCATCAGAAGGTTGTAGAAATTGCGCCGGCGTTCTCTTTGTCGACGAAGCTGCGCCGGGATATTTGCGATGCGGCGTTGAAACTGATGAAGAATGTCAATTATGTCAACGCGGGTACGGTTGAGTTCCTCGTGACAGATGATGAAAAATTCTACTTTATCGAAGTTAACCCGCGTGTACAGGTAGAACACACGGTTACGGAAATGGTTACGGGTATCGACATTGTCCAGACACAGATTAAAGTGGCTGAAGGCTATGCTTTGGACAGCGAGGAAATCGGCATTAAAAGCCAGGATGCAATCCAGTGTATCGGCAATGCGATTCAGTGCCGTATTACGACGGAAGACCCGGTAAACGGGTTTATGCCCGATTCCGGTAAGATCATTGCCTACCGCAGCGGCGGCGGTTTCGGGGTTCGCCTCGACAGCGGTAACGCTTATACGGGTGCCATTATTACGCCGTATTACGACTCGTTGCTCGTAAAGGCTACGACCTATAATCTCACTCATGCCGGCGCCGTTGATAAGATGATTCGTGTCTTAAAAGAATTCCGCATTCGCGGCGTTAAGACGAATATCGGATTCCTTATCAACGTTCTTTCGAACGATCTCTTTATCAGCGGCCGGTATGATGTTAACTTCATTGATGAACATCCGGAACTCTTTGATCTGCCTGTAACTCATGATCGCGGCACAAGGCTTTTAAAGTATATCAGTGACACGACAATTAACGGATATCAAGGTTCAGGCCGCCAGGAAAAGCCGGAATTTGAGCCGCTTGAATTGCCGGTTACACCGAAAGGGGATTTTCCGAACGGCACGAAGCAGGTCTTTGATGAATTAGGTGCTGAAAAATTCTCGCAGTGGATTCTGGATCAAAAGAAAGTCCTTTTTACAGATACGACTATGCGTGATGCCCATCAGTCTTTACTGGCAACGCGTGTGCGTTCCGTCGATATGCTCCGCGTTATGGATGCGGCCGCCAAAAAGATGCCCGAACTCTTTTCTTTTGAATGCTGGGGCGGCGCGACATTTGACGTTGCCTATAGGTTCCTCTATGAAGATCCGTGGGTGCGCCTGCGCGAAATGCGTGAAAAGTCCCCGAATATTCTCTTACAGATGCTTATCCGCGGCGCGAATGCCGTCGGTTATACGAGTTATCCTGACAATGTTGTTAAAAACTTTGTTGACCTTACGGCAAAAAACGGTATTGATATATTCCGTATCTTTGACAGCCTGAACAGTCTCGACAATATGTATGAAACGATTCAGGCCGTACGCGAAACGGGTAAGATTGCCGAAGTGGCTCTTTGCTATACGGGCGATATTCTCGATCCGCAACGACCGAAGTATAATCTCGCCTACTATGTGAAAATGGCTAAGGAACTGCAGAATGCAGGTGCCAATATCATTGCCATTAAAGATATGGCGGGGCTGCTCAAGCCGGAAGCGTCGTATCAGCTTGTCGCCGCATTGAAAGACGCCGTTACGTTGCCGATTCACCTGCATACGCATGACGGTTCCGGCAATGGTGTAACAACATACTGCCGTGCTATTGATGCAGGCGTCGATATTGTTGACGTCGCACTCTCTTCTATGGCGAGCGGTACGAGCCAACCGAGCATGAATACGCTGTACTACGCGTTGAGCGGCAAAGAACGTCGTCCCGATATGAGTATCGACAATATGGAAGAAATGTCCCGGTATTGGGCAACCGTACGCCCGTACTATAAGGGTGTCGATAAAGCGGAGCCGTATTCCAATACGGAAGTATACCAGCATGAAATGCCGGGCGGACAGTTTTCCAATCTTCGCCAGCAAGCAAAGGCAGTCGGCCTGGGTGAACGTTGGAATGAAGTTAAGAAGATGTATCATGATGTGAATATGATGTTCGGCGATATTATCAAGGTGACGCCGTCGTCTAAAATCGTTGGCGACATGACCTTATTCATGGTACAGAATGACTTGACGGAAAAAGATATTTACGACCGCGGGGATACACTTGATTTTCCGCAGTCTGTTGTAGAATTTTTTGAAGGCCGTATCGGCATTCCCTATCAGGGGTTCCCGGAAGAACTGCAGAAGATTATTCTCAAAGGAAAGAAACCGTTAACAGAACGTCCGGGTAAAGTTTTGCCGCCGGCCGACTTCGAAGCAATTGCGAAAAAACTTGAAGATGCAGGTTACGGCCATACGCCGGAAGACGTAAACGCGTACTGCCAGTATGCAAAGGTTTTTACGGACTATAGTGAACGTCTCAAAGAATTCGGAGATGTAAGCGTTCTCGATACGCCGACCTTCTTCTTCGGTATGAAGAAAGACGAAGAAGTCCATGTTGAAATAGAAAAAGGTAAGGATCTCGTCATTACTTTAGTCAACATCAGCGATCCCAATGATGACGGCGTTCGTACAATTACGTTCATGTTTAACGGTGCCGAACGCGAAATCCGCGTACAGGACAAGAGCGTGGATATGACTGCCGTTGCGAAGAAAAAAGCCGACCCGGCCAAGCCGGGCGACATAGGCGCGACCCTTTCCGGGTCTGTTGTCAATATTCTTGTCTCGAAGGGACAGAAAGTAAAGAAGGGCGAGCCTCTTGTCGTTACGGAAGCAATGAAGATGGAAACGACCATTACCTCTCCTATTGAAGGTACGGTTGCGGATATTCATGTTGTGAAAGGACAGGCGATCATTTCCGGGGACTGCCTTGTTGAAATTGAAGGGTAAGGAAAAAACAAACCGTGTATTCATTCGGATACACGGTTTGTTTTTTATGTAAGTAAAATTTTTCAGTTTTTTTATCGGTACAGGTCTGTAGTCTGTGCCGGTTTATGCCGTCGCACGGCAACGCTGATAGCAAGAAGGATGATCCCTGCGACGATGAAAATGTAGTGCATGCCGGCGGCCGTGGCGATGAAAGCGCCCAACAGAGGACCGATGAAAGATCCCAGTTGTTGTGCCGAGAAGAGAAGCCCGAAGACTCTGCCTTTAGCGTTGTTCGGAGTCGACTTGGCGAGGATGGCATTGATGGACGGGTTGATGCCTGAAAAGAAAAGACCGACACAGAACTGAGCTGTCGCAAAGAGAAAAAGCGTGTGCGGTATGGACTGTACGACGGCGACAATGCCGGCGAGGGTGAGGGCGCAGATCAGGGAATTGTAGAAACCTTTGTGCTGCCCGAACCGGCCCCAGAGGGGCGCCGCTGCGGCGCCGGCAAAACCGCTCAAAGAGAAGACAAATCCCGCCTTCATAGCTATATTTTCGGAACTGCCCGTTAACTCTTCTATATACGTTGCCATGACCGGTTGGACCAGGAGAATAGTCATTTGGACAAAGACGGCAAAAGTAAGCATGTCTCGAATGACGGGCGATTTAAAGATACTGAATTCTTTTTTAGTGCAAGCACCGGTAGTTTCATCCGAGGCCGATATTTGCAGCGGTTCTTTAATAAAGATAAAAAGCATGAGGAAATTGATAAAAAGAGCGCCTGCCGCCAGAAAGAAGGACATGCGCATACCGAAAATCTCCGCTAAGACGCCTCCGAAGAGAGGCCCGATGACACTGCCTGCCGTAAGGGAGCCTTGCATAACACCGAGACAGACGCCGAGCTTCTGCGGCGGAGCATAAGAGGTCATAATAGCCAGCTCCATCGGCCAGAGACCGGCAGCGAAGCCTTGAAACATGCGCATCAATGTAAGTTGTATCGGGCCGGTGACGATACCGCCGAGAAAATAACTGACTGCGAGGAGTATGCTGGCTCTCAACGCCATGAGCTTTTTGCCGCGCCTGTCTGCCATCTTTCCCCAAACGGGCGCCATCACGGCACTGATTACAAAAGATGCCGAAAAGACGATGCCCGACCAGAGATGTACATCTGCCGCCCGTACGCCCAACTCTCTTGTCAGGTAGATAGGAAGGAAAGGCATAATCATAGTATAGCTTGATGACATAAAGAGAACATTGCATGTCAAGACGACAAGGCATGTTTTCCAATTCATGAATTCACACTTTCTGAAAAAATATATAATAACTAATTTATTATAAATGCCGGCTGTGCTTATTGCAAGGCGGCTTATCTTCCCTTTTGCAGTATATACCATTATAATAAAAACGGTATATACTGTTTTACAATGACAGAGGATAAAACGGATCGGCGGATTTACGGAAAAAGAAGTACCTCTTGGCTGTGCTTACAGCGGACTGTTGTCAGTTCTTTGCCGGCAGTTCCAGTACAGAAACTTTTTCCGTTTCCTGCTGAGGGCTGTATTTCATAATAAGTATTTATTATTCCGATTAGCCTGGAAATACTGTCTTTTATAATGTTTTTAGGAGCGACTATGAGTGAACTTATTTATCCGCCGCCGCTGCGGCCGGGTGATACGATCGGGATCATTGCGCCCGCCGCTTACAGCGTATCGGATGAATTGGATAAGGCCGTTGCCTGGCTCCACGAATTGGGCTATGCCGTGAAACTCGGCGCAACGGTGAAAAAGAAGTGGGGGTATCTTGCCGGTACGGATGAAGAACGGGCCCGTGATATAGAAGCAGCTTTCGGTGATGACAATGTGAAAGGTATACTTTGTTTGCGCGGCGGCTATGGCGTAACGCGCATACTCGACCTCATTGACTTTCCGTACATTAAGAAGCATCCGAAGCTTTTCATCGGCTTCAGTGACATTACGGCGCTCCACTCGGCTTTGCAAAAATACTGCGGCTTTGCTGTCGTGCACGGACCGATGGCTCTTTCGCTGGGGCGAAAGAGCAGTGCGTTTACGCGTGCTTCCTTTGCGGCTATGCTAAGTGACCCGTGGGGGCGTAAAGAGCTGCTCCTGCCGCCCGGCAGGCATATGGAAACGCTTGTCGCCGGCAAGGCGACGGGAATTCTTGCCGGCGGCAACCTCATGCTTCTTGCCGTTACGACAGGGACATCTTATGCCTTGGGCGGCAAGGATTTGGTTCTTGTTCTGGAAGAAGTCGGAGAAAGCGCATATTCCTTGGATCGCATGTTTCGCCAGCTGGAACAGGGCGGTCTTATAGAGCGGGCCAAAGCCGTTCTTTTCGGGGAATTTCATAATTGTGAGCCACAGGAAGAAACGGACGGGAATTTCACGATACGTCAAGTGGTCGAACAATATGCCGAGCGATGGAGTATACCGGCTGTATGGGGCCTGCCTGTCGGTCACGGCCCGGATAACGCCTCGCTGCCCCTCGGCACATCCGTGACGGTATGTGCCGAGGCGGAGAAAATAGTGATTGTATACGGCACAGGCGGAGAAAAAGATGGCTAAAGACGGGATGAGAACCGCGTTTTACGAGTAATGGCCGGGAAGAATTACTGAAAGATACAGGAGAGGAAAATATGGAACTCATTTATTACGGGCATTCGTGCTTTGCCCTGCACCATAAAGATATCATGTTTCTTGTCGATCCGTTTTTTACGGGTAATACATGGGAAACGGCAAAGGCCGATGATATTATGTGCAATTACATCTTCGTCAGTCACGGACACGATGACCATTACGGTGACAGGCCATGTATTGCCGTGCGCAATCATGCGCTCTTTATTTCCACGCCTGAAGTGGTCAGCCGCGCCGAGAAAGCGGGTATTGCCGTCAAAGCAATGCATCTCGGCGGGAAAGGAGATTTTCCCTTCGGTACGATACGTATGGTACCTGCTTTCCACGGCGCCGGCGTACCGGGAGGCCATGCTGCGGGAGCGCTTATTACCTTTTTCGGCAAGACGATTTACTATGCCGGAGATACGTGTTTTTTCAGTGATATGGGACTACTGAAGCGCTCGGCATATTGATTATGCCCTGTTCCAGCTGGCGAAACATATACCATGGGCGTTGATGATGCTCTCTTGGCGGCATCGTATATAAAAGCGGCGGTGACCTACCTGTCCATTACAATACATGGCCTGTCATTGAGGCGGATCCGTTTGAATTCGTTGCCCGCCTGGAAAAAGAATACGGCCGGAAAGGATTGGTTATTGCGCCGGGGGCGGTGAAAGAGCTGTAAGAACGGTCAGGGAACAGTGTATTGCTGAAAGACCTGCTCAGATAGGTGCAGCTTTATCTGCGGATTGGAAAGATATATTCTGTATACAACAAAAAGCTCACCGTACGGTGAGCTTTTTGTTGTATACAGTCTTATTTATTCAGAGAACCGTTGATGCGTACGCCTTGCAGAAAGGGGATTATCGGTTTGTCCGTTTCGCCGGACGGCTTGCGAATGCTTTCAAAGGTCGTCGTCAGCATCAGTTTCAGGCGGTTTGTCTGATTGACGGCACTGGCACTCGGGTCATAATCGATAGCAACGATATTTGCCTGTGGGAAGGCCGCTTTCAGTGTTTTGATCATGCCTTTGCCCGTAACGTGGTTAGGAAGGCAGGCCCAGGGCTGGAGGCAGACGACATTTTTTGCGCCTCTGTGAATAAGGTCGATCATATCGCCGGTCAAAAACCAACCTTCACCGGCAACATGGCCGAGTGAAAGGTATTCCTTCGCTTCATCGGCGATTTTGTAAATTGATGTAACCGGATCGAAGCGTCTGCTCCCGGCGACGGCGTCGGTATAAGGTTTACGATACCAATCAAGGAGTTTGATTGTCGCCTTACTGCCCATTGAAGACAGCCATGAGCCGGAAAGATATTTATGACGGAATTGATTGTCCAAAAGGCCGTAGTAGAAGAAGTCCGCCAAGCCGGACGTGACGATTTCACCACCTTCTTCTTCAATCATTTTGATAATTTGATTGTTTGCAACGGGGTGGAATTTGACGTAAATTTCGCCGACAATACCGATACGCGGTTTTTTCAGATTTTCCCAGATGGGAAGCGTATCGAAATCCGCTATGATTTGATGAATGTTTTTCTTAAATGTTGCTATGTCGGCTTTTTCCAGATCTACGGTGAGTTTGGCTTGCCACTTTGCAAAGAGGGTTTCCGCGGTACCACGGATTTTTTCATAAGGACGCGTGCGATAAAGCACCTGTTGCAGTGTATCGCCGTAGACGACGCCTTGAAGTAATCTGTGCCAAAAGCCCATAGTCGGCTTAAAACCGGGTTGTTTGTTAAGTCCTTTCGTGTTTAATGAAATGATGGGAATTTGCGGCATATTCGCGTCGGCCAGCGCTTTGCGCAACATACCGATGTAATTTGTCGCCCTGCAGCAGCCGCCGGTCTGGGAAATGATGACGGATGTGTGTTCCATGTCGTATTTACCGGAACGGAGGGCTGTCATGATTTGACCTAACGTCATAATGGCCGGGTAGCAGGCATCATTGTGAATGAACGAGAGTCCCGTGTCGATAGCCTCCTGTCCCTGGTGGGGAAGGATCTCGAGCTTGTAACCTTCATGGGCAAAGGCGGCCTTGAAAAGAGGAAAATGAATCGGCGTCATGGCAGGAGCCAGGAGAGTGTGCGTCTTCTTATCTTCTTCCGTAAAGAGCGCCTTTTTATACGAATAGTTTTCGGCTACAGGTATATCCGACTGCTTGCGATGATTCATAACAAAGAGAAGTGAACGCAATCTTATACGGATGGCGCCGAGATTGGAGCCTTCGTCTATTTTTAAGAGCGTATGAATTTTATTGCCGTGAGCAAGGATTTCCTGTACCTGGTCGGCTACAATGGAATCAAGACCGCAGCCGAAAGAATTCAATTCGACCAGCTCCAGATTTTTATGTTGTGATACATATTGGGCGGCTCTGTAGAGGCGGGAGTGATAGGACCACTGGTCAACGACACGGAGTTTACCCGGAAATTCACCGAGAGGGGCGACGCCGTCTTCCGTCAGAACGGCAAGGCCGAGACTGTTAATAAGCTCGGGGATTCCGTGATTAATTTCCGGATCCAAGTGGTACGGTCTGCCGCTCAGCACAATGGACACTGTTCCGTCCGCTTCGATTTTGGCGAGTGTTTTCTTTGTCAGCGTATAGTAGTCGTGCTTAAACTTTTCCTCTTCTTTCCATGCCGCCTCGGCAGCAAGTCTGATTTCCCGCTTTTTCAGGCCCCATGTTTTCAATTCTTCTTCAAGGCGCGTGATAATGCGTTTGTTGTCATAAAGAGGCAGAAAAGGGCTGATAAATGGCGTCTGCGTTTCCGTAAGGCGTTCGTCCATGTTATGTTTAATGACTTCCGGGTAAGACATGACCATGGGGCAGTTAAAGTTATTGTCTTTGCTGCCTTCTTGCGGGCCGTGCTGGATGCACGGATAGAAAATACGGTCGACTTTCTTTTCCAGAAGATTGGCTATGTGCCCGTGGACGAGTTTGGCCGGATAGCAGGCGGAGTCGGACGGAACAGTGTCCATTGCTTTCTGGAAGAGGTCCTTCGTCGATTGGTCGGAAAGGACGACTTTATACCCGAGTCTGGTAAAGAATGTAAACCAGAAAGGATAGTCTTCGTACATATTGAGAACGCGGGGAATTGCCGACGGAACCGCGCGGAGCTTTTTCAAGCGGTTTGTAGTACGAGAAGAGGCGGTTGTATTTTAATTTATATAAGTTCGGCAATACTTTTTTGCGTTTTGCCGCCGAGCCGGCGGCACCGCGTTCACAACGGTTGCCTGTAATAAAGAAACGACCGTCGTTAAAGGTATTGACAGTTAAAAGACAATTATTCGTGCACAGGCCGCAATGCCGAATGGACGTGTTGATACTGAGTTCTTCAATGCCCTTGGCATCAAGGAGCGCCGAGATGCTTCTGTCTTTTTGATATGCCCGGCGGCAAATAAGGCCCATGCCGTACGCTCCCATGAGGCCGGCAATGGAGGGGCGTATCACTTCGCGTCCGAGGAGCTGTTCAAAAGCGCGTAAAACCGCATCATTATAGAAAGTGCCGCCTTGGACAACAATATGTTTACCTAATCGGGACGGATCTTTTACTTTAATAACCTTGTACAACGCATTTTTAATAACGGAGTAAGACAGCCCCGCAGAAATGTCAGCCATTGTGGAGCCTTCTTTTTGGGCCTGCTTTACTTTGGAATTCATGAATACAGTGCAGCGGGAACCTAAATCAATCGGCTCTTTTGCAAGCAGAGCCGCTTCGGAAAACTCCTGGATAGATTTTTTCAATGATTTGGCGAATGTATCAAGGAAGGATCCGCAACCGGCGGAGCAGGCTTCATTGAGGAGGATGTCTTCGATGTGTCCGTCTTTCAGACGGCAGCATTTCATATCCTGTCCGCCGATATCGAGAATAAAATCCACCTCCGGGCAGAAGTGGGCCGCCGCCTGATAATGGGCAATCGTTTCCACCTCACCCAGATCGATGTGGAAGGCTTCTTTCAAGAGAAATTCGCCGTATCCCGTGATTCCGGATTTGGCAATAAATGCATTTTCCGGCAGGATGGTATAAACTTCTTTTATAATCGCCTTTGCCGCGTCCAGCGGGCTGCCTTCATTGTTCTGATAGCGGGAGTAAAGAATTTCGCCGTTATTGCCCATAACAACAGCTTTGATCGTCGTTGAGCCGGCATCAAGACCGAGGTAACAAGGGCCTTTGTAAGTTGATATGTCCGCCGTGGGAACCGTGTCCTTAGCATGGCGCGCACGGAACTCGTCCAGTTCCTCCCGGGATTCGAAGAGTCGTTCAATGCGGTCCGTTTTCGGCAGAGAACGCTCGTCTACTTGACGGATACGGCTCATCAACGACATAAACGATTGTGGCTTTTCGTCAAAACCGCCCAGCGCAGCTCCGATAGCGACATATACTTGTGCGTTTTCCGGGGCAATCACTTCTTCCGCTTTCAGTTCCAGCGTCTGCGCAAATTGTTTGCGCAATTGGGGCAGGAAGGTAAGCGGACCGCCTAAAAAGCAGACGGAGCCCTTGATGGGACGACCGCAGGCCAGGCCTGTAATCGTCTGTAAAACGATCGATTGGAAGACGGAGGCGGCTACATTTTCCTTACTGGCCCCTTCGTTTAAGAGAGCCTGCTATGTCCGTTTTGGCGAATACACCGCAGCGAGCCGCAATAGGGTACAGCGTATCCGAGCGTTCGGCCAGTTCGTTGAGCCCTATGGCATCCGTATGGAGCAGCGTCGCCATCTGATCGATAAAGGCTCCTGTCCCGCCGGCGCAGGCGCCGTTCATACGATGCTCGTTACCGCCTGTGAGATATGTGATTTTAGCGTCTTCGCCGCCCAATTCGATAATAACGTCCGCTTGAGGATGGTACGTGCGGACGGACTTTGTACCGGCAATGACCTCCTGAATAAACGGGATATGCAGATGGTCAGCCAAAGCCCATGCCGCCGGAGCCTGTAATAGCGATGGAAATTTGGCGATCGCCGAATACTTCATAGGCGTTTTCCAAAAGATCCAATACTTTTTGACGAATATCTGTGTAATGACGGACATAGCAGGCGTGAAGACACTGTTTTAAATTATTGAGTACGGCAATTTTTACGGTTGTCGAACCGATATCAATGCCGATGTGCAGTAAGTCTTTCATTTCTTTCTCCTGTGTCGGTGAGCCGACTGCATAGAAAAGAATACAATAATAGTATAAATTAATTGCGTAGCCTATATTCAATTATACCACACAAAGGAAAGGAAAAAAGCCGGAAAAGGCGAATATAACCGATCTGCAACTCGTTTTTTTCCTATGTTCCGGAAGACGTAAGTGTGTTACAATAAGACGGAATCAGTGAAAACAGACGTATACGGAGGAATATAATGAAGCAATATATTACGGAACACCAGTCTCCTTATTTGGATTTAAGTGCTGAAGTAACGGAGATTCTCTTTAAAGGCAAATCGGCTTTTCAGGATATTGTTGTCGCCGACAGTAAGGAATACGGTCGTATGCTTATGCTTGACGGCGTTTTTCAGACATCCGATAAAGACGAGTTTACTTATCATGAAAATATTGTCCATATTCCCGTATTCCTGCATCCGAATCCTAAAAATATCCTTATCATCGGCGGCGGTGACGGCGGTGCGGCCAGAGAAGCGGTGCGTCATCCGGAAGTGGAACATGTGACTATGGTTGATATTGACGGCAAGGTTGTTGAGTTATCGAAGCGATATTTTCCTAAAATTGCGGCGGCTATGCTGGAAAATAATCCGAAACTTACTGTTAAAATAGGTGACGGCATTGCGTTTATGAAGGAAGCGGAAGATTTTTATGATGTCATCATCGTGGACTGTTCCGATCCTGTAGGCCCCGGCGAAGGACTTTTTACCTATGAATTTTACAAAGATACTTTTAAGGCACTGAAAAAAGACGGTATTTTTGTACAGCAGACGGAATCTCCTTTCATGCATCGCAGACTTGTTAAGGAAGTATTTGATGCAGTCGGACGAATTTTTCCGGTGACTCGTCTGTATACGGCCTTTATTCCGCTCTATCCGACAGGAATGCACTGTTTCACATTGGGTTCCAAAAAATATGATCCTCTTACGTGGGAGCCGAACAGAAAACGGAGTTTTTCAACACAGTACTACAATGAAGGTATTCAAAAGAGTGCATTTGTATTGCCGAATTTTGTGAAGAACCTTCTGTACGGAGACGCGGAGAGATAAGGCGGAATACCTTGACAGTGCCGTTATTTACGTGATAGAATAACTAGCGTCATCGGTTATTCCGATGGCCTGTATGGCGGGTATGGTGAAGCGGTTAACACGGCGGATTGTGGCTCCGTTACTCAAGGGTTCGATCCCCTTTACTCGCCCCATAGGGGTATAGCCAAGTGGTAAGGCACCGGACTTTGACTCCGCTATGCGCTGGTTCGAATCCAGCTACCCCTGCCAGCTATGATCCACTAGCTCAGTCGGTAGAGCACCTGACTTTTAATCAGGGTGTCCCGAGTTCGAGTCTCGGGTGGATCACCAAACAAAAAAAGACCGTCGGCGTTGCCGGCGGTCTTTTTTATGTCTGCCGTCAGTTAAACGGGAGGGTTACAAAAAGAGACCGTGTCAGGTGAATTAAGAAGGTACCCTCTTAAAAGAAAAAGATAACCGTATCGATAATGAACGTCGGCACGAGAATCGCTGCGGACCAGCCCATGTAACCGAAGAAGCTGGGCATCCTGATGCCGTTTTCTTCAGCAATAGCTTTAACCATGAAGTTGGGGGCATTACCGATATACGTATTGGCGCCCATAAATACGGCACCAGCCGAAACCGCTTCAAGCATGGCGTGGGATACAGTACCGACGGAAGTGGCAATGCCCGTGGTCGAACCGATCGCGCCGGCCGTCTGTAAGAAGACAAGATATGTCGGTGTGTTATCGAGGAAAGAAGAAAGTAAGCCCGTCGCCCAAAATAGCTGCCACGGGGCGTGGATACCGAGTTGGCTGCCGTGTATCTTGAGAAAGATAAGAGCAGGAATCATGGTGATGAAAATACCGATAAAGAGGGTAGCGACTTCGATCATCGGTGCATGAGAAAAACCGTTCAATTCATGTGTTGATTCCTTTGTAGTTTTCAGAGATAAAAAGGCGGCAATAAGGATGATGATAATTTCTACGAGGGTAGCATAAGGGAATACCAGTTCGTCATACACTTGAATGCCGCCGGCATTATTGGCAAAAAATTCCACTTCTTTCGGTAAAACACCGTTAGCGATAACGCCGGCGATGATCATGATGATGAAAATGACATTGTGCAGGCCTTCAATACGGATCGGCTCTTTTTCCGATTCAGCCAATTCGTCAAGAGGTGAACGGCCTTCCGACAATTCTTTTTTACAGAAATAACTGTCCAAGAAATAAAAGGCAATAAAGAGAACGGCCATGTTTACCGCCAACATGGGGATAAGATGGAATGTCCATGTGAAGGGGACGCCGCGTTGGAAGCCCATGAAAAGCGGCGGATCGCCGAGAGGAGTAAGACAGCCCCCGATGTTGGCAACGAGAAAAATGAAAAAGACGATAACGTGGACGGATTTCCTGCGCCATCTGTTAGCCCGGATAAGAGGCCTGATCATGACCATTGCCGCGCCGGTCGTGCCGATCCAGCTTGCCAATAATGTGCCGATAAGGAGAAGAAGCGAATTTACCTTCGGCGTTCCCGGTAAGGTCCCTTTTATGGCAATGCCGCCGGCTGCGACAAAGAGGCCGAAGAGAAGTACGATAAAGGGAACATAGTCGAGCAGAATGGATTCGAGGAAATGAAACCATGCTTCGCTGACACCGTATGCATAGGCATAGGGCAGGATAAAGACAAGCGACCAGAAGCCGGAAGCTACATGCATATTCTTTTCCCACCAATGAGGCTTAACCAGCGGAATAACGGCAATAGAGAGAAGCATGCCCACAAAAGGCAGGACACTCCATACCGGCAAGGAAGCCTCGAGCGCTTCGTGCGTATCATTTGCCAGAATCGGCATGATATTCGTCATGAAAACAGTAAAAAAAGATAAAAAAAACTTATGAGTTTTCTTCATAAAAACCACCCTTCGATAAAAAATAATCCGTATTTTCTCACCTTATAAAATATTGTATCATATTACTATATAGAAATGTACTATTTTCACTTAAACGGTTAATCCGCTTAAGATTAAATAAATTTTAATTTCAGGCAGGAATTTTATCTTTTATGGAGAACTATTAATATATAAAAGAAATCATAGGAGGGATTTACGATGAAAGATTATAAGACAATTGTCGTTCCTGTCGACGGTTCGGAAAATTCGAAACGGGCTGTGGAACATGCTGTTACAATCGCCTCCACTGTGGGCGCTTCTCTGATGTTGGTATATGTGGCAAATATTGTTTCCGTTATTTCCAATTTTGACCAGATCCCTAATGCCAGCGGTTATGTAACCGAACAGGTTGCGCTGGATATGGAAGAAGAAGGAAAGAAAATTTTAAATGAAGTGACGAAGGATATTCCCGACACACTCAGTGTGAAAGAAGCTTTCGAAGTCGGATCGCCCGGACCGGCAATTCTTTCCGTTGCCAAAAAAAATAATGCCGATCTCATTGTCATGGGCAGTCGCGGACTCGGTCCCTTAAAAGGTCTCTTTATGGGCTCTGTCAGCAGTTTTGTTGTAACACATGCCGCATGCCCCGTTATGATTGTTAAATGAGGATACGTAAAAAAAGCCGTAATCCGAACTGAACTGCTACCCGTCAAGTAGACACTCAAA
>NZ_JH417578.1 GCF_000239275.1 Megasphaera geminata F0357 | reverse complement strand
AAGTTTAAAGAAGCGCAGGCCATGTTGAAGGACGGTTTTGAAGAAGGAGAAACAGCTGCAGCCTCTGCCGTGCAGGCTGCGGCAGAGGAAGCCGCACAGGCGAGTGTAAACAATGATATAATAGCGCCTGCCAGAACGGATGTCTCTGTCGCCGGACGGGACGCAAAAGAAACCATCTTGGCGGAGGCTATTGTGGCGGAAAAGGAGAAGGATTTTGGGAGATAAGGTTATTCAGGAAATGCCTTTACGCGATCACTTGCAGGAGTTTCGGAAACGTATCAGTATCTGTCTGGCCGTTGTCGGCGCAGCATCTTTTGCCTGCTACGGGTATGTGGATGATATTATTGCCCTCTTGTCGGGACCTGCGGAAAAGCTGTATTTCATGAATCCGGCAGAAGTTTTTTTTACATATGTGGAAATTGCCGTCTATGCAGGCGTTCTCGTGACATTACCCGTTCTTCTTTATGAGCTTTGGGCGTTTATCGCTCCCGCTTTATGGCCTGAAGAGAAAAGGGCGGTGCTGCTCATCCTGCCGGCAGCGGTTCTTCTTTTTTATGTCGGTCTTGTTTTTGCGTATTACTTCGTTGTCCCGGCGGCGGTCGGCTTTTTTATCGGTTTCGCGACGCAAACATTACAACCTATGTTTTCTTTGGAAGCGTACTTGTCCTTCATCATGGCC
>NZ_JH417577.1 GCF_000239275.1 Megasphaera geminata F0357 | reverse complement strand
TGATGCGGCGCCTCTTCATTCATATATCTTATTCGACTGTTACGGATTTTGCGAGGTTACGCGGCTTATCCACGTCCGCTCCTCTTGTAATCGCCGTATAGTACGCGAGCAACTGCAACGGAACGACCGCAAGAACGGGCGTCAGCAGCTCATCCGTCTCCGGAACCTTGATGACATGGTCAACGTATTTTTCAAGCTCTGTATCATTTTCCGCGGCTATGCCGATAACAACGGCGTCGCGGGCCTTAACTTCTTTAATGTTACTGAGCGTTTTCTCATAGACGTGTTTCTGCGTTGCCAGGGCGATGACGGGCACGCCTTCCACGATGAGGGCGAGTGTACCGTGTTTCAGTTCACCGGCAGCGTATGCTTCCGCATGGATGTAGGAAATTTCTTTGAGTTTTAACGAACCTTCCATAGCGACGTTATAGTCGAGAGAACGGCCGATGAAGAAAGCGTCTTCATTAAAGCCGTACTGTCTGGCAAAGGTCTTGAGAGGGTCAACATCCTCAAAGGTACGGCCCACATCATCAGGCAAACGGCGCAACGCATCAATAAGTTGCGTAATCCGCTCGGCAGGCTGCGTGCCCATAATTTCCGCCATGTAAAGCGCAAGCATGAAGAAGGCGACGAGCTGGGTCGTGTACGCCTTTGTCGAGGCTACGGCAATTTCCGGTCCCGCCCATGTATAGATGACCTGATCGGCCTCGCGGGCGATAGAAGAACCGACAACATTGGTGATGGCCAGGGTTCTGGAGCCGCGGCGCCCGGCTTCTTTCAGCGCCGCTAATGTATCGCTCGTCTCACCGGACTGACTGACAACGATAGTCAATGTTTTTTCGTCGATAATCGGATCTTTATAGCGAAATTCCGAAGCAACGTCGATTTCCACAGGCATCCGGACAAGTTTTTCTATGTAGGACTTGCCGACAAGGCCGGCATGATATGCCGTACCGCAGGCAACTACGGCAATTTTATTGACGGAATCAAGAAAATCTTTATCCCATTTTAATTCTTCCATGACGATGGTTTTGCCGTCTTTGGCAATACGCTGTGACATGGTGTCGCGGATAGCTTTCGGCTGTTCATGGATTTCTTTTAGCATGAAATGTTCATATCCGCCTTTTTCGGCAGCTTCGGCGTTCCAGTTTACTTCAAAAACCTTCTTGTCCACCCGTTCGCCCTGAAGATTGCGGACCTCTACGCCGTCGGCACGAACGACCGCAACTTCACCGTCATTTAAAATATATGTTTTCCTCGTTTTACTGATAATTGCCGGAATATCGGAGGCAATAAAGTTTTCCCCCTTGCCGAGACCGATAACCAGGGGGTTATCTTTCTTCGCACAAATAAGACGATCCGGCTGTTCTTTAGACAGAAACACAAGTGAATATGAACCTTCTATTCTGTTCAGCACCGTATGAACAGCCGCTTCAAAATTTCCTTCATACACCTCCGCCAGCAGGTTCGCTACCACTTCCGTATCCGTTTCCGATTTGAATGTATGTCCCTTTTTAATGAGCTCTTCTTTTAAGGGCAGGTAATTTTCAATAATGCCGTTGTGAACGACGGCAAACCTGCCTTCCCCGTCCGTGTGAGGATGAGCGTTGTTATCCGCCGGACGTCCGTGTGTGGCCCAGCGGGTGTGTCCGATACCGATATGCCCCTGCGGAACATGACCGGCAATTTTTTCTTCCAAAGCAGCCAGGCGGCCGACACATTTCTCAACGATCAAATTCGTACCGTCAAAGGTGGCAATGCCGGAAGAATCATACCCTCTGTATTCCAACTTGGAAAGGCCGTCCAATAAGAACGGAGCTGCCTGTTCCTTACCCACATACCCTACAATACCGCACATACTGTCATACCCTCCTTATGAAAGGAAACTGTCGCGGTCTTGTCGAAAAGCCTTATGTACCGCTTTGTCCTCACCGTCACCGATGAGTTTTGACGGCCTTTATCGACCGGCTGAGCCGAGAGGCATCCGCTGAAATTTCGACAACCTCTTCCTCGTCCTCTCCGAACGGAGAGCCAGCGCTAAGACAATGTCTTTTCCGTAATTGAATCCGACAACAACCTGCGAACATTAAAAAATAAAAAGAAAACAGCAAGGCACTGTCCTTACTATTTCTCATATCATAGTTGATAATGCTTTGCCAGTCAAGATGAGAGAAAAAATCATGTGCCCCGATTTCCCGCGACTGTTTTACACAGATAAAAGGGCAGACTTAAAGCCTGCCCTTTATCCGCCATGACCGGCAAGGAAAATATGCTTAATACCACCGCGTCATAGGCAGTTCATTATTTATTCCCTTGGTCATCAGGATCTGATGGAGATCGATATTGCCGATGTAAAAGGAAGCGGCGCAGCCGCAGAGATATAATTCCCACATGCGCACAAACTCGGACCCGCGTTTTGCTTTTATCTGATCGCGAACTTTCTGAAAGTTGTCATACCAGCACAGGAGTGTCTTATAATAATGGCGGCGCAGGCTTTCCACATCGATGATCTGGAACTCCGTATCATATGCCAAGCTTACAATTTCACGTAAAGACGGCAAGATGCCGCCCGGGAAAATATATTTGCGCATCCACGGGTTCCCCACCTGTTCATCGTGTCCGCTGATGTAATGAAGCAGGAAGAGGCCTCCTTCCTTCAGAAGATGGCCGACCATGGACATATATAATCCATAGTTGGAACGGCCCACATGTTCGATCATGCCGACACTTACAATACGATCATACGTACGGTTCAGCTTATCCAGATCGCGATAGTCGATCAAATCGATCTCCATCAGATCCTGCAATCCCAATTCCTTAATCCGTTCCTGTCCCTTCCGCCATTGTTCCTTGCTCAAGGTGCAGCCGTATCCGCTGACACCGTATTCCCTGGCCGCTTCAATGAGCAAATACCCCCAACCGCAGCCGATATCAAGCAAAGACATGCCTTCTTTCAGGCAAAGTTTTTTCAGGATATACCGGACCTTGTTGCGCTGTGCGGTCTCCAGCGTATCCGCATCGCTTTTAAAATATGCGCATGAATAACTCATGGAAGGGTCGAGCCATACCGAATAAAATTCATTGCCCAAGTCATAATGAGAAGCTACCTGTATCTTCTGTTTATCCTTCGCCTCGGACTGAAAGAGGATATTCCGTAAAATAGTCCTATCCAGAGAAAAGCTCTGCTTCTGTTCGAGAAGGCAGCATAAAGCCGTGAACAGATCCCCTTCAATATCGACATCCTTGCTCATGTACGCTTCTCCTAAGGCAAGGGAGGTGGAAGAGAGAAGTTTTGTCTTGGGAATATCCTTATAAACGATTAATTTAAATACCGGTTCTCCTTCTCCAATAGTATACGTTTTACCGTGCAGCTGTACGGCAAAACAATATTTGTCAAAACGATGTAAATAGTGAATAAAAAAACTGTCCGATAAATTCATGCCAAACCCTCCTCCCGCATAAAATGCCCTGTATGATAATTCCCGAAATCATTCTCACCGAAACGGCCGTCATCCCGCCAAAACAGGCGGCATTGCCACAGCGACAGCCGCTTATCCGAAAAATTTATAATACGCTTAGTCCATCCTTATTTTATCGAAAATATCCTATATTGTGAAGAAAAATCTGTCCCTCATGCGAATATGTAATATGGGGAACACATCACTGTCGACAGCTATACGTCAAAAAGAAAACAGGAGCATGCGATCCGGGACGTATGCTCCTGTTGCAGGACGATGTTTCGAGGCCGGCGGGCAGATGTAAAGCTCGTTCAGGCATACCATATGAGTTCATACATATCCTGTGCCGAAATATCTCTCATGTATGTATCAATCCGCATGGCTTCCAATGCTTCCGACAAGCTGTTTTTATTCAGCCGTATACCGGTAAATTTTTCTTCCAATTCCGTTATGTCTTCATTACCGAAAAAATCCCCGTATAACTTCGCTTTTTCTATGTATCCTTTATTTACCTGCATATATATGGTTACTAAGCCGGCAGGAAATTTTTTTTCTTTCCTCACATTGTATACAGGGGACTTACCGTAGTTCCATTCCCAGGCAGCAAACCGGCTGTCTCTAATATCTTTAATTCGTTCCCGGTCTCCGTCATGCAGCTCAACAGGCCGCATGTCACCGTTTTCCCGCAACACTTCACAAAGCAACAGCTGTTTAAAGGTTTCTACAGAAACGGGGTTACCTAACCGTTCGTTGACATATGTCACCCTGCTCCGCACTGATTTAATGCCCCGCGACTCATACTTTTTCTCTTTTACCCTTAACGCTTCAGAAAGGTAATCAACATTAGCATTAACCATGATGCATCCGTGATGCAATAAGCGATCGGCTTTAGCGCACTGCGCATTTCCGGAAAATTTCATTCCGTCAATAAGCAGATCATTCCGGCCGGAAAATTCGGCTTTAATACCCAGTGTATTCATGACCCGTAACACAGGTTCCACAAAAAAATGAAAATCGAAATCACGATTTTTCCGCCGTTTCACAATAAAGGAAAAGTTCACATTTCCAAGATCATGAAATACTGCACCTCCACCGGTAAGACGCCGGACGACCTTGATGTCATGTTGATCCACGAATTCTTTATTTATTTCTTCAACTGTATTTTGATGCTTACCGATTAAAATAGAATTATCAACTTGCCATAACAGAAAATAATCCTCCTCAGAGGGCATATATTCAAACATATAATTTTCTAAAGCTAAATTTAAATACGGGTCCGTTGATTTTACTTCCAAATATTTCATACTAAGCTCCTGTAAAGTATGGTTTCAGAATAGTTGCATATATGATGAAGCCTGTCCTTTCCGATAATTTTCCACTACTATTCCGGCTTTATAGGAACTCCTCACCAGAGGTCCGCTGACGACATGGGCGATCCCGAATTGAACCGCCAGTTCTTTATAGTGTTCAAAGGTGTCCGGTGTCACATACTCCGCAACGGGCACGTGCTTATCGGAAGGTCTCAAATATTGACCAATCGTGATAATATCAACACCGGCACCGGATAGATCATTGAAGGTCCGTTTCATATCATCACTCGTTTCACCGAATCCAACCATCATGCCGCTTTTCACTAATGGTCTGGTCACATAATCGGACGCGTACTGCAACACGCGAAGTGATTCGTGATAGCTGCCCACAGGACGCACTGCAGAGAAAAATCGTTCCACTGTTTCAATATTGTGATTAAAAACTTCAGGCTGACTGTTAAGAACCGTATCCAAGCTTTTTTTACTTCCTTTAAAGTCAGGCACCAGGACTTCTATTGACGTCTTTTCTGCATACAGCCTTACCATCTTTATACATTCCGCAAACTGTGCCGCTCCGCCGTCAGGCAAATCATCGCGCGTAACTGAAGTAATTACTACGTGCTTTAAACCCAATCGCACAACTGCCGCAGCTAACTTTTCAGGTTCTTCCTTATCCAAAAATTCGGGTCTGCCTTTAGGAACCGCACAATATTTACAAGCTCTGGTGCAGATCCCGCCTAAAATTAAAAAGGTGGCCGTCCTATGACCGAAACATTCACCTATATTGGGACAATTTGCATTTTCACACACTGTATGGAGTTTTAATTCTTTCATCATATTTCGCACATCAGAATATATTTTATTATCACAAACCCTCTGTTTTAACCATTCAGGCTTTTTACATGTGTTCGCAGCCATATCTTCTCACCTCTTATATACAGATATATAGAAGGTGTCCGTTACGACACCTTCTATAATCCGTTTTTTCCGTCATTATTTCTTTTTAGGCGGCCAATGAACGGCATTACCGAACACATCCGCCGCCGCCTCACCCAATGACTCGCCGATAGTAGGATGAGCCCAGACAGTTGTAATTAACTCATCAACCGTCGCTTCTAAACGAATTGCCAATCCGCATGCAGCAATCAGCTCCGTCACTCGGGGACCGTACATATGGACGCCCAACACTTCTCCATATTTCGTATCGGCAATAATTTTGATCATGCCGACGCCGCCGTTTTCAATAAGGCTTTTACCGTTCCCGGAAAGTGCGAATTTCCCCACTGTATAGTCAATACCCTTATTAACAACATCTTCTTCTTTCAATCCCACACTTGCCGCTTCGGGTTCCAGATAGATGCATGAAGGGACGGTTGCCGCCTCATACACGCCCTTACCGGTCATAATATATTCTACTGCCGCAACCCCCTGCGCAGAAGCAGCATGAGCCAGCATGAGCTTCCCGTTGCAATCACCGACAGCAAAAATAGACGGCACACTGGTTCGGAAGGTATCGTCCGTAACGACTTTGCCGCCTTCCAATTTTACACCGACTTCTTCCAACCCCATATGATAAGTGTTGGGACGACGGCCGACAGCAACAATAACCGTATCACCCCGAACGCAGTATTCTTGTCCCTGTCGTTCCGTATGGATGAGCAAGGATCCGCACTTCTTCTCAATTGATATGACTTTGGCGTTAACAGCCACGTCAATACCGCGTTTTTCCAAATCCGCCTGAACAAGTGAAACGATTTCTTTATCGACGGGAGGTAAAATATGAGGCAGAGCCTCGATAATAGTGCATTTTGTTCCTACAGACGCAAACATGGATGCGAATTCAACGCCGATAACACCGCCGCCGATGATAACCAGAGACTTGGGGATGTCTTCCAAGTCAAGTGCCTGCGTACTGTCAATAACTCCCGGTAAATCAGCTCCGGGGAAATTTAAATGAACGGCTTCCGAACCGGTCGCAAGAATAATATAGTCAGCAGAAATCCGCTCTCCGTTAACGGCTACTGTATGCGGATCAACTACTACCCCGCGACCTTTGTACTTCTTTACGCCGTTAGCCTTCAATAATCTGTCCACACCGTCTACAAGACGATTAACAACAGAATTTTTATATTTCTGAGTTTCTTTCCAATCAATAGATATATCGGAAATATGAACACCCACTTTTTTTGCCTCTGTTAAAACCGAACGGTAGAGAGAGCTGGCATGAATTAGAGCCTTTGTGGGAATACAACCTATATTGAGACATGTGCCGCCGACATTTTCGGATTCTATAATAACCGTATCAGCGCCCAGCTGTGCCGCTTTTATAGCCGTTACATAGCCGCCGGGACCGGCACCTATAACAATGATTTTCTTTTTACTGCCGTTTTCCGAGACCGGCACGAACAGAATATCCGTATCCTTTTCCGTCGGGGCCTTCGCTCCGGCAGTACCTGCACCATCAACGACTTCTCCACGCAGGCCGATATACCCGAGTATTCCTAACAGAGGCAAAACTTCCCCTTCCTGTGCAACTATTTTCAATAATATGCCGTCGACAGGAGATTCAATTCTGTTGTTAATTTTATCGGTTTCGACTTCAACGACGCAGTCCCCTTTTCTGACGACATCTCCTTCTTGCTTTAACCATTGAGATACAATGCCTTCCGTCATTGTCAATCCCAGTTGGGGCATTGTAAGTTCACTTGCCACCCAGATCCCCTCCTTTACCTTTATGCGACTTCCATTATTTCTCTACAATAATAACAGCGGATTTTCTAAATATTCCCTCAGCCGTGCTGTAACTAAGCCAGCAGTAGCTCCGTCAATGACTCGATGGTCATAGCCGAGGACGGCATTCATCATCGGCGCAACAATAACCTCTCCATTACGAACAACAGGCTTTTCTACAGTACGGCATACTCCTAAAATTGTAGCTTCAGGCGGGTTTACAATCGGTGTAAAATGATCGCAGCCGTACATACCTAAATTACTGACCGTACATGTGCCGCCCTGCAACTCATCGGGAGAAAGCCGTCCACTGCGTGCTCTTTCAGCAAGTTCTCCGACTTTTTTATGAATATCCATCAAGCCCAGCCGGTCGGCATTTCTGATGACGGGTACAATAAGCCCTTCATTGACGGCAACAGCGACTCCTATATTAATTTCTTCATGGTGAATAATGCAATCATCTACCAAGCTGTCATTGGCACTCGTATATTCTTTTAAAACCTTACCGTAGGCCTTGACGATGAGGTCCGTAAAGGTAAATTTCTTATCCATTGCCTTAAAGGTCGCTCTAAGCTTAACGGCTTCCGTCATATCAATTTCAACTGTGTGATGTACATGAGGCGTATTTCTCCACCCTTCACTGAGCCGTTGCGCAATAACCTTTCGCATACCTTTAAGTTTCGTGCCTTTTCTGTCCGTGTCTCTTACCGTGTTCGTCCCGGCAGATACAGCCGGAACGGGCTCATTGGTAACGAATGCAGTCGTCGGAACACCCTCGACAGCAGCAAACACGTCCGCTTTCATAATACGTCCGTCAGTCCGGAGCATTTCTGTATTCACACCTAATGACGAAGCAATTTTAGCCGCTGTCGGTGAAATTCTGATTTTATTTTCTTCCTCATAGGCAAAAATATCACTGCCTATAATCCGACCGTTAGGGCCGCTGCCGGATACAAATGCAAGATTAATACCGTTGCGGCGGGCAAGAAATCTTGCGTAAGGAGTTGCCAAAACCCATCCGTCAACACTTGTATTTTGAACAGGGATAGCTCCACTTACTTCCGAAACAGCCGCCGCCTGATCATTCACCGCCAGCGCTTCCGATACGCTTTGTGGAACAGTCGCATTACCGCTGTCTTGAACAACCTCCTCTCCGACTGCACCGATAATACCGAGAACACCTTTAACGGGAAGTATGTCTCCTTCTTGTGCGACAATTTTTAAAAGGATTCCGTCTTCGGGAGCTTCAACGATATTATTAATTTTATCCGTTTCCACCTCAACGACTTCTTCGCCTTTTTTTACAACGTCGCCTTCTCTTTTCAGCCATTGAGAAACGGTGCCTTCGGTCATCGTCAAACCGAGTTGGGGCATAATAAGTTCACTAGCCATTACGTATTCCCTCCTTCGTCCGCATCATTACGTGTGTACTATTCCTTTACTTCAGCCGCGTCGGCCGCAAGAGTTCCGACAGTTGATTTCTTAGGTAAGCTCAACATGATCAACCCGGATATGACCAACATTCCCCCCAGAGCGAAGTATCCTGCATCGGTTGACCCGGTCGTCTGTTTGATCACGCCCAACATATAAGGTCCCAAGTATCCGCCCAGATTGGCAATAGAGTTAATCAAAGCGGTCGCTCCGGCAGCGGCAGCTCCACTGAGGAAAGTAGTAGGGACGGACCACCATGTTCCCATGGCCGAATATACTCCTGGCAGTAATGGAAATGAACAGAAGGCTTAGGAATCCGGTATGAATAAAGGGTGCGCAAATCAGGCCGAATGCTCCCAAAAACATACATCCGGCAATATGCCAGCGGATTTCTCCCGTTTTAGAAGAATGATGGCCGACAATAATCTGTGCTATCAGAGCCGCTCCCATTGGAAAAACGATAGCTACGCCGACCAATGAGGGGGACCAGCCGGAAACCCCTTTAAGAACCTGAGGCATCCAAAAATTAAATCCCCAGAAACCGGTGATCCAGGTAAAGTAAATCAAACATAGACGCCAGACCTTTTTATCTGTAAGCGCCTGCCAAATTGTATATTTTTTAGTTTTATGTTTTTCTTCTTCTTCCGCCGCAATAGTTTCATTTAAGTATTGTTTTTCCAACGGTGTAAGCCATGTTACTTTGTCCGGGCGATCTTTGACCCAAAACAGAAACACAAAGGTGAATACAAGTGCCGGAACGGCTTCCAATAAGAACAGGCACTGCCAGCCGTACAATCCGAATAAACAAAATTCAAGCAGCACGCCGGCAATAGGCGCACCGATAATGGCCGCAATTAAAAGAGAAGTCAGCATAAGAGAGATTGCTGCCGCCCTCTCTCTTCCCAGAAACCAGCGAGGAAATAATACGGCATAGATAACAGGGTATAAACTCGCCTCGCAGGCACCCAATAAAAAGCGGAACAAATAAAAGTGCAGCGGCGACTGCATAAAAGCCAGAAGGCCGCAGACAACGCCCCACGTAAACATTATTCGCGCTATCCATTTGCAGGCGTCAAACTTGGCTGCAATCAAAGACCCGGGGATTTCAAAAAAGAAGTAGCCCAGAAAAAACATTCCCGCACCAGCTCCGAATATTTCGGGCGTCAGCCAATCAAGCTGCTGTGACATAGTCATACCGGCATAGGCAATATTGACTCTGTCAATAAATGCAATAACCGAAACCAGGAAAACGGGGAAAATAATATGGATTTTCCTTCTGCGATCCAAGCTGGCAAAATTTATACTTTTATATTTCGGATCCATAAAAATACATCCTTTCTGTCAGTAATACACTTTGAGCTAACCTACGTCAGTCGCCGAGCAAGTCCTTTACCGCCTTGATAATATCTCCAGGCTCAATCTTAACTAACCGTTCCAAAGTCGGTGCATACGGTATCGGCACAAAGGGAGCTCCCAAACGAATAATAGGGGCATCCAAATAATCAATCATATCCTCGGCAGTGCGGGCTGCAACTTCCGCGCCGACACCACCTTGTTTAACGGCTTCATGGACGATCATAAGCTTCTTTGTCTTCCTCAGTGATTCATATATCGTATCCATATCAAGCGGAGAAATGGTCCGCAGATCAACGCATTCAACATGAATACCGTCTTTATCAAGTGCTTCAGCTGCTTCTAATACGTTATGCATATAATAGGAGTAAGAAACGACGGTTAAATCCGTTCCATCCTTCGCAACCTTGGCTTTGCCTATAGGTGTCACGTATTCTCCTTCCGGCACATCACCTTTCATGGAAAAGAGCCGTTTATGCTCAAAATATAAGACCGGATCGTCACTTCGAATGGCAGACTTCAGCAGCCCTTTTGCATCGGCGGGATTGGAAGGAATAACCACCTTTATCCCGGGAATGTGCATGAACCATGCCTCCACGCATTGAGAATGCTGTGCCGCCCCGCCACGAGTCATACCGTCCGGGGCACGCAATACCAAGGGAACCTTTGCCTGCCCTCCGAACATATAGCGGGCTTTGGCCATCTGATTAAAAATTTCATCCATAGGTACCCCAATAAAATCGGCAAAATGCATATCTACTACCGGTCTCATACCGGCTAAGGCCGCACCGACACCGCCGCCTATAATAGCGGTTTCAGAAATCGGTGTATCCCGAACGCGTTCAGATCCGAATTCGGCCGCCAGATCCTTAAACTGTCCAAAAATACCGCCCTGTCTGGCAATATCTTCTCCCATCAAAAATACAGTTTCATCTCTTTGCATCTCTTCACGCATGGCTTCCTGTGTTGCTACAGAGAAAGTAATTTGTCTCATACCGGCATTCCTCCCTGAATCAATTAATTTTCTTTCAATCACAATAGTAATTTTCCATTAATTCGGATTCAGCGGGGAAAGGCGCCACCATCGCTTCTTCTACGGCCGCAGCGACTAAATTTTTCGCTGCGTCATCCAGCTGATCCAATTCTTCATTTGTGAGCCACTTCTTACTGACAACAGTTTTCCGGAAATTCTGCAACGGATCGTCCTTGCTGAAATGTTCCGTTACTTCTTCTTTTGTGCGGTATTTTTCCGGGTCCCCGACAAAGTGTCCCTTTATTCTATATGTTTTTAATTCCAGCAAATACGGCCCCTTACCGCTACGAACATACGCAACGGCTTCTTTCGCCGCTTCATATACGTCAAAAAAGTCATTCCCGTTTACTGTCTTGCCGGGCATATTATAAGCCGCTGCACGCACTGCAATATCTTCAACGGAAGTAGTCGTCCGATACGGGGTGGTGGAAGCCCATTGGTTCATTTCGCAAACATACAGGATGGGTAATTTCCAGACGGAGGCCATGTTACAAGATTCATGGAAGGTACCTCGATTAGAGGCCCCATCGCCGAAAAATGCCACGGCAATTTGCTTTGTTCCCCGTAATTGGGCAGCCAATGCCGCTCCCATGGCCAGGTTATAACCGGCGCCGACAACACCGTTGGCGCCAAGCATACCGATTGAAAAATCGGCAATATGCATAGAACCGCCTTTACCATGACAATACCCGGTTTCTTTACCGTATAATTCAGCCATCATTTTCTTAACATCTGCCCCTTTAGCCATGCAGTGTCCGTGTCCGCGATGAGTGCTGGCAATATAATCATCCGTGTTCAGATTTTCGCATACACCCACACCGCAAGCTTCTTCACCGATATACAAATGAGTAAATCCGGGCAATTCACCTGCCAAAAAAATTTCTTCAACCTTGGACTCATATGCGCGGATTGTTGTCATTTTACGATACGCTTCCAATAAAAAAACTTTGTCATATTTTTTCATATTGCATCTACCCCTTTGTTAAATAATAATTAAGATCACCGTTCATTGAGAAAAACTGATTGCAGAGGCTCTGACAAAACATGCAAATTACTTTTTCCCACCTCCTTTTTACGAATAGAATCGGCTAATCCGCGGATTCCGTGATTGCCCCGCTCCGTTTCCGGAATATGATAAATAAATACATGTTCCGGAGAAATATCTTCGAGCCAACGTTTGCATCCGCGGCCCATATACGCCAACGGATTGATAAATATCCCCTTCACTATAGTCCCCTCAGTTAAAGAAAACACGGCTTCCGCAGAATAGTCCGTGCCGGCATCACTCATAAAAATATAACTGTTCCCGTATATGGTAAGCACAATACTGTAATGCCGAATGTTAAATACATCTTTCCCCATATGTAATGTTCTAAAAAATATAAAACGGATGTATTCTGTAACCTTTTCCACCTGAAGTTCAGGCGCATCTTTTCCAACATATACAACTTTAGCCGAAGTATTTTCCACATGTATCATCCGGCCGTCCTCATAAGGGGCAAGCGTCCGGCTGGGGCAAGGCAAATAAATGCCTTTAACCTTATTGCAGCGTATATATTTTTCTGTGTTCAAGCTATTAAAATGATCCTGATGCCGATGTGTAAATAACAAAAATTCAACATGACGAAACAAACTGTCTTCTCCATTTACGGCTTTTAAAATTTCAGCGGATCTATCATGAAAAAACTCATTCACGCCGTAAATTCCGTCAACAAGGAATGTATGGCCCTTTTCAGATAAATGGATCCCCGCATTTCCTACTGCCGTTATTTGCATACCCAATCTTATTCGTCTCCCACACGGATCTTCATCTTGGCCTCAAAATATTTAATCATGCCGGCCTGATCTATCTGTATATACCCGTTATCATTCATCCAATCCATAATTCTCAGTGTTATATCCGTAACAGGCAGGTCAATCCCCAAAGCATGGGCATAAGATTTTGCATTGAGAATATCCTTACGATGAACGGCAACCCTTGCTCCCGGCTCATAATCACGAGTAATAATTTTCGGGACTTTATTTTCATACAAAGGACCTCCTGCAAAGCCCGCCCTAGTAGCGTTAAAAGTAGTCATCAAGTCTATCCCCGCTTTCGCGGCAAAAGCATATCCTTCGGCTATGGCTGCCAAATAGGCTCCTGCAATCGTGTTATTGACCAGTTTAGTTATACTGCCGCTGCCTAAGCTGCCTGTATATACAGGAGTTCCCATACACTCTAAAATCGGTTTAACTTGTTCAAAAACAGATTTCTCCCCACCTGTCATTATGGCCAATGTTCCTGCAGCAGCCTTGGGATTGCCGCCGCTTACCGGTGAATCCAATAAATGCATACCTGCATTTTTTACGTTTTCTTCCAAACTCATAATGATGTGAGGGGCCGCCGAAGAAAGATCCACAATAATATTCCCCGGCTTACCTGACTTAGCCGCGCGTTTTACAGAATCGGAAATCGTCTCATGTGTCGGGAGGATTTGCAGGATTATATCACAGTTCTCATAAATCTCATTCGACTCACGGGCGGCACTTCCGCCTGCAGCAACAAATCGATGCATTCTGCATTCATCAATATCATAGCCAAGTACGGGACATCCCGATTTTTTGATTACATTTACTGCCATAGGAAGCCCCATAACACCAAGTCCCAAAAACCCGATTATTGCTCGTTTCACATTGCTCACCGCCTTATCTTATTTTCTATTTTGTGATTTTATATATGATTATTAATTATGTATGACCATATCATATATAGAAGGTGATAATTGTATAACTTTATACAATCGCAAAAATTTCATTATTTTTTATTGTATTTTCATATAATATCATCATATTTTAAAAATAATTGTGATTTTAATTGCTGTCATTTTTCTTTATCATGAAAGAACTCATTTGACCTTTTAATCTATTTCATGTATATTGAATATTACAACTAATCATTATCAGTGTGCTGTAATGGACTTGGGGTAATAAAGGGGCATAATGAATACCAGTGACTTTCAGGCTGTTACAACTAAATTAGTGGAAGTGTTTAAAAAATACGGACGGGAAGAAAAATACACGGATGGGCAGATTATTTTCATTCGAAATGAAGCGGCAAAAAACCTTTACTATATTGAGAGCGGACTCATCCGTGTGTATTTACCGTACCCTGACGGTACGGAGCGAACCTTATGCTATTTCCCCGGAAATACGATAATCGGCGAGGATGTCTTTACTTGCCCGTCCCTGAGAATCGTCTGCACCAGTTCTCTTGCTACGACTCATGTATACAAGCTGTCTGCCGATAATCTGATCTCACAAGCGACGGAAAACAAAGAACTTATTCGAGGAATCCTGTCGTTCTTTATGTACAAAATCACGCTCCTTCACAGTTGGATTTTTTATGCTCAATTCCAACGTAATGAAGAAAAGTTGGCTTGCTTGCTCTATACGCTTTCCTTGTCAAATCCGTCAATACATCTTTCTCATCATCAACTTGCTTCCGTCACCGGCATGAGCCGTATTACGGCTACGCGTATATTAAATTCCTTCGCTAAAAAAGGCTTGATCTCCGTGCAATATAAAAAAACTAAAATATTGAACCAGGATAAATTACGCTATATTTTTAAAGATAAGGGGTTCTATTAACAAATAAAACAGCGGAGGCTGTA
>NZ_JH417576.1 GCF_000239275.1 Megasphaera geminata F0357 | reverse complement strand
CATCCGCAATTTCCGGGAATTCGTTTCACGTTTGATGACTGCGAGAGCCGCTACACAAGGCATGTAGAGGAGGCAGAACACCATGAGCGAGAGCGCTACGGCCGCATTAAAGTCGGGATCTTCCGCAAGGTATGTTACGAGGTTCGCTTCATGCTTGTCGTCGGCCTGTACGCTGTAAATCGTGGCGAGCGTCGAGACCATGACTTCTTTAGCGCCGTGCAGGCAATGAGCCCGACACCGATCTTCCAGTCAAAACCGAGCGGCTTAATGGCCGGCTCAATGAATTTACCGAGGCGGGCCGCATAGGACTGGCCGATTTTTTCAGCGTTTTCCTGTGATTCGAGATCCGCCGTTGCGTCATCGGCGTTCTTCTTGGCATTAAAGAGGGGCAGCGCCTGTGCATAGGCTTTCGGATCGGAAGCTTCCAGGTCGGCAAACGCATCCGGATATTCCGGTTTGTCTTCTTCCGCTTCCTTTGCCTGGGGCTACGCTGTTCACATCCTGATCTTCATCGTCTTCCGCATCGTCGGCTTCTTTCTGAGCATTTACCATGGAATCGTACATGCTGTTAAGTTCGGCGTTATCTTTCAGGTTTTTCAACCCGTAAGAAGCGAGGAGCTGAGATTGCTGCTCCATCGTGTCCGTTACGGCGTCTTTGGCGGCGTCGAAGTCCCGGGAGTATTCAACGTCCAGCGGATAGGCCGTAAGGAACCAGACGAGGATAGACGCACCGAGAATAATCGTACCGGCTTTTTTCAAGTAGAGTACCGTGCGTTCCCACATGTGCATAAGCACGCCTTTAAGCGTCGGAATATGATAAGGAGGAAGTTCCATGACAAACGGTTCCTGCTCTCCTTTAAATTCCGTGCGGCGCAGGATGAGGGCAATGGAAATGGCCACGATAATACCGAGCAGGTACAGTCCGAAAAGGACGGTGCCGCCATAGCCGGAGGCGCCGAAAAATGCCGCGATAAACAACGTATATACCGGGAGTCTGGCGCCGCAGGACATGAAGGGAAGCGCTAAAATCGTAACCATACGGTCGCGTTCATTATCAAGCGTACGAGCGGCCATAATGCCCGGGACGTTACATCCGAAGCCTAGGATCATGGGAATGAACGATTTACCGTGGAGGCCGAAGGACCTCATAATGCGGTCAATCAGGAACGCCGCACGGGCCATGTAACCGGAGTCTTCAATAAGACTGATGAAGAGATACAGAAGTATGATAAGCGGCACGAAACTGAGAACGGCGCCGACGCCGCCGATTGCGCCGTCGACGACAAGTGAGCGGAGCTGCTCGTCGTCAATAATCGTGCCGAGCCAATCGCCGAGTATCCCGAAGCCCTTTTCCAACCAATCCTGCGGATATGCGCCGATGTCGATGACGACGGTGAACATGAGCCACATGAAGAAGAGGAAAATCGGCAGGCCGATATATTTATTCGTTAATACGCGGTCGATTTTATCGGAAAGATTGTCGCTCGTACCGGCAGCCACGACGGAGGCGTTATAGGCTTTGACTGCGAACTGATGCCGGTACTGGGCGAAATGAAATTCCAGATCGACTTTGTCTTTCAGTGAATCGCGAAGCTCCTGCGCTTTGGCAAGGATTTTTTCCGTACCGGCAATAGCTTTGACCTTGGCAACGACATCATCATCATTTTCAAGAAGCTTTACAGCCGCCCAACGGAGAGGATAGCTGATCGTACCGGCTTCTTTCATTACGTTGGTGAGGTCGGCAATTGCCGGTTCGACGATCTCGCCGTAATTGATTTCCGGATTTTTCAACTTAGCCAGTTTTTCGTCATCGACAACGACGGCGAGAAGGCGGTCCGTACCGACGTTTTTACTGCCCACGAGGGGCACGACTACAGCCCCCATCTGTTCACCCAGTTTTTCCAGGTTGATTTTGATATTCATGCGATCGGCAATGTCCATCATGTTAAGGGCAATGACGACGGGACGGCCCAGTTCGGCGAGCTGAGCGGCCAGATAAAGGTTGCGTTCCAGATTGGAAGCATCCAGTACGTTGACGATAAGATCCGGCTTATCATTGATAATAACGTTGCGCGCCACTACTTCATCCAAAGAACGCGCTGTCAGACTGTATGTGCCGGGAAGGTCGACAAAGAGAAGATCTTCACCCTTATAATTACAGTGTCCTTCTTTTTTTTCGACTGTAACGCCCGGATAGTTACCCACGTGTTGCTTGGCGCCGGTAATATTGTTAAAAATCGTGGTTTTGCCACAGTTCGGATTACCGGCGAGGGCAATCCGAATCGTCTTAATTGAACTCATGTGAACGGTTTCCTCCTAATCGACGGCTACACTGATCATAGCCGCTTCGTTTTTTCGCAGTGCCAAGGCACAACCTTTTACTTTCACCTCGACGGGATCACCTAAAGGTGCGGTTTTTACGACAGAAATACGGGAACCTTTTACGACGCCCATATCGACCAGTCGATGTTGGATATTACCGTGTCCTTCGAGTGCTTCAACAGTACCGGAAGTCCCCACTTCCATATCTGCCAGTTTCATAATGCGCATGTGCTGCACCTCCTTAAAGGTCATGGGTTGAATATAAAATCACGATAATAATGCTCATCCCCAACTTGTGATAATAACATTCAATTCCATAAAGTCTATAGAAAAGTATATAGCACCCGTATTTTCATGTCAACGAAAATAAGCGCCGCCGCTGTATATATAAAACAATAATATAACAGTATAATGGCCTTTGAAGAAAAAAATACCGCACTGTACGGCTTACGGGATTATCCGTACAGTGCGGTGCGTCAATAGTATGAGACGATGTTACAGAAAATTAATAATCAGGCGGCAGCGGCTTTCGGGTACGGGGCATACTCATCGAGTCGCCGGGATTTTCATGAAATTTAGGCGACGGTTCAGTAAAGCCCGTGCCGAAAACATCGGAAGCATCGCTGATAATCATAAACGCGCGAGGGTCCACCTTGTTGACGATTTCTTTTAATTTAGAAACCTCTGTCAACTTGATGATAGCATAAATAATCTGTTTTTCCTGCATCGTGTAAGCGCCCTTGCCTTGGATGAAGGTAACGCCGTGACCGATGTAGCGCATGATGACGCCGGCCATCTGTTCCGGCCTGTTTGTAATGATCGTAACGGCTTTGCGTTGGTTGAGGCCGATGACCACTTTATTCGTAAGAAAGGCCGTGACATAGGAACCGATAAACGTCAGGACCGCCAGTTCAAGGCCAAACATATATGCGGCAAAAATAAGAATGAATGTGTTGACGGCTATGACGACATTGCCCATTTCGAAAGAGTAGAATTTTTTTACAATGGCGCCGACGACGTCGAGCCCGCCTGTATTTCCGTTATAACGGTAAATAATACCCATGCCGATGCCGTTTAAAATACCGCCGGTAATGGCGGCGGTCATAGGATCGTGGATGACCGACATATCCGCCAGGAAGGACAGGGAATCGAGGATAAAAGAGTATATGAACGTGCCGATAATGGCAAGTATCGTATATCGCCGTCCCATAAACCTGTAACAGGCTATGAGAACAGGTATGTTCATGATAAAATTGCCCATACCGAAGGGAAGACCCGTTGCATAGTAGACCATGATGGCGGCCCCGCCGATACCGCTGCTTAAAAGGTGATGAGGAATGAAGAACGCATTAATGCCTATGGCGGCGATAATGCTGCCGATAAAATTGGCTATATAGGGGGCGGCCAGCTGTCTTTTTGTAAGTTGTTCCTTTTGTTTCATTGTATATTGACCCGTCCTTCAGGAAGATTGTAAAAGCACAGAAAAACCAGTATAATAAAAAAAGTATCTGTACACTGTTTTATAAATGAAGCGAATTCTGTGCATAATTTTATATATAGGCTCATTATAGCATGGGCCGGTCAGAAGTAAAATGAAAAACGATTATTTTTTAAAGGGTGGAGCCCGTGATGATAGAAGAAATCGCATACGGAAAGATTAACCTGGCCATGAATATTCTCGGCCGTCGCCCCGACGGGTATCACGAAGTGGATACAGTTTATCAGTCCGTTGATCTTCATGACACGGTTTGTCTTGAAAAAAGCGATACCTTCAGCCTTACCTGCTCATGCGGTGAATTGCCGTGTGACGAGTCGAATCTGGCCTATCGGGCGTATAAAGCCCTTTTGCCGTTTTCGGAAGATTTGCAGGCTGTGCGCATTCATATAGAGAAGCGGATCCCGGTTGCCGCCGGCCTTGCCGGCGGCAGTGCCGATTGTGCGGCCGTGTTGCGCGGCCTGAACCGCCTTTGGCGGCTTGCCTTGCCTGATGAAGCCCTGCGCCGCATCGGCAGGAGCCTCGGTGCCGATGTACCCTTTTGTATCAGCGGCGGTACGATGAGGGCCGGCGGTATCGGTGAAATACTTGTACCCCTGAAAAAGCTGCCGCCATGGGACGTACTCATCGTTCATCCTCATGTGCTTGTGCATACGGATGAAGCTTATGACCTTTTTACGCATAGCTGCACGGCTCATGCCGTCGATATGGGAGAGATGGTCAATTCCGTTGCGGCACAGGATTTCGAAAGTATCTGCAGCGCTATGGGAAATATGTTCGAATCTCTTATCATGCCGCATGTACCGGCTGTCGGCCGATGCAAAGACATGTTGACGCGCTTGGGGCTCATGCCTTTGATGACAGGCAGCGGGCCGACCGTATTTGCACTGGTGCCGCCTGAAAAGGACGGAGAAGAAATGGCGACGGCTTTACGCGAAGCCGGCCGTAATGTCGATGTTATAGTGACGGCCTTACGTTAGAGAGGAAATATAAGGTGAATAAAAAACACAGATTGGAACCGATCAGATTAGACACATATAAGCCCTTGCGGGATGTTGTCAGTGAAGCGCTTCGGCAGGCTATCCGTGAAGGTGTTTTAAAGCCCGGCGAACGGCTTATGGAAATTCAGCTTGCCGATGAACTCGGTGTCAGCAGAACCCCCATCAGGGAAGCTGTCAGGAAACTGGAACTGGAAGGATTTGTCGTCATGATGCCGC
>NZ_JH417575.1:5534-11338 GCF_000239275.1 Megasphaera geminata F0357 | reverse complement strand
TGCCGTCCGCCATAATCACCGCTTCTTTCAAACCTTGTTACGGCCTTATTGTACTTACATGCAAGAAAACGAACGATTCTAAATTATATGTATTTATAAAATTATTGTTCCATAGTTGCATGGGGAGCGGAATAACGGAAATTTTTATAAAGGTATTATACTGATCGGAAGCCGGATCTTATCAAGACAACTCGGACAATACAACCGTTCTTCTGAATCATTTTTCTTATTGCTCAATAGATTTTAACGCCGCATTTTGAGCATGAATCAGTGCAGTGTCAAAAAGAGGAACCGTTGTATCACTCTGTTTGACCAGAAGGCCGATCTCCGTGCAACCCAAAATGATACCCTGCGCCCCCTTATTTGACAGTTCTGAAATGATACGCAAGTATGCGGCTTTCGATTGCGCTGATATTTTACCTATGCACAGTTCATCATAGATTATGCTGTTCACAACTTCAATCCCCGCATCGTCGGGCACTATGACCTCTATGCCGTTAGCCTGCAAAACATTTTTATAAAATGCTTGCTGCATCGTATATTTTGTACCCAATAGCCCTACTTTTTTGATATTTGATTTTTTCAGTTCAATGGCCGTCATATCAGCAATATGTAAGAGCGGCACAGTGATCTTCCTGCTTATTTCCGGCGCCACTTTATGCATAGTATTGGTGCATATTACGATAAAATCGGCTCCCGCTCTTTCCAAAGCGCTCGCAGCCTGAGCAAGAACTTCCGCACTTTTATTCCATTCCCCGGCGGATTGATATTTTTCAATTTCATCAAAATCAACACTATACAAGATACATTTAGCAGAATGTAACCCGCCAAGTTCTTTTTTTACAGTTTCATTAATCACCTGATAGTATGTTACCGTACTTTCCCAGCTCATACCGCCAATCAATCCTATTGTTTTCATATAATCACCTCTGCCGGTATTGTATCATTGCCATGTTGTCAGGACAATAATATAATTGTACGGAGGACAATATTACAGAGGAGATTCAATTATGCCGATAAATTCTTTTGAAAACTATCCAATGAGTTGGAAACCCGTTATTACAGATCGCAAAGGGGCTATTTATACTCAACTGGCAGAGCAACTTGCAGGCGATATTCGTAACGGCCTGCTGAAACCCGGTGACAAGCTCCCGCCACAGCGAGAACTTGCCGATTATTTAGATGTACATTTGAGTACCGTTACCAGAGCATATAAATTGTGTGAAGAACAAGGTTTAATCTGTGCAAAAGTAGGACAGGGGACATTTATATCTTCTGACGTAAACACAAGTGACACGCTGCTCTATTCAAATGAAGAAGTGAACGTTATTCAGTTAGGTACAGTGCTTCCTCCCTACAACGGAAACGTAAAAGTGATTGAATTTATAAAGGAGCTTTTATCTCAGCCGGACATTCAACATTTTTTAGAATATAGATCTCCCACGGGTACTTATGTGCAAAGAAAGAATTTTTCGACATGGGCTCATACAGTAAATATCAGCGCCGCCCCCGAAAATATTTTGTTTGCTGCCGGAGGGCAAAATGCCATATGTGCAACTATCTTAGGACTGTTTCGCCCGGGTGATCGTATAGGAGTCAACGCATTAAGCTTTTCCGGTCTGAAAGCTGTTGTCAAAACGATAGGCATCCAATTAATCCCGTTGCCGGAAAAACGGGGGCATATAGATTGGGAAAGGATGGAACAATTCTGCAGAGCCGAGAATTTGAAGGGTTTGTATTTTATTCCGGACCATCACAACCCTACAACATATACGATGAAAGCGGATGAGCGGAAATTTATCGCGGAAATTGTTGTCAAAAATAATATTATCGTGATCGAAGACGCAATCAACCATATGTTTGCCGGCCAAAATATTCCGCCTATTTTTTCATATGCGCCAAACAATACTGTTTATATTTTCAGCACATCGAAATTTTTGTGTGCAGGTCTGCGCGTGGCTTATATTGTAGTTCCGGATCAATATCATCAATCACTTGAAAACGCGCTCTACAATATGAACCTTATGGTATCGCCTTTAAATCTGGAAATAGTGAACCGCATATTTAATTCCGCATTACTACAAGAATTGATTGCCGAGAAAAAACAGGAGTTAATCAACCGCAATGCATTGGTAAACTCAATTCTCCAAGGATACGATATATACGGCGAGGCTACTTGCAATTTCCGTTGGCTGCTTTTACCATCCGGGTGGAGCGGCCAGGATTTTGAAATAGAAGCCCGAAAAAAAGGCGTACAAATTTTCTGTGCAGATCGTTTTGCAATAGGAAAAACTACACCTCCGAGGGCTGTCAGAATCTCCATATCCTCACCGCCAGATAAGACCGTGTTGGAAAACGGGCTGACTGCATTGAAGGCGTTATTATAATCCGACGCAGGAACTAAAAACTAGATAAAGGCGAAAAGCCTGTTATCATGGAGTCCCCCGTCGAAACACTCAAAAAGCCGGAGAAACGGCGGTTCCGGACGGAAAATAAAGCCTCACTTCCGGGATAACCGCCGCTTCATTCCCGTCCGTACCGCCGCCAGCCTCCGTTCCTTACTTTTTTTCCGGCTGCGGACGGTTCTGACGATATGTATCGTTCTGAGCAATGATATCGAGGAATACAAGGGGTTCCGCCTTTTCATTGCGGAGCCCGTGTTTCTGACCGGGACGGGCTATGGTAATATCGCCTGCACGAACAACCGTATCCGTACCGCTGCCGTCCGTGAAAATACCCTCCCCGGAAACAATGATATAGGCATCTTCATTTATACTGTGCGGATGAAGGCCGACAGAATCACCCCGGTATAATGTCATCCAGCCGATTTCCTTAATAGCCTGTTCCGGTACAGCCGTATCACGTGTAAAGGAAAATTTACCGTACAGCGTCCCGTTCCCGTCGGCAACATTCTGCTTATTGAGAGTGATAAGCCGCTCCCTTTGATATACCTGCGGCAACGCGGACAAATCCGTGCCGGCGCTGTCAGCCGCAAAGGCAACCGTACCCCATACAAGACATCCCCATACACAAGCCGATATAATCTTCTTTTTCATCTTCCGTCCCTCCTGTCATGATCTTCGATAGTAAGTTTATTTGCATTCTACATTCTTATGGTATAATTGTAAATAAACGGGCCGGCCCGGCCGTTAAGGAGAAAATGATGAAAAGCGCCGCCGTTATATTGACAATCATATGTATATCTATAATCGGCTCTGCAGGCACATTCACCGCCTTCAGTTATTTCACTGCCGACAAAAACAGACCTTACGGGACCTGTGCAGACGGGATCCGCCGTGACGGCAGAAATCCGTACAGCCAATGTGACGATACAGGATATTGCACAGCCCCGGAAAAAAACAGCCGCTGCGGCTGCAGCCGGCAATAAGATAAACTCCCTGCGATACGGTCTTTAAAGATTATCGCAGGGAGTTTTGTATTACTTTCCCCACTCCGGCAATACACTATCATAAATGATATTGATTTCCATTTATTAATATCCTGGTATATAATTTAAACAGCAGACCCTGCCGTGTATATCAAGCCGTTCCCACGTAAAGGAGGGTGAACTGACATGCGTCCCGATTATAAAAGCTGGATCCCCGTGAACTTTATCATAATCCCGCTTCTGAGTACAATCATCCTGTTCGGCGTCCTCTTATACTTATGTACCGGCGCCGTATTGTCCGGTGCATATCTGTATTGGGCCGCAGGGATTTGCAGCATTCTCTGCTTTCTTTCAGGTGCGGTCCTCATCTGGTCCGTACTGGCCCGCCGTGCATTTTCCTATCACGGCGGCCGGCAGCTGATGAAACGCATTGTCGAAGGAATTGCCGCATATGTACAAATCCCCGCCGGCGGAACATGCCTTGACGTAGGCTGCGGCAGCGGAGCGTTAACCGTTGCCTGCGCTAAAAAATCCACAGGCACGACTGGTCGGCGTCGATGTATGGAACTGGCAGTACGGCGGCTCATTTTCTCAAGCCCTGTGTGAGCAAAACGCCCGTTCCGAAGGCACGGACAACATCCGCTTTCAGCAGGGCGATGCCAGAAATCTTCCCTTCCCCGACGAAACTTTTGATGTGGTAGTAAGTAATTACGTATACCATAATATTTTCGGCGCAAATAAACAGGACCTGTTAAAAGAAACACTGCGTGTCCTGAAAAAAGGCGGTACCTTCGTGATTCATGATCTCATGTCAAAACATTGCTACGGAGATATGGAGCAGTTTATGGAAGACCTGCGCAGGACCGGCTATGAGCACGTGGAAATCCGCCATACTGCGGACGGGCTTTTTATGAAACGGCGGGAAGCAATGCTCCTGCAGTTAAGCTCTTCCGCTCTGTTGACAGGGAAAAAATAAGGCAGGCGCAAAACGAAGAAACCGATTTACCGTTCCGACAAAAAGGGATGCCGTGCAAATCATGCACAGAGCATCCCTTTCTGTTGCCGTGTTTACTTTTTCCGCGGCGTAATAGCCAGTGCACGCACGGGCAGACCGGTTGCGCCTTCAATATTCGGCCACGCCGCAAAAAGCAGCGCCCCCGTCGGAGCAATCCTGTCCAAATTATTCAATACCTCAAGCTGTACCTTCCCGCTGCGCAAGACATAGCGCTCACAGATGAGATCCCCTGCTTCGGCAGCTACTGCAGATGCGTCCGTATCCAGCGTTTCATGGCCGTTTGCCGCGGCATTGCGCACTTCATAGATATATTTCAGGGCTTCCAGCGACCAGCCCGGCGCATGTTCCGTACCGTCCGGCGCGATGCCTGAAATCTTATCCCGATCCGGCCAGTTTTTTGCCCAGCCGTTATATAAGGCTACAAAGGCTCCCTCCGGAATTTCCCCGTACTTTTCCTCATGGGCCTTAATATCCTCCGCCGTTACTGCATATTGGACATCGGCCGCTACCTTGTCACTGACATCCACTACGACCATCGGATAGATCATATGTTTTACACCGTACTCTTCCGAAAGCGCTTTGCCTTTGACGAAATGACCGGGAAAATCAATATGCGTACCGAACTGGCCGGGAAATTTAAAGGTCTGAATGAGGCATTCCACAATGGGATTACCCCAGTCAAATACAGTCCTGCAAAGCTCGACGGAGCCTGCGGGGATTCCGGACCAGCACGGGCTCTCATTATTTAACCCATGGCTTAAATCTACCCATTCGTACTGTTCAGATTTCAACTCATCCAGAATAGACCATAATCTGTTATCCATGACAGAACGCCTCCTTTTATATGTTTTAATAATATTATTTATGATATTTTATCATGAATATGTAACTTTATCAATCGCCGAAAACAAAAGCAACGCATATCGGTTTGACCCGAATATTAAATTTAAATTGTAATTTAAATTTATCTATTATATAATCGAATATAATATATTGCTCATAAGAACGGAGGAAACCTCATGATATCAAAGCTGAAACAATATAAAAAGCAGTTTCTGATACTGATATTTTTTATTGCGATAGTAACGGGAGCCGGGATATATTTCCTCCGTCCGGTAAATACAACGCTTACACTATACGGCAACGTTGATGTCCGCGAAGTATCGTTATCGTTCAATTCCAGCGAACGCATCTCGCAAATGAACGCGGAAGAAGGCGACATCATCCATAAAGGCGATGTACTGGCCGTACTTAATACCGTCCCTCTTGAATTATCAATCGCCCGGTGCAAAACCCAGCTTGCCCAGCAGCAGGCGGTTGTCGACAAAATGCATAACGGCTCGCGGCCCGAAGAAATTCAGGAAACGGAAGCCGCCGTCCAATCCGCCGAGGCGGCCGCCG
>NZ_JH417575.1:0-5339 GCF_000239275.1 Megasphaera geminata F0357 | reverse complement strand
AATCCGCCGAGGCGGCCGCCGATAACGCGGTTGCGGATTATACCCGCATGCAAACATTATACAACAGCGACGCAATCAGCAAGCAAGCGCTGGATAATGCCGAAGCCCGGGCCAAAGCGGCAGTGGCCGCCCTGAACCGGGCCAGGGCGACGCACCGTATGTCTGATATCGGCTTCCGCCAGGAAGATATTGATGCGGCGGAAGCACAGCTTGAATCTCTACGGGTCCAGCTGGAAAATGCGGAATATAATCTGGCTCAGGCCACACTTATCGCCCCCGAGGACGGCGTCATCCGTTCTCGGCTGTTGGAACCCGGCGATATGGCCTCCCCCGCCGTTCCGGTTTACACGCTCAGTTTAAACACAAAAAAATGGGTTCGCGCTTATATCTCGGAGGACAATCTCTTCCGGATCCATGAAGGACAGGCGGCAAAAGTCACCATCGACGGCGTTTCTTCTCCCATTGACGGGCAGGTAGGGTATATTTCCGGTACGGCCGAATTCACGCCCAAAACGGTGCAGACAACGGAGCTGCGGACGGCGTTGATGTATGAAGTGCGCATCTATGTGGATGATCCGGATAATCTGTTGCGCCTGGGCATGCCTGCAACTGTCACGTTTTAATCGTATGTACTCAGCATTATATGGATAACGAGGTATGCCATGGATGCCGTTAAGGCCAGTCAGCTTACTAAAACTTTTATCAACTCCGCAACGAATAAACCGGTCACAGCCTTATCCGGTATTTCTCTTACGGCAAAAACGAACCGATTAACCGCATTGACGGGACCTGACGGCGCCGGCAAGACAACCTTCATGCGCCTTGTCTGCGGCCTTATGAAACAGGACGGGGGAAACCTTTTTGTCCTCGGACGTGATGTATCGGCCGACCCGCAAAGCGTGCAGGATCGGCTCAGCTATATGCCTCAGCGCTTCGGTCTTTATGAAGATCTGAGCGTGCAGGAAAATCTGAATCTTTACGCGGATTTACACAGTATTCCCGAAAAAGACAGGTCCGCACGCTTTACAAAACTTCTCTCCATGACCGGAATGCTGCCGTTTACGGGCAGATTGGCAGGAAAGCTTTCGGGAGGGATGAAACAGAAGTTAGGTCTGGCATGCACGCTTGTGCGCATCCCTGAATTATTGCTGCTGGACGAGCCGAGCATCGGTGTTGACCCTTTATCGCGACGGGAATTCTGGGAAATTCTCCATACGCTCGTTGAAGAAGAACATGTTTCCATTTTAGTAAATACCTCTTATATGGATGAAGCGGAACAATGTGATTTCGTTTATATATTGCATAAAGGCAGTATACTGGCTTCCGGGTCTCCTGCGGAGCTGCGCCGGCACAGTTCCGGTAAATGCTTCGTTATACAGCCTCCGGCAACCGTGCCGCCGCGCATTATCCAGGCGGCTCTGCTGGACGATACGGAACATGTACTCGACGCGGTCCCGGAAGGCGGCGGCATTCGTTTCATTACGGCCGATCCGTCTAAGCTCGGTGAGCTGGCTTTATGGAAAAACTTCCCTTCCGTATCGGTTCATGCCGTATCGGAACGACTGGAAGACAGTTTTATGATGTATCAGCGGGAAGCGGCCGGTACGGACGGAGAAACCGTTTCTCAGCCTGTCAACACACTTTCCGGAAAACCGCACGGACGGGAACGGATCATCGAGGTGCACGACCTGGTACGGCGTTTCGGGGATTTCACGGCCGTCGACCATACCTCTTTCAATGTATATAAGGGTGAAATCTTCGGTCTTCTCGGCCCGAACGGTGCCGGAAAATCCACTACCTTCCGTATGCTCTGCGGTTTACTTCCCGCCTCTTCGGGAACGGCTTCCGTTGCGGGCGTCAATTTGCGCACGGCACGGGCACAGGCGCGGGCCCATATCGGGTACGTCGCTCAGAAATTTTCTCTTTACGGCACGTTATCCGTAAAAGAGAACCTTTTCTTCTTCGGCGGGGCGTACGGATTACCGTTCCGGCAAATTCAGGAACGCATCGAAGCGGTCACGCGTCAATTCGGTCTGGAAGCAGTTGCGGATGCCGATGCGGATACACTTCCCGGCGGCTACAAACAGCGGTTGTCCATGGCCGCCGCCTTACTGCACAACCCGCCCATCCTCTTTCTTGACGAGCCGACCAGCGGCATAGACCCGCTGGCACGCCGGACATTCTGGAGGCAAATTACGGCGTTGGCTTCCGAAGGCACAACCGTAATCATCACGACACATTTTATGGAAGAAGCCGAGTATTGCGACCGCATGATGATTCAGGATCAGGGACGGATGATTGCCATCGGCACGCCGGATGAAATCCGTCATCAGGGCGGTGACAGCCCGACGATGAACGAGGCATTTATCCATATTGTCGAAGCCGGACGCCGGAGACAGGAGACTTCATCATGAACATATCGCGTTTGCGTGCGTTAATCCTCAAAGAGTTCAAGCAGATGACGCGTGACCCCAGCAGCTTTCTCATCGGGATTATTATCCCGCTGATGCTCATCTTTCTTATCGGTCACGGTCTGTCCATGGACGTAAAAAATATTTCAGTCGCCGTCGTCTTGGAAGATACGTCACCGACAGCCCGGGACACGGTCAGTTTTCTGGACGGTTCACCTTACTTTATTCCCCGCTATGAGACCTCCATGCAGGACGCGGAAAAACTGATGAGTAAACGAAAAGCGGACGTCATCCTCTGCATCCCGCCGGACTTCACTTCCCGGCTTTACCGCGGCCGGGCCCCCGTGCAGGTCATCCTGTACGGCGTGGACACGACAATTGCCAATGCCGCCGATGCCTATATACAACAGGGGCTGCAAGACTGGGAAACGGCCCATGCCGCCGATTTTATCCGTTCCGCTCCGTCCGGCAAAGGACGGATTACGACAGTTACGCGCCAATGGTTTAATGATGCCAATACCAGTTCGTGGATGTTCATTCCCGGACTCATCGTCCTGGTCATGACCATTGTGGGCATGTTCCTCACCTCTCTGGTCATGTCCAGAGAATGGGAGCGGGGAACGCTGGAATCACTGTTTGTCACCCCTGTGCGTCCTTTGGAAATTATCCTGGCCAAAACCATCCCTTATTTCTGTGTCGCCGTCGCGGGGCTGTGTCTGTCTCTCCTCACCTCCCGCTATGTATATGAGGTCCCGCTTCACGGAGAACTTTTACTCATCAGTTTTTCCTCTATGGAATATATTTTAGCCGCTATCGGCATGGGACTGACGATCTCCTCCGTCGTCAAAAGCCAGTTTCTGGCTGCCCAGCTTTCTCTTATCTTCAGCATGCTGCCCACCGTAATGCTCAGCGGTTTTATCTTTGACCTGCGCAGCGTCCCGGCGGCTATCGGATATATCGGGCATATTCTGCCGGCCACTTACTATATGGAGCTTTTAAAATCACTGTTCCTCACCGGTACCAATTGGCCCTTAATCCTGAAAAACTGCACTGTTTTAGCGGGATATGTAATTCTGTTTTTACTGCTTACACTGAAAGTGACGAAAAAGGAAGTATAACTAATGAACGCATTTCGCATAAAGCTGCATAAAATTTACTATATTGTCTATAAGGAACTGCTTACCACGCTCAAGGATCCCAAGAACCGCATCGTTCTCATCATCCCCGTGCTTATACAGGGACTGCTTTTCGGGTATACGGCCACATATAATTTAGAGCATATTCCATACGCCGTCCTGGATGAGAGCCACAGCAGAGAATCAACGGAGCTGCTGGCTCATCTTGACGGCACGGGTATTTATAACCGGGTCGCCACCTTGCAGAGTACAGGGCAGATCGCCCGGCTGATCGACTCCGGCGACGCCATGCTGGTCATCACGATCCCGCCGGACTTCGCCCGTAAACTGAACACCGGCAAAACCGCTCCCGTGCAGCTCATTACGGACGGGCGCAACCCGACTACGGCAGGACTTTCCTCCGGCTATACGACAGCCGTCATAGCGGGCTACAACGCCGCATACGGCGGCCCGCCCGTACTGGATATTCAATCCCGCACCCGCTATAATCCCAATCAAATCACGCGCTGGATGTTTCTGCCGTCCCTGATTGCCATGCTGGCCCTGACACAGGTCATGGTCCTGGCGGGATTATCCGTTGCCAGGGAGCGCGAAAACGGAACTTTCGACCAGCTTCTCGTCACGCCGCTGACCCCCATGGAAATTCTGATCGGCAAATTAATCCCGCCCGTTATTATCGGCCTCGTCCAATCCTCAATGATGTTGTCCATCTGTGTATTCTGGTTTAAAGTGCCCATGGTCGGCTCTTTACCGGTACTGGGACTGACAGTCTTTATTTTTCTGTTAAGCAGCGTCGGCATCGGCTTGTCTATTTCCGCCGTATCCAAAAATATGCAGCAGGTCATGGTGTACTGTTTTCTCTTTCTCCTGCCCATGCTGCTGCTTTCCGGGCTGGCCACGCCTGTTCAGAATATGCCCGAAGCATTGCAGTACGCGACTTACATCAATCCGACACGGTTTGTCATTGAAGCGATCCGCCGGATTTATCTGGAGGGGGCGGACCTCGCCGCTATCGCCTACACCTATCCTCCCATGCTGATCGTCGCCGCCGTGACAATGCCTGCGGCTGCCTGGCTGTTCCGCCACAAACTATCCTGACAGGAGCATACTTATGTCGAAAAAAACGGAAATAATCTCCCGCTCCAACCGCAAGGACGGTGAAGCGACCAAGGCCCGCATTATCGAATGCGCCGGCCGGCTTTTTGCCGAAAACGGCTACGACGGAACCACCGGCAAAGACATCTGCCTGGCTGCAGACGTGAACGCCGCGGCGGTCAATTATTACTTCGGCGGTAGGGAACAATTGTATTTGGCCGTCCTGGAAAAGGTGCACGATTATCTTCTGAACATCAATATTATAAAGGAAATATCGTTGCAGAATATTTCCGCCGAACAGAAACTGGATAAAATCCTGACGGCCCTTCTGAAATACGGCTTCGACCGTAAGGACTGGCATATACGTCTCTGGCTGAAAGAACTGCTTCATCCGTCTCCGTGCATTGATCGGATCATTCTGCACAACTGTCTGCCGAAAATTTATATTTTATCGGACATACTCAAAGAGGCTCTGGGTTATGACAGGGGAAATGTCCGCTTCCACGGCGCATATTTCTCTCTGTTCGCACCGTTCATACTCGCTTTACTGGCCCGGAACAGTCCCGTACTTTCCTCTGTCCCCGTCCATTATTCACAGAAAGAATTTATTTCAATCGTTAAGGAAAATTTCTTTACAACACTGGCGGCACTGAAGAAAACTGAAATCCGATAAATAAATACCATGCAACAGCCGGCG
>NZ_JH417574.1:55110-117578 GCF_000239275.1 Megasphaera geminata F0357 | reverse complement strand
TTTCCTCGACATCACCCGTAACGGTTTCGGTCAGTTTACCGCCGACGGTATTGGTCTGATTGCCGCCTACGGTAGTCGTTTGATCTTTTTTGTAGTCTTCCGTGACGTCGCCCGCAACACTTTCGGTCAGATTGCCGATTACCGTGTTGGATTGATGGCCGCCTACGGTATTGGACTGACTGCCCGTCACGTTGGTGGACTGGTCGCCGCCTACGTTAGTCGTCAGATCTTTGCCGATCGTATTGGTCATATCCTCGGTCGTCGTATTCGTGATATTCTTCGCCTTATTGTTGATATTCCCGTCTTCGGCTGTCAGGTTGATATCCGCTGCGGTTTGTTCCACCGTCGTTTTCTCTGTGCCGTTTGTGACGATATGCGTCGATTTTGTGGACGTGTTGACTTCGCTGTTGGAATTTCCGGCAGCGTCCAGCACTTCCTGTGAGATTTTATCCTTCTGCAGCTTCATTTCCGCGCCGTTGCCGCCGGTGACGCCCAGTCCGACAGCCGATACGCCGAAGCCGTTCGTATCGAAGTTGAGCTTACTGCCTTCGATTGTATTGTTGTGGATATCTCCCGTGAAGTTCGCGTTTTTGCTCTCTATGCTGCCCGCTTTGATATCGGTCAGGTTATTATGATCGTCTTTTATGAGAACTTCATCGGGCATGAATTTTCCTTTGACGGTAAGATCACCGCCTACTTTAACATCGCCTGTCGTTTCCAGTGTCGATATATTGCTAAGCGCATTGTTGTTCACGGTAATATCGTTGATCTTTTTCACTCCCGACATATCGCCGTTTTTAATGTTGACGCCGTCCACATTCGTACCGCCGCCCGCATTATAGCTGATATTGGTCGTTTTGTCTTCCACTTTGCCGATTTTTCCTTCCAATGCCGTATCGGCATCCTTGCGATCCGTTTCTTCCTTTAACAGCTCTGCTTTCGTGGCATAATTTGTATTGGCATCGGCCTTGGACAAGTAGGTTGCATTAGCATCGGCCTTGGACAAGTAATTTGTATTGGCATCGGCCTTGGACAAGTAGGTTGCATTAGCATCGGCCTTGGACAAGTAGGTTGTATTGGCATCGGTTTTCGTCAGTAAATCGGAAGCTTCTCCTACTACAACATTTGTACCGCTCGGCAATTTGCCGTCTGAATCAACCGTTTGGTTAGAAACGGCGCCGGCGAGGCCGGTGCAGCTCAGGAACGCGGTCAGGGCGACGGCAGAAACGAAGGCCTTTCCTGCCCTTTTGCCGGAACCGGACGATTTCGTCCGGCTTTTGCCAAATTCCGACGTCACGACATAGCAGGACTTGAGCTTACTCCATACGACCTTGTAAATTTTATTCATAAAACCAGCACTTCCTTCCTTCTGTATCCATAAAAATTTTTAGCTTACCCTGCTTCCTTCCGGTAATATCATACGGCCTGCGGCCGATACCTCCTTTCATAGGGATTTACGGATGTCTCTTTCAGTGATATATAACCTGCATACTCGTACGTACGTACCGTATGCTTACCGGCTGCTTAATTCCCTGTTAAACATAAATTTGAAATAGGTTTCCTGTATTTTTCGGTATTTCCGTTGGGCAACGGGGATGATATGGCCCATTACTTCCAGATGATCGCGTTTGATAATGTGGATGGCCTTCTGGTTGACGATATACCCTTTGCCGGGAGCGATAAATTGGCCCGGTGATTTTGCATTCAACACGTGCAGGAGTCCTGTCAGGGTATGCCGGACGGCAATGATGGAACGGCCTTTAAGGTGGACCATCAGTGTATGGCCGCGGCTTTCAATAAAAGCGATGCGGTCAATGGCTTCGACCTGGAGACCGCCGCCTACGGTTTTAAAAACAATCTGCTTGCTTTCTTTTTTGCCTAAATTTTTCAGAGCGCGTTCCAGCGCCATGTGAAGCCGGCCGTTATCAACCGGCTTGAGAAGATAATGGGACGCTTGCAGTGAAAATGCTTCGATTGCAAAATTGTCGCTTGAGGTCAAAAAGATAATTTCCGTCCGCATTTCACGTTTTCTGATCTCGGAAGCGATGTCCAGGCCCGATATACCGGGCATATATATGTCCAGGAGAAGAATGTCGATATGCTTATTCCGCTCCACGTCGCCCATAAAAAGGAAGGAATTGTCATATAATATATAGTCAATCTGCTCGGCCCGATCTGCCAGACAGCGCTCAGCCAAGTTTTTGATCTCAACCAACTGATATCTGTCGTCATCACATATGGCTATGCGTATCATATACGGTTTCCTTTCTGTACCGGTCCGTCATAGTACGATGTATAATATGTACATCTATTTTTTTTTACATATATTTATATTCAATGTACTATATAACGCATAAAGCGATTGTGTTTATAGCATGAAACGACGCTTTTTTGACACAAACCGTCAAAAAAACTTTTAAATATAATATTTAAAGCGCCGCACAGTTACGGCCGGTATACAGTACGTTCAATCATTTGTAATATTAAAACAAAATTTTTTGAACAACCCGTCCGGTACAGGAGACTGTTCCCGGTCCGAAAGACGCCCGAATACGGGCCCCGTATTAAGAATGCCGTGAATAAGAAAGGAGCCGGGGGTTCCCCGGCATAACCGCAGGGGGGAAGGCTTTTTGCATATAAAAAGACTGTAAGCAGCATGAGGTAAAAACCGCATGCTGCTTACAGCCCGTTTTTCAGAACTCTATATCATGGTGCCGACGTGATCGGGAATGATAACGGTTGCTTCTGTGGCATGTATAATATCGTCCGTATCGTAGTCGGGAGCGAGTTCACGCAAAACCAGCCCGTCGGGCGTGACTTCCAAATAACAGCGCTCCGTGACGATATCCGTTACACACCGCGTTCCCGTTAAAGGCAGGGTGCATTTTTTGAGGATTTTAGGGGCCCCGTTTTTTTCACAATGTTCCGTGGCTACAATAATTTTTTTCACGCCTGCGCACAGGTCCATCGCTCCGCCCATACCGGGAACGAACTTGCCCGGAACGATCCAGTTGGCTATATTTCCTTCCTGATCAACCTGGAAGGTCCCCAATATGGCGGCATCGATATGGCCGCCTCTGATGAAGGCGAAGGACGTTTCATGATCGTAGACGCTGCCGCCGGGAATAATGGAAGCCGGCTGCCCGCCGGCGTCAATGATATCGACGTCCACTTCATCCCACGGCGGGGTCGCGCCGCTGCCGACGGTGCCGATTTCCGCCTCAAGCCACAGGTCGACGCCTTCAGGTAGATAGTTTACGCACATCAGAGGCAGGCCGATCCCTAAATTGACGAAATCGCCGTCTTTAAAAAATTTTGCACACCTGGCCGCAATGAGTTCCCGGCCGCTTAATGTAGTCATTATGAAGGGCCTCCTTTCTTTTCGGCTTTTGCTTTGAGCCGTTTCCACATGGGGCATAACGGGCGCTTTTCGCCGGTTCGCACGTAGACCATGTCAATAATCGGTGCGGGAACATCTATTTCTTCAGGACCTAATTCACCGATTTCGACAAGCTCTTCCACTTCGGCAATGACGTAATCCGCGGCCAGGGCGAGTGTACTGTTCGTTGCCCGTGAATTCATGCGAAACGAGATATTCCCCGCTTTATCCGCCTTAGTGGCCTTGATCAGGGCGACGTCTCCGTGTAAGGGCAATTCTAGGAGATATGCTTTGCCGCCTACGGTAATTTTTTCTTTGCCTTTTTCCACCTCCGTACCCAGTCCGGTCGGTGTAAGGAATCCGCCGATTCCGGAGCCGCCGCAGCGCACCCGCTCGGCCCATGTCCCCTGCGGCACGAATTCCACCGCCAATTCGCCGCTCAGCATCTGATCTTTGGCGACGGGGTTTAAGCCTATATGCGTTGTAACCAGGCTTTTTACGCGCTTCGCCGCAATGAGCTTGCCTAATCCCTGGTCGGGCATGCCGGCCGATACGGCGATGGCAGCAATGTCCGTAATCCCCCTGGCAAGCATGGCGTCGATCAGTTCATCGGCGGCAAACTCGCCATGCCAATCACCGAACATAATGGTCTGGCCGCTGCGGATGTGTTCTAAGGCACGGTCTTTGGAAACCGTTTTATTCAGCATGGATAGTTCCTCCTTTACCTCTATTTTCCTTTAAATTCAGCCTTTCTTTTTTCCATGAACGCTTTACAGCCTTCCTGGAAATCCAACGACGCGGAGCATTCACGCTGCGTCGGAACTTCTACGGTGTCGAGCCATTGTTTGTAATCGCTGTAAACGGCGGCATACAGTTGTTTTTTAATGTTTTTGTACGATATGAGCGGGCCTGAAGCTATTTTTGCGGCTAATTTCATCGTTGCGCCGGACAGTTCTTCCGGGCTGACGACTTCATAGGCCAGGCCCCATTCCTTAGCTTCCGCGGCGCTCAGCGGACGGCCGGTTGCCGCCAGCTGCACGGTCCGCGCCGTGCCGATCGTCTTGGCCAGTAAATATGTCGCTCCCGTATCGGGCACGAGACCGATATTGACAAAAGCCAGGATAAATTTCGCGTTATCGGCGCAAATCATGAAATCACCGCCTATCGCCAGGCTGACGCCCGCGCCGGCCGAGGCGCCGCAAACGGAGGTGATGACAATTTTACTCATTTTTTTCATAAAATCGGCCAACGTCCCTACTTTACTGATGAGGCCGTCCATATTCACCTCGCCGCCGCGTTTGATGAGATCATAGAAATAACCGATATCCCCGCCGGCAGAGAACGCCTTTTCCTGCCCTTTCAAAATGACGACTTTTACGGCCTCGTCTTTTTCGGCCGCCCGGAAAGCCAGCAACAGCTCATCCGCCATTTGTTCGTCAATGGCATTGAGATTTTTCATGTAATCCATGGTAATGATCGCAATGCCGTCTTCCACCGTGTAAATTAATTTTTTGAAATCCATACGACCTCCTCCTTTGCCTGTTACCCTGTCCATACAAAAAGGGTTCCGAATACAATCGATTCGGAACCCTCTTTGCCGGATAATCCATCATTTGAAATAATGTTGACAACAAGTTGATATACGGTTCATATGCCCGAACACAAACCGTTCAATCAACTTGGAACAACCTCGATAAAAGTTCCGATGTATATGAAGACAGAGTGTATTCATCCGTATTCGACCTTTCCGTACCGGGGCACGCTATACCTGCCTGCCGCCGATACCCTTTTGCAGCATAAAATTAAAATAGTTTTCCTGAAGTTTTCTGAATTTCCGCTGGGCAATGGGAATAATATGCCCTTTTATTTCGATGTGCCCCGGCTTGATGATATGGATGGCTTTTTGATTGACAATATATCCTTTTCCGGGGGATATAAATTGATGCGGCATTATTTCATCCAGCATCTTTTGCAGCCCTGCAAGCGTCCGTCTTGTCGTAATGAAGGAACCGTCTTTTAAATAGACCGTCAATATATGGCCCCGGCTCTCTATAAAGGAGATATTGTCAATATCTTCGATTTGCAAGCCGCCGCCCGAGGTCTTAAAAACGATCCTCGTTTCGCGGTCCGTCTTTATCTTTTCAAAGGCGCGTCCAAGGGCGATGTCCAGTTCTTTTTCTTTTATCGGTTTTATAAGATAATGAATCGTCTGCAAAGAAAAGGCTTCAATAGCGAATTCATCGCTTGAGGTAAGAAAAATGATCTCGCCGTGAAGTTTTTTACGGCGTATTTCCGCAGCGATATCCAGGCCCGATATGCCGGGCATATAAATATCCAACAAGAAAATGTCAAATACTCTTCCCCGTTCAAGCTCTTCGCTGAGAAGAAAAGAACTGTCATAGAGCGTATAGCGGATTTCTTCCGTGTGATTTCGCAAGCAACGTTCACACATCGACTTTATATCATGAAGCTGCTTTGTGTCATCATCACATATGGCTATGCGTATCATACAGATTTACCCCGTGAATTCCGACTTCATTACATGATATATAAGTACAATATATTTTAGTTATTTAAATTATAACATATATTTATATATACAGTCCATGTTTTGTCATAAAACGGCGTCTATTTATCCTGAAGCGACGAGGCGGAAAATCGATTTACAGGAATATTAAAAAACGGGCACCTCCATGATATGTTCATGAAGATGCCCGTTCGCTTACAGTTGTGAAAACAGCCTGTTTTTTGTGTATTCCGCGTCCGCTTTGATGCGTTCAATATCCAGGGTTACGAATTCTTTGTGTTTCATCAGGATGTTCCCGTCCACTAAAACCGTATCTACGTCCATGCTGTTAGCCGCGTACGCCAGCAGGGACAAGGTGTCGTTGCGCGGGTACCAGTGAAGCCCCGAACGGTCGATAAGCGTAATATCCGCTTTATAACCTTCTTTGAGCTTGCCGATATCCGTGTAGCCGAGCGCTCTGGCCCCGTCTTCGGTAAGCATGCGGACCGCCCGTTCCGCAGGGATTGCGGTCGGATCCAGCGTGTCGGCTTTATGTATAAGGGCGGCCAGATGCATTTCTTCTAAAATATCGAGATTATTGTTGCTTGAAGCTCCGTCCGTGCCCAGGGACACGGTAATGCCCTTGGCAAGCATTCTGCCGAGCGGCGCAATACCGCTGGCGAGCTTTAAGTTGCTGCCGGGATTATGGGCGACGCGGACCTTTTTTGCCGCCATGATATCTATGTCGGCTTCATCGACCCAGACGCAATGTGCGGCCAGGCAGCCACAGTCGAACACGCCCGCGTCATTTGCCCATGCAATAGGGGATTTGCCGTACTGCCTGCGGATGTTTTCGACTTCCCCTTTTGTCTCGCAAAGATGCATATGGATTTCCGCGCCGACGGACCGTGCCGTTTCGACTACTTTGCGCAAATAGTCTTCAGGGCACGTGTACGGCGCATGCGGACCGAACATGACCGTAATACGGCCGTTGCAGCTGTTATGCCAGTCCATGAAGAAGTCTCTGTTTTCGGCCAGCGCTTCGGCCGCATTAGGCGTAATACCGGTGAGGCCGCGGCTGAGGCAGGCACGGATCCCCGAATCGCGGACGGCTTCGGCCACGTTGTCCATAAAAAAGTACATATCCGCAAAGCTCGTCGTACCGCAGCGCAGCATTTCCGCAATGCCGAGCAGCGTTTGCGCATAAACGGTTCTGCCGTCCAATTTCGCTTCGGCAGGCCAGATTTTGTTTTCCAGCCAATCCATGAGCCGCATATCATCGGCGTAGCTGCGAAAGACGGTCATGGCGATGTGATTATGCGTGTTTACAAATCCCGGCGTTGCCAGCATGCCTTTTCCGTCTATGATTTCGGCGTAACCGGTTACGTCGGCAATATCTGTAGGGAATGCGGTAATCCGATCGTCCGTGATTTCAATATTCCGGCCTTCTTCTATTACGCGGTTACGGTATACCGCAACATTCTTCAGCAGTTTTTTCGACACGGTATGTCCCCTTTTCAATCCAGATTTAAATAGGCGCGCTGTTCTTCGGTGAGCGAGTCTATGGCATAGCCCATGGACTGCAGCTTTATCATCGCTACGGAGATATCCGTCTCACGGGGCAGGACGTAGACGCGGTTTTCCAATGTCCCTGCGTTATCGAGAATATATTTGGCTGCCAGTGCCTGAACGGCAAAGGACAGGTCCATGATTTCCGCGGGATGGCCGTCTGCGGCCGCCAGATTTACCAGGCGGCCCTCGGCAATGAGATTGATAATATGGCCGTTTTTAAGCTCGAATCCTTCAATATTATGCCGGGCTTCAAACTGCCGCACAGACAGGGCCTTTAATTCGGCCTTATTGATTTCCACGTCGAAGTGCCCCGCGTTGGCAAGGAGCGCACCGTCTTTCATCTTCGCCATGTGTTCGCCTCTGATGACATCCTTGTTGCCGGTGAGCGTGACAAATATGTCGCCTATTTCGGCGGCTTTATCCATGGGCATGACGTCAAAGCCGTCAAAGACGGCTTCAATAGCCTTTATGGGATCCACCTCCGTTACGATGACATGGGCCCCCAAGCCTTTTGCGCGCATGGCGCAACCGCGCCCGCACCAGCCGTAGCCGGCAATAACCACTTTTTTACCGACAACGGTCAGATTGGTTGTGCGCATAATGCCGACCCAGGTAGACTGGCCCGTACCGTACCGGTTATCGAAAAGATATTTGCAATAGGAATCGTTGGCCGCTATCATGGGGAACTTCAACTCGCCCGCTTTAGCCAGGCCGTGCAGCCTGACAACGCCTGTCGTCGTTTCTTCCGTTCCGCCGAGCAGCCGTTCCGCCGCATCTGTACGCGTCGTGTGTAGGAGATGCACCAGGTCGCCGCCGTCATCGATGATAATGTGCGGTTTGTGATCGAGGGCCTTATGTAAATACATAAAATATTCCTCTTCCGTACAACCGTGGGTCGCATAAACCGTGAGGCCTTCGTCAACGAGAGCTGCGGCTATATCGTCCTGCGTAGATAACGGATTGCTGCCGGTTACGATGACGTCGGCGCCGGCACGGTGCAGGACAATTGCCAGATACGCCGTTTTAGCCTCTAAATGAACGCTTATGACTACGGTTTTCCCCTTGAACGTCTGTTCCTCTTTCAAGGTTCTTCCGATAGCGTTCAGGGTCGGCATATAGCGGTCGACCCAGGAAATTTTTTTATGGCCGCCCGGAGCGGCGCCGATGTCGTGAATAAGGGAAAGCATACGGGCTCCTTTCTATGTTCTGAAAAATGCGGAAACAGTTGTTTCGGACGGTTTTTCTATCGTCCCTTTTTCCGTAAAGATAGCTTCAATATTTTGATGCGGCGTTACGTCGAAGGCGGGATTGAAGACATCCGCGTCGGCTAACGCGAGCTGTACGTCCCGCAGCCTTCGCACTTCATCATGATGCCGTTCTTCAATAGGTATTTCTTCGCCTTTTGTCATGGACAGATCAAAGGTGGATAGGGGGGCGGCTACATAAAAGGGTATCCTGTGTTCTTTGGCCAGGACGGAAACGCTGTATGTGCCGATTTTATTGGCCGTATCCCCGTTTGCCGTAATCCTGTCCGCGCCGACGATAACCGCGTCCACCCTTCCGGTTTTCATTACCCAGCCGGCCGTGCTGTCCGTTATCAGGGTTACAGGAATCCCGTCGGCTTTAAGTTCCGTTACGGTCAGGCGCGCGCCCTGCAGCAACGGCCGCGTTTCATCCGCATAAACGCGTTCAATGAGGCCGCGTTTATGAAGGGCGCGAATAACGCCCAGGGCCGTCCCGATATCGGCCGTTGCCAGGGCGCCGGCATTACAGTGAGTGAGGACGGTCAGTTTTTTTGCTCCCTTTTGCATGATAATCGCCGCTGCGCCGTATGCGGATATGGACCTGTTGATCTCTATGTCCTTCGCATGAAGCGTTACGGCTTCCCTTTCGAGAGCAAGCGTAATTGCCGCGCTGCTCTTTCCCGCGGCCAGTTCTTTTTCGGCCGTCTTCAGCATGCGTGTTAACGCCCAGTGCAGGTTTACCGCCGTAGGACGCGCCGCGTCAAGGGCTGCGGCAACGGTTGCCAGACCGGCCGAGAAGACGGCGGTATCCGTGATTTTGCGGCGCAGCAATTCCGACGCCCCTAAAACGAGGCCGTAAGCGGCGGCCACGCCGATTGCGGGAGCGCCTCTCACGGCGAGGACGGAAATTGCGTCTTTTACGTCCTGCCAGGATGTACAGCGGCGGTATGTTTCTTCTGCCGGCAATTTCGTCTGATCCAATATGATCAATTCGTTACGGCGCCATTCAAGTGTCTTCATTATGCTTTAAACCCGCCGTACTCCGCCAAGACGTGGCGGCAAGGACAATCGTCGTCCCCGTATAACTCAATGGCGCGCATTAACAGGGTTTGAATGCGCTTGGCATTATCTTCCATACATTCGTTGACCTCCGCATGTGTTTGGACCTGTTCGGAAACGCCGGCAGCGTAGTTGGTAATCATCGAAACGGTAGCGTAACAAAGTTCCGCTTCTTTGGCCAGGCATACTTCCGGTACGGTCGTCATGCCGACGAGGTCGCCGCCGAGGCGGCTCAGCATCTTAATTTCCGCAGGCGTTTCGAAACGCGGCCCTTCCGTGCAGGCATACGTGCCGCCGTTATGAACGGGATACTTCAATGCGGCGGCGGCTTTGCAGACGGCTTCGCGCACTTTCGGGCAGTACGGCGTCGTCATATCGACGTGCACTACGCCGTTGGCCCCGCCGTCAAAGAAGGATTCATGCCGGGAATGAGTGAAATCGATAAATTGATCGGGCAGGACAAAATCACCCGGTTTATATTTTCTCGTCATGGTGCCGACGGCAGTTGTCGAAAAAACGGCCGTGACACCGAGCTTTTTTAAGCCGAGTATATTCGCTCTGTAATTAATCAGGTGAGGCGGGATGGAATGGGCCTTGCCGTGACGGGGTAAGAAAATGATTTCCTTACTGCCGTATGTACCGCGTAAATAATGGATCATGCCGTAGAAAGTGGGCAAACGTTCCTGCCGTACATTGTTCAACATTTTCACGTCGCAGACGCCCGTACCGCCGATGATAGCAATCAGACTCACAGGGATCACTCCTTAGTATCGTTTTCGGACCGTTTTTTTTCCTGCCGCAAACAGGGCTTCCAGTTCATCATGACTGATTACGTATTTTGTACCGCAATAGTGGCAGGTCATTTCCACCTGAGGATCCGTCAGAAGATCTTTTTTGTCTTCCTCCCGCAGTGAAAGGAGCACATTTTCTATGCGTGCAAGTGAACAGGTGCAGCGCCAGTACAGGGGCCGGCGGAAGATCTCTTTGCAGTGAAAGCCGGCCATAACGGTTTCGGCCAGTCCTTCTCCGTTTGTATGTTTCGTCAGATAAGCCGTGATCGGGCCGATTTTTTTAATGTTCTCTTCTATTTTTGCCAAATCGTCGTCCGCAGCGCCCGGCAGCGCCTGTACAAGGAACCCTCCCGACGCGGCGACGGAATAATCGCGGTCGACGAGAACGCCGAGGCTGATCGTCGCCGGTATCTGTTCGGACGTATACAGATAATACGCCAGATCTTCCGCGATCTCCCCCGATACGACGGGCGAGCGGCTCGTATAGGTCGTTTTTTCGGGCGTAAAGCGTGTTACCGTCACTTCCCCGTCCGTACCTACGGCCGTGCGGACGTCCAATTTCCCGTTAGAGGCCAACGGCAGGTCGATAACGGGATGGTCCACATACCCGCGTACCCGGTTCGAGTTGAAGGCGTCGACGTGAATGACGCCCAGAGGGCCTTTGCCGTCGATGCGGATCGTCACGCCTTCGCGGTTTTTATAATCGCCTGCCAGAAGCAGGGCGCCCGTCATCGTCCGGCCTAAGGCCGCACAGGCCACGGGGGCCAGCGTATGCCGCTGCCGCGCCGTTTCGACGCAGTCTCTGGTTACGGCGACGGCAAGGCGGATATTTTCATCGCTCGTATAATGAACGATACTGTCTCTGTATTCCATGCAATCCTCATTTCCGGGAAACAGCCCGTTGACCGGTCTTCGCGGCCGGCTGTCCTTATAATCCTTGCAGAACCGTCAATTCTGCCGCTCAGGTATAGCCCCCCTGCCGAAAGGGGGACGGCATATTTCGGTACATGCGGGGCGTGCACCGTTTCTCCGGGCTTTTATTGTATTGCCGTTTCCAATGCAACGGTCACCATGTCGTTAAATCCGGTCTGCCGTGCTTCGGCGCTTGCCCTCGCGCCGGTGAGCAAGTGGTCACTGACCGTAAAAATACCCAGGCATTTTGCCCCGTATTTGGCGCCCAGCGTATACAGCGCGGCCGTTTCCATTTCTACGGCCAGGATGCCGTACTCTCTTAATTTATCGTTATCGATTTCATCATCGTAGAACCGGTCGACAGAAATGATATTGCCGACTTTTACGGGAATACGCCGCGCTCCGGCTGCGGTATACGCCTTGCATAAGAGTCCGAAATCACCGAGGGGCGCATAGTTTATGGAAGCCCCGAAAATATTCCGGATAAGGGAGGAATCGGTCGTCGCACCCTGTGCGATGAGAACGTCGCCGATGTCCAGCTCCCGGTTCATGGCGCCGCATGTACCGACGCGGATCAAGGTGCGCACGCCATAGTCGCGCATCAGTTCCGTAGCGTAGATGGAAATTGACGGTATACCCATGCCCGTTCCCTGCACGGATATACGTTCACCCCTGTACATCCCCGTATATCCGAATATGTTGCGCACCGTATTGTAACAGACGGCGTCTTCCAAAAAATTTTCTGCAATATATTTGGCCCGCAAAGGGTCGCCGGGCAATAAAATCCTGTCCGCTATCGCACCGGCCTGTGCCTCGATATGAATGCTCATGAATGAGTGTTCCTCCTATGCCGTTATATTTATCCGGTCGTGTACGCAAGAAAGACTCCCGCCGTACAGATACAGGGAGTCTTCCCGAATTTTGGGACAGGGGTTACATTTCTTTTAATAAGTTTGCCATTTCAATAGCGGCCGCGGCAACATCAAAGCCTTTATTGCCGGCTTTCGTACCTGCCCGTTCAACGGCCTGTTCGATATTTTCCGTTGTAACGATGCCGAAGAGGACGGGAACTCCCGTATGCAGGGAGATCTGGGCCACGCCCTTGGCCACTTCGTTGCAGACGAGATCATAATGGCTCGTCGCGCCGCGGATAACGGCGCCGAGGCAGATGACGGCGTCGTATGCGCCCGATTGGGCCATCTTCTGCGCGGCCAGCGGGATTTCGAAAGCGCCGGGGACCCATGCCGTCGTAATATCATCATCGTTTACACCGTGGCGGTGCAGGGCGTCGTATGCGCCGCCGAGGAGACGGCTGCCGATAAATTCGTTGAAACGCGCCACCACAATGCCTACGCGGAGACCCGCACCGAGCAGTTGACCTTCTTTAATATGTGCCATGAATAAACACTCCTATCCGTACAGTATGATTAAAACCCGTTTTCCAAAAGCATATCCCATGAAAGGGAGCCGCTTTTTCCCTCATGGGGGCCTGTAAATTTTTTTACATATTTACCGACAATATCGGTCTCCAAATTGACACAGGTGCCCGTCTGTTTTTCCGTAAGCGTCGTATTTCCCAGTGTATGGGGAATGACGGAAACGGAAAACTCCCTGTTCGTGACGGCGACGACGGTAAGACTGATGCCGTCGATGGCGACGGAGCCTTTCTCCACGATATATTCAAGCAGTTCCGGCGCCGCGCCGATATGATACACCTGAGCTATACCGTCTTTGTCAATGCGGGAAATCGTCCCCGTGCCGTCGATATGGCCGCTTACGATATGGCCGCCCATACGTCCGCCCATTTGCACGGCCCGTTCAAGATTGACCCTGGAGCCGCTGCGGATATCTTTGAAAGAGGAGCGGCGTATCGTTTCATGCATCACGTCGGCACAAAACGAAGCGTCGGTCATAGCCGTCACGGTCAGGCATACGCCGTTTACGGCTATGCTGTCGCCCGTCCTTGTGCCGGCCAATACCGTATCGGCAAACACGGTCAGGCGCATCGAATCGGGCCGTCTGTCCATTGTGCCGATCGTTCCCAGTTCTTCAATGATTCCAGTGAACATACGCGCCCTCCCTGTTCCTGTTGTATGCCTCGATATACACGTTGTTATCGTGGATTTCGGCCGTTTCGTAATCAAGGGTGACGCTTTCCGACAAATCATCGGCGCCCAGGCCGCCGACAGAGGTCTTGGAATCAACGCCGCCGATAACTTTAGCCCCGATAAAGGCATATATTTTATCGACAAGATTACTGTCGAAAAAGGTTCCCTGTACGGTACTGCCGCCTTCGACGAGGATGCTGTGAATCCCCTTTTCATACAGCGTATGTACCATGGCCGGCAAATCCACCCTGTCGTCATCACGAAGAGGGGCGACCAGCACTTCCACGCCGGCCCGCTCCAGGGCTTCCTTTTTTTCAACGGGGCAATGTTTTGTCGTAATGACCATCGTTCGGGCCTGTTTGTCCGTTACCAGCAAGGCCTGCAGGTCAATACGCCCCGTAGAATCCAAAATGATGCGGAACGGTTGGTGCGGCGCGTCATGGCCTTCACGAACGGTACGGCTCGTCAACAAGGGGTTATCCGCTTCAACCGTGTTGATACCGACAAGGATGGCGTCATAGAGAGAGCGTAAATAATAGCCCCGCTTACGTGCCCAATCATTGGTGATCCATTTCGATTTGCCTGTCCGGGACGCCGTTACGCCGTCGAGGCTCTGCGCCAGCTTGACGGCAATAAAGGGTTGCTGCGTAATCATGTTCTTGATGAATACTTCATTAATTTTGATCGCTTTCCCCGACAGCAGGCCGACGATGACGGGGATGCCGGCATTGCGTAAAATTGCGGCGCCCTTGCCGGCTACCAGCGGATTGGGGTCCAGCATTGCGCAGACGACCTTGGCGACACCCGCTTTGACCAATGCCCGCGCACATGGCGGCGTTCTGCCGTAATGAGCGCACGGTTCCAAGGTTACGTAAACCGTGGAACCTGCGGCGCGCTCCCCCGCTTCGCGCAGAGCCCAGACTTCCGCGTGAGGCGTGCCCGCGCGGTGATGGTAGCCGCGGCCGACAATTTCGCCGTCCTTGACGATAACGCACCCGACCGAAGGGTTCGGCGATGTATAGCCCAGCCCCATCCGTGCCAGCGCAAGGGCTTCTTCCATATATGCAGCTTCATCCAACGGATTTCACCTCTTTCGATCATGTGAAAAGGCTATCGGTACATAAACCAATAGCCTTTAGTTGCATTGCCGTAAAAAAGGATGTCTTTTTCATCCAGACTGTTACTGTCGGTACCGGGTTCACACCGGTTCAGCCCCTCAGGGCTCGCGGACTGTCACCGCCGGTCAGGACTTGAAAGCAGTGCTTTCTCACCTTGCCTCAAAGACTATGAGTACATATGGAAATTCTCTGTAAATTATATCATAGCCGTACCGGCAAAACAAGGCCGCTATGCCTTTAACGCGGCAATTGCGGCCGCCCTGTCCGCCCTGCCGAAGACCGCGCTGCCCGCAACCAGCCACGTAGCCCCGGCGGCCGTTACATGACCGATCGTGTCCGCCGTAATGCCGCCGTCCACTTCGATTACGGCCGCCGTATTTCCCGCATTTTCCAGAAGTTCCGCCGCGTCTCCCACCTTGGCGACGGTATAAGGGATGAATTGCTGGCCGCCGAACCCGGGATTGACACTCATAATAAGAATCATGTCCAAATACGAGGCAACGCATTCCAGTGTACTTACCGGTGTAGCGGGGTTCAGGGCCGCGCCGCATTTCATCCCTTTTTCCCTGATCTGCTGCAATACTCTGTCCAAATGGGGGCACGCCTCCTGGTGAACTGTTACGTACTGCACGCCTGCGGCGGCCAGAGCGTCAATGTAGGTTTCCGGATGTTCGACCATGAGATGGGCGTCAAAAACGAGGGCCGTGTGGCGGCGCAACGCCGCCACAAGAGATACGCCGAAGGTCAAATTGGGAACAAAATGGCCGTCCATCAAATCGAGATGGAGGAAATCGGCGCCGCCTTTTTCGATATCGCCGATTTCCTCTGCAAGGCGGGAAAAATCCGCCGCTAAAAGTGAAGGACCGATGTGAATCATAAATACTTATTTCCTTTCCGCAATAGAATCCTCTATTTTGCAATAGGTATCGTAACGCTCCCGTAAAATTTTGCCTGCCGCCAGCGCCTGTTTGACGGAACAATCCGGCTCGGAACGGTGAAGACAGGAAGAAAAGCGGCAATGACCGCTGTATTTTGCTAAATCGGGCATGAGCGACGTAATTTCTTTTTCTTTCAGGTGTGTAAAATCAAGCGCGCTGAACCCCGGCGTATCGATGACGTACGTATGCTCCCGCAGCTTCATGATTTCAGAATGACGCGTTGTATGACGGCCGCGGCCGATCTTGTCGCTGACCTTGCCGACGGCCAGTTCTCTGCCGATAATGCGCATTAACAGGCTTGATTTGCCGACGCCCGAAGGCCCTGCGAAGGCCGTAACTTTGCCGTCAAGGAGCGCCTTAAGGCTGTCGATTCCTTCTCCCGTGCAGGCGGAAACCGGATACGCGGCGTAACCGCAGCGCCTGTAAAAGGCCGCGTATTCTTCGGCCAGGGGTTTATCAAGATCACATTTATTAAAGCAAAGCGACGGATGTATGCCGTCGTATTCGCAAGTCATCAGCATCTGATCGATCAGAAACCTGCTCGGATCCGGCGCGGCGGCCGCCATGACAATGAACATGGCATCAATATTGGCTACGGCCGGGCGGCGCAGCGAGTTTTTACGGGGTTCCGTTTTTTCAATCACACCCTTCTGCGCGCCCGTTGCCGTAAATTCGACCATGTCGCCGACGAGGATTTTTTCTTTCATCTTGCCGCGACGGCGGCATTCCACGGCCCCGCCGCTCCCCGGATCCACATAGTAATAGCCGTTATAGTTTTTTATGACTCTTCCTCTGGGCATATTTTACAGTTCCTCTTCCTGTACAAGGGCATTGTTAATGTACACTTTAACTCGCGTACGCCCCGTGCCCGTCACGTTTTTACTGATATTGTCGCCGCCGGACTGCATGCGGTCGTACACCGTTTTTGAACCGGTATCGTCTTCCACGATAATTTGAACGCGCTGGTTCGATGCGCCTCCGGGGATACTGATGCTTACATTGCCCGTGTGGGTGGCGCCGCCCGACGGCGAGGTGCCTGACGCGTATTCAATGCCCATGTCGACCGTATTGCCGCTGCCCGGCGTCTGAGAGGTTACCTTTGCCTGATTGTTCGATTTATTTGCGTCTATGCCGCTGATGGTACCGATGGTATAGCCCGCGTTTTGGAGCGTTTGAATCGCCGTATCCAGGGTCATGCCGATAGTGCTGGGAGCGTCTTTGGCCTTTTTGCCGTCGTTTTTGCAGACGACTACGTCAATTTTAGCGCCTTTCGACGCTTTTTCCGGAGACGAGGGGGTCTGGCCGATAATCTTGCCGTCCGGATATTCATCACTGGGGGCATAGGTGACACTGCCTACGGATAAATGAATTTCCCGCAGTTTCCTGTCCGCCTCCGAAACGGTCAGGCCGCGCAGATCGGGAATGAGGACTTCCGCCCCTTCATTACCTTTGCTTACTGTCAAATAAATGGTCCTGTTCGCTTTTACGACGGCCCCCCCGCCCGGTGTTTGGGCCATGACCTCTCCAATGGGGACATCGGCGCTCTCCACTTCTTTTACGGAAACGGAAAGATGTTTCTTTTCCAGCATGGAGCGGGCAATTTCCACCTGTTTTCCCGTAACGTCGGGAACGGTTATACTCTCGGTACTCCAGAAATTACCGAACGAAAAGAAGGCCCACAGAAATGCGATAAGGAAAATCCCGATCATACTGAAAACAATGGTTTTCTTTGAATGATTGCTGATGTTGTCGACTGCCCGGATAAAGAGATTTTTTTTCTTCTCTTCTTCCGCCGGCGGCCTGCGGACCGTCTGCAGCTGCTGCGTGTTGAAGTTATTCTTGATAATCGGCAGGGCCCCTTTATTGCTGTTTACGAAGCCTTGCGAGAGACGGAGCTCGGACATCATTTCACTGACGGTCTGGAAACGGTCGTCCGGATTTTTGGACATGGCTTTTAAAATACACCGTTCGACAAGATGAGGGATCCGGCGATTGTATTTTGTCGGCCGCACCACGTCGTCCTGCACATGCTGTAAGGCTATCCCGATTGCGGTATCTCCTTCAAAGGGGACGACACCCGTCATCATTTCGTACATGACGACCCCTAAAGAGTAAATGTCCGTGCGTTCATCTATCGGTTCGCCCGCCGCCTGTTCGGGAGAAAAATAGTGAACCGAACCGACCACGGAGTCGTCCTTGAGATTATCCGTGTTGGCGTTGACTGCGCGGGCGATGCCGAAATCCGCCACTTTGACTTTTCCCGCCTCCGTCACGAGAATATTGTGCGGCTTGATATCGCAGTGGACAATGCCGTTGGCATGGGCATGTTCCAGAGCGTCGCCGATATCAAAGGTAATCTGCATCGCCGTGTTTATCGGCAGATGGCCGTGTTTGTCGATATAATCTTTGAGGGTCTCGCCGCGTACAAATTCCATGACTAAATAGTGTACGTCCTGGTCGAACCCGACATCGTACATATTGACTATATTGGGATGGGATAATTTTGCCGCCGCCTGGGCTTCCTGATGGAACCGGACGACGAAATCCCTGTCTTTCCCGTACTTGCCGTGTAATATTTTCACGGCCACGATGCGGTCCAGAAGGATATCCTGTGCTTTATAGACACTGGCCATACCGCCGGAACCGACTTTTTCCAATATTTTATATCTGTTATCCAATATATGACCGATCATATCAGAATTTCCACCACTTTCATTCCAATCGAATTATCCGAACGCAATCTCTAGAGTGTCTTGATAATGACCGTTGCATTATCCGGAGCGCCTTCATCATAAATTCTTGCAAATAAGGATTTTACCGTTTGCCGTTCTTTGCCGGCGGCATGTTTGAGATACGTCGCTATCTCCCGCTCGTCAAGGCATCCGGTCAGGCCGTCCGAGCACAGGAGGATACAATCGCCTTTTGTAACCGTAACGGTCCCGCTGTCGACAGGCATGTCCTTATCGACGCCGACGGCACGCGTAAGGACATGCTTTTGCGGATGTGACTGCGCTTCGTCCGCCGTAATACGGTGGCCTTCCATGAGGTCGTGAATAACCGTGTGATCCGTAGAGATCTGTCTTAATTGGCCCCGGCTGTAAAGATAAATACGGCTGTCGCCGACATGGCCCCAATACGCCTTGTCGCCGACGACAGTGACAACGGTCAGCGTCGTCCCCATTCCCTGCAGGGCGGGATCTATGGTAATTTTGCTGAGGATGCAGTCGTTGGCATAGGCGATGGCCTTTTCCAATTGTCTGGCGGAAGCGTACGTATAATTGGAAAAATAATAGGCTACGGATTTAACGGCTGTCCGACTGGCTATTTCGCCGCCCACATAGCCGCCCATCCCGTCCGCGACGGCCATAATGTCGGCCTTTTCACTGATATAGAAAGAATCTTCATTTACACTTCGAACCAGACCGATCCGAGATTCACCGTATATACCCAATACTTCACTTCCTTCCGGCTGCCTGCATGCGCATTGCTGCAACCTTATACACGTTCTTTCCGGCGTTTGCTGCGGAGCTGTGCTCGGACGGCCTGTATGCCGCTTCCCATTTCCCGGCGCAGCGTGATATGTACGCCGTGATTTTTTACATAACGGCAAAAATCGTCTATTTGTTTCTTTTCCGGGCGATGGAGGCCGACATCGTAATTATCATTAACGGGGATCGCCTTGACGAGGATATTTTTCCCGGCTAAAAGCCTGACCAGCTGTGTCGCACAGTCCGGGGTGCAGGTGACATCCCGGATGAGGATATATTCAAACGTAACCCTTCGTCCGGTAGCCTTAAAACAGCGATCCGCCGCTGCCAGAATATCTTTCAGCGCGTACGTCCCGGCAACGGGCATGATGCGCCGTCTGATCCGGTCATTCGGTGCATGAAGCGATACGGCCAGATTGACGGGAAGCCCTTCGGACGAGAATCTGTCCATGGCCGGGACGATGCCCGATGTGGATAGAGTCATGTTCCTATAGCCCAGATACAGCGTTTCTTTTTCGTGAATGAGCCGCATAAAGGCAAGCACATTGTCATAATTGAGCAGCGGTTCCCCCGTCCCCATAAGGACGATTGAATGCAGATCAGCGGTTACATATTTCCGAAACGCGAGAAGCTGGCTTACCATTTCGCCGACAGTGAGATTTCGGATAAACCCGTTTTTCGCGGAGGCGCAGAAGGCGCAGTTGACGGCGCAGCCGACCTGTGACGAAAGACAGACGGAATTACCGTAGTCATGCTTCATAAGCACCGTCTCGACGGTCTGCCCGTCGATAAGTTCAAGTAAAAGCTTTACCGTATTGCCGTCGCCTGAAATTTGTTTAGCGACTACGGCGGGAACATAAAGAGGCAGCTCTTTTTTTAGAAGCGTCCTGTCGCTCTTGGGCAGAAGGAGCATATCGTCCCAATCATATACATGCTCCTTGTAAATGTAATGTAAAATTTGATCGGCCCTGAATTTCTTCATTCCCTGAGAAAAGAGAAAGTCTTGCAAAGCCGGGCGGTTCATTGCGAAAATATCGTTCATATCAGGCTTTCTGCATTTTTGCGATAAAAAATCCGTCCAGGCCGTCGCGCTGCGGTAATATGCACAGATACGGAGTATCCTGCCGAAAGCCCAGGCTGTCTCCTACGGGTACGGCTTTGAACTCTGCGTGAGCGGCGAGGAAAGAATCGACAACGGCGCCGTTTTCCTCTTCGTTTATGGTACAAGTGCTGTATACCAGGATGCCTCCCGGTTTAACGCATTTCGCCGCGCTTTCAAGCAGCTGCCGCTGGAACGGGGGCAGGGCTTTCAGGTCCTCGGGGCGTTTGCGCCAGCGTAAGTCCGGCTTGCGCCGTAAGATGCCCAGACCGGAACACGGCGCGTCTACGAGCACGCGATCCGCTTTGGCCGCGTACTTACGGCCGAGCAGAACGGCATCCTGAAGAACGGTCCTGATATTTTCCAGTCCCAGCATGCGGGCATTTTCTTTGATGAGTTTCAATTTATGTTCATATATGTCAAACCCGTAAACCAGACACCCGCGGCCGCCCAGGGCGGCGAGATGCGTCGTTTTTCCGCCCGGCGCGGCGCATACGTCAAAGATGACTTCACCGGCCTGTGGGGCGACAACATGGGCGACGAGCTGAGAAGGCTCGTCCTGGATCATACCCAGGCCGCCGGCAATTTCCGTAAGCGTACGGATACCGGGATTTTTCTCCAGATAAATCCCTTCCGGTGCATGCAGCGCGCAACGGCAGGGCACCCCTTTTTGCGTGAAAAGGGTCATCAGCGCCTCCCGTGTCGTACGCGTCGTATTGGTACGGATGCATAAGTCGGGCACACGGTCGAAGTAACGGCATAATGCAGTCGTTTCTTCTCTGCCGAAGTCCTTTACCCACTTGCGCACCAGCCAGGCCGGCTGATGGTACGTTAAGGACAGATGCAGGATCGCATCCTCTGTCGGCGTCGGGACAGTGAATGTTTCTTTTTTCCGCAGACTGTTACGCAAAAGGGCGTTCACAAATTTAGCCATGCCGGCGTTGCCGAAACGACGCGCCGTTTTTACCGCTTCATTACAGGCGGCGGACGGCGGTACTTTATCCATAAAGAAAAGCTGGTATAAGCCGCAGCGCAGGATGGCCAGGCATACCGGATCGAGCTTTTTTATGTCGCGAGTGCTGACCGTACTGATAATGTGATCCAAATAATTAAGGGTCCGCAGGGTACCGTATACGAGTTCCGTATAAAATCTGCGGTCCCGGTCGTCGAAATTTTGCTTTTGTATGGTTTTCGATACGATAATATTACTGTAGCCGCCGTCTTTGCAGACTGCGAGTAAACTGTGAAAAGCCGCCTCACGAACGTTCATTTTCATTCTCCCGCCGCCGGTCAACGCCGCAGCCTTCCGTCAGAACCGTACCCGCCGTCAGCCGGTGGCTTTGCAGGAACTGCGCCGAGCTCATCCGTTTACGGCTTTCCGGCTGCACTTCTTTAATGCAAAGCGCGTCTTTTCCCGTCTGGACAGTGAAAAATTTCTTTGTGACCTCAAGGATCGTGCCTGCAGGGGCATTTTTCCCGGGAACTACGTCGGCCGACCAGATTTTCAGGCGTTTTCCGTCAAAAAAAGTATAGGCGCCCGGCTGCGGGTCAAGCGTGCGCAGCAACCTTTCTATTGTGACCGCTCCGTCCCGCCAATTGATACATGCCGCGCTTTTATCGATTTTCTTTGTATACGTCGCTTTTTCCGGCTCCTGTTTTACGGCCCGCCGTTCATATGTATCCAAGTCGTCAAGAACGGCGAGCAGCGTATCTTTCCCGAGAACGGCGAGCGTATTGAAAAGCGTTCCCGTCGTTTCCTTCCCGTCAAGCGGGAGTCGGGCCTGAGCCAGTATATCCCCCGTATCCATGCCCTCATCCAGCTTCATTATGGATATCCCCGCTTCCGTTTCGCCGTTCATGACGGTATATTGAATCGGGGCGGCGCCGCGGTATTTCGGTAACAGTGAAGCATGAACATTAAGGCAGCCGTGCGGCGCAAGCGTCAGCAGTCCGGCAGGCAGTATTTTTCCGTAAGCGATGACGACGATGACATCCGGGGTAAGAGAACGAAGCGCTGCAAGTACCCGTTCGTCACGGAGCGTTTGAGGTTGTAAGACGGATAGTCCCAGTGCCGCCGCTTTTTCTTTTACCGGCGGAAAGGAAACGGTCTTGCCCCGGCCGCGCTGTTTGTCCGGCTGTGAAACGACGCCGACGATCTCATGGCCGGCCTGGACGAGTGCCGTCAGGGAAGGGACAGCAAACTCGGGCGTGCCCATAAACAGTATTCTCATTGTCCTTCATCCACTTTTCGCAGATTTACCGCTTTTTCGGTAAATAAATGTCCCGCCAGATGATCCATTTCATGCTGGAAGATACGGGCTAAAAATCCTTCCGGCTCATACTCAACCGCTTCGCCCCGCCTGTTTTGGGCACGTACTTTTATTTTTGTATGACGGCGGACCTCTCCGTAAATCCCCGGCACGCTCAGGCAGCCTTCCGGTCCGTATTCCATCTCTTCCGATATTTCGAGAAGTTCGGGATTGATTAATTCAATTAAGCCGTTGCCGTCATCCAGGACGATTAACTGCAGCGATTCGTTGATTTGCGGGGCGGCCAGGCCGACTCCTTCTGCGGCATACATGGTTGCGGCCATATCGTCGAGAAGGTGTTTAATGCGTTTCGTAATTGCTTTTACAGGTTTCGCCGTAGCGTTTAATACAGGCGCTCCTGCTTTGACTATGCGTAAAGACGCCATTCTGTATATCTCCTCAGGGTAAATCCGGATAAACACACATTTTCAGTGTATTCATTATTATATCGCATTTTTTTTTGTAATACCAGTCAGGCAACGGAAAGACCCGACTAAAAAGCCGGGTCTACATCAATGAGGACGCCTCGCTCAAAAAAAGCCGCATTGTCCCGCATATATGCTTTAATACTGGTAAGATCCGGCCCGCGCAATAAAATGACTGCTCTGTATTTGTTACGTATTTTTTTTATAATATCGACATACGGGCCGATTATTTCCGGGGCGGGATCAAGCCGGATATCCTTGTAACGGCGCAGCTCATCGTACAGGCGGCGCCCTTTTTCCCAAAGGGCGTTTTCGTCTTCGTCGATAAGCACGATTTTAACGAGCTGCGCAAAAGGCGGATATGCCAATTCCCGGCGATACGTTATCTCTTCCTCGTAAAATCCTTTGTAATCCTGATTTTTGCTGTGTCTGATGACATAATGATCCGGCGCGTATGTTTGCATTACCACTTTACCGGGAGCGGTGCCGCGTCCGGTCCGTCCGGCCGCCTGCGTAAGCAGTTGAAAGGTTCGTTCTCCCGCCCAATAGGCCGGCATGTTGAGCAGGCTGTCGGCAGCCAATATGCCGACGGCCGAAACTTCGGGGAAGTCATGGCCTTTAGCCACCATCTGTGTCCCCAAGAGAATATCGTAATCATGGCGGCGAAAGGCTTCTCTATTATGGCGTCTCCGCTGTTTTTCCGCATTGCAGTGTCCTGATCCAGCCGGATAACGCGCGCCGAAGGAAAGGTCTGCCGCAGCTGGGCTTCCGCTTTTTCCGTGCCCGCCCCGAAAAACTTGATGTATTTACTGCGGCATGCCGGACAAAAAGCGGGCGCTTCTTTTACGGCTTCACAATAATGACAGCGTAAATGTTCGGAATCCTTATGATATACCATCGGCACGTCACAGGTATCGCACTTGACCACGTAACCGCATTTACGGCACATCACAAAGGTGGAAAACCCTCTTCGGTTCAAAAGGACGATGGCCTGCTTTTTTTGTCGTAACGTTTCGCGTAAAAGGTCGCAGAGCTTAGCGGACAGGATGTTGTAATTGCCGCGTGCCAGTTCATCACGCATGGTCGACAACGTCTATCTCCGGCAAAGGGTGGTCGAGAACGCGGCGTTTGAGTTCAAGAAGCCCGTACTCACCGGTGAGCGCCTTATGGTAATCGCTTATCGCCGGCGTCGCGCTGCCGAGTACGACGGGGCAGCCGTAATAGGCGGCACGTTTTCTCGCGACGGCAACGGCATGGTAACGGGGCGACTCATCCTGTTTGTACGAACTGTCATGCGCCTCGTCGACAATGAGCAGTCCCAGATCCGCAAGCGGCGTAAAAACGGCCGACCTGGCGCCGATACATATATGGCTTTCACCGTTTGCCATACGCCGCCTGTTGTTGATACGCTCCCCTTTTGAAAGTTTGCTGTGCATCACGACCACATCTTCGCCGAAACGGGCTGTGAACCGCCGTACGATCTGTCCGGTCAAGGCGATTTCCGGGACCAGGAGAAGCACCTGCTTTGCCGAAGCGATAACCTCCCCGGCCAACTGCATGTACACTTCCGTTTTTCCGCTGCCGGTAATACCGTGCAGCACCCAGGTCCTGCCGTCCCTGTCCTCTTGCACCCTGCGGATCGCTTCTTCCTGTTCATGCATGAGCCGCCAGGTTTTGTCCGTGCCGACGGCCAGTGAAAGATAATCGGTTTTCTTTTCGCGTTCTTCAACGGCAAGGAATCCGGCCGTTATGAGGTTGCGGACCGTATCCCGGCTGAAGCCCGCGGCAAGAACGGCCCGCAAGGAGAGGCACTCTTTGCCTTGCAGCAGCAGAAGCAGCTCGGCCTGCCTTTTTTTTCGCATCAGCGTGCCGTCATCAGGACGCTTGAACCGCAGCCATTTTTCCGTCTTGGGCGCCACTTTATTGCGTAATATCTCCAGTTTTCGAACGGTTCCTCTTTTGACGAGTTCTTCTACCGGGAGCGGCCCGAAGAGCTTATACATAATTTTTTCGGACGCTCCCGGATGTGTGTCCAGGTAGCTTAAAATCTTCTTTTCCTCCGGGCTCTCCCGGCCGTCTTCATGGCCCTTGAAAAGCCGATAATCCCAGGAAATCCCTTTTTTTTCGACTAAAAAAAGGCGCAAGGCGTCTGCAAGGCTACAGAGATAATACGTACTTATCCAAAGGGCCGTTTCAATAATTTCAGCCTGAGCGCCCGCCTGGACGGACAATACGGCTTCAACGGGCTTTAATTCAAAATCCCCCGTCCTTTCTGTATCATCCCCCGTCCGTATGACAATGCCCTCTTCCCGTCGTCTGCCGAAGGGGATGAGGACCCGGCTGCCCGGCCTGACTGTTTCCGCCAACGCCGGCGGGACTGAATATGTAAATGTTTTTTGTAAGCGTTTGGCCGTTATATTGACAATAATCTGGGCGATCATACAGGCTCCTGAAAAAAAGGGGAGACACGGCGGCCTCCCCCAAAAACAGTATTCTTATACCCCCGCTTCTTTGCGGAGAATATCGGCTTTATCCGTTTTTTCCCAAGGCAAATCGAGGTCGTTGCGGCCGAAATGACCGTATGCGGCAACCTGCTTGTAAATGGGACGCTGTAAGTCCAGCATTTTGATGATGCCCGCCGGACGAAGATCAAAGTGCTTGCGGATGAGTTCAACCATCTTAGCGTGAGCGCATTTTCCCGTGCCGAACGTTTCCACGTGAATGGAAACGGGATGTGCCACGCCGATGGCATAAGCAAGCTGTAATTCGCATTTATCCGCCAGGCCTGCCGCGACGATGTTTTTCGCCACATAACGTGCCGCATACGCTGCGGAACGGTCGACTTTCGTAGGATCTTTACCGGAGAAAGCGCCGCCGCCGTGGCGGGCCATGCCGCCGTACGTATCGACAATGATTTTACGGCCCGTAAGCCCGGCATCGCCCTGCGGCCCGCCGATTACAAAACGGCCCGTAGGATTGATGAAGAGTTTCGTCTTTTCGTCAAAGAGGCCGTCGGCAAGTACCGGTTTGATAACGAACTCTACCATATCTTTTTCAATTTGGTCACGCGTTACTTCCGGACTGTGCTGTGTGGAAATGACGATTGTATCGACATGCACGGGCTTGCCGTCTTCATATTCTATCGTAACCTGCGTTTTGCCGTCCGGACGGAGATAGGTCAGGATCCCTTCTTTGCGGACCTTTGCCAACCGACGGGCCAATTTATGTGCCAGCGAGATCGGCAGGGGCATATATTCCTCCGTTTCGTTCGTTGCGTACCCGAACATCAACCCCTGGTCGCCGGCGCCGATAGCGTCGAATTCGTCTTTATTTCCTTCTTTCGCTTCTTTCGCTTCGTCTACGCCCATGGCGATGTCCGACGACTGTTCGTCGAGAGAGACAAGCACGCCGCAGGTGTCGCAGTCAAAGCCGTATTTAGCGCGCGTATACCCGATGTTCCGTACAGTTTCACGGATGATATGGGGAATATCGACATAACATTTTGTGGAAATTTCCCCTACTACGTGGACAAGCCCCGTCGTCACAAGCGTTTCGCAGGCAACGCGGGCGCCGTTATCCTGGGCCAGAATGGCGTCCAGGATACCGTCCGAAATCTGATCGGCCATTTTATCGGGATGCCCCTCCGTAACCGATTCGGATGTAAAAAATTCACGATTTTTTGTCATTTACTGTAACTCCTCCTGTAGTACACTCCTTTTGGCTAAAAAAAATCCCTCTGTAAAGAGGGGTTCAAAGACCCATCTTCCCGCCTGACGGCTGTTGGACTTAGCACCTTTTCCTTTTAGAAGGTTGCTGCGGCATCATGGGGCCAATCCCTCCGCCGACTCTTGATGGAACGATATGTTGTTTTGACTGTCTATCATTATAAAGGAGATATGCTGTAATTGCAAGCAATAAATTTATGGTGTCAGCATACGCTGCACCGGGCAGGCAAATTGTGTAAAAAAGACGTCCGTAAGCGGAAAGTCCGGCTCGCGGGGACGGGCTTATTCCCGCTGCCGCTTTTTCTCGCATATAGACGCCACGCGTTTAATGATTTCTGCCGCCAAGGCATCTTTCGACATCAGCGCTAAAGGCTCGCTTGTACCGTCCGCATACAGGAAGGTTGCAATATTCGTCGTGCCTTTAAAGCCCGCTCCCTCGGCCGTAACATCGTTGGCGACGAGCATATCCAGGTTCTTTTTCTTTAACTTCTCCCTGCCGTGTTCTATGACATTCGTCGTTTCCGCCGCAAAGCCGACGAGGATCTGATTTTTCTTACGCTGTCCCAGCGCAAGAAGTATATCCGGGTTTTTGACCATATCAAGCGTCAATACATCGTCATTTTTCTTGATTTTCTGCGGCGACGGTTCGGCCGCTCTGTAATCCGCCACGGCCGCCGCTTTTATCACTATGTCGCAGTCATCATATAAGGCGTCTACAGCCGCTTTCATTTCGTTCGTCGTCAGGACGTCGACGCGCTTAACGGCGGACGGCGTGGGCAGATTCACCTGCCCGGCCACCAGGGTGACGTCCGCCCCGGCAAAGGCGGCCGCTCTGGCTATGGCAAAGCCCATGCGCCCGCTTGAATGGTTGCCGATATAGCGAACGGGATCTATCGCCTCGCGCGTACCGCCGGCCGTTACAATCACTTTTTTTCCCTTTAAGCAATCCGTGCGCATAACCGCGTACTCAATATACTCGGCAATATGTTCCGGTTCGGGCAAGCGTCCGGCGCCGACCGTGCCGCACGCGAGAACGCCCGATTCGGGGGGCATGATCATATAACCGAGCTTTTCCAATTTGGCCATATTTTCCTGAACAATCGGATTGGCGAGCATATTTGTGTTCATGGCCGGTACGATGATTACCGGTACGGTTGTAGCCATAACGGCCGTCGTCGCCAAATCATCGGCGATACCGTTGGCGATCTTTCCGATAATATTTGCCGTAGCCGGTGCGATAACGAACAAATCGGCCCATTGTGCCAGCGCAATATGTTCCACCCGAAATTCGGGCACATCCCCGAACAGGGAAACGGCTACGGGATTACCCGATATTTCTCTGAGCGTCAGGGGGGTAATGAATTCCGCGGCATGAGCCGTCATGATACATTTGATTTCCGCGCCTTTTTTACGGAGCAGGCTGATAATCACCGCGGCCTTATAGGCGGCAATACCGCCGCTGACCGCCAAAACGATTTTCTTGTGGTCTAACGACATGCTGAAAGCACCCTCTCTTTATTTGATGCCGGACTGAGGTGATTCATACGTGATTTTACCTTCATCTATTTCGTCCATCGCGATGGAGACGACTTTATTCGTTTTCACTTCGACAAAGGGCGCATCGCCGTCCGTAAGCTCACGGGCGCGTTTCGCCGCTAACGTTACGAGCGTATATTTACTGTCTACCTTTTTCATTAATGACTCCAACGTCGGTCTGATTAACATAATTTATCTCTCCTGTTTTGTCATATACATTTTTTTGATGGAAGCAATGAGATTATCATTGCGGCACGAGCGGCATTCTTCCGCGCGGATAATGGAAGCGGCCAAATCTACGGCCGTTTTTAGATCATCATTAATGATGACGTAATCATAGTTGCCGATCCAGTCAAGTTCGGCGCCGGCCTTTGCCAACCGTTTGGCAATGACGGCATCGGAATCGGTGCGGCGCAAATGCAGCCGCTGTGACAGGACTTCCATACTCGGCGGCACTATGTAAATAAATACGCCTTCAGGATATTTTTCTTTTACCTGCATCGCTCCTTGAACGTCGATTTCCAGCATGACATGATTTCCCTTTTCCAGCTGGCTGAAGACGTAGTTTTTCGGGGTGCCGTAATAATGGTCGTATACTTTCGCGTGTTCGAGAAAAGCGTCTTCCGCAAGAAGCTCTTCAAAACGGCGGGTATCGGCGAAGAAATAGTTTACGCCGTCAAATTCCCCTTTTCTCGGTGCGCGGGTCGTCATGGAAACAGAATAATGTATCGACGGAAACCGAAGACGCAACGCATCGCAGATAGTCCCCTTGCCGGCGCCGGACGGCCCCGAAACAACCAGCAAAAGACCTTTATCCTTCATGGGCGTTCCCCTTTTTGCCGTCGTCTCCGCACTCATCATGAGGTTCATCACCGACATGCAGGATGCGGTGGGATACCGTTTCGGGCTGCAAGGCGGAAAGAACGATTTGTCCGTGATCCATCACCAGGACAGACCGTGTTTTTCTGCCGAAAGTCGCGTCGACAAGTATATTATGTTCCCGCGCATCCTGGATCATGCGCTTTATGGGAGCCGATTCGGGACTGATAACAGCCACTACTTTATGGCCCATAACCATATTTCCGAAACCGATATTTATGAGATCCAAAGTTCATGTTATCACCGTTATTCAATATTTTGTATTTGTTCGCGAACCTTTTCCAGTTCGTTTTTAATATGTAAAACCGTCTCCGTGACGTCCATATCCTGTGTTTTGGCGCCGACCGTATTTGTTTCCCTGTTTATTTCCTGAATGAGAAAATCAAGGGAACGGCCGACATCGCCGCCGCTGTTCAATAATTTTTTTAATTGTAACACATGACTGCGAAGACGTACAACTTCTTCCGTGAAATCCGATTTATCCGCAAAGACGGCAACCTCCTGTAAAATACGACCTTCATCAACCGGCACACCGGCAGGTTCCAGGAGATTGACGATACGGTTATGGAGACGTTCGGCATAGGCCGTCACGATATCTTCCCGCTTCCCGGCGATGGAATCGATATACTCCTCCATGAGGTCGGCGCGTTTTAAAAGATCCGTATGGATAATTTCGCCTTCTCTGTCCCTCATGGCGGTAATCGCGTCAAGGGCTTGTGTAACGGCGTTGTCAAAAACGGGCCGGACCGCTTTCGTGTCGATGACGGGAGGTTCCTGCGTGAACCAGTCGCTGCAAAGGGAGATGATTTCGCCGAGCGTAGCCGGCTCATCATTGAAAAATCGTTGCTTGGCCGTATCGAGGGCAACTTTGCAAGCTTCAAGGGCCGCATAATCAATACGAATTTCTTGCGGCTGCCGTTCCAACTCCGTCACCGTTACGAACATATCCACCTTGCCGCGGTGGATCGTTTTTTTTACGGCGTTCCGCAACCTGTCTTCCAAGGCCATGTAAGCACGAGGCATACGAATATTAAGTTCGAGAAAACGTTGATTGACAGCCTTTATTTCTATCGTAACGGACAATTTCCCGTCACTGAACGTGCCGCTGCCGAACCCGGTCATGCTGCGCAATGTTGAAGTACCTCCTTCTGCGAGAAGCTCGGAATATGTTTTATCGTAATACGTCCCGCCGGCGCTGTCAATAAGGCGGCGGCATACCCCGTTTCCTCAGCGGCCGGGGCCTATATACTATTACAGCCAAATCGCCTATAATAAGAAGCACAGTAAAAGGAGCAAACGGAAATGAACTTGGACGGCATCACTTTACATTCTATCGTACGCGAATTGGCGGAGGCCCTGCAGGGCGGTCAAATTTCAAAAATATACCAGCTTAACGGGCGGGGGCTCTATTTTCGGATTTTCAGCGGCTCCGGGCCGCACCACCTTGTTGTTACCCTTGACGGTTCACCGCGCGTGTATCTGGCCGATACTCCGCCGGCCACGCCCGATGTGCCTACGGCGTTGGTCATGTTCTTACGCAAATATTATGAAAACGGCGCATCGCATCGATAAAACAACTTCACCTCGACAGAATCGTGGAAATCGGTATAGACATACTCGACAGGTCCGGCCGTCTGGCAGCGCGTAAAATCCACGTCGAGCTGATGGGCAAATACAGCAATGTCATTTTTACGGAAAACGGCGTAATCCTTGAAGCCTTGATCAAAACGCGCAGGGATAAGTCCGCGCTGCGCACGATCGCGCCGAAAGAGGCGTATGAATTCCCGCCGAATTTTATGCGCATGGATCCGTTTGAATTTTCCGCCGATGAGCTTTGCAATATGATGACGGCCGGTACGGATGAAGAGCTGGGCAAATGGATGATGCGCCGTTTTAACGGGATGAGCACGGTAGTCCTGGATGAGCTTTCCTGTATGACCGGCCTGGATAAAAACACATATCTGCGGGATTTAACGGACGCGGAAAAACACATATACGCCCGGGCCGTCGCCACCCTGGGAGAACGCTTGCAGGGCGCTCGCGGAGCCTATGTATACTGCAAAGGCCAAAAAGAAATCCTGTTCCCCCTTCGCTTGCAAAGTCTGGCCGATTACGATATACGCTATTATCCGTACATTGAAGAGTATTTAAAAGAATTCCAGGACACCCGGGGAAGCCTGAACGGCGAACAGGAATATCTGAAGAAAAAAACGGGAAAACTCATAGAACGGCAGATCCGTAAAATGAAGCGGATTGACGGCGAATTACAGGAAACCGGTAAAATGGATATATACAAGCTCTACGGCGATCTGCTCATGATTTATGCCTATGAAAAGCACGACCATAAAAAATCGGTTACTGTGAAAAATCTCCTTTCCGAAAAACAGGAAAATATAGAAATAACCCTGGATCCGTCCCTTTCTATGACGGACAATGCCAACAGGTATTATAAAAAGTATATGAAGCTGCGCAACCGAAAACAAAAGTCCGCCGAATTACTGGCGGAAAATGAAAAGGAACTGGCCTATTTGCAATCGTTGGAATACGCCCTGCAAACTTCCGTGACAAAAGACGAGTTGGCCGATATTAAGGCGGAAATGCGCCATGTCGGGCTTTTACCGCCGGCCGGTAAAGAAAAGCTGAAAAAAGACTCTTCCCAACAAATTCTTACGTTACATACGGACGGCATGGAAATCTGGATAGGCCGCAACAACAGGCAGAACGATTTCTTAACAACCAAAAAGGCCCGCCCCCGTGATCTGTGGTTTCACGCCAAAAATCAGCCCGGTTCACATGTCATTCTGGTCAGCCACAACGGTACACCGACAGCTGAACAAATAAGGGCTGCCGCCGAATGCGCCGCTTTTTACAGTAAAGGTAAGGACAGTTCCAAAGTGGAGGTTGACAGCACCCTTGTCCGCCATGTAAAAAAGCCGGCCCACGCCGTCCCCGGGTTCGTGATCTTCGAAAATCAGACCACCTATGTCGTCGAACCGAAAAAGCACGTCGAACTGGAGTGAAAAAGAAAGACGGCCGCAAGCAATAATCAGGTAAACACCTCATTATGCTTACGGCCGCCTTGTTATGTCAGTCCGTAAATATATCATCGTATTCTTTGTGCCGCTTTGCCCATGCCGAGGCATAAGAACAGGTAACGGCGGCTTTACGCCCTTGTCCGCGAATATAATCGGCAGCTGCCTGTACGATTTTTCCCGCAACGCCCTGCCCGCGTAAACTGTCATCCACAAAGGTGTGTGTAATAACATATGTACCGTCAGGCTGCAGGGGGAAGTCAATTTCCGCGACAACTTTGCCGGAATCGTTTTCCAACCAGATTTTGGAAGGACCATATTTAAAATCCATATACATCATCCCTTCGTATTATATTATAGCACAAAGGACGATAATGCAACAGCTTAACCGACCGCACGCTCCGCGTGTTCTTCCAGGATGGAAGTCAACGCGTTGGCGCTGCTCGTATGGGAGCGGATCACTTCCACGTTTTTGCGTTGCGCTTCTTTTATGGCGCAGCGTACCATACTGTGACTGACCGTGCTTGTAAACAGCACTACCAGATCGGGGGAACCGATTTTAGATTTGAAGTCACTGGGTACTTGCGTAAACACTTTTGCTTTATAAGAATATTTTTTACAGATATTTTTATATCTGCACACCATACAGTCATTTCCGCCTACAATGACGACGCTCATAATACTCTCCCCTTTTCACGGATGTATAAATTAATATTGATAATGCGTTTCAATTACAGTTAAAAGTATACTGAATCAAACTATACCTTGTCAATAGATGATGAGAATTATTAATAATACTGTCTTCCAATATACTTTATATGCATTAAAATAGCAATTACATGTAAAATAATTTATTTTAATTAAGAATTAATTTTAATTTTCATATTAAATTCTGAAAGTTTAATATAAAGCGCTGTATGGAATCCTTCACCGCTTACGACAGCCGTACGCAAAAAAAGACGCCTCCGAAAAATCGGAGACGTTTTTTGGTGACCCAGTAGGGATTCGAACCCTAGACCCACAGCTTAGAAGGCTGTTGCTCTATCCAGCTGAGCTACTGAGTCATGATACATATGGGTGCGGACAGTACGGTGTAATTGTACCATTAACATATGGACAATGCAAGGGATAAGCCTGTCCGGACAAGGGGCACCGGGCAGGCTTATTCTTTTGAATATTTCAGAACGAAAGGAGGAACTGTCGGGAAAATCGCGTTATCCGCGGACAAACATCAAGAATAAAAAAGAGGCTCTGTAAAGAGCCTCTCCGCTTTATGTTGTCGGTACTATCGTGCCCGTAACGGCTTCAATGACTACTTTCATTTCGTTGCCGCCGTCATCGAACATTTTAACTTCGTAATACGTATGACCGTCTTTAGAAGCTTCGACTTCCCATTCGGCGATCTGGTAAGCGGGACCCGCTTTTTTCAACGCGGCGGCCGTAACGAGTTGAGGCGGCAGGATACCGTCCGTATCAATGCTCTTTTTTTCCCGGTCTTTATCCGGAGCATCCGTTTTTATGGAAATAACTTCCCCCGTTTCCGCTGAAATTTTCATTTCCTTTTCCGCGTCCTGCGTATAGCCTCCACTTCGTAGTATGGATGATGTTTGCCGTCATAAGAGACGGATTTAATTTTTGCAGCGGCACCGTAGTATTGTTTAAAGAGATTGACGGCGCCGCTGTAGCCGACGGCATCTTTGTTCATGACGGCGTGCGCGGCGGCCGGTGCGGTCCCTTTTGCGTTTTCCGGAAGTGCAGTCCCCGTGTCTGCCGCAAGGGCGGTTGCCGTCAACACGGCGGCCGCTGCCGCTGAAAGTGCGTATGCTCTGATCTTTTTCATAGAAACCTCCTGTATCTGCTCTTACATGCGGGTATATATAAATTATACGACTATGCGGAAAACTCGTAAAGACTGATAAGTTTTCAGTTTTATAACAAAAAAAGGACTTACGTGAGCCCTTTTTTACAGTTTAGAATGATGCCGTCATCGTTGCCGCCAGACCGAAGATAATACCCGGAATGTTGGCAAAGACAATCGGCCAGTCACGATCCCTTTTAAAGAAGCCGTAAATAACCCAAAACGTGCAGTTTACAAAAGCGACTGCCGCTGAATCGGATCCCCCCTGTGACCGGACAGATTGCCCATGATCTGCGGAATATACGATACGTACATACAGATCGACATGGCGGAAGCGACTGTTCCGAGCTTTGCCATCTTGCTTTCCATATGCTCTCCCCCAATTCAGAAAAAAATGATTTCTCAAAAAATGGAGCGGGTGATGGGAATCGAACCCACGTAACCAGCTTGGAAGGCTGGCGCTCTACCATTGAGCTACACCCGCATTGATATAAACTATAACCGCTTTGGTCGGAGCAGCAGGATTTGAACCTGCGACCCCCTGGTCCCAAGCCAGGTGCGCTGCCAAACTGCGCTATGCCCCGCCAACAGTAGTTATTATACTTAATTTATAGAACTCTTGTCAAATATTCTAGCGAATTGTCGGCATATTACGCCCGTTAAAAATCTCCAGCATTTCCTGCTGCAATTGTCGGCGAATATTGTCACAATCTTTCGCTTTCAGCTGATCTTTCGTGATATCGAAAAGATAATTGTTCAAATCGAAATCTTTAAGCATCATCTTTGTATGGAAGATATTTTCCTGATACACATTGACATCGATCATATTATAACGGTGCCGCGTTTCCCTGGCTATATAATTTTGAATCGAGTTGATGCGATGATCGATAAAAAGCTTCTTGCCGCCTATATCACGGGTAAAGCCGCGGACCCGGTAATCCAGCGTCACAATATCCGAATCAAAAGAATCAAGCAAGTAATTCAGGGCGTTAAGCGGTGAAATCCTGCCGCATGTCGATACATCTATATCGGCGCGGAAGGTTGTAATCCCTTTTTGAGGATGACTTTCCGGATATGTATGAACGGTCAAATGGCTCTTATCAAGATGACAGACTACATCCGAATCGGGGATAATTTCTTCTTCCGAAATGAGGATGGTCACGCTTGCTCCCTGGGGATCGTAGTCCTGACTGGACACGTTCAGAATGTTGGCCCCGATAATGGAGGATACGTTTTTTAATATCTCCGTGAGCCGCGCCGCATTGTACGCCTCATCAATATATTCTATGTAATGGCGGCGGGCCTCTTCCGTATCGGCGTAGCAAATATCATACATGTTAAAGCTCAATGTCTTCGTCAGGTTATTAAAGCCGTAGAGTTTCAATTTGTTCTTTTTTACTGTCATCTTCTGTCCTTACCTCTTGCCGTATATTTACCGAGCCTTGCACGGTTATTCCATTTCATAGAACCGGACCGCTTCAATTGTACCGTTTCGTAATGTGCAAATCCCGTAAGTCCCTCTTTTCCCGTCCCGGGGTAAAGAGATGCTGCCGGGATTGATAACGGTACAGCCGCCTGTCCTGCCCTCAAAGCGCCGATGCGTATGGCCGAAAAGAGCCAGAACCGCGCCCTTTGTCAAGGCCCGTTCGGCCAGTTTATCCGGGCGCCGCGGTGCGGGCCATTGGTGTCCGTGTGTCATATAGACGCATATACCTCCGACATCCGCCCATAATTCTTCCGGCGCTTCGGCGCCTCTATAGTAATCGTTGTTTCCTAAAACCGTATAAACGGGAGCAGTCGTACAGAGGGCTAAGGCCTCTGCGTCTTCACAATAATCACCGCAATGGAACCAGACATCGACGGCGGGATTGCGGGCCGCCATTGTTTCCAGCGCCGCAAGGCGGCCATGACTGTCACTGACTATACCGATTTTTAATGATTTCATCGCAGTAAATCCGTCAATTTCCGCAATGCTTTCCCGCGGTGACTGAGCCCGTTTTTTTCGGCAAGACTCATTTCGGCCATGGTTTTTCCTTTTTCGGGTATATAGAAATACGGATCATAACCGAATCCGTTGTCCCCTGCCGGCGTATTAAGAATAATCCCCTCGCAGGTTCCTTCCGCCGTCAGTAATTCCCGGCCGGGCCTTGCCAAAACAAGAACGCAGGCATAACGGGCCGTACGCTTTTCTGCCGGCACGCCGGAAAGCTCCGCGAGGAGTTTCGCGTTATTGTCGGCGTCGTTGTGCTGCGGCCCGGCATAGCGGGCCGAGTAAACGCCGGGCCGGCCGTGCAAAACATCCACGATCAGGCCGGAATCATCGGCAAGACAGGAATATCCGGTTTTATCCATATAATATGTCGCCTTTAAGGCGGCGTTTTCCGCAAATGTCATCCCCGTTTCTTTCGGCTCCGCTATGGCGGCGTCGATGTCGCCGACAGGCACCGCGGAAAATCCGAGCGGCTCCAGTACAGCCTTGAATTCCCTGAGCTTCCCCTCGTTTTTCGTAGCTATGACAAGTGTCCGTGTTTGTTTTTCCATGCTTATCCGTTATCCCTGTGCGCGTTACGGGTGCGGACAGCAGTCCCGTAATTCTTTATAATGACAATCGGCGTCTTTTGGGACGCATTGCCGAAAGGATTGTCAATGAGTATTTTGGCGACTTCCTGCGGCTGTACGCCGCGAGAATATCCGAGCACGGCGGAACGTTTTAAATCGTTTACGTCGGCAACGCAGGCGCCGTAACATCCGAGACGATGTTTGATCTTTTCCGCCACGCCTGCCGGATCGGCCGGTCCGTAAACGATGCATTTATCGAACGGAGGCATCGTACCGGTTACGTCGTCGGTCAATGAAGCCTGACGGCAAAGGCGGTACCAGACGCCGTCTTTACCGAAGAGTTTAGCGATAAAGCCGATGATAAAGCAAAAGAGCATCTTCCATTCCCCTTCCAGTTCCATGGCGGCCTGCATACCGTAAAGGCTGGCCATGCTGCCTTCGCCGGGAACGAAGCGGCGCATCAGGCGCGCCTGCCAGGACGGGGTTAATTCTTCGGGGCGTGTAAAGCGTCGCTGCGTTATGGCGACAACGCTTTCGGCCACGCAGAGAAGATCTTCCGGACCGATCTTGCCGCGCGTATACTGTTCGATCGTATCTACAATATCATCCTTTTCCGTAAGGATGCGGGTTTTTACCGGTACTAATTCCAATTCTGCCATTGCAGTGCCTCCTATGCCTGTTCCATTGCCTGCTGAACTTCAGCGGCTTTCAACGTAATACGAGCTTTGTGGATATACCATTCGCTGCGGGAAACGGCTTGATATACGAGGTCAATCGGCATATCGGGAAACAAGCGCAAATCTTCACGGATGTTGCCGCCCTTGCTCGTGAGTGTGACGGTAACACGAATACGGCCGCTGTTATGAGGATAGTAAATAACGGCTTCCCAATATCCGTCATCGCGTTCGGCCGCCTTATTGGCAAGCTGAGCGCTCACCGTGACGAATCGTATTGTTCGCGCGGCAAAAGCGTACGCGGATAGAAGTCCATAATCGTCCCCAATTGTCTGCCGCCGTTGTGAAAAGGGACTTCCGTTTCGAAAACAGCCGTAGCGTCCGTCAGGGATTTTAACCTGAACGGTTCGCGACGGCGCGCTTCAATAATGAATCTGGCATCGCCCTGCTTCCACGAAAAAATGCGGAATAACAGGTACATTACGGCAAAGATGCCGATAAGAGCGATGATGACATTCAAGAATACGTACAAGTACACGGGACAGGACTCCTTTTTCAAAAAAAATAATTGACGACTTATGTCAGCGAAACTTCCGCTGCCGTAAATTCTTCAGGACTGATAAGTTCTGATGCCAGCGCCGCGCCGCGTCCGGCTTCGGCCGTAAAACAAAGATGTAAATATCCGGGCCGCCGCTGCGTGTTTAAGAGATTTTTCTTTTTTAAAACCGCCAGCGTCTGCAACGCGGTTTCATGGGCCGGATCGACGAAAACGACGGATTCGCCGCAAAGCTCTTCGAAGATGTGCCGGACAAAAGGATAATGGGTACAGCCGAAAATCGCCGTATCAACGCGGGCTTTTAAAACGGGTGCGACATCATCCCGCACGGCCTCTCTTATTTCGGGACCGTCCAGCTTGCCGCGTTCAATCAATCCCGCCAGGGAAGCGCAGGGCTGTTCCACTATGGTTAAAAAAGGATCCGTTTTTTCGGCTTCTTTTTTATGGATGTGATTGGCTATCGTAAGAGGTGTGGCGAAAACGGCAATCCGTTTTTCAGTCGTCGTGTCTTTTGCCGTTTTAATGCCGCGGCTCATGCCCAACAGAGGGATATCGGTTTCGTTTACAACGATATCGTATGCCGTTGCCGTTGCCGTGTTACAGGCGAAGGCGATAAGTTTCACATGTTGTCCGGCAAGAAAGGCAATGATTTCCCGCGTAAAAGAAAGAATTTCCTCTCTCGTCCGAATGCCGTAGGGGTTACGCCTGGTATCTCCCAAATAGACGATATCTTCATGCGGCAAGAGGTGACGCAATTTGTTAACCACCGTGAGCCCGCCTACGCCGGAATCGAAAACGCCGACAGGCTGTGCCGTATTAGCCACGATCACAATCCTCCGCCGTAAGAATCCGGTCTTTTCTATATGCGGCCTGCAATTTACTGTAGTGGCGATCGTCAAGACGGGCAACGGTATTTCCCTTGCGGTGCGTAAAGACATTTTGGGAAGTGCCCTTGCAAAGCATACGGCCGTCGTCATGCCGTCTGATGATATAGGAAAAAACCGTTTGAGCGCGTGACAGCTTGATCAGCTTCGTTTCGATATCAATGACATCGTTAAAGTGTATGGGATTGATGTATTCGCAGGATACATTTTTTATGGGAAAAAGGATCCCTTCGTCCATGAGTTCGAAGAGACTCAGCCCGGCTGCGTCAAAGTATGCGCAGCGGCCGCATTCAAACCAGCGGATCTGATTCGAATGATGCACAATTCCCATCATGTCCGTTTCATAAAAACGGACTTTTTCCGTCGTAATAACCATTTTACCAGGACTCCCTGTCGGTACTGAAACAATAAATTAATTGTACCCTCAACGGGTGCGGCTGTCAATTTTCCGGCGCCTTTCGGGGACGGCGTACGTGCAGCCGCCGCACAAACAAATTCCAACAGGCGCGAATACCTGTTGGAATTTAAATGCTCCTTATAATTTTGCCAACGGAAACAGTTTGCGTACCTTCTCTTTGTGTTCCGGCTTGATATAGGTGCCGGCAAATGATAAGGCTGCCGCAATAACGGCGGCGTCATCAAGCCACCCGATGCCGGGAACGATATCGGGAATCAGATCAAAGGGAAGAATCGTATAGCCCGCGGCACCCATGAGAACCAAGCGCACGAAAGCAGGCGTGTCCTGATCTTTTATACAATAATAAAGCATCATAAGCCGCGGCAGGAAGCGGATTTTCTTTCCCGCCGATTTGATAAAGGCGATGAATTTAAAGGGTGAATAGAAACGTGCAAAGAAAGTCAGCCATTTAATCATAAAACCGTCCTTCTTATTCCAGCGGTTTTTTTGCGTCTTCCACGGCGGCGCGTACCTGTTCTTCCACTTCTTTGTCGGGGTTACCGCTGTCCGTGAATGCTTTTACAGCGTCTTCCACTTCTTTTTCTTCCGCTTTATCCGCCGCCTCTTCCGCAAGTTCATCGGCAAGGCTCTTGTGATTGCAAACGTTCTGGTACAATTCGCAGCCTTTTTCCTTGGCGTCCATGACGGCGTCCTTAGCCGCGCTGCCCCATTTGGCGAGGAAATCTTTTGTTTCGTCGCCGAGAGGGACATTCTTCAACGGGTTATCTTTCAACTTTTCAACCTGTTCCTTGGCCTTTTCCTTCCATTCGCCGAACATTTCCACGTACGGCGTCACGTCGCTGGGCATCCCGTCGCGAAGCCAACGCTGTGTGACGCGGCCGAGACTGTATGTAATTCCCACCGCTACAGGGACCTGGATCGCGGAGAACGGGATAAGCGTTGTCAAAAGATTGCCGGCCATGCGGCTGCCCATGGCTCCCAGAAAGGCAAGCAGCGCGCGTTCCGTAAGTTTAACATTGTATACGCGGGCTATACGGCTTACCAGATACACTTCATTAGCCATAAGCGCGACCGTTCCCACCAAAGGCGCAATAACAATGGCGCCGGCGCGTGCGGCCGCCCAACGGCAAAGCGTTTCGACCTTGAGGTTTTTATCTTCCGTCGTTTCGTCCATTGCATCCAAGACCGTCAAAGCCTTTGCGTCGGCATCTTCTCCGCGCGCTGCATTTAATTTCGCGACTTCCGCTTTTAATTCGGCAATTTCTTCCTGCAAACTTTTTAATTGTTCCATTTCTTCGTTGGTCATCAGAAACACCTCAAATCCCAGTAAAATGATTTAATTGATTAAATTATATTTTCCCATTTTTCTACCAGCTTGTCAAACCGCCGTCAACAGGCAGGGCGACCGCCGTAATAAAGGAAGCGTCCTCGCTCAAAAGAAAGGCGACGGCTTTTGCGATTTCCCGCGGTTCCGCAATTCGCCGCAGCGGATAAAGGCTGCCCATCGCCTGCAGCGTAAGCGCTTCATCGGCTGCAAGCTGCCGCTCTACGAGCGGTGTCCTGACATCACCGGGACAAATGCAGTTGACCCGTACGTCATGCGGGGCCGTTTCCAGGGCAAGAGAACGGGAAAAGGCGACAACGGCCCCCTTCGTGGCGGCATAGACCGAACAGCCTATATTCCCCTGCAGGCCGGCGTCGCTGGCGACGGTGACGATAGCGCCGTGCCGCTCTTTTATATACGGCAGCGCTTCCTTACAGAGAAAAACCGTACCGTATGCATTAACCGAAAAAATCCGTTCCGTTGCTTCTTCGGTCATGTTTTCAAGCAGGGTTTCTTCATAATATCCGGCGGAGGTGACCAGCCCGTCTATGCGTCCGAACGCGCGGACGGTTCGTTCGACAATCTCACGGCAACCTCCGGCCGCGGCCACGTCGCCTTCAATGAAAACGGCTCTGTCCGAAGCGCTTAAAGAGGCCAATGCCGTTTCTCCCCGCTGCGCGTCCCGGCCGTTTACCGCTACGGACCAGCCTCCGGCTAAGAGGACACGGGCCGTTTCCAGGCCGATTCCGGACGTACCGCCGCTGATCAGAGCAACCTTTTCACTCATTTTTCCTCCATCACTACATTAAATCCGTTACAAAAACGAAGTCTATACCGTCGTCGATCATTTCAGCGGCCATGTCCCGGAGGGCACGCATCGTGCCGGCTCTACAGTGACCGATGGCAACGGCGCTGCCGTTCTTTTTGGCGATCCAGGCCGCCTGCCGCAAGCGTTCTTTAACAGCCGGTACAGACGGATCGTTATCAAGAAAAAGATTGTTGCGCGTCGTCGGGACGCCCATAGCGGCCGCCGTTTGCGCTCCTACGGACTCGGTACTGGTGCGGCTGTCGAGAAACACGAGACCGCGTCTTTTGAGGACGGACATGACGTCTTTCATGAGCCTGCCGTCGGCAGTAGCCTTCGACCCCTGGTGGTTATTGATACCGACGGCGTACGGCACTTGATCTATCAATTCGTTTGTCGTTGCCGTGATCTTACTGTCTCCCATATCCGAGCTGAGGAAAATTTCTTCTGACGACGGGACATTAAGCGGTTCCATCGGTAAATGGACAATAATTTTACGGCCTGCATTATACCCGCTTTCGGCACTGTCAATCGTATGGGCTTTAAACGGCATGACAGCGTACGTCAAATCAACGGGCACGGCGTTATAGGCTTCCAACACGTCCATATCGCTGCCGCAATCATCAATGACGACAGCCAGACGGCCTTCTACGCGGGAGGGATGTCTCCCCCCCTTTTTACGGGACCCTTTGTCCTTTTCGGATACTGCGTTCTTCCCGTCTTTCTTTAAAGCCGCCACGACGGTGTCAAACGCGGCATCGGCCGGTACGAATACCTTCAGGGCGATCAGATATACCTGTTCCGTATCAAGCAGATCAAAGAGCGCAATATCATATTCTTTGACGGACGCACCGCCGATCGTTGTGTCCGCCGTCCGATACAGGGTTGCTTTCCCGTCGGATTTTCCCAGTTCCTCAGTGAGGGTTTCTTTAGTAAAAATGTCGGCGCCCTTCGCCACAACGCTCTTTGTCGACCAAATGATTTTACCGCCCGTTTTATGCCGTGTTTCCTCGCGGTTTTCCGTCTGTACCGTTTCAACGGTACAGTCTTTGCTTTTAAGCCATGTAATTACACCGTCCTGCAGCTCTTCGGCCGCAGCGGTATAATCCGCGTTTTTGCCGTCGTCGGCAGGCTTGTCCAAAGATGAAATTTTCGTGTCGGCCGTCTGCGTGTCGTTGCCTTGATGAAAATAGGCAAAGCCCATTGCGCAAAGGGCGATGAAAAGGCCCAGTACGAAATAGGCCCTGCCGGAAATTTTCTTTTGCTTTGCCGGCGCTCTTCTCCTGGCCATGCTGTCCTCCTATGAAAAAAAACGGCGTAAAAAGAACGTCCTTCTACGTCGGCTATACTTATGAAATTACGTCCGGTTCATCTGTCCTGCAAACAGAAATTGTTTTCTCTGCCTGCGGCTGTAAAAGCTCCGCTACACGCCTGCCGATGATCTGTGCGCCGTCCCGGCGGCAAAAGCGGCAAGCCCGGGACATATCGCCCAGGCGTTCCGGGTGCCTTAACAAATCCGATACGGCAGTGATCAGCCGAGCCTGCGTTTTGACCCAACGGGCGCATCCTTTTTCCTGCATATAAGCGGCGTTGGCTTCTTCCTGTCCCGGTATGGGACTGAAAAAAACGGACGGAACGCCGACCGCCGCAGCTTCCGTACAGGTCAGGGCCCCCGGTTTGGTAACGAGGAGGGACGCCTCGGCCATCAATGCGGCTATGCGGTTCGTATAGCCGAAAATACGTACGGGATGGCGCAATTTTCGCTGCAGCTGTGATAAATCGTCGAAGAGATCCGCATTGTGTCCGGTCACGACGGTAAACGTATCAACGCACTCTAATTTATCCAAGAGCATGAGCGATTCTTTGATGGCTCCCATACCGAGACCGCCGCCCATAATGAGAACGTTTTTTTCCGTTTGAATCCGCTTTCTTCCCGACCATTGTTCTTCTGTAAAAGCCGTGCGCACGGGAATCCCGGAAATAAATATCCTTTCTTCAGCCACACCCTGTCCGACGAGCATATCGCGCAAATGAGGCGCGGCGACGAAATACCTGTCAATCTGCGGATATACCCACAGCGAATGAACGGCAAAATCCGTAATGACGCCCGCAATGGGGATATTCATCTTGCTGCGGCGCTTTAACAGTGCCGCGGCACCGGCCGGAAAGGGGTGTGTGCAAACGAGAAGATCCGGTTTTTTTTCTTCCAGAATCCGTGACATACGGCGTTTCAGCCCCCATGCAAAAAGGGTCTTTACAATCATGCCCTTTTTGTATCCCTGGGATGAATAGTACATCAAATCGTAGAGAAGGGGAAATACATCAAGTATCTTTATATACGTTTCCTTGACAAGATTGTCAATGGACAAAACGTCGTTGGAAATAAAATCCAGCTGTTCCACTTCATAACCGGCACAGTTTTGGCTCATATATTCTTCTATCGCTCGCGCGGCCTGTGTATGACCAGTCCCTATTGATGCGGACATGATCAGAATCTTTTTTGCCATCGGCATACCTCATCGACCTTCTCGTTGCGTCTTTTGCAGGCAATCATGCTTGTCACATACATATTACGCTATTTACAAAAAAAAATAAAGAGTCGTATTTGAAATACGACTCTTTAAAGGTAAACTCTTATTTTTTATTTACCATGTCTTTCAACTGTTTGCCGGCTTTGAAAGCGGGTGTCTTGGATGCGGGAATCTTAATGGGTTTGTTGTTGCGAGGATTACGGCCTTCACGAGCTTTACGAGCGCGTACTTCAAATGTGCCGAAACCGATAATCTGTACTTTGTCACCTTTTTTCAAGGATTCGCTGACAGCTTCAAAAACGGCTTTAACCGCTTTTTCAGCGTCTTTTTTTGTCAGATCGGATTTCTGTGCAACACTAGCAATCAATTCTGTCTTATTCATCAATAAATCCTCCTTTAAATAAGTTACATCTATAAATTACCGGCCGACTAGGTTCTGTCTGATGAATGCTCTTCCTGTTTCGCTTCATTCCAGAACGCGTCCAAATCGTCAAGGGAGAAGTTACTCCATTGACGACCCGAGTTCGCGACTCTGTCTTCTACATGAGCAAATCTCCGACGAAATTTGGTGTTGGCACGATGTAACGCACATTCAGGCTCAATCTTATAGTAACGAAAAAGATTGGACAGAACAAACAGTATATCACCGGCTTCTTCTTCCATGTGATCGCTGTTTCCTTCCTTTACGGCTTCCTTAAACTCGTCCAGCTCTTCCGCCAGCTTCCGCCAGACGCCGTCTGCGGAAGGCCATTCAAAGCCCGCTTTACCCGCCTTGTCTTGCAGTTTATAGGACTGCAGTAGCGAAGGCAACCCTTTGGCAACGCCGTCCAGCAAGTGTTTATGCTGTTGACGCCCTTCTTTCTGCTTAAGTCTATCCCAGTTTATCATACTCGTATCGGTATTTTCAAGGCTTTTTTCAGAAAAAACGTGCGGGTGCCGCCTGATCATCTTGTCCGTCACATGATCGACTACATCCTGTGCATTAAAAAAGCCTTTTTCTTCGGCGATTTTCGCATGAATTGCCACCTGATAGAGAATATCCCCGAATTCTTCACAAATGCCCTCCATATCGTTGTCGTCAATGGCATCAAGGGCCTCATATACTTCTTCCACGAGGAAACGGCGCAATGTCTTATGTGTCTGCGCTTTATCCCAGGGGCAACCGTGTTCCCCACGCAGCGTATCCGTTACCTTGATAAGAGGAGTCATATCAAAAGGCATGGCTTCATTGCGTTTCGCAGAGAAGTCGGGCGGCGGCAGGACAAGACTGGTAAGGTGATCCATATAGTCGAGCCGATCCAGTTCGTAAAGTTTAATCCGTTTAATTCGTTCATCTTCCAGTGATATATGATGCGCAACAAATATTTCATATTCATCCCCGTAGCGATCAGCGAGAAGCAGCTTTATGTTTGACGCCGTTTGCCGGTTACAGACCTGCGTAATGACGACGGGAACGGGCGGCAACAGCCCCGGTTCACTCAGCTCAAAGCCGTCTAAAACAAGGAGGCCGTTGATCGGGTCGATGCCGGTTTCGGTATAAAGAGCTTCCAAAAAGCTCATGCCCGGGAGTATTTCTAATGAAACACCGGCCGCGGCACAACGTTTTTCCAGGATCCGAACCGTATCTTCCGCTACGGCGGGACTGCCGGGCACGGCATAAACGACATCTCCGCCGGCGACTTTAGACATGACATAATCTGTAATCTGAGTATGTACGTCTTCAAAGGGAGCGCCGTTTCCATAAAACCGATCCAACGCTTCATAAGCGATACCCTTTTCATCCAAATAGGCCGCGGCGGGGTGTACCGCCGTGCGCAGCAAGAGGCAGGGCGTGCGTTTCATGATAACGATGGCGGCCATCGTGATGAGTCCGGCGGCACCGGGTCCCAGGCCGACGATTTGTAATTTTCCCATATACTTTCCTTTCTGACGGTTATTTCAACAATTTTCCCATAAACGGGACATTCCGCAGTACGGCAACGTCAACGGCACGTACCAGGAAGAGGCCGGCAAGGTAAATAATGGCGGCGGCCGCGATTGAAACCACAGTGGCTGCCGAATTTCCCGCTACGGCTGAAAGAGGGTGATACAGAATTACGGCGGTCCCCGCCATCGCCGCGGCAGCGATAAACAATTTGCCGATATACGCCCACTCCGGCCTATACCCGATATATTTGCGCACAAAATATATATTCAACGTCGTCGCCAAGGCGATATCCGCATTTGTCGCCCATGCGGCCCCAACTTCACCGAGCCAGGGAAGGGCCGTTAAATACCAGGAGAGAATGATTTTGACGACGGCCGCTATGCCCATGTTGAGCAGAGGGATGCCCGTACGCCCCATTCCCTGCAACAGCCCGTTCGTAACCTGCTGCAACCCGATCAAAAAGGCGGCCAGCGCAAGCACCCGTATGGCAGGTCCTGCGGCGGCGGTATTATATAACAGCTCGGAAATAGGCGTTGCCAGGACGGCCAAGCCCAGGCATGCGGGCACAGTGATAAGATTGGCTATGCGCATGGCCGTATCGGTCCGTTCTTTCACCTCCTGTAACCGCCCCGCCGTAAACGCGGCCGAAACGGCCGGCACAAGGCTGGTTGCCAGTGATACGGTAAGGATGGTCGGCACTTGAACGAGACCGTTGGCCATACCCGTCAAATACCCGTACAGGGCGGTTGAAGCCTGTACGGAATGGCCTGCCGCCTCGAGCCGCATCGGCACGATGATCATATCGATACCGGCAACGGCCGGCAGCAGCATATTGGCGGCCGCAACCGGTACGGCGAGAATGATAAAGCGCCGCAGAAGAGAAAACACGGGCTCACCGTTATCAGCGCCCCGAAGGGGCGGCACGGATCGGCGAACGTGGCGCGCATAGAGCGCGCTGATAACGGCAAGACCGGCCAGAGCGCCGGGAACGGCACCGAAAGCGGCACCGGTAACGGCCGTTTCCAAGCCGTACGGAAGGAGCGTATACGCCAGGACGAGCATAACGCATACGCGGACGAATTGATCGCACATTTGCGAGATCGCCGTCGGCGTCATTATCTGTAAGCCCTGAAAATAACCGCGAAAGGTACAGGTGATGATTGAAACAGTCAGTGCCGGAGCCAAAACAACCAAGGGAAAATAGGCACGCACGTCCCGTACCAGGCCGAACGCAATGAGACCTTCGGCGCCGAGAAACAGGCCCGCGCCGAAAAAAACGGCAACGACCGTCATGAAGATCAGAATAATGCGGAATATACGGCGCGCGCCGCCCGAATCGCCCTGAGCGATTTTTTCCGCCACCATGACGGAAAGCGCTATCGGTACGCCCGCTCCGGCGATGCTGAGGCCGAGTACATAGACGGGATAAGCGATCTGATAAAGGCCTATGCCTTCACCGCCGAGAATACGGGATAACAGGATCCGGTTGACGCCGCCGAGGAGCTTGACGACAATACCCGCTGCCGTGAGGGCCATGGCGCCCCGTAAAAACATATTTTTAAGCATCCCTGTCCTCCTGTTTCGCGCAAGCTTTAAGAATATAGTCGATGTATGCGAGAATGTCCGGTATGCCTGTTAAATCAAAGCGAAATGTCGCCTTTAATCCCGGCAGCCTGCGGCAGCGGCGCTTCAGGACCGCCTCGAAAGCGTCCGGGTCCGGAACGCGGGCTTCGTTCCGCCACTTCATTTCCAGGCCAGCAGTCTTTTGGCTGATACGCGTAATTTGTAGATGTTGGGCGCACAGGCGCAGGCGAGTGGCTTTCAGAAGCGTCCGTACCGGTTCGGTCGGCTTGCCGTACCGATCGAAGAGTTCTTCTTCCAGTTCGTCCAGTTGGGCCGTTGTTTCAATTAAAGCCAGCCGTTGGTACATTTCAATCTTCTGCCCGCCGTGCCCGATATATGCATCGTCAATGTACGCGTCGGCCTGCACTTCCATAACCGTACGCACCGGCGGCCGCTCACGGGTTTCTTCACCGCGCAGCCGGGCAATAGCCGTTTCCAGCATGTGTACGTACATGGCGAAGCCTACACTGGCAATATTGCCGTGCTGTTCCCTGCCGAGAAGGTTTCCGGCGCCACGTATTTCCAGATCGCGCATAGCAATTTTAAAGCCCGAACCGAGTTCCGTAAATTCCTTTACCGCCTGAAGGCGCTTTTCCGCCACTTCCGAAAGGATTTTATTCCGCCTGTAGAAGAAGTATGCGTAAGCCATGCGACGGCTTCTGCCGACACGGCCGCGCATCTGATACAACTGGGACAGGCCGAAGCGATCGGCGTCATATACGATAATCGTATTGGCATTAGCTATGTCCAGACCGTTTTCCACCAGACTGGAACACAGAAGAAGGTCATAATTCCCTTCATAGAAATCAAACATCGTCGCTTCCAGGAGTGAACCGGGCATCTGCCCGTGTGCCATGCCGACGGTAATATCCGGCAGCAATGCTTCCAGTTCCGCCTTCATCCGTTCTATCGAAGCGACTCGGTTATATACGAAAAAGACTTGTCCGCCGCGGCGTTTTTCGCGCATTACCGCGTCGCGCACGATGTCCGCATTATACGCGGTCACATATGTCTGCACAGGGATTCGTTCCGTCGGCGGGGTTTCAATAAGGCACAGCTGACGTAAGTGAACGAGCGACATATGAAGAGTTCTCGGAATCGGCGTGGCCGATAAGGTGAGCACGTCGATTCCCGTCGCCCACGATTTCCATTTTTCTTTCTGCGCCACGCCGAAACGCTGCTCTTCATCGACAATGAGGAGGCCTACATCTTTAAACACAACATTTTTATTTAAAATGCTGTGCGTGCCGATGAGGATATCCGCTTTGCCTTCGGACAGACGGGTCAGGATAGCTTTCCGTTCTTTTAATGACCGGAAACGGTTGAGAACGTCACATTCAATGCCGAAGGGCCGAAAACGCTCCGTAAAAGTTTGATAGTGCTGCTGCGCCAGAACGGTCGTCGGCACGAGGACGGCAACCTGTTTGCCGCCCATAACGGCTTTAAAAGCGGCGCGAATGGCGACTTCCGTCTTGCCGAAACCGACATCGCCGCAGACCAGGCAATCCATCGGCAGCGGCTTTTCCATGCTTTTTTTTACGGCCGCCACGGCTTTTAACTGATCCGGCGTTTCTTCATACGGGAACGTTTCTTCAAATTCCTGCTGAAAGGGTGTGTCGGGAGGAAACGCATAGCCGTCGATGATTTCACGTTTAGCGTACAGATCCGCCAATTTTTCGGCTAAACTGTCAATTGATTTTTGCGCTTTTGCGCGCGCTTTTTTCCAGTCGGCGCCGCCCATTTTATGTAAACGGGGGGCCTCTCCTTCATTGCCGATATAGCGCTGCAGTAAATTAAGCTGATCCGTCGGGACGTAGAGAATATCCTGCCCCGCATAGTGGATTTCCAAATAGTCTTTATGCACCCCGTCGCTTTCAATCGTCTTAATGCCCGTATATTTACCTATACTGTGAGTGGCGTGCACTACATAATCACCTTTGTTCAAATCGGTAAAGGCGTTAAGTTCCCGTCCGTTTGCCGTATGCTTGCGCAATCGCTTTTTCTGCGTGCCGTATACGTCCCGTTCGGGGAGACCGCGAGTTTGGCATACGGCAAATCAAACCCGTTCTGAATTTCTCCGTCTGCCATATAGATCCCCGCTCCGTCTTTTCCGTTTTCCAACGGAACTGCGCCGAGATCGTTGCGTTTCAGCCAGCTTTGCAAGGAAGCGGCTCTGTTTTTACCGGAAATAACGAAAACTATCTTGTAGTCATTGCGCAGCCAATGCTGAAGTTCGTCTTTTAAAAGAGCGAACTCTTTGCGGAAGCCGGCTATCGTCTTGGCCGTGAAACTGAGCGCGGCGGCTTCGTCAACATTACTCACGGATTGGGCCAGGACGGACAGGAACAGCTGTACGGCATTATGCTGCCGTCCCGTGATAGTACGCCACTGCTCCGTCCGCCCCTTCCATTCGTCCGCTTCGATACAAAACTTCTTCAGTTCTTCTTTCGACCTATTTCCTTCGTCCCAGATAATAAACGAGTCTTCGCCGTAATCAAGCAGCGTAGACCCGGCATCAATCCCGTCACGGGCCATGGCGAAGGGTAAAATTCTGGCGGAATCGATGTGCTCCCCGGACTTTTGCGACGTACTGTCGAAATAGCGGATACTTTCCACGGTATCCCCGAAAAATTCGATACGGACGGCCCGCTCTTCATTGAGCGGATATACGTCGATAATATCGCCGCGGACAGAAAAGCAGCCGCGACGATCAACGAGTTCCGTCCGTTCATACCCGCCCTCCGCAAGGCCGGCGAGAACCGTTTCACGGGCATATTCTTCATTGACCGCAAACGTCAGCACGGCGGCATCGATTTCACCCGGACTCACGACATGCTGGGCCGCTTCCGCCGCCGTCGCCACAACGATCACCTGTTTATCACCGCGCAGGGCCGTCAGCGCTTCCATACGACGGGCGGCAAAATCCAGGCTTTTCGCGGTTGTCGTGAAAAGGGTCCTATGAACCAGCGGCACAGTATAGGTACGGAGATGAGGCGCAAAAAAATGTAAATCCGTGAGCCATATAGTTTGTTGTTCGCCCGTGGGCACGATAATAATACATTTTTTCCCGGTGTTGTTAAGTATATCGGCAATAAGAGCCGTTTTGGAAGAACCGCCGAGACCGTATAAGCCGTAGTTCTTACCGCATTTAAAAAGCTGAGGCGCACTCTGTACCGTTTTATCCTGTTCAAGCCATTTAAAAAAAAGGTCCATATCCTTATCTTTCCTCATACCAAAGGGGGCTTTAGATTCCTAAAGCCCCGACAGTCCGTCATATAAATAAGTTAAATTATAGCATACCCGGCAAATCGGGACAACAAAAGCCGCTTCCTGCAACCAAATAAAAGAGGCCGGGCGGCGGCCCGGCCTGAATTGGTAAATGGCGGGAAGGTGTGGGAATCGAACCCACCTAAGAAGCTCCTAACTCCTCATGCTGGTTTTGAAGACCAGAGGGCACACCAGAACCCATCCCCCCCCAAACGACAAGATAAATACTATCATATAATAGTTATTTTGACAACAACTTCAGCTGTCCGCCTATATCCATTCCGTACCGGCACGAGCGGCTGCGGCGGCCTCGTAAATACGGGCGGCCGTTACTAAATCCTGAATGCCCGTACCGACGCTTTTAAACACGATGATATCACTGTCCCCGCTTCGTCCGGCACACCGGTTCAGGACAAGTTCGCCCAATTCTCCCGTAATCCGGGCCTCACTGAATTCACCGCGCGACATAGGCTGCAGGAAATCTCCCGCTTCCGCCAGTACGGCTTCGCGTGAGTCGACATAAACGGCTGCGGCCCGTTTCAGGACGGCCGTATCCATTTCTATCATTTCCGGAGTATATGAACCGATACTGCATACGACAGCCCCTTCTTTGAGCAATTCACCTTTAATCACCGGCTCGGAAGCGGTCGTTGCCGCCGTGACCAGGTCTGCCCCCTGTACGGCTTCATCGGCTGAAGAAACGGAAACGATACGGGCGCCGTAAGCAGCAAATTTTTTATTCATAGCCTTTGCGAAAGCTTCCCTTTTTTCCTCGTTCCTGCTGAAGACGCGCACGCTTTTCAGCGCCCGGCAGCATAACATGGCCGCCAGTTGGCATTCGGCCTGTCCGCCCGTGCCGATAAGTGCCCCGCAGGCCGCGTCTTTACGGGCAAGCAGATCATACGCCGCTCCCGCCGCGGCACCGGTACGCAGGGCGGTAACACAGGTTCCGTCCAGCATGGCTAAAAAAGCGCCTGTTTCACCGTCCATGAGTAGGATTACGCCTCGGGTGACGTCAAGCCCCGCCGCCGCGTTGCCCGGAAACACATTGACCGTTTTTAAAGCGGCTTTGTTCAGTTTTTTTGTATATGACGGCATAAAAAGAAATGTCCCGTCAACGGTATCACTGCGTAAAGACGTGCGCAGCGGAACAACCGCCTCTCCCGATGACGCCAGCGCAAACGCTTCCTTGTTCGCCGCGATAGCGGCTTTCATGGAAAATACCGATTCAATATCCGACCTGTTCAGCAAGAGCATATTCGTTCCCTTTCTGACATAAAGAAGACCTGCGCCGTACCTTCATGTCGCAACACTTTATGTTTCCGGTTATCCTACTACCAGTAAATCCTTTGTATAACGGTTCAACACTTCGCAGCCGTCCTCCGTGGCGATGACGAGATCTTCCACGCGAACGCCCAGATTGCCGGGCAGGTAAATCCCCGGTTCGATAGAAAACACGCGGCCCGGAACGACGACATCATGGTTAATGGCGGATACATCACCCGCTTCATGGTCCTCCAGCCCGATAGAATGGCCGAGGCGATGGGTAAAATACTTACCGTAGCCGTGCTCCGTAATATAATCGCGGGCGGCCGCGTCGAGTGCCGCGAACGTGACGCCCGGTTTAACTTTTTCGATGGCTTTCAAGTTGGCATCGCGCGTAATTTCGTAAACCTTCTTCCCTTCTGCCGGGACGGACTGATAAAATACGGTACGCGTCATATCGGAACAATAGGATTTATAAATACAACCGATATCGATGACGACAGTATCGCCCGGCTTCTTACGGGCGCCTTTTACCGTCGTATGATGCGGATCGGCGCCGTTCGCGCCGTATGCGATGATCGGTTCGAACGAATGTCCTTCGGCGCCGAGTTCTTCCCAGATCTCACCGAGTTTTTTCCCCATTTGCGCTTCGTCCAGATCCTCTTTGACAAGTTCGACCATTCTACTGCACGCAATGTCGTTTAAACGGGACGCTTCCCGCATAATATCAAGCTCTTTTGCATCTTTTACCATGCGGACGCGATCGATGATTTCGGAGCCGTTCACAAAGGCGCTGCCTGCATGGCGGTCCATGAGGCCGATGAGGAAACGGGCCGGCCAGTTCTTGTCGACGGCCACAGTCTTGTCCTTTTCAATGTAATCGGCTAAAATCGCGACTGCATCCTGCGTATCGTTGAACCAGACCTTTTCGGCGTCCACCGCGGCGGCAAAGGGAAACAGCTCGTTTACGAATAATTTATGTTTACCGCTCTGTGTCAGGTATAAGACAAGCATGCGCTCGCCGGGATGAATCCATGTTCCCGTCAGATAAAAGACGGCATACGGGTCGGACACGATCATTTGCGGTATGTTCTGTTCCGCCATTAACTGTAATACTTTGTTAACACGATTCTGATGCATAACAACTCCTCCTTAATTTCAACAAACGGCCTCTGTTTACGCGGTATTTACCGTAAAAAGACAATCACTCTTTAAACCCTGTCTTTTTGACGAAACGGCTCCATAAGCCCAAGCCGGCACCGATGACAACAACAGCGCCGAAGATCATTTCCGCCTCATATATCAGATTATCTTCCCATGTCGGCATAACGGGCGCCGCCGAGCAGATAATGCCGATTACGGTAACGATGAGGACCAGTGTAGCCACGGAAACGGCAGTGCCCGTATTTTTCGATATTTCGTACGGACGCTCTTCGTCGGGACGGGTTTTGCGCAGTTTAATGTATGACATAAAAAGCAGCACATACGGGAACAGGGCCGTCAAAGCGGTCATCGTGACCAGTACGTTGTAAATCGCGTCGACGGACGGGATGAATTGAAACGCCAGAATAATTACGGTAACCAGGATCGCCTGCAGATAGACGGCGCGTTCCGGAATATTGCGACTGTTCGTCCGCGTCATCGATTCGGGAAAAATGCCGTTTTTGACACTGCCGAAAAGCATCTTGACGGGAGACGCGATGTACAGGATAATCGCGCCAACCATAGAAAAAGTAATGCCTAAAGCAACGAGTTGGATGAACCATGAGCCGATCCCGAACCATGCGGAAATTGCAGCCAAACTCACGAGAATGCCCTGCGAAGCGGTGATCTGATCGGTCGGCATAATCATTGTAATGGCAACGGAACCGAGCATGTAAATGCCGGCCACAACGGCGGCGGCAATAAAAATCGCCCGCGGGAAATCCCGTTTAGGATTTTCCATTTCCGTAACAAAATTGGCCGTAAGTTCCGACCCGGCAAAGGCAAACATGACGCTGGAAATCGCGCCGAGGGAGTCCCAGTTCAATACGGGAGTCATCGTTTCCACCGTATAGACCGACGCGGACGGCCTGTCGAAGAAAATTGCGGCGCCGAAGGCCATGAGGATCAGAAGAACAGCCGGTACCGTCGAGCCCAACGCGCCGAGATTCGTGAAAATTTTGCCGAAAGTCATACCCTTTGTGCTGATAAAGGAAAGAATCCAGAAAACGGCGAGAGACATGATGAGTACAAACGTTTTGTTTTCCGACAATTCGGGCATGTTAATGGCAAAGGACACATTGATTGTCAGAAAGGTAAGAAAGGACGTGTACCAGAAAATTTTGGAAGTCCAGTTCAGCCAGGAAACGAGGAAACCGAATTTTTCTCCGTACGCTTCCTTCACCCACTCGAAAAGACCGCCGTCACGCGGATAGGTCGATGCCAGTTCCGCACAGATCGGGCGCACGGAACAAAGAAAATAAAAGAGAACAGCACCCATGACGGAATGGCGCCTAAGCCCAACCCGAAGCTGGATGCAGTCGATTTGGCTATCCAGCGAATACCGAACAATGCCGATACGTCCATGAATACCAAATCCCATAAACCGATTTTCTTGCTGTTCATACAGGAATTACCTTCTTTCCTTTTAAGAGTAGTATTGTGCTTGCAGGAACCGACATACTATGCTGAATACGGGTTATTGCTGACGGTTCCAATAGGAGCCGAGAACACGGTAATTTTCCACACGCCTTGTGATATCGAGCGAATCGGCATACTCGAGAATAAGCATTGACGATTTACGGCTCGAATCGGTTATATCGCGAAAATCGCCCAGAGCCATCCGTCCGTGTTCGCGGATATAGTCATGTATAGCCTGAACGGCTTTATTAAAATATTCCCCGGAAATGACATATTCGGGTGTAAGCTGTACAAACGAGCTGCCGCACAGGGCTTCCACGACCCCTTCAGCTTCTTGATCAAGGCTGTAGAATTCCGCTTTTTTAACAGGCGTGTATCCGCTTTTCAGCACTGTTTCTTCTATTTTTTTGCGTAATGCCGTCTGCTTTTCATTGAATTTCACGGTAAAACTCGCGGCCGCAATGAGGCTCCCCTCTTCCTTGCAGGCGCCGTCTGACAACAGCAGTTTAATGAGCGCCGAAATTTCCTTATCCGAAACAGTCTTGTCCCCGCTTTTTTTGCCGCAGGCGGGAGCGGAATTCTTCCGGAGACATGCCTGCCCGCAACGGGAATTTCTGATGATATGACAGGAGGATCTGAACGGCCTGCCCCTTTATCTTCTTATACACGTCCGTATGGATATAGCCGAGAGAAATATGCAGCAATTTTCCCGCATCGGACAGAGCGGTCAATTCACTCTGCAGTTCTTCCCCCGTCATGCCCGTATATTCGGCCAGATCTTTTTCCGTCGTGAAAGATTGCTTTTTATGGATCAAAAAATCTTCCATAATATCGGCGAGATTGCCTTCTTCTTTGGTCTTCAGGCTCGCCAATACATCGGCTTTGAAACGGCGGTGTTTCTTCGGCGCCGCGTCAAGTATCTCACCGCCGGCAATCGTATGCATCGGCGAATAGGTTCTGAGAATGAAACGATCCCGTTCTTTGACGACGACCTGCTCCGTTTCCATGCGAAGCTGCAGAAAGCCCTCCTGCCCCGGTTCAATACGTTCCGTACCTATCGGTACGGCTCTGGCCATGACCTCGCGCGTGCCGATAAGAAGACGCACGCGATCCCAAAGGCCGACAGGGGCGGCGGCATGTTTCAGACACGAGATCTTAACGTCGAGCATCCATGTCGGCTGCAGCTGATCCGAGACCGACAGCACGTCACCCCGTTCTATATCGTCTGTTGTTATATTGGCCAGGTTGAGGGCCGTACGGTGCCGGGACGTGACTCTTTTTACATCCGTTTCGTGTACTTGAATGTTGCCGATACGCGTCTTTTTTTTGCCGGGATAGACAGTAAGCTCATCACCTACGCTGACAGGCCCGTCCAGAAGCGTGCCCGTGACAACCGTGCCGAAGCCTTTGACGGAAAATACACGATCTACATTGAGGCGGGCTTTCCCGTCCTCGGCGGCCTCCGGCACCTTGTCCGCCCATTCCTCTATTTTATTGCGAAGTTCGGAAATACCCTTTCCGCTTATAGCGTCCGTTTCCACGATTTCGGCGTCCTTCAGCGCCGTATTGGCCAATTGTTGACGCGTATCCTCAACGGCAAGTTCACGCAGTTCTTCATCTACTGTATCAATTTTCGTTAAAACGATAAGAAAGTTTTTAACGCCTAAAAGGCTCAATATGTCAATATGTTCCCGTGTCTGCGGCATCACGCCCTCGCCGGCATCGATAACGAGGAGAACGAGGTTAATGCCGGGCAACCCGGCAACCATATTCTTTATGAACTTTTCATGCCCCGGTACGTCGACGATACCGACGCGGCGCCCATGGGTCAGATCCAAATAGGCAAACCCTAGATTAATGGACATGCCCCGCTTTTTTTCTTCTTTTGTCGTGTCCGTTTCAATCCCCGTCAAGGCTTTGATCAGCGTTGTTTTACCGTGATCGACATGACCTGCCGTACCGATTACAATATTCGCCATAAGCAGACTCCTTTACACATGATTGCAAGTAAATGAAAAAACCCAACTTCTATTATAATAGAAATCAGGCTTTTCATCATCTTTTATTGAGATATTGCATAACTTTCATACCGTTAGGACAATGACGGCAGTAAAATTTGCCGTAACGTCCCCGGTTATTGAGCTGCGTTACCCGGGTTTTTCAGGCCTTTGCGAATATACATAAAGGCCGTGTAAATAACGACGATGATAACGAGCCAGGTGAGAAGATTAAGATCCATACTCTGAACCAGTTTAGCGGCAATAATAACGCCGACAATACCGCTCAGTGCAATAAGGACGCTGACTTTACGGGCATATACGCCGGCAACGATAAATTCTTTTGATGCGACCGGCATCAGTGCCGCGCACGATCCCATCATAACCGGAAATGCCACGATCGGATTCAGGCCGAGCAAATAAACCATAGCCATGCACGGCGCATAGAGGCCGCAGCCGATAGTCATGAGCGCACCGAAGATCAGATTCAATACGACGGCAAGAATAAGTTTGGGTCCTTCCAGGCCCATAGCCGTATTACCCGTGCCGAGGAAGTCCATGAGGCCGAGCTGCTTGCCGAGCATCAAGAGCGCCGTAATGAGAAGGGCGAAGCCCAAATAGGTCTGTACCTTCTTTTCCGAAAGGTTCGGCACGGTTTTACCGCCGATAACGGCGCCGACAATGGCTGCGATAATCAGTGAAAACAAGGTTACCGATTCAACTTCCACGACGGAAATAAAGAGGAACGCTTCAATCAATACGGGGATCGTATCGGCAACATTCAGTGTCCCCGGAAGAAGCTTATCGCTCTTGAGCTGTTTGGTCACGCCGAGCAGCATCGTCGTCGTCGCGTAAGAGCCGATACCCAATGTATCGAGGAAGTTGGTAATGAACCCGATAAACAGATTGATGGGAACATTGCCTTCGCCCCAGTCACCCTTGTGTGCAACCAGATCACGGACATAGAAAATCAAATAGTAAATAAATAAAATACCTAATAAACCGAGCAGTGCGTTAACTACCATGGAAATCTCCCCCTATTAACCAAGGATAAAGCCGTCTTTTAAGGGATCGTCAGGATCCACTAAGAACGTGTTGAAGCCGTTAATATAAGCGGAACCCGTGATTCTCGGGATGATGGCTTTACGGCCGGCAAGCGTCGTTTCTTCCAGGACTTCACCTTTGAATTTCGTGCCTAAAATACTTTCATAAATAATGTGTTCGCCCACCTTCAATTCACCTTTAGCATGGAGCGTAGCCACTTTCGCACTCGTGCCTGTGCCGCAGGGAGAACGGTCGACGGAACCTTCGCCGAAGACGACGACATTCTGATACGTTGCGTCGGGACTCTTGGCAGGGCCGTAGAATTCCACAAGATCTACCGTCTTAATATGTTCCAGTGTCGGGTGCTGTATTTCCACCTGTTTGTTGACGGCGTCGCGAATAATCAAACCGATCTTGGAGAATTTGCTTGCATTTTCCGGGCAAATATCAAGGTCCACTTCCGTAGCCGGCAAAATAGCGAAGAAACTGCCGCCGAAAGAAATGTCGCAGTGAATTTTTTTGCCCAGTTCGGGAACGTCTACTTCCACATTTTCCTTGTAGAGGAAAGATTCGACGTTATCAAAAGAAACGGAATCGACGACATAGTCGTCTTTTAAATGTACATGACCGCGGATAATACCGGCAGGCGCGTCCTGAACGACAGAAACTTCGCGCTCGCCCGGCTTTACATGTACCCAGCCGCATTCAACCGCCGCCGTCATGGCCGCGATGGTATTGTGGCCGCACATATTCAAGTATCCGCCGGAATCCATAAAGATGATGCCGTAATCGGCTTCGTCATGAACGGGTTCGCAAATAAACGCGCCGAACATGTCCTGATGACCTCTTGCTTCAAGCATTACCGCTTTCCGCAAATTGTCCTCGTGTTCTTCCAAGTAGATTTTCTTTTCAGCCATTGTCTTACCGGGGAATTTGGTAACACCGCCGATAATCAAACGAGCGGCTTCGCCGCAAGTATGAGAATCAATAGCCGTAAGCATCCTTGAATACTTCATGGTTCTTAACCTCCCTTGTGCTTCCAGATTTTTCTAGAATTTTTTATCTTTGCGCATCACTAATTTGATTGCAGCTAAAGCCTTAATTGCGTCTATGCGGTCCACCGCATTTTCACCTACTATTTCCGTTTCGATGCCTGCAACGGATTTATTCATATCCAAAACCTGATTCGTATATTTATTTTCAACAACGAATTTGGCTTGTTTGCCGATGAATTTGATCCCTATAATACTGATGCCCCGATCGCCGACCTGTTCCATAGTATTGGCAAAGTCCACATCCGAATTGCCCCAGCCGTCGGCAGAAATAACGGCGCCGTCGCAGGCCATTGCTTTCAGCCATACGGCCGCGCGCTGACCGACGAGGTGCTTCATTCTGTTGTCCTGGGGGGTGCCTACAACGACAACACCGCGGAAATCGATTTCCGGGTCATTGGCAAATACGTCGATTAGAGGATCTTGAAAATAGTGTTTTGAAGTTTCCTTGGTTGACGGTCCGATACCCATTTACAACACCTCCTCTTCACTCTTAATCCATCGCGCGGATAGCGCCGTCGCGATACTCGTTGGGTGACAAAAGAACGGGCATATTCTCCATATCGATAATGGAAACGCCCCCTTTGAAACCGCTCGGTTCAAGAGGAAATACCAAGGTGTCGTACATAGCGCCCTGGCCGGCTACTTCTTTGATAATTGCGACCTTAGGCTTGCCGGGATGATAGTTTTCCGTATACGTATGTGATTCCGCCGCGTCACGGCCGTCAAGGAGTTTTAACTGCTCCCTGATTTCCTGAATAAAATTATCTACGAGTTCAAAAACCTTCATGCATGTTTCACGCGTAAAGGCAGTGCCTTTTTTCACAAATGCGTCTATAAGAATAATGTAATCATCATCGCCGGGCGTACCGACCTTATTAAATTTCATGTTTTCGCTCAATCTGCCTTCGGATGAACCGAATTCATGGAGCTGTTCGCCGTCAATGATAGCGCCGCACATGACGACATATACTCCCGTCAGGGTATGGGTAATCCCCGCCCCGATGGGGCCCAACACCTTCGCGGATATGGGGACCACATCCATGATGGTGTTGGTTTCTACATCGTGCTGTCGCGGCGGCAATACTTGAATCTTCAGCTGCTCAATCAAATCGCACGCATGGTTAAAACTCTGCGGTACCGTCAGGCGGTCCGCTTCCAGCTTGAAGCAGTCTCCAAGCCGGACCTCTTTCATATGAAAGACTCTAATCTTCAACGGTTCGCCATGCATGAGTCACACCTGCTTTTCCAAAGTATAGTTGTCGCAACAACAATTAGATCTGAGCTACATATTCATACGGCAAGGGAACGATCTTACCCGGAGTTTCAATGTCTTCCAGGGCCTGGAGCGTATCCTTGACGATACCCGTCTGCATTTCAATATTGTGCGGTTCGCCTGCGTTAGCACCCATCGGGACGATAGGAGCCGTAGCGCGGGGCGTGCCGTTCTGACGTACTACAGGCGGCAGGGCCGCGATAATAATAGTCGGGATACCGATTTCTTCAATTGCTCTCTGCACGATCACGGCAGTTCTGTGGCAAGTACCTCACCCGGCTGTTAAGAGGACGCCGTCGACGCCTTCTTCTTTAAGTCTTCTGGCAATTTCAGGGCCGGTTTTATCGTGGAACGCTTCCTGGTCGCCGCCGCCGCCCATGAAACCGAAGTGTGTCGGAGCGGTAGCTTTGATGAAGCCTTCTTTTACAAGCTCATGCAAACGATCGAGCGGGAACATGCAGTTGATGTCACGGTTGGCATCACTGTTATCGTAACCGCCGTGAGAGATCATCAATTCACTCGTCGGCGTGTCGTCGGGGATTTCGCGGAAAGACGTATCCCCTGCAAGATTGAAGCGGGCATCGCTTTTAAGATGGGCACCGCAAGCGGAAGCGAGTGCAATAGTCATTTCGCTTAAAGGTTTGGTTACAGGCGTGAAAATAGATTTCGGCGTAATAGGCACGTATATTTCAGACTGTAAGCCTTCAAAAACTGTTAAACTCATAACAATGTTTCTCCTCTCTGTTTACTTTCGGAGTTTTTGCGTTTCGCTTCTTCAAGAAGCTTATTCCTATGCTTGATAGCGTTTACATATTCTTCCTTCGGCTCATCATCGAAAACTTCCGGATAAGACATGAGAAATCCCACTTCCTGTCCGAGCTTCAATTCATAATTCGAAATTATCATACGCTTGGGAATGCTCAGGTGGCCTAAGCGGCCTTTGAGGTCAATTCCCACGCTACCGTCATGAAGTTCTACAATAACTCCTTCGTACATTGCCTCACTGGACATGTACTTAAGTTCGTGTTCAGCCATTTTTATCTCCAGAAAGCTTATGCTTCCGGTTCGTATTTTTCAAGACGTTTTTTGGACTTCGGAAGAACCTGTTCGTTTTCAACGAGCTCGATCTTCTTACCGGTTGTCTTTTCAATTACTTCGATGTTATTCAGCTTGACGTTGGGGTTCCATTTGCGTTCGGCAGCCTTGATTTCGCCGCCGCCGAGCAGGGTCTTCAACATGGCCAGCTGACGGATAGCATCTTCCGGGCAAAGCGTGTTGTTCGAAAGGATTTCGTTTTCAATACCCTGTTTGGACTTGTTGTTGTCGCACATAGCACCCATGTACTTGTTGCCGACGACCAACGCGCCCTGGACAGCACAATAAGAAGCGCCGACAACTTTAACACCGCGCTTGCCGATCTGTTCGATATGAGACGAGAAGTCAACGTGGTTGTTGCCGAAGCCTTCAGTCGTTACGATGGCGCCGTCGATGCCCATGCATTCAACGGTCTGGCCGAGACGACGGGAAACATAGAATTTATCAGAGTTAGCCTGCGGTGAGCCTACAAGCATGATGCCGACCAGGTCGATTTCTTCATCGCGCATTGCCGCATGAACCAACGGTTCTCTCCAGTAATGACGGGACATTTCCTTGGAAGCAGGGCCGATGCAGGTCAATGCATGGATGCCGCCGTCGACGAGTTCAAGCGGGTTGAGCAGGACCGGCAGGTTGCCGAGGTCAACATTCGGTTTCGCTCCCAATGTGCCTACCGGTTCAACCGGGAGAATCAAGTTGTCATGCATAGCGCCCTGGCCCATGATTTCCTTGACAATGAGCACCTTCGGCTTGCCGGGACGACGATACTGAACGATTTCTTCTTCTTCCACCACAAGAGACGGGTCCGCTTTCTTAATCGCTTCGCGGATTTCCTGCGCAATGTAGTCGGAAGCGCGGTGTGCGGCCAAGGGGCCCGGCCGTTCCATGTTGGAATGGGCCTTGATGGTCACATTCGTCTTAACGAAGATTTCACCTTTGTCGGGAGCGCCCGGACGGCCCCACATGATATTTTTGTCCATTTCGCCTTCGGAAGAACCGAATTCGCCGATCTGGACGCCCGTGGAGTCGGTACCGGAAACGATGAAGACGACACCGTCAAGGACACGGGTAACGCCTTCGCCGAGCTCTCCTTCGACCTTGGTTGCCAGAGGCTGTACGTCCATGATCGTGTTGGAGAATTCATTATAACGGTCCGGAGTGATGATATCCAGTTCGAGGGCTTCTACAAGTTCCTGTGTTTCCACGGCTTCCTCGCAGATCCCTTCTTTACGGATGAACAAGGTTGTGCCTTCGATTTTTGTTTCTTCACCGAATTCCACCTTTTCAATTTTCAAGTGGTCATGGCGGAGCTCGCGCACCTTGACAGGTTCCTGAGCCGCTTCGGCCGCTACCGCCGCCACTGCGTCACCCGTTACGGCGGAAGTTGCGCCTGCCGCCGCGGCTACTGCCGGAGCGGCAGCTACGGGAGCGGCAATACCGCCGCCCAAGGGGAATTCGAGGTCAATATCCTTGCCTTCGCCGATGTGAATGCGCACGGAACCGCCTACGGCAGCTACGGACGCGACAGCAGCCGGAGCCGCTGCGGCGGGAGCGACGGCAACTGGAGCGT